>NZ_JBYSVW010000009.1:0-261098 GCF_058986625.1 Pseudomonas sp. GW821-FHT07G06
CCCCATGTGAGAGTAGGTCATCGTCAAGATTAAATTCCGAAACCCCAATTGCGAAAGCAATTGGGGTTTTGTTTTTGTCCGCAGAAAAGTCACGGCAACTGGATTTCTATGCAATAGCTCGGCGCGTGGCTATCATGCGGGCCTCATTGTGAGGCGAGACCTGCATGCTGACGTTGTTAAAGCTTCTTAAAGATGGCCGATTCCATTCGGGTCAAGCATTGGGTGCTGCCCTGGGCGTCAGTCGTAGCGCCGTGTGGAAGCAGCTTCAGCATTTAGAAGCTGAGCTGGGATTGTCCATTCATAAAGTTCGTGGGCGCGGCTATCAACTGTCCGCGCCATTGGCGCTGCTCGATCCTTCCGAGATCAGTGCCCGGGCGATTTCTTGCGACTGGCCCGTCCAGGTTTACGACTCAATCGATTCCACGAACGCCGAGGCGCTGCGTGCTATAGAGCGGGGGCAGGCTGCGCCCTTTCTTGTGCTCTCGGAGCGGCAGACGGCCGGGCGCGGGCGACGGGGTCGCAAATGGGTCAGTCCCTTCGCTGAAAACGTCTATTACAGTCTGGTGCTGCGTATTGATGGTGGGATGCGCCAGTTGGAGGGCTTGAGTCTCGTCGTTGGGCTCGCTGTTTTGCAGACGTTGCGTGAGCTGGGTATTGCAGCCGCTGGATTGAAGTGGCCCAACGATGTTCTGGTGGGTCAGAAAAAGATCGCTGGAATATTGCTTGAGCTGGTTGGTGACCCTGCTGATGTGTGCCACGTGGTTCTGGGGGTGGGAATCAATGTGAACATGCAGTCCGCTGACGAGGTGGACCAGCAATGGACATCCATGCGGCTCGAATCAGGCAAATTGTTTGATCGCAACCAATTGGTCGCCATGTTGGGGGAGATGCTGCAGCGATACCTGGCTCGTCATCAGGCGGGTGGTTTTTTGGCCATCCAGTCGGAGTGGGAGCAAAATCACCTGTGGCAGGGGCGAAGCGTGTCGTTGATTGCCGGTGTCAATCAAATTGATGGCGAGGTGCTTGGTATTGATGGCCAGGGTGCCCTGCGCCTGAAGGTGGATGGTGTGGAGAAAGTCTTCAGTGGTGGTGAATTGAGCCTGAGGTTGCGTGATGATTCTTGAGCTCGATTGTGGGAATAGTTTCATCAAGTGGCGCGTGCTTGCGGCGAATGCCGGGCAGCTGCTTGGTGAGGGGGTGGTCGATTCCAATCTCGCATTGCTTGAGGGGTTGGGGGAGCTCAAAGGGCTTGCCCTCACGTTTTGCCGGCTGGTGAGCGTCAGGACTGCGGAAGAGACCGGTGCGCTGACGTCACTGCTGAAGGATACCTTTGATGTGCCGATAGTGTGCGCAGCGCCTGCTCGCGAAATGTCAGGCGTGCGCAACGGTTATGAAGAGTTTGAGCGGCTGGGGCTGGATCGCTGGCTTGCAATGCTTGGAGGCTTTCATCTGGCTTCAGGTGCGTGCCTGGTGCTCGACTTCGGTACGGCCGTGACTGCGGACTTTATCGCTTCTGATGGGGAGCACCTGGGTGGTTTCATCTGTCCGGGCATGCCGTTGATGCGCAACCAGTTGCGCACCCATACGCGGAAAATTCGTTATGGAGATCTGGCGGCGGAGCAGGCTCTGGAAAATCTTGTTCCAGGGCGCGCGACTGTCGAAGCTGTCGAGCGTGGTTGTTTGCTGATGTTGCGCGGCTTCGTAATGACTCAGCTCGAGTTGGCGCGCAGCTACTGGGGTGAGGACTTTGTCGTATTCCTTACCGGGGGGGATGCGAGCCTGGTTTCTGAGGTCGTGCCTCGGGCCAGGGTGGTTCCGGACTTGGTGTTTGTCGGATTGGCCATGGCCTGTCCCTTGTCCTGAGGTTTTTATGCGTTGGTTGTTTCTGCTGCTGCTTGTCCTCAATGGCTTTTACTACATCTGGCATCAACAGGAGGCTCCACTGCGTGCGAAGGATGTCACGCCTTTGAGTCTGTATCGCGGGTCTCAGCAGGATATACGCCTGTTGAGCGAAGCGGGTGATGCCTCCAAAGACAAGACTAAAGCTGTCTCGCCAGACAATGGCTGCCTTTATCTGGGGGGCTATACGCGCCAGGAGGCCGCGCAGGCGGTTGAGCGTCGGTTGAGCGGGATGGAGGTCAAATACCAGTCCCTGCCCAGGGGCTCGGAAAGCGCAGGGTATTGGGTGCGTATTGCGCCGGAAAGCCGGCGTTGGCTGGACGATCTGCAGCTGCAAAACCTTTCTAAAGAATTCAATGAGTTAAAACATAAAATAATGCCGTGCGAGGGGGTTGCACCCACCGAATAGTTTGCATAGAATGGCGCCCGCTCCACAGCGAACACCGGAAACGGTTAACGATGTGAGGCGAGGTCAACGCAGCTAAGCTCAGGTTTTTAATGAGAAAAATGCTTGACAGAAGGCTGGCATGATGTAGAATGCCGGCTCGCTTAGGAGGGGTTCCCGAGCGGCCAAAGGGATCAGACTGTAAATCTGACGTCTACGACTTCGAAGGTTCGAATCCTTCCCCCTCCACCATTTTTAGCGAGAGCTGTAAGCCTCGCGGGTATAGTTTAGTGGTAGAACCTCAGCCTTCCAAGCTGATGATGCGGGTTCGATTCCCGCTACCCGCTCCAAGTTTACAGGTTTTGCACAGTGTTACGCTCTTGTAGCTCAGTTGGTAGAGCACACCCTTGGTAAGGGTGAGGTCAGCGGTTCAAATCCGCTCAAGAGCTCCATATAACAAGGCAGATATGAAAATATCTGCCTTTGTTTTAGGTGGTTGTGGTTGCGCCTCGTTGTGTATTCGGGGTTGCCGGTGTCGCAGATGCTGGTGTTGCAGTCGGGATTGCCTGGTAAGTGTTGTAAAGTCTTTTTCGGGTCGGCATAATGGTCGGCCTGATTTTGTTTTAGGTCAGTAGCTCAATTGGCAGAGCGACGGTCTCCAAAACCGTAGGTTGGGGGTTCGATTCCCTCCTGACCTGCCAGATTCACCTGGTGTGTCTGGCTTTCTTTTCACAGGATCTTCATAGATGACTCCTAAAGCTGAAGCTCAAGGCTCTCGTTTCGACCTCCTCAAGTGGCTTGTAGTAGTCGCTCTGGTGGTTGTTGGCGTTGTTGGCAATCAGTACTTTTCTGCTTCGCCGATCCTGTACCGCGTACTCGCATTGCTTGCCATTGCTGCTGTAGCTGCCTTTGTAGGCCTGCAGACGGCCAAGGGCAAGTCTTTCTTTGTACTGGTTAAGGAAGCTCGCACCGAGATTCGTAAAGTCGTTTGGCCAACTCGCCAAGAAACCACGCAGACCACCCTGATTGTGGTGGCTGTTGTTCTGGTTATGGCGTTGCTGTTGTGGGGGCTTGATTCCCTGCTCGGCTGGCTTGTTTCCTTGATTGTCGGCTAAGGGTGTCCCGTGGCTAAGCGTTGGTATGTTGTGCATGCTTACTCCGGTTACGAGAAGCATGTAATGCGCTCGCTGATCGAGCGCGTAAAGCTGGCCGGTATGGAAGACGGCTTCGGCGAGATTCTGGTTCCCACTGAAGAAGTGGTTGAGATGCGCAATGGCCAGAAGCGCAAAAGCGAACGCAAATTCTTCCCTGGCTACGTGCTGGTGCAGATGGATATGAACGAGGGTACCTGGCACTTGGTCAAGGATACGCCTCGGGTGATGGGTTTCATCGGCGGTACCGCCGACAAGCCTGCACCGATCACCGATAAGGAAGCAGAAGCGATTCTGCGCCGCGTTGCTGACGGTAGCGACAAGCCGAAGCCGAAGACGTTGTTCGAGCCGGGCGAGTCGGTACGTGTCAATGACGGTCCATTCGCGGACTTTACCGGTGTTGTTGAAGAAGTTAACTACGAAAAGAGCCGGATTCAGGTCGCAGTGCTCATTTTCGGTCGCTCTACTCCGGTGGAGCTCGAGTTCAGCCAGGTCGAAAAGGTCTAGCTGAGCAACAATCCCAACCCCGCAGCCGTAGGCTGTGGGGTTTTGTCGTCACTGGGATAAACGCGCAAGTAACCGGGGAGCCTCTCGAGGCGTTCGAACCCGTAATTGGAGTGCCTCATGGCCAAGAAGATTACCGCTTACATCAAGCTGCAAGTGAAGGCCGCTCAGGCTAACCCAAGCCCACCTGTTGGTCCTGCTCTGGGTCAGCACGGCGTGAACATCATGGAATTCTGCAAGGCTTTCAACGCCCGTACCCAGGGTCTTGAGCCAGGTCTGCCGACTCCAGTGATCATCACTGTCTACAGCGACCGTAGCTTCACTTTCGAAACCAAATCCACCCCTGCTTCGGTTCTGCTGAAGAAGGCGGCCGGTCTGACCAGCGGTTCCGCTCGTCCGAACACCGTTAAGGTTGGCACCGTCACTCGTGCTCAGCTGGAAGAAATCGCGAAAACCAAAAACGCGGATCTGACTGCAGCTGATATGGAAGCAGCCGTGCGTACTATCGCCGGTTCTGCTCGTAGCATGGGCCTTAACGTGGAGGGTGTGTAATGGCTAAGCTGACCAAGCGTCAAAAGGCTATCGCCGGCAAAATCGAAGCAGGCAAGTCCTACAACTTTGTAGACGCTGCTGCCCTGCTGGCCGAGCTGTCGACTGTCAAGTTCAGCGAGTCGTTCGACGTAGCTGTAAACCTGGGTGTTGACCCGCGTAAATCCGACCAGGTCGTTCGTAGCGCTACCGTGCTGCCACACGGCACTGGCAAGACCGTTCGCGTTGCTGTGTTCACCCAGGGTCCAGCTGCTGAGGCCGCTCTGGCTGCCGGCGCTGACCGTGTAGGCATGGACGACCTGGCTGCCGAAATGAAAGGCGGCGACCTGAACTACGACGTAGTGATCGCATCCCCGGATGCAATGCGCGTTGTAGGTCAGTTGGGTCAGATCCTCGGTCCACGTGGCCTGATGCCTAACCCTAAAGTCGGCACCGTAACGCCAGACGTAGCTACCGCGGTTAAAAACGCCAAGGCTGGTCAGGTTCGTTATCGCACCGACAAAAACGGCATCATCCACACTTCCGTTGGCAAGATCGGCTTCGACGCCGTCAAGCTGAAGGAAAACGTTGAAGCCCTGATCGCTGATCTGAAGCGTATCAAGCCGGCTTCCTCGAAAGGCATCTACGTCAAGCGCGTTACCCTGAGCACCACCATGGGCCCAGGTCTGGTTATCGACCAGAGCTCGCTCGACGCGTAAGACACAGATTGGCGCAAGCGATTGCGCCAATTGAAAAATTGGGGTCCCTGCCTGGCGGGGGCTATCCAAGACCGTAGGCGACGCAAGTCTTAAACCACAAGCCTACGCAGATGGTGCTCCCGGTTCCTTACCGAATCAGACACCAAAACGACATCCGGTTTCGACCAGATGAAACGGTAACAAGCAGGAGTTAAACCCGTGGCAATTAAACTCGAAGACAAGAAGGCCATCGTCGCTGAAGTCAACGAGGCTGCCAAAGTCGCTCTGTCCGCTGTCGTGGCTGATGCCCGTGGCGTAACAGTAGGCGCGATGACCGGACTCCGTAAAGAGGCTCGTGAAGCTGGCGTTTACGTACGTGTTGTACGTAACACCCTGCTCAAGCGCGCTGTTGCTGACACTGAATTCAGTGTCCTCAACGACGTGTTCACCGGCCCTACCCTGATTGCGTTCTCCAAGGAACATCCAGGCGCTGCTGCCCGGATCTTCAAGGAATTCGCAAAGGGTCAGGACAAGTTCGAGATCAAGGCAGCTGCGTTCGAGGGCAAGTTCCTCGCAGCTAACCAAATCGACGTACTGGCAACTCTGCCGACCCGTGACGAAGCAATTTCTCAGCTGATGAGCGTGATTCAAGGCGCTACCAGCAAGTTGGCTCGTACTCTGGCGGCAATTCGCGACCAGAAAGAAGCTGCTGCAGCCTAAGGCTCGTCAACTTCTCGCGTTTTTTGTTTTTTTCGATGGTCGCGTAGGCCGTCCCCAATATCAGGAATTAGATTCATGTCTATCTCTCAGAACGATATCCTTGAAGCAGTTGGCAACATGTCCGTAATGGAAGTTGTTGAGCTGATCAAAGCTTTCGAAGAAAAATTCGGTGTTACCGCTGCTGCTGCATCGGCTGGTCCAGCTGTTGCTGCTGCCGTTGCTGAAGAGCAAACCGAATTCAACGTCATGCTGACCGAAGCTGGCGAGAAGAAAGTTAACGTGATCAAGGCTGTACGTGAACTGACCGGTCTGGGCTTGAAAGAAGCCAAGGCTGTAGTTGACGGCGCACCTGCCATGGTTCTGGAAGCTGTTGCCAAAGACGCAGCTGACAAAGCCAAAGCAGCTCTGGAAGAAGCAGGCGCTAAAGTCGAGCTGAAGTAAGCATCGACTTTGCTCCTCCAGCCCGAGCGTTAAGCGACAGGCTGATGGCTGGTGGCTCTTGCCACCGGCCTTTTTCCGTTATTGGCAGCCGACTGGGTCGGTGTCGATAACGTGCTGTAACCACCCGATGCGGTGGCGCAAACCATGGGGTTTGCACGATTTTCTGGCTGCTCCCGTCGGGAGGGGCCAAACAAGCAGGTGACCAAGCTGGGGAACGCTGATGGCTTACTCATATACTGAGAAAAAACGTATCCGCAAGGACTTTAGCAAGTTGCCGGACGTCATGGATGTGCCGTACCTCCTGGCCATCCAGCTGGATTCGTATCGTGAATTCTTGCAAGCGGGAGCGACTAAAGATCAGTTCCGCGACGTGGGCCTGCATGCGGCCTTCAAATCCGTTTTCCCGATCATCAGCTACTCCGGCAATGCTGCGCTGGAGTACGTCGGATATCGTCTGGGCGAACCGGCATTTGATGTCAAAGAATGCGTATTGCGCGGTGTAACTTACGCCGTACCTTTGCGGGTAAAAGTGCGCCTGATCATTTTCGACAAAGAATCGTCGAACAAAGCGATCAAGGACATCAAAGAGCAAGAAGTCTACATGGGTGAAATCCCCCTGATGACTGAAAACGGTACCTTCGTAATCAACGGTACCGAGCGTGTAATCGTTTCCCAGCTGCACCGTTCCCCGGGCGTGTTCTTCGACCACGACCGTGGCAAGACGCACAGCTCCGGTAAACTGCTGTACTCCGCGCGCATCATTCCTTACCGCGGTTCGTGGCTGGACTTCGAGTTCGACCCGAAAGACTGCGTATTCGTGCGTATCGACCGTCGTCGCAAGCTGCCTGCATCGGTACTGCTGCGCGCGCTCGGCTATACCACCGAAGAAGTGCTGGACGCGTTCTACACCACCAACGTATTCCACGTGAAGGGCGAGACCCTGAGCCTGGAGCTGGTGCCTCAGCGCCTGCGCGGTGAAATCGCTGTCCTCGATATTCAGGATGACAAAGGCAAGGTTATTGTCGAGCAGGGTCGTCGTATCACCGCTCGCCACATCAACCAGCTGGAAAAAGCCGGTATCAAAGAGCTGGATGTGCCTCTGGACTACGTCCTGGGTCGCACAACCGCCAAGGTCATCGTGCATCCGGCAACCGGCGAAATCCTGGCAGAGTGCAACACCGAGCTGAACACCGAGATCCTGGCAAAAATCGCCAAGGCCGGCGTTGTTCGCATCGAAACTCTGTACACCAACGATATCGACTGCGGTCCGTTCGTCTCCGACACCTTGAAGATCGACTCCACCAGCAACCAACTGGAAGCGCTGGTCGAGATCTATCGCATGATGCGTCCTGGCGAGCCGCCAACCAAAGACGCTGCCGAGACCCTGTTCAACAACCTGTTCTTCAGCCCTGAGCGCTATGACCTGTCTGCGGTCGGCCGGATGAAGTTCAACCGTCGTATCGGTCGCACCGAGATCGAAGGTTCGGGCGTGCTGTGCAAGGAAGACATCGTCGCGGTACTGAAGACCCTGGTCGACATCCGTAACGGTAAAGGCATCGTCGATGACATCGACCACCTGGGTAACCGTCGTGTTCGCTGCGTAGGCGAAATGGCCGAGAACCAGTTCCGCGTTGGCCTGGTACGTGTTGAGCGTGCGGTCAAAGAGCGTCTGTCGATGGCTGAAAGCGAAGGCCTGATGCCGCAAGACCTGATCAACGCCAAGCCAGTGGCTGCGGCAGTGAAAGAGTTCTTCGGTTCCAGCCAGCTGTCCCAGTTCATGGACCAGAACAACCCGCTGTCCGAGATCACCCACAAGCGCCGTGTTTCTGCACTCGGCCCTGGCGGTCTGACTCGTGAGCGTGCCGGCTTTGAAGTGCGTGACGTACACCCGACTCACTACGGTCGTGTATGCCCGATCGAAACGCCGGAAGGTCCGAACATCGGTCTGATCAACTCCCTGGCCGCTTATGCGCGCACCAACCAGTACGGCTTCCTCGAGAGCCCGTACCGCGTGGTGAAAGACGCTCTGGTCACCGACGAGATCGTGTTCCTGTCCGCCATCGAAGAAGCTGATCACGTGATCGCTCAGGCTTCGGCCACGATGAACGACAAGAAAGTCCTGATCGACGAGCTGGTAGCTGTTCGTCACTTGAACGAATTCACCGTCAAGGCGCCGGAAGACGTCACCTTGATGGACGTATCGCCGAAGCAGGTAGTTTCGGTTGCTGCGTCGCTGATTCCGTTCCTCGAGCACGACGACGCCAACCGTGCGTTGATGGGTTCGAACATGCAGCGTCAAGCTGTACCGACCCTGCGTGCTGACAAGCCGCTGGTAGGTACCGGCATGGAGCGTAACGTAGCCCGTGACTCCGGCGTTTGCGTCGTGGCTCGTCGTGGCGGCGTGATCGACTCCGTCGACGCCAGCCGTATCGTGGTTCGTGTTGCCGATGACGAAGTTGAAACCGGTGAAGCCGGTGTCGACATCTACAACCTGACCAAGTACACCCGCTCCAACCAGAACACCTGCATCAACCAGCGTCCGCTGGTGCGTAAAGGTGATCGGGTTCAGCGTAGCGACATCATGGCCGACGGTCCGTCCACCGACATGGGTGAACTGGCTCTGGGTCAGAACATGCGCATCGCGTTCATGGCATGGAACGGCTTCAACTTCGAAGACTCCATCTGCCTGTCCGAGCGTGTTGTTCAGGAAGACCGTTTCACCACGATCC
This sequence comes from Pseudomonas sp. GW821-FHT07G06, assembly GCF_058986625.1. Classification (NCBI taxonomy): domain Bacteria; kingdom Pseudomonadati; phylum Pseudomonadota; class Gammaproteobacteria; order Pseudomonadales; family Pseudomonadaceae; genus Pseudomonas; species Pseudomonas sp. GW821-FHT07G06. The sequence continues at coordinate 9,056 of NZ_JBYSVW010000009.1, forward strand.
ACATCCAGGAACTGACCTGTGTGGCCCGTGACACCAAGCTTGGCCCAGAGGAAATCACTGCCGACATCCCGAACGTGGGTGAAGCGGCACTGAACAAGCTGGACGAAGCCGGTATCGTTTACGTAGGTGCTGAAGTAGGCGCAGGCGACATCCTGGTCGGTAAGGTCACTCCGAAAGGCGAGACCCAGCTGACTCCGGAAGAAAAACTGCTGCGTGCGATCTTCGGTGAAAAAGCCAGCGACGTTAAAGACACTTCCCTGCGTGTACCTACCGGTACCAAAGGTACTGTCATTGACGTACAGGTCTTCACCCGCGACGGCGTTGAGCGTGATGCTCGTGCCCTGTCGATCGAGAAGTCCCAGCTGGACGAGATCCGCAAGGACCTGAACGAAGAGTTCCGTATCGTTGAAGGTGCTACTTTCGAACGTCTGCGTTCCGCTCTGGTCGGCCACAAGGCCGAAGGCGGCGCCGGTCTGAAGAAAGGCCAGGACATCACCGACGAAGTTCTCGACGGTCTTGAGCACGGCCAGTGGTTCAAACTGCGCATGGCTGAAGATGCTCTGAACGAGCAGCTCGAGAAGGCCCAGGCCTACATCGTTGATCGTCGCCGTCTGCTGGACGACAAGTTCGAAGACAAGAAGCGCAAACTGCAGCAAGGCGATGACCTGGCTCCGGGCGTGCTGAAAATCGTCAAGGTCTACCTGGCAATCCGTCGTCGCATCCAGCCGGGCGACAAGATGGCCGGTCGTCACGGTAACAAGGGTGTGGTCTCCGTGATCATGCCGGTTGAAGACATGCCGCACGATGCCAATGGCACCCCGGTCGACGTCGTCCTCAACCCGTTGGGCGTACCTTCGCGTATGAACGTTGGTCAGATCCTTGAAACCCACCTGGGCCTCGCGGCCAAAGGTCTGGGCGAGAAGATCAACCGCATGATTGAAGAGCAGCGCAAGGTTGCCGAGCTGCGTAAGTTCCTGCACGAGATCTACAACGAGATCGGCGGTCGTCAGGAAAGCCTCGATGACTTCTCGGACCAGGAAATCCTGGACCTGGCTCAAAACCTGCGTGGCGGCGTTCCAATGGCCACTCCAGTGTTCGACGGTGCCAAGGAAAGCGAAATCAAGGCCATGCTGAAACTGGCGGACCTGCCGGAAAGCGGCCAGATGCAGCTGACCGACGGCCGTACCGGCAACAAGTTCGAGCGCCCGGTTACCGTTGGCTACATGTACATGCTGAAGCTGAACCACTTGGTAGACGACAAGATGCACGCGCGTTCTACCGGTTCGTACAGCCTGGTTACCCAGCAGCCGCTGGGTGGTAAGGCGCAGTTCGGTGGTCAGCGTTTCGGGGAGATGGAGGTCTGGGCACTGGAAGCATACGGTGCCGCTTACACTCTGCAAGAAATGCTCACAGTGAAGTCGGACGATGTGAACGGCCGTACCAAGATGTACAAAAACATCGTGGATGGCGATCACCGTATGGAGCCGGGCATGCCCGAGTCCTTCAACGTGTTGATCAAGGAAATTCGTTCCCTCGGCATCGATATCGATCTGGAAACCGAATAACACGTGACGCGAATCGAGAGCGGGGCAGTATTGCCCGCTCTCTGCTCCGCCAGGAGGAAAGGCCTTGAAAGACCTACTGAATTTGCTGAAAAACCAGGGTCAAGTCGAAGAGTTCGACGCCATCCGTATCGGATTGGCATCGCCTGAGATGATCCGTTCGTGGTCGTTCGGTGAAGTTAAAAAGCCGGAAACCATCAACTACCGTACGTTCAAACCTGAGCGTGACGGCCTGTTCTGCGCCAAGATCTTTGGCCCGGTAAAGGATTACGAGTGCCTGTGCGGTAAGTACAAGCGCTTGAAGCACCGCGGTGTGATCTGCGAGAAGTGCGGCGTTGAAGTCGCGCTGGCAAAAGTTCGTCGTGAGCGCATGGCGCACATCGAACTGGCCTCGCCGGTTGCCCACATCTGGTTCCTGAAATCGCTGCCGTCCCGTATCGGCTTGCTGATGGACATGACCCTGCGTGATATCGAGCGCGTTCTCTACTTCGAGAGCTACGTCGTTATCGATCCAGGCATGACCACCCTTGAAAAGGGTCAGCTGCTGAACGACGAGCAGTACTTCGAAGCGCTGGAAGAGTTCGGCGACGATTTCGATGCCCGCATGGGTGCCGAAGCTGTCCGCGAACTGCTGCACGCTATCGACCTGGAGCACGAGATTGGCCGTCTGCGTGAAGAAATTCCGCAAACCAACTCGGAAACCAAGATCAAGAAGCTGTCCAAGCGTCTGAAGTTGATGGAAGCCTTCCAGGGTTCCGGCAACCTGCCAGAGTGGATGGTGCTGACCGTTCTGCCGGTTCTGCCGCCAGACCTGCGTCCACTGGTCCCGCTGGATGGCGGTCGCTTCGCGACTTCCGACCTCAACGATCTGTATCGTCGAGTGATCAACCGTAACAACCGTTTGAAGCGCCTGCTGGATCTGTCCGCTCCGGACATCATCGTGCGCAACGAAAAGCGTATGTTGCAGGAAGCCGTCGACGCACTGCTCGACAACGGTCGTCGTGGCCGCGCTATCACAGGTTCCAACAAGCGTCCTCTGAAATCCCTGGCTGACATGATCAAGGGTAAGCAGGGTCGTTTCCGTCAGAACTTGCTCGGTAAGCGTGTTGACTACTCCGGCCGTTCGGTAATTACCGTAGGTCCGACCCTGCGTCTGCACCAGTGCGGTCTGCCGAAGAAGATGGCTCTCGAGCTGTTCAAGCCGTTCATTTTCGGCAAGCTGGAAATGCGTGGTCTCGCGACCACCATTAAAGCTGCCAAGAAGATGGTCGAGCGCGAGCTGCCGGAAGTTTGGGACGTTCTCGCTGAAGTGATTCGCGAACACCCGGTTCTTCTCAACCGTGCACCGACCCTTCACCGTCTGGGTATCCAGGCGTTTGAACCGGTACTGATCGAAGGTAAGGCTATCCAGCTGCACCCGCTGGTCTGCGCCGCGTACAACGCCGACTTCGACGGCGACCAAATGGCCGTGCACGTACCGCTGACGCTGGAAGCCCAGCTGGAAGCGCGTGCGTTGATGATGTCGACCAACAACATTCTGTCGCCAGCCAACGGTGAGCCAATCATCGTTCCGTCGCAGGACGTTGTATTGGGTCTGTACTACATGACGCGTGAAGCGATCAACGCCAAGGGCGAAGGTCGTGTATTCGCGGATCTGCAGGAAGTTGACCGTGTGTTCCGTGCCGGCGAAGCCGCACTGCACGCCAAGGTCAAAGTCCGGATCAACGAAACCGTCAACGACCGTGACGGCGGCAGCGTGACCAACACCCGTATCGTCGACACCACTGTCGGCCGTGCGCTGTTGTTCCAGGTTGTGCCAAAAGGTCTGTCGTACGACGTCGTCAACCTGCCGATGAAGAAAAAGGCGATCTCCAAGCTGATCAACCAGTGCTACCGCGTGGTTGGTCTGAAAGAGACCGTTATCTTCGCTGACCAGTTGATGTACACCGGTTTCGCCTACTCGACCATCTCCGGCGTTTCCATCGGTGTTAACGACTTCGTTATCCCGGATGAAAAAGCCCGCATCATCGGTGCAGCCACCGACGAAGTGAAAGAGATCGAGAGCCAGTACGCCTCCGGCCTGGTAACCCAGGGCGAGAAGTACAACAAAGTGATCGACCTTTGGTCCAAGGCGAACGACGAAGTTTCCAAGGCGATGATGGCCAACCTCTCGAAAGAGAAAGTCATCGACCGTCATGGCGTCGAAGTCGACCAGGAATCGTTCAACTCGATGTACATGATGGCCGACTCGGGTGCGCGGGGTTCCGCAGCACAGATTCGTCAGCTCGCCGGTATGCGTGGCCTGATGGCCAAGCCGGACGGCTCCATCATTGAAACGCCGATTACTGCGAACTTCCGTGAAGGTTTGAGCGTACTTCAGTACTTCATCTCCACTCACGGTGCTCGTAAAGGTCTGGCGGATACCGCGTTGAAAACGGCGAACTCGGGTTACCTGACTCGTCGTCTGGTAGACGTGGCGCAGGATCTGGTTGTAACCGAGATCGATTGCGGCACCGAACACGGTCTGCTGATGACTCCGCACATTGAAGGCGGTGACGTTGTAGAGCCGTTGGGTGAGCGCGTATTGGGTCGTGTTATTGCCCGTGACGTATTCAAGCCGGGTACCGAGGACGTCATCGTTCCTGCTGGCACCCTGGTAGACGAGAAGTGGGTCGAGTTCATCGAGCTGAACAGCATCGACGAAGTGATCGTGCGTTCGCCGATCAGCTGCGAAACCCGCTACGGCATTTGCGCCAAGTGCTACGGCCGTGACCTGGCTCGTGGTCACCAGGTGAACATCGGTGAAGCGGTCGGCGTTATCGCTGCCCAGTCCATCGGTGAGCCGGGTACCCAGCTGACGATGCGTACGTTCCACATCGGTGGTGCGGCAAGCCGGACCTCCGCAGCCGACAGCGTTCAGGTGAAGAATGGCGGTACCGTCCGTCTGCATAACCTGAAGCACGTTGAGCGAGTGGATGGTCACCTGGTTGCCGTGTCCCGTTCCGGTGAGCTGGCCATCGCTGATGACTTCGGTCGTGAGCGTGAGCGTTACAAGCTGCCGTACGGTGCCGTGATTTCGGTTAAAGAAGGTGACAAGGTCGACGCTGGCGCCATCGTGGCCAAGTGGGATCCGCACACTCACCCGATCGTTACCGAAATGAAAGGTACCGTGACCTACGTGGGCATGGAAGAAGGCATCACGATCAAGCGTCAGACTGACGAATTGACCGGTATGACCAACATTGAAGTACTCGACGCCAAAGATCGTCCAGCTGCCGGTAAGGACATCCGTCCGGCCGTTAAGATGGTCGACGACAACGGCAAGGATCTGTTGCTGCCAGGCACTGACGTTATCGCTCAGTACTTCCTGCCAGCCAACGCCCTGGTCGGTGTAGCGGACGGTGCGAAGATTGCGATCGGTGATGTTATCGCTCGTATTCCGCAAGAAACTTCGAAGACCCGTGACATCACCGGTGGTCTGCCGCGTGTTGCCGACCTGTTCGAAGCCCGTCGTCCGAAAGAAGCGTCGATTCTGGCTGAAGTCAGCGGCACCATCGCGTTCGGTAAAGAGACCAAGGGCAAGCGCCGTCTGGTCATTACCCCGAACGACGGTAGCGATCCGTACGAAGAGCTGATTCCGAAGTGGCGTCACCTGAACGTGTTCGAAGGCGAACAGGTAAACCGCGGCGAAGTTATCTCCGACGGTCCGAGCGATCCACACGACATCCTGCGTCTGTTGGGTGTGAGTGCGCTGGCCAAGTACATCGTTAACGAGATCCAGGACGTTTACCGTCTGCAAGGCGTGAAGATCAACGACAAGCACATCGAGACCATCCTGCGTCAGATGCTGCGTAAAGTTGAAATCGCTGAATCCGGCGATTCCAGTTTCATCAAGGGCGACCAGATGGAACTGACTCACGTACTGGTTGAGAACGAGCGCCTGGCGACTGAAGACAAGTTTGTCTCCAAGTTCACTCGTGTACTGCTGGGTATCACCAAGGCGTCGTTGTCCACCGAATCGTTCATCTCGGCGGCTTCCTTCCAGGAAACCACCCGCGTACTGACCGAAGCGGCGGTAACCGGCAAGCGCGACTACCTGCGCGGCCTGAAAGAAAACGTGGTCGTGGGTCGCCTGATCCCGGCTGGTACCGGTCTGGCTTATCACAGCGAGCGTAAGCGTCGCCGTGATGCAGACAAGCCGTTGCGCGTGAGCGCCAGTGAAGTGGAAGCTGCACTGACCGAAGCGCTGAACTCGAGCGGTAACTGAGTTCTGCGGTAAATGAGTGTGAGGCCCTGGTCACTCCGTTCATCGAATCGAGACAAATTGTCGAGATTGGATGAGCGGGGAGGGCGGGGCCTTGCCTTGACTGGGGACAAGATCCTCTTTAGACTCTTGTACCCCTAAATTTGGCGGGAACTCGTTCCTGCCATTTTGCTTTTCTTGCAAGACAATAGCGTCGCAAGACAACAGTGGAGCTAGTAGATGGCAACTATCAACCAGCTGGTACGTCAGCCGCGTAAGCGTATCGTCGAGAAATCCGACGTGCCTGCGCTGCAGAACTGCCCGCAACGCCGTGGCGTGTGCACCCGTGTGTACACCACCACGCCGAAAAAACCTAACTCGGCACTGCGTAAAGTATGCCGTGTGCGTCTGACCAACGGTTTCGAGGTTTCCTCGTACATCGGTGGTGAAGGCCACAACCTGCAAGAGCACAGCGTGGTACTGATCCGCGGCGGTCGTGTAAAAGACTTGCCAGGTGTTCGTTATCACACCGTTCGCGGTTCGTTGGATACTTCCGGTGTTAAAGGTCGTAACCAGGGTCGTTCGAAGTACGGTACCAAGCGTCCGAAGTAATCGGCCGTTTTGCAGTTATTCATTTTATTGAGTCGATAAGAGTAAGGTCGGGCACGTATCCACAGGATCTGTCCCGGGCTAACCTGAAGACCGTTTGAGGGCTTATCAATGCCAAGACGTCGCGTAGCAGCCAAGCGTGAGATTCTGGACGATCCGAAATACGGAAGCCAAATCCTCGCCAAATTCATGAACCACGTAATGGAAAGCGGCAAGAAAGCCGTTGCCGAGCGTATCGTTTATGGTGCCCTGGATACCGTGAAGGCTCGTAAGGCCGGCACCGATCCCCTGGAACTCTTCGAAAAAGCACTCGACGCCATCGCTCCGCTGGTCGAAGTGAAGTCGCGCCGCGTTGGTGGTGCTACTTACCAGGTTCCGGTCGAGGTTCGTCCTTCCCGTCGTAACGCTCTGGCAATGCGCTGGTTGGTAGACTTCGCTCGCAAGCGCGGCGAGAAGTCTATGGCTCTGCGTTTGGCTGGCGAACTGTTGGACGCCGCCGAAGGTAAAGGTGCTGCAGTTAAGAAGCGTGAAGACGTGCACCGTATGGCTGAAGCCAACAAGGCTTTCTCGCACTACCGCTTCTAATTCTAGCGTCACTCATTTTGCGAGGGCTTTATGGCTCGTACTACACCGATTAATCGCTACCGTAACATCGGTATCGTTGCTCACGTGGATGCTGGTAAAACCACCACCACCGAGCGCGTCCTTTTTTACACTGGCAAAAGCCACAAGATGGGCGAAGTGCATGACGGCGCTGCGACCACTGACTGGATGGTTCAGGAGCAGGAGCGTGGTATTACCATTACTTCTGCTGCCATTACCGCCTTCTGGCAGGGTTCGGCCAAGCAGCACAAAGACCAATACCGCTTCAACGTCATCGATACCCCGGGCCACGTAGACTTCACCATTGAAGTTGAGCGTTCCCTGCGTGTACTCGACGGCGCGGTCGTTGTGTTCTGCGGCACCTCCGGCGTTGAGCCTCAGTCCGAAACCGTATGGCGTCAAGCCAACAAGTACGGCGTTCCACGTATCGTTTACGTGAACAAGATGGACCGTGCCGGTGCGAACTTCCTGCGTGTGATCGCTCAGATCAAGCAGCGTCTGGGTCACACCCCGGTGCCGATCCAGTTGGCAATCGGTTCCGAAGACAACTTCCAGGGTCAGATCGATCTGATGACCATGGAAGCGGTTTACTGGAACGATGCCGACAAGGGCATGACTCCACGTCGCGAAGCTATCCCTGCTGAACTGCAGGAACTGGCTGAAGAGTGGCGCAACAACATGGTTGAGGCTGCGGCCGAAGCCAGCGAAGAGCTGATGAACAAGTATCTCGAAGGGGAAGAACTCTCCATCGAGGAAATCAAGGGCGCTCTGCGTCAGCGTACTATCGCTGGTGAAATCGTTCTGGCTGTTTGCGGCTCTTCCTTCAAGAACAAGGGCGTTCCCCTGGTTCTCGACGCCGTTATCGACTACCTGCCGGCTCCAACCGACATTCCTGCCATCAAGGGTACCGACCCGGATGACGAGGAAGTGCAAATGGAGCGTCATGCAGACGACAATGAGCCGTTCTCGGCTCTGGCGTTCAAGATCGCTACCGACCCATTCGTGGGTACCCTGACCTTCGTCCGTGTTTACTCGGGCGTGTTGGCCTCCGGCGACGGCGTGATCAACTCGGTCAAAGGCAAGAAAGAGCGTGTGGGTCGTATGGTGCAGATGCACGCAAACGCCCGTGAAGAGATCAAGGAAGTACGCGCTGGCGACATCGCGGCCTTGATCGGCATGAAGGACGTCACCACTGGTGAAACCTTGTGCAACGCTGACAAGCCAATCATCCTGGTTCGCATGGACTTCCCGGAGCCGGTTATTTCGGTTGCCGTTGAGCCTAAGACCAAGGATGACCAGGAAAAAATGGGTATCGCTCTGGGCAAGCTTGCTCAGGAAGACCCGTCTTTCCGCGTCAAGACTGATGAAGAGACTGGTCAAACGATCATCTCTGGCATGGGCGAGTTGCACCTGGACATCCTGGTTGACCGGATGCGCCGTGAGTTCAACGTCGAAGCCAACATCGGTAAGCCTCAGGTTTCGTATCGTGAGCGCATCACGAAGAATTGCGAAATCGAAGGCAAGTTCGTTCGTCAGTCCGGCGGTCGTGGCCAGTTCGGCCATTGCTGGATTCGTTTTGCTCCTGCTGACGAAGGTCAGGAAGGTCTGCAATTCGTGAACGAAGTAGTGGGTGGTGTGGTTCCTAAGGAATACATCCCGGCTATCCAGAAGGGTATCGAAGAGCAGATGAAGAACGGCGTAGTTGCCGGCTATCCGCTGATCGGCCTGAAGGCTACCGTGTTTGATGGTTCTTACCACGACGTCGACTCGAACGAGATGGCGTTTAAGGTGGCTGCTTCCATGGCGACCAAGCAACTGGCCCAGAAGGGCGGTGGTGAGTTGCTCGAGCCGATCATGGCGGTAGAGGTTGTTACGCCTGAAGACTATATGGGTGACGTGATGGGCGACCTTAACCGTCGTCGCGGCATGATTCTGGGTATGGAAGACACGGTTTCCGGTAAGGTGATCCGTGCTGAAGTTCCGTTGGGCGAGATGTTCGGTTATGCGACCGATGTTCGTTCGATGTCCCAGGGTCGCGCAAGCTACTCTATGGAATTCAAAAAATACAATACGGCTCCGTCGCACATCGTCGAAACCGTTACCAAAAAACAAGGCTGATTCAGTCCTTTAGGCAAGGAGTTAATTGTCGTGGCTAAAGAAAAATTTGATCGTTCCCTACCGCACGTCAACGTTGGCACCATCGGTCACGTTGACCACGGTAAAACCACTCTGACCGCAGCTCTGACTCGCGTTTGCTCCGAAGTTTTCGGTTCCGCAATCGTTGATTTCGATAAAATCGACAGCGCTCCAGAAGAAAAAGCTCGTGGTATCACCATCAACACCGCGCACGTCGAGTACAACTCGAAGATCCGTCACTACGCTCACGTTGACTGCCCAGGTCACGCTGACTACGTGAAGAACATGATCACCGGTGCTGCTCAGATGGACGGCGCGATCCTGGTTTGCTCGGCCGCTGATGGTCCGATGCCACAAACCCGTGAGCACATCCTGCTGTCCCGTCAGGTAGGCGTTCCGTACATCGTGGTTTTCCTGAACAAGGCTGACCTGGTAGACGACGCTGAGCTGCTGGAACTGGTCGAGATGGAAGTTCGCGACCTGCTGTCCACCTACGACTTCCCGGGCGATGACACTCCAATCATCATCGGTTCGGCTCGTATGGCGCTGGAAGGCAAAGACGACAACGAAATGGGCACCACTGCCGTTCGTAAACTGGTTGAAACTCTGGACAGCTACATCCCAGAACCAGAGCGCGCTATCGACAAGCCATTCCTGATGCCAATCGAAGACGTATTCTCGATCTCGGGTCGTGGTACTGTTGTGACTGGTCGTATCGAGCGCGGTATCGTTCGCGTTCAAGATGCACTGGAAATCGTTGGTCTGCGTGACACCACCACCACCACCTGCACCGGTGTTGAAATGTTCCGCAAGCTGCTCGACGAAGGTCGTGCTGGCGAGAACTGCGGCGTTCTGCTGCGTGGTACCAAGCGTGACGACGTTGAGCGTGGCCAGGTTCTGGTTAAGCCAGGTTCGGTTAAGCCGCACACCAAGTTCACCGCAGAAGTTTACGTTCTGAGCAAGGAAGAAGGCGGTCGTCACACTCCGTTCTTCAAAGGCTACCGTCCACAGTTCTACTTCCGTACTACTGACGTGACTGGTAACTGCCAGCTGCCAGAAGGCGTTGAAATGGTAATGCCAGGTGACAACATCCAGATGGAAGTTACCCTGATCAAGACCATCGCAATGGAAGACGGCCTGCGTTTCGCTATCCGTGAAGGCGGTCGTACCGTCGGCGCTGGCGTCGTAGCCAAAATCATCGAGTAAGCATCTCTTTTGAGATAGCTTCGATGCTTTGAAAGGCCCCCGCTCAGCGGGGGCTTTTTTATTGGGTTGACACCCATCTGGGGCGTCTATAGAATTGCGCCTCCTTTTAACGGGCGTATTGCGCCCGGTGGGAATAGCAGCCGGAGTCTGAAATCCAATGCAAAATCAGCAAATCCGTATCAGGTTGAAGGCTTTCGACCATCGCCTGATCGACCAATCAACCCAGGAAATCGTGGAAACCGCGAAACGTACTGGTGCTCAAGTGCGTGGTCCAATTCCACTGCCTACCCGTAAAGAGCGGTTCACCGTTCTGGTCTCCCCGCACGTCAACAAAGACGCGCGTGACCAGTACGAGATCCGTACTCATAAGCGCGTTCTGGACATCGTCCAGCCAACGGATAAAACCGTTGATGCTCTTATGAAGCTTGATCTTGCGGCCGGTGTGGAAGTGCAGATCAGCCTCGGCTAAGACTCGGTCTTAGTCGTGTAACGCTCTGAAATGGGCGGCCATAGCGGGTGAAAGCCCCGTACACTCATGAGGTTTACAACATGACTATTGGTGTAGTCGGTCGTAAATGCGGTATGACCCGTATTTTCACCGAAGAAGGTGTCTCCATTCCGGTCACGGTCATTGAGATCGAGCCGAATCGCGTCACCCAGTTCAAAACTGAAGAGACCGATGGCTATCGTGCAGTGCAAGTCACTGTCGGCGAGCGTCGTGCTTCGCGTGTAACAGCAGCTCAGGCTGGCCACTTCGCTAAGGCGAACGTTGCCGCTGGTCGTACCGTAATGGAATTCCGCCTTGAAGAAGGCGAGTACCAGGCCGGCGATCTGATCAACGCTGAAATCTTCGCCGCTGGTCAACTGGTTGATGTAACCGGTCAGTCCAAGGGTAAAGGCTTCCAGGGTACGATCAAGCGTTGGAATTTCCGCGGGCAAGATAACACCCACGGTAACTCCGTATCCCACCGCGTTCCAGGCTCTATCGGCCAGTGCCAGACTCCTGGTCGTGTATTCAAGGGCAAAAAAATGTCCGGTCATATGGGCGCTGAGCGCGTGACCGTGCAGTCCCTCGAAGTAGTGCGCGTGGACGCTGAACGCAATCTGTTGTTGGTCAAGGGCGCTGTTCCTGGCGCTACTGGCGGCAACTTGGTTGTACGTCCAGCAGCCAAGGCTCGCGGTTAAGGGGAAGCTGACATGCAATTAAATGTAAATGACGCTCAAGCGATCGAAGTTTCCGAACTGACATTTGGCGGCGAATTCAACGAGACGCTGGTTCACCAAGCAGTCGTGGCCTACATGGCCGGCGGCCGTCAGGGTTCCAAGCAGCAAAAGACCCGTTCCGACGTTCGTGGTGGCGGCAAGCGCCCATGGCGTCAGAAAGGTACTGGCCGTGCTCGTGCCGGTACTATCCGTAGCCCAATCTGGCGTGGCGGCGGTACCACTTTCGCAGCTCGTCCTCAGGATCACTCCCAGAAGCTGAACAAGAAGATGTATCGCGCAGCAATGCGTTCCATCCTTGCTGAGCTGGTGCGTACTGATCGTCTGGTCGTGGTTCAGGATTTCGCCGTTGAAACGCCGAAAACCAAAGACCTGCTGGGCAAGCTGAACAACATGAGCCTGACCGACGTTCTGATCGTGTCGGACGCTGTTGATCAGAACCTGTACCTGGCTGCTCGTAACCTGCCACACGTAGATGTACGTGACGTGCAAGGTTCCGATCCAGTTAGTCTGATCGCATACGACAAGGTGTTGATCACCGTGTCGGCCGTGAAGAAATTCGAGGAGCTGCTGGGATGAACCAGGAACGCGTATTTAAAGTTCTGCTTGGCCCGCACGTTTCCGAGAAGGCTACGGTTCTGGCAGACAAGAAAGGCCAGTTCGTTTTCAAGGTTGCTACTGACGCAACCAAGCTGGAAATCAAGAAGGCCGTCGAAAGCCTGTTCAGCGTGAAAGTAGAGCGTGTAACTACCCTGAATGTTCTGGGTAAGAGCAAGCGCACTGCTCGCGGTCTGGGCAAGCGTAATGACTGGAAGAAGGCAGTTATCTCCCTTCAGCCAGGCCAAGATCTCGATTTCAGCAGCAGTGCTGAGTAAGGAAGGGGTGCATCATGGCAATCGTTAAATGCAAACCGACTTCCCCTGGCCGCCGTTTTGTGGTCAAGGTGGTCAACCAGGAGCTGCATAAAGGCGCTCCTCACGCACCGCTGCTCGAGAAGAAATCGAAGACTGGTGGTCGTAACAACAATGGCCGTATTACCACTCGTCACATCGGTGGTGGTCATAAGCAGCATTACCGTATGGTCGATTTCCGTCGCAACGACAAAGATGGCATCGTCGCCACTGTCGAGCGTATCGAATACGATCCAAACCGTACTGCTCACATCGCACTGCTCTGCTACGCAGACGGCGAGCGCCGCTACATCATCGCCCCTAAAGGCGTGAGTGCTGGCGACCAGCTGATCGCAGGCGCTCTGGCTCCAATCAAGCCAGGCAACGCTCTGCAACTGCGCAACATTCCAGTCGGTTCTACCGTACACGGCATCGAACTGAAGCCAGGTAAAGGCGCACAGATCGCTCGTTCCGCTGGTGCTTCGGCTCAGCTGATCGCTCGTGAAGGTGTGTACGTTACCTTGCGTCTGCGTTCCGGTGAAATGCGTAAAGTCCTGGCTGAATGCCGTGCGACCCTGGGCGAAGTCTCGAACTCCGAGCACAGCCTGCGTTCGCTGGGTAAAGCCGGTGCCAAACGCTGGCGTGGCGTTCGCCCAACCGTTCGTGGTGTTGCCATGAACCCGGTTGACCACCCACATGGTGGTGGTGAAGGTCGTACCTCTGGTGGTCGTCATCCGGTATCGCCATGGGGCTTCCCGACTAAGGGCGCGAAGACTCGTGGTAATAAGCGTACCGACAAAATGATCGTCCGTCGTCGCAAGTAAATAGAGGGATACGACAGTGCCACGTTCTCTGAAAAAAGGTCCTTTTATCGATCTTCACCTACTGAAGAAGATCGAAGTGGCGGCGGAAAAGAACGATCGCAAACCGGTGAAAACCTGGTCGCGTCGTTCGATGATCCTGCCACAAATGGTCGGTCTGACCATCGCAGTACACAACGGTCGTCAGCACGTCCCAGTTCTCGTGAACGAAGACATGGTCGGCCACAAACTGGGCGAGTTCGCCGGTACCCGCACTTATCGCGGGCACGTGGCAGACAAGAAAGCCAAGCGTTAAGGGGTTAGGAAATGGAAGTAGCCGCTAAGTTGTCGGGCGCTCGAATCTCCGCCCAGAAAGCCCGCTTGGTCGCCGACCAGATCCGCGGGAAGAAGGTGGGCGAAGCGCTCAACCTGTTGGCTTTCAGCAGTAAGAAAGCCGCCGAGATCATGAAGAAAGTGCTGGAGTCGGCCGTAGCCAACGCCGAGCATAACGAAGGCGCAGACGTTGATGACCTGAAGGTCAGTACCGTTTTCGTCAACGAAGGGCGTTCGCTGAAGCGCATCATGCCACGTGCCAAAGGCCGTGCTGATCGCATCGTCAAGCGGTCTTGCCATATCACTGTCAAGGTTGCTGACAAGTAACGGAGTCGAAGAGATGGGTCAGAAAGTACATCCCATTGGCATTCGCCTGGGAATCGTCAAGGAGCACACCTCCGTCTGGTACGCAGACGGTCGGACTTATGCGGACTATTTGCTCGCAGATCTGAATGTGCGTGAGTACCTCCAAGACAAACTAAAAAGCGCGTCCGTAAGCCGTATCGATATCCATCGTCCGGCCCAAACTGCACGCATCACCATCCACACCGCTCGTCCAGGTATCGTTATCGGGAAGAAAGGTGAAGATGTTGAGAAACTGCGTCAGGACCTGACCAAGCAAATGGGTGTGCCTGTGCACATCAATATCGAAGAGATCCGCAAGCCGGAGCTCGACGGTATGCTGGTTGCGCAGAGCGTAGCTCAGCAGCTGGAGCGTCGCGTAATGTTCCGTCGTGCTATGAAGCGCGCCGTACAGAACGCCATGCGCATTGGTGCCAAAGGCATCAAAATCCAAGTGAGCGGTCGTCTCGGCGGTGCTGAAATCGCACGTACTGAATGGTATCGCGAAGGTCGTGTGCCATTGCACACCCTGCGTGCCGACATCGACTATGCCAACTACGAAGCTCACACCACTTACGGTGTGATCGGTGTAAAGGTTTGGATCTTCAAAGGCGAAGTAATTGGTGGTCGCCAAGAAGAACTGAAACCACAAGCACCAGCGCCTCGTAAAAAAGCTGCTAAGTAAGGGGTACGCCAAATGTTGCAACCAAAGCGTACGAAGTTCCGCAAGCAAATGACTGGTCACAACCGTGGCCTGGCATTGCGCGGTAGCAAAGTCAGCTTCGGCGAGTTCGCGCTGAAGTCTGTTGCTCGTGGTCGTCTCACCGCTCGTCAGATCGAGTCAGCGCGTCGTGCACTGACCCGTCACGTAAAACGTGGTGGCAAGATCTGGATCCGTGTATTCCCGGACAAGCCGATCTCCAAGAAACCTCTCGAGGTTCGGATGGGTAAAGGTAAGGGTAACGTGGAATACTGGGTTGCCCAGATTCAGCCAGGCAAAGTCCTGTATGAAATCGAGGGTGTTTCTGAAGAGCTGGCGCGTGAGGCTTTCGCCCTGGCTGCTGCAAAGCTGCCGCTCGCCACCTCCTTTGTTAAACGGACGGTGATGTGATGAAAGCGAATGAACTTCGTGAAAAATCCGCACAGCAGCTGAACGAGCAACTGCTCGGCCTGCTGCGCGACCAGTTCAATCTGCGTATGCAGAAAGCAACTGGCCAGTTGGGGCAGTCTCATCTGCTCTCGCAAGTTAAGCGTGACATCGCTCGCGTGAAGACTGTGCTCAACCAGCAGGCAGGTAAGTAATCATGGCTGAAGCCGAAAAAACTGTCCGTACGCTGACTGGCCGTGTTGTCAGCGACAAGATGGACAAAACCATCACCGTTCTGATCGAGCGTCGCGTTAAGCACCCGATCTACGGTAAATACGTTAAGCGTTCGACTAAGCTGCACGCGCACGACGAAACCAATCAGTGCCACATCGGCGACAAAGTCACTATTCGTGAAACTCGTCCTTTGGCCAAGACCAAGTCTTGGGCGCTGGTTGATGTTCTCGAACGCGCTGTGGAAGTCTAAGGACTAGGGGTCGGAGAAATTATATGATTCAGACTCAATCCATGCTCGATGTGGCCGATAACAGCGGCGCTCGCCGCGTTATGTGCATCAAGGTGCTGGGTGGCTCCCATCGTCGTTACGCTGGTATCGGTGACATCATCAAGGTTACCGTCAAGGAAGCAATTCCTCGCGGTAAAGTGAAAAAAGGCCAAGTGATGACTGCTGTTGTAGTCCGCACTCGTCACGGCGTACGTCGTGCTGATGGCTCCATTATCCGCTTTGATGGCAACGCTGCTGTTCTGTTGAACAACAAGCAAGAGCCGATCGGCACCCGTATCTTTGGGCCAGTGACCCGTGAACTTCGTACTGAGAAGTTCATGAAGATCGTCTCGCTCGCCCCAGAAGTGCTGTAAGGAGATCCGACATGCAAAAGATTCGTCGTGACGACGAGATCATCGTGATCGCCGGCAAAGACAAAGGTAAGCGCGGTAAGGTGCTTAAGGTTCTCGCTAACAACCGTTTGGTTATTGGTGGTCTGAACCTGGTCAAGCGTCATACCAAGCCTAACCCGATGTCGGGCGTGCAGGGCGGTATCGTCGAAAAAGAAGCTCCGCTGGATGCTTCTAACGTCGCCATTTTCAACGGCGAAACCAACAAGGCTGACCGCGTTGGTTTCAAAGTAGAAGACGGCAAGAAAATTCGTGTCTTCAAGTCGACCCAAAAAGCGGTTGATGCTTGAACACTGCTAGGTAGATGAGACCATGGCACGACTAAAAGAGATTTACCGGAAGGAAATTGCTCCGAAACTTAAGGAAGAACTTAAGCTTTCGAACGTGATGGAAGTTCCGCGCGTTACCAAAATCACTCTGAACATGGGTCTGGGCGAAGCGATCGGCGACAAAAAAGTCATCGAGCACGCTGTTGCTGACCTGGAAAAGATCACCGGCCAGAAAGTCGTTGTGACCTACGCTCGCAAATCCATCGCTGGCTTTAAAGTCCGTGAAGGTTGGCCGATCGGCGTCAAAGTGACCCTGCGCCGTGAGCGTATGTACGAGTTCCTGGATCGTCTGCTGTCGATCTCCCTGCCTCGGGTTCGCGACTTCCGCGGCCTGAATGCCAAGTCCTTCGATGGTCGTGGCAACTACAGCATGGGCGTGAAAGAGCAGATCATTTTCCCGGAAATCGACTACGACAAGATCGATGCTCTCCGCGGTCTGGACATCACCCTGACCACCACTGCCAAGAACGATGATGAAGGCCGCGCTCTGCTGCGTGCGTTCAAATTCCCGTTCCGCAACTGATTGGAGTAGGACCATGGCCAAGATGAGCATGAAAAACCGCGAGCTGAAGCGTCAGCTCACGGTTGCCAAGTACGCCAAGAAGCGTGCAGCACTGAAAGCTATCATCGTTGATCTGAACGCAAGTCCAGAAGCGCGTTGGGAAGCTACAGTAGCCCTGCAGAAGCAGCCACGTGACGCAAGCGCCTCGCGCATGCGTAACCGCTGCCGCCTGACCGGTCGTCCACACGGTGTTTACCGCAAGTTCGGCCTCGGCCGTAACAAGCTGCGTGAAGCTGCCATGCGTGGTGACGTACCGGGTCTGGTTAAAGCCAGCTGGTAAGTACTGTCAAAGTCTCGGTGTCCAGGATCGCAAGATCCTGACCACCGGTGGCCTTGAATCTGGATCAAGCCCCTTTTGGGGCTTGATTCATTTCTGGGGTGTGTCTAGAATACCCGGCTCGCCTGAGCCCGTGTTTTTCATGCCCGGAGATTCTCGGCGACACGTAATAGCCGCAAGGCTAATTTTTTTGTATTAGGAGCGTCTAGCCCATGAGTATGCAGGACCCGTTAGCGGACATGCTAACTCGTATCCGTAATGCCCAGATGGCTGAAAAGTCCGTCGTAAGCATGCCATCTTCCACGTTGAAGGTAGCTGTTGCCAAAGTCCTGAAGGACGAAGGTTACATTGCGGGTTATCAGATCAGCAGCGAAATCAAGCCACTGCTGTCCATCGAGCTGAAGTACTTCGAAGGCCGTCCGGTTATCGAAGAAGTGAAGCGCGTTAGCCGTCCAGGCCTGCGTCAGTACAAGTCCGTCGATGATCTGCCAAAAGTTCGTGGCGGTCTCGGTGTGTCTATCGTCTCCACCAACAAGGGTGTGATGACTGATCGTGCTGCGCGCGCTGCCGGTGTCGGCGGCGAAGTTCTTTGCACTGTGTTCTAAGGGGGGATAAGCATGTCTCGCGTCGCTAAGAACCCCGTTAAGCTGCCAGCCGGTGTCGAAGTAAAATTCGCAGGCCAACAGCTTTCGGTGAAGGGTGCCAAGGGCACTCTCGAACTGAACATCCATTCGTCCGTTGAGATCGTTGAAGAAGCTGGTGAGCTGCGTTTCGCTGCTCGCAATGGCGATCAACAGACTCGCGCAATGGCTGGTACCACTCGTGCGTTGGTAAACAACATGGTCCAAGGCGTAAGCCAAGGCTTCGAGCGCAAGCTCCAGCTGGTCGGTGTTGGTTACAAAGCGCAAGCAAAAGGCACAGTGCTGAACCTGGCTCTTGGCTTCTCGCACCCAGTGGATTACGAACTGCCGGAAGGCATCACCGCTGAGACTCCTAGCCAGACCGATATCCTGATCAAGGGCATCGACAAGCAGCTGGTAGGTCAAGTGGCCGCCGAGATCCGCGACTTCCGTCCACCAGAGCCGTACAAAGGCAAAGGTGTGCGCTACGCGGACGAAGTCGTCCGTCGTAAAGAAGCCAAGAAGAAGTAGGGCATAGCAAATGACCGACAAAAAAGTTACTCGACTGCGTCGCGCTCGCAAAGCACGCCTGAAAATGCACGAACTCGAAGTCGTGCGTCTCTGCGTGTTCCGCTCTTCGCAGCACATCTACGCCCAGGTCATTTCGGCCGACGGCAACAAAGTCCTGGCAAGCGCCTCGACTTTGGATAAAGAACTGCGTGATGGTGCCACTGGCAACATCGACGCGGCCACTAAGGTTGGCCAGCTGGTCGCTACGCGTGCTAAGGCCGCTGGCGTCTCGCAGGTGGCTTTCGACCGCTCTGGCTTCAAGTACCACGGCCGCGTTAAAGCGCTGGCTGATGCTGCTCGTGAAGCTGGGCTGGAGTTCTAAGTTATGTCAAATAACGACCAAAAGCGCGACGAAGGCTACATCGAGAAGCTGGTTCAAGTTAACCGCGTAGCCAAAACCGTTAAAGGCGGCCGTATCTTCACTTTCACCGCGTTGACCGTGGTTGGTGATGGTAAAGGCCGTGTTGGCTTCGGCCGTGGCAAGTCGCGTGAAGTGCCTGCTGCGATCCAGAAGGCAATGGAAGCTGCTCGCCGCAACATGATCCAGGTTGATCTGAACGGCACCACCCTGCAGTACGCCATGAAGTCCGCTCACGGCGCTTCGAAGGTGTACATGCAGCCTGCTTCTGAAGGTACCGGTATCATCGCTGGCGGCGCTATGCGTGCTGTCCTCGAAGTTGCTGGCGTTCAGAACGTTCTGGCCAAGTGCTACGGCTCGACTAACCCGGTAAACGTGGTTCACGCCACTTTCAAGGGTTTGAAAGCAATGCAGTCTCCTGAATCCATTGCCGCCAAGCGTGGCAAAAGCGTCAAGGAGATCTTCTGATCATGGCTACCGTTAAAGTTACGCTGATCAAAAGCATGACCGGCCGCATCCCTAACCACAAACTGTGCGTTAAGGGTCTGGGTCTGCGTCGCATCGGTCACACTGTAGAAGTCCAGGATACTCCCGAGAATCGCGGGATGATCAACAAGGCTTACTACATGCTGCGTGTCGAGGGTTAATCGATGAAACTCAATGATCTGAGTCCAGCGCCGGGTTCCCGTCGCGAAAAGCATCGTCCGGGCCGTGGTATCGGTAGCGGTTTGGGTAAGACTGGTGGCCGTGGTCACAAAGGTCAGACCTCTCGCTCCGGTGGCACCATTGCTCCAGGCTTTGAAGGCGGTCAACAGCCGCTGCATCGTCGCCTGCCGAAGTTCGGTTTCGTTTCCCTGAAAGCCATGGATCGCGCAGAAGTGCGTCTGTCCGAGCTGGCCAAAGTGGAAGGCGACATCGTCACCGTGCAGTCCCTGAAAGATGCCAACGTGATCAACGTCAACGTACAGCGTGTGAAAATCATGCTGTCCGGTGAAGTGACTCGCGCTGTCACTATCGGCAAGGGAATCGGCGCCACCAAAGGTGCGCGTGCGGCTATCGAAGCAGCTGGCGGCAAGTTCGAGGAATAAATGGCTAAGCAAGGTGCTCTCTCTGCGCTCGGCAAAGGCGGTATGTCTGAACTCTGGGCTCGTCTGCGTTTTCTGTTCCTGGCGATTATCGTCTACCGAATAGGCGCACACATCCCGGTTCCAGGTATCAACCCGGACCGACTCGCGGACCTGTTTCGACAGAATGAGGGGACCATTCTTAGCTTGTTCAACATGTTTTCCGGCGGCGCGCTGGAACGGATGAGTATCTTTGCACTGGGGATCATGCCGTACATCTCGGCATCGATCATCATGCAACTGATGACCGCCGTCAGCCCGCAGCTGGAGCAGTTGAAGAAGGAAGGTGAAGCTGGCCGTCGCAAGATTAGCCAGTACACCCGCTACGGCACTGTCGTCCTCGCTCTCGTCCAGGCCATTGGCATGTCCATTGGTCTGGCGGGGCAGGGCGTTTCGTTCACTGCTGACTTCAGCTTTCATTTCGTTGCGGTAACCACATTTGTGGCAGGCGCGATGTTCATGATGTGGCTGGGTGAGCAGATCACTGAGCGTGGTGTAGGCAACGGTATCTCGATGTTGATCTTCGCAGGTATCGTCGCCGGTCTTCCGAGAGCGATCGGGCAGTCTTTCGAGTCTGCGCGTCAGGGTGATATCAACATCTTCGCCCTGGTTGCCATCGGTTTGCTGGCAGTAGCGATTATCGGTTTCGTGGTGTTCATTGAGCGTGGTCAGCGTCGTATTGCTGTTCACTACGCCAAGCGTCAGCAGGGCCGCAAGGTCTTCGCTGCGCAGACCAGCCACTTGCCGCTGAAGGTGAACATGGCCGGTGTTATTCCGGCTATTTTCGCGAGCAGCATTTTGCTGTTCCCGGCTTCGTTGGGTGCCTGGTTCGGTCAGTCTGAAGGTATGGGCTGGTTGCAGGACATCTCGCAGTCGATCGCTCCTGGTCAGCCGTTGAATATTCTGCTGTTTAGTGCAGGGATTATTTTCTTCTGCTTCTTCTATACGGCGTTGATGTTCAATCCGAAAGACGTAGCGGAAAACCTGAAGAAGTCCGGTGCCTTTATTCCGGGCATCCGTCCAGGTGAGCAGTCTGCGCGCTACATTGATGGCGTTCTGACTCGCTTGACCATGTTCGGTGCTCTTTACATGACGGCCGTCTGCCTGTTGCCCCAGTTCCTGGTGGTTGCAGCCAACGTACCGTTCTACCTTGGCGGGACCTCGTTGCTGATCGTCGTCGTGGTTGTGATGGACTTCATGTCCCAAGTACAATCGCACCTCGTTTCGCACCAGTACGAATCCCTGATGAAGAAAGCCAACCTGAAGGGTTACGGCAGCGGCATGCTGCGCTGACCCATAAGGTTCGAGGAGTTGGTGATGAAAGTTCGTGCATCGGTGAAAAAGCTGTGCCGTAACTGCAAGATTATTCGCCGCGAAGGTGTTGTTCGAGTAATTTGCAGCGCGGAACCGCGTCACAAACAGCGCCAAGGCTGAGTGTGATTGTGCTTCAAGCCCGGCAGCTAGTGCGCTGCCGGGTTGATTATTTGTTATTACAGCGATATTATCTCGCGCCCTATTTCTTGGCTTCCGGGGCGTAGGTAGCTGTCAATTGGAGTCCCACTGAATGGCCCGTATTGCAGGCGTTAACATTCCAGATAACAAGCATACTGTTATCTCGCTGACCTACATCTATGGTGTTGGTCGCACTACTGCACAGAAAATTTGTGCAGAGACTGGGGTAAACCCAGCAGCAAAGATCAAAGATCTGAGCGACGAGCAGATTGAACAGCTGCGTGGCGAAGTGGCGAAGTTCACCACTGAAGGTGACCTGCGTCGCGAAATCAACATGAAAATCAAGCGCTTGATGGACCTCGGTTGCTATCGCGGTCTGCGTCATCGTCGCGGTCTTCCAGTGCGCGGTCAGCGTACCAAGACCAACGCGCGTACCCGTAAAGGTCCGCGTAAGCCGATCCGCAAGTAATCGCCCCAGCGAATCGACAGGAATTTAATCATGGCAAAACCTGCTGCTCGTCCTCGTAAAAAAGTTAAAAAGACAGTGGTTGATGGCATCGCCCACATCCATGCATCTTTTAACAACACCATCGTGACCATCACCGACCGTCAAGGTAACGCTCTTTCCTGGGCTACCTCCGGTGGTTCGGGTTTCCGCGGTTCCCGCAAGTCCACCCCGTTTGCTGCTCAGGTAGCTGCTGAACGTGCTGGTCAAGCTGCGCTGGAATACGGCCTGAAAAACCTCGACGTCAACGTCAAAGGTCCAGGTCCAGGTCGTGAATCCGCAGTCCGCGCTTTGAACGGCTGTGGCTACAAGATCGCCAGCATCACCGACGTGACGCCAATCCCGCACAACGGGTGCCGTCCGCCGAAGAAGCGCCGCGTGTAATCCAGGAGATTGTAAAGAATGGCTCGTTACATTGGTCCAAAATGCAAACTCGCTCGTCGCGAAGGCACCGATCTCTTCCTGAAGAGCGGCGTGCGCGCGATCGAATCGAAGTGCAACATTGAAGCAGCACCTGGTATCCACGGCCAACGCCGCGGTCGCCAGTCCGACTACGGCACCCAACTGCGTGAAAAGCAGAAGGTCCGTCGTATCTACGGCGTTCTCGAGCGTCAATTCAGCGGCTACTACAAAGAAGCTGCTGGCAAGAAAGGTGCAACCGGTGAGAACCTGCTGCAACTGCTCGAATGCCGTCTGGACAACGTTGTATACCGTATGGGCTTTGGTTCGACTCGTGCCGAATCCCGTCAGCTGGTATCGCACAAGTCGATCAGCGTAAACGGTCAGACCGTTAACGTTCCGTCCTACCAGGTTCGTGCTGGTGACGTGGTTGCTGTTCGCGAGAAAGCAAAAAATCAACTTCGCATTGTCCAAGCTCTCGATCTGTGTGCCCAACGTGGCCGCGTAGAATGGGTAGAAGTAGACACTGAGAAGAAGTCGGGCGTTTTCAAGAACGTTCCAGCTCGCAGTGATCTGTCCGCCGACATCAACGAAAGCCTGATTGTCGAGCTCTACTCCAAGTAAGGGCTAGAAAATAGGTGCATCCATGCAGATTTCGGTAAATGAGTTCCTGACACCCCGCCACATTGATGTGCAGGTTGTCAGTCCAACCCGCGCCAAGATCACTCTCGAGCCTCTCGAGCGTGGTTTCGGCCATACCCTGGGCAACGCGCTGCGCCGCATCCTGTTGTCCTCAATGCCCGGCTGTGCAGTAGTCGAGGCCGAGATTGACGGTGTGCTCCACGAGTACAGCGCCATCGAAGGTGTACAGGAAGACGTAATTGAAATCCTGTTGAACCTTAAAGGTCTGGCTATCAAGCTGCACGGTCGTGACGAAGTTACGCTGACCTTGTCGAAGAAGGGTTCGGGGGTGGTTACCGCTGCCGATATTCAGCTGGATCATGATGTCGAGATCGTTAATCCCGATCACGTAATCGCTAACCTGGCGTCTAACGGCGCCCTGAACATGAAGCTCGTAGTAGCTCGTGGTCGTGGTTATGAACCGGCAGACTCGCGTCAGAGCGATGAAGACGAAAGCCGCAGCATCGGTCGCTTGCAGCTTGACTCTTCGTTCAGCCCGGTTCGCCGTATCGCATACGTGGTGGAAAACGCCCGTGTCGAGCAGCGTACTAACCTGGACAAGCTGGTTATTGATCTGGAAACCAACGGTACTCTGGATCCTGAAGAGGCTATTCGCCGCGCTGCAACCATCCTGCAACAGCAGTTGGCTGCGTTCGTCGACCTCAAGGGTGACAGTGAGCCAGTGGTTGTCGAGCAGGAAGACGAGATCGATCCGATCCTGCTTCGCCCGGTTGACGATCTGGAACTGACTGTACGTTCGGCTAACTGCCTTAAGGCGGAAAACATTTACTACATCGGTGACCTGATTCAGCGTACCGAAGTGGAACTGTTGAAGACTCCGAACCTGGGCAAGAAATCCTTGACTGAAATCAAGGACGTTCTGGCCTCCCGCGGTCTGTCCCTCGGCATGCGCCTCGACAACTGGCCGCCTGCAAGTCTTAAGAAGGACGACAAGGCGACTGCCTGATCGTCGTAATCACCGAACGTAGTGTTTGGTAAGGAATGAACCATGCGTCATCGTAAAAGTGGTCGTCACCTGAGCCGCACCAGCTCGCACCGCAAGGCCATGTTCCAAAACATGGCGGTGTCGCTGTTCGAGCACGAGCTGATCAAAACGACTCTGCCAAAAGCCAAAGAACTGCGCCGCGTTGCCGAGCCGCTGATCACTCTGGCCAAGACAGACAGCGTTGCTAACCGTCGTCTGGCTTTCGACCGTACTCGTTCGAAAGCTATCGTTGGTAAGCTCTTCAACGACCTGGGCAAGCGTTACGCTACCCGTGAGGGTGGCTACCTGCGCATCCTCAAGTGCGGTTTCCGCGCTGGCGACAACGCGCCTATGGCGTACGTCGAGTTGGTTGATCGTGCTACTGCTGGCGAAGCTGTATCTGCCGAGTAAGACGTCAGTCTGAAACAAAGAACCGGGCCTAGTGCCCGGTTTTTTGTGCCTGTAAGAAATGTACCTTCGTATAATCCTTGAATCCTTCCCCTTGTCATATTATCGGTCGGGGGCTGATCATTAGTTATTTTCTATCGATGCCTGCAAGTTAATGAATTTGTAGGTGTAACATTGATGATCAATACTCCTTCTCAGCCGATAGCCGGCAGTTCAAGACCGACAGAGGAAGGAAGATCGCATGAGCCAGAACAAAACGCTTACCACCGCCAGTGGCGCTCCTGTTGCCGATAACCAGAATTCCCGTTCCGCCGGCCCTCGTGGCCCGCTGCTGCTCGACGACTTTCATCTGATCGAGAAGCTTGCCCACTTCAACCGTGAAAACATCCCTGAGCGCCGTGTGCACGCCAAAGGCTCGGGTGCCTACGGTACGTTCACCGTGACGCGCGATATCACTCAATACACCAGCGCAAAGCTGTTTGAGGCAGTCGGCAAGCAAACCCCGACTTTCCTGCGGTTTTCCACCGTGGGCGGTGAGCGTGGTTCGGCGGATACCGAGCGTGATCCACGCGGGTTTGCCTTGAAGTTTTACACCGAGGAAGGCAACTGGGACATCGTCGGTAACAACACTCCCGTGTTCTTCATTCGCGATCCACTGAAGTTTCCGGACTTCATTCACACCCAGAAGCGTTTGCCGCAAAGCAACCTGAAGAGTGCCCAGGCGATGTGGGACTTCTGGTCGCATTCGCCCGAGGCGATGCACCAGGTCACCATCCTGTTTTCCGACCGGGGTATCCCTGACGGATACCGTCACATGCACGGCTTCGGCAGCCACACGTACAGCCTCATCAACGCTCAAGGCGAGCGCCACTGGGTGAAGTGGCACTACAAGACCAAACAGGGGATCAAGAACCTTGCTCCTGCCGAGGCTGCGCGCCTGGCGGGCACTGATCCGGATTACGCCCAGCGCGACTTGTTCAATGCCATCGAGCAGGGTGATTTCCCGAAGTGGCGCGTGTGCATTCAGATCATGAGCGAGGCTCAGGCAGCCGCGCACTACGAGAACCCGTTTGATGTCACCAAAACCTGGTCGCAGAAAGAGTTTCCACTGATTGAAGTCGGAGAGCTGGAGCTCAATCGCAATCCGCAGAACTACTTCGCGGAAGTCGAGCAAGCGGCGTTCGGTCCCAGCAATATGGTGCCAGGTGTTGGTCTGTCGCCGGATCGTATGCTGCAAGGGCGGGTGTTCGCCTACGCGGATGCTCACCGCTACCGTGTCGGCACCAACCACCAACAGTTGCCAGTCAACGCTCCGCGCAGTCCGGTCAACACCTATCAGCGCGACGGCTCGATGGCCTTTGGCAGCAATGGCGGTGCGGCGCCGAACTACGAGCCCAATAGCTACGTCGAGTCACCGAAGCAGGCACCTCGTTACGCAGAGCCCGCGTTGGCACTCAGCGGTGCGGCCGATCGTTACGACCACCGCGAAGACACGGATTACTACAGTCACGCCGGCGCGTTGTTCCGCTTGATGTCTGAACAGCAGAAATCACTGCTGGTCAGCAACATCGCCGGTGCGATGGCGGGGGTGTCGAGTGATGTGGTTGATCGCCAGCTGCAACATTTCTACAAGGCTGACCCGGCGTATGGAGAAGCAATCGCAAAGCTGCTCAACGTACAGCTTAACGAAGTCTAAATGAGAAGCAGAACCGCCCTTGTTTGGGCGGTTTTTGCGTTATTTCAGCTGGTTTTCTCAGAATATCTTCGCTTTTATTGCGTCTTGCGAGTGACGATACGGGCATGTTGGTTCAAACTACAACTTTCAGGCAGGGAGATGTAGGGCGATGCAAGGCCACCCAGATGTGATCGATTACCTCAACACGTTGCTGACCGGCGAACTGGCCGCGCGTGATCAATATTTCGTCCACTCGCGGATGTATGAGGACTGGGGTTTCACCAAGCTCTACGAACGAATCAACCACGAGATGGAAGAGGAAGCAGGGCACGCTGATGCCTTGATGCGCCGGATTCTGATGCTTGAGGGCACTCCGCGCATGCGGCCGGACGATCTCGATGTCGGCACCACGGTGACCGAGATGCTCGAAGCGGATTTGCGCCTGGAATACAAGGTGCGGGCTGCGCTGTGCAAGGGCATCAAACTCTGCGAGCAGCACAAGGACTACGTCAGCCGCGAAATGCTGCGGGTTCAATTGCATGACACCGAAGAAGATCACACTTACTGGCTAGAGAAGCAGCTGGGTCTGATCAAGTTGATCGGGCTTGAGAACTACCTGCAATCCCACGCCTGATTCAGCGAATACAAAAAAGCCCCTGTCACCGATGAAGTGACAGGGGCTTTTTCATGGCGTCCGGTTAAGCCCGGTCACGCTCCAGCAGCGGCTTGAGGTAGTAGCCGGTGTGAGACTGCTTCATCTCTGACACTTCCTCCGGTGTGCCGACGGCGATGATCTGGCCGCCCTTGGAACCACCCTCAGGACCGAGGTCCACCAGCCAGTCGGCGGTCTTGATCACGTCCAGGTTGTGCTCGATGACCACCACGGTGTTGCCGTGGTCGCGCAGGCGATGCAGCACGTCCAGCAGTTGCTGGATATCCGCGAAGTGCAGCCCTGTGGTCGGTTCATCGAGGATGTACAGCGTCTTGCCGGTATCACGCTTGGACAATTCGCGGGACAGTTTCACCCGCTGGGCTTCACCTCCGGAGAGCGTGGTCGCCGATTGCCCCAGCTTGATGTACGACAGGCCGACATCCATCAACGTTTGCAGCTTGCGCGCCAAGGCCGGTACGGCATCGAAGAACACCCGCGCTTCCTCGATGGTCATCTCGAGGGTTTCGTGGATGCTCTTGCCCTTGTACTTGATCTCCAGGGTTTCACGGTTGTAGCGCTTGCTCTTGCACACGTCGCACGGCACGTAGATGTCCGGCAGGAAGTGCATCTCGACCTTGATCAGGCCGTCGCCCTGGCAGGCTTCGCAACGCCCGCCCTTGACGTTGAAGGAGAAGCGCCCCGGGCCGTAGCCACGGGAGCGGGACTCCGGCACGCCGGCGAACAACTCGCGGATCGGTGTGAACAATCCGGTGTAGGTCGCCGGGTTGGAACGCGGTGTGCGACCGATCGGGCTCTGGTCGATATCAACCACCTTGTCCAGGTGCTCCAGGCCCTTGATGCTGTCGTGGACGGCTGCCTCAAGTGTTGTTGCGCCGTTCAACGCCGTGGCGCTCAAGGGGAACAGCGTGTTGTTGATCAGCGTCGATTTACCCGAGCCGGATACGCCGGTGACACAGGTCAGCAGGCCGATCGGAATCTCCAGGTCGACATTGCGCAGGTTGTTGCCACGCGCGCCCTTGAGCGCCAGCGTCAGCTTCTTGTTGCGCGGCGTACGTTTGGCCGGGACTTCGATTTTCACCCGGCCCGACAGGTATTTGCCCGTCAGCGAGTCCGGGTGTGCCATGACCTCGGCCGGTGTGCCTTCGGCGACGATATGTCCGCCGTGCACGCCGGCGCCCGGGCCGATGTCCACCACGTAGTCGGCCAGGCGGATCGCGTCTTCGTCGTGCTCGACCACGATCACCGTGTTGCCGATATCGCGCAGGTGCTTGAGCGTGCCCAGCAGCCGGTCGTTATCGCGCTGATGCAGGCCGATGGACGGTTCGTCGAGGATGTACAGGACACCCACCAGCCCGGCGCCAATCTGGCTGGCCAGACGAATACGCTGGGCCTCGCCACCGGACAAGGTGTCGGCACTGCGATCCAGCGACAGATAGTCTAGGCCGACGTTGACCAGGAACTGCAGGCGTTCGCGGATTTCCTTGAGGATCTTGTCGGCAATTTCGCCACGGCGACCGGTGAGCTTGAGCCCGCCAAAATAGTCGGACGCATCGCCGATCGGCAGGTTGGTCACCGCCGGCAGGGTTTTCTCGCCGACCCACACGTGCCGCGCCTCACGGCGCAGGCGGGTGCCGCGGCAGTCCGGGCATGACTGGGTACTGAGGAACTTGGCCAGCTCCTCGCGCACCGATGCCGATTCGGTTTCGCGGTAACGGCGCTCCAGGTTCGGCACGATGCCTTCGAACGGGTGCGAGCGTTTGACGATGTCGCCACGGTCGTTCAGGTATTTGAAGTCGACGTTTTGCGAACCGCTGCCGTGCAGGATGAATTTCTGCTGGTCGGCGGGCAGTTCGTTGAACGGTACTTCCAGACTGAACTTGTAGTGCGAGGCCAGCGAGCCGAGCATCTGGAAGTAATAGACGTTACGCCGGTCCCAGCCACGAATCGCCCCTTCGGCCAGGGTCAGTTCGCCGTTGACCAGGCGCTTGATGTCGAAGAACTGCTTTACCCCCAGACCATCACAGGTCGGGCAGGCGCCGGCCGGGTTGTTGAAGGAGAACAGCTTGGGTTCCAGCTCGCTGATGGCGTGGCCGCAGATCGGGCAGGCGAAGCGTGCAGAGAAGATCATCTCCTCACCCGGCTCGTCGTCCATCGGCGCTACCAGGGCGATGCCGTCTGCCAGTTTCAACGCGGTTTCGAAGGATTCGGCCAGGCGTTGTTGCAGGTCGGCGCGAACCTTGAAGCGGTCGACCACGACATCAATGGTGTGTTTTTTCTGCTTGTCGAGCTTGGGTGCTTCGTCCAGCTCGTAAAGCTTGCCGTTGATTCGGGCGCGGACAAAACCCTGTGCGCGCAGTTCTTCGAAAACCGACAGGTGCTCGCCTTTGCGCTCGCGGATGACCGGGGCCAACAGCATCAGTTTGCTGCCCTCCGGTTCGGCGAGGACCAGGTCGACCATCTGGCTGACGGTCTGCGCTTCCAGCGGAATGTCGTGGTCCGGGCAACGGGGAATGCCCACGCGTGCATACAGCAGGCGCAGGTAATCGTAGATTTCGGTAATGGTGCCGACCGTCGAACGCGGGTTGTGCGAGGTCGACTTCTGTTCGATGGAGATCGCCGGCGACAGGCCTTCGATGGTGTCGACGTCAGGTTTTTCCATCATCGACAGGAACTGCCGGGCATAAGCCGACAGCGATTCGACGTAGCGGCGCTGGCCTTCGGCGTACAGGGTGTCGAAAGCCAGGGACGACTTGCCGGAGCCGGACAGGCCGGTGATGACGATCAGCTTGTCCCGTGGCAGGGTCAGGTCGATGTTCTTCAGGTTGTGGGTTCGAGCCCCACGAATCAGGATCTTGTCCAAGGTGGCCTCGCTCGGCGGGCGTCGAAAACGTAAGAGTATACGGCCAAATACTGGATGGATGCACACTATCAAACGGGTGGGCTACTGTCATACATGAAGAGTGTGTCAGCAATGCGCGTCAAAGCGTCGCGATATACCCCGCCAATCGATGGGACTGGTAGAATCGCCGCCGGTTCACATGAGGTTTTTCCATGCACGATCCCCACAGCGAGCGCATGAGTGGCAGCGAGACCCGCGCGGCAAGCGGTCTGGCCCTGGTGTTCGCCTTCCGTATGCTTGGCATGTTCATGGTGTTGCCGGTACTGGCAACCTATGGGATGGATCTGGCCGGAGCCACGCCGGCCCTGATCGGTCTGGCGATTGGTGCTTATGGCCTGACCCAGGCAGTTTTCCAGATTCCTTTCGGGTTCATTTCCGACCGCATCGGCCGTCGCCCGGTGATTTACCTGGGCTTGATCGTCTTTGCCCTCGGCAGTCTGCTGGCCGCCAATGCCGATTCGATCTGGGGCGTGATCGCCGGGCGAATCCTGCAGGGTGCCGGGGCGATTTCCGCCGCGGTCATGGCCTTGCTGTCCGACCTGACCCGCGAGCAGCACCGGACCAAGGCCATGGCCATGATCGGCATGACCATCGGCCTGTCGTTTGCGGTGGCCATGGTCGTCGGCCCGCTGTTGACCCGTGCGTTCGGGCTGTCCGGGCTGTTCCTTGCCACCGGCGGCATGGCGCTGTTCGGCATCGTGATCGTGATGTTCATGGTGCCGCGCTCCACCGGTCCGTTGCAGCACCGTGAGTCCGGTGTCGCGCGCCAGGCGTTGATCCCGACCCTCAAGCATCCGGACCTGCTGCGCCTGGACCTGGGCATTTTTGTCTTGCACGCGATGTTGATGTCCAGCTTCGTCGCCTTGCCCCTGGCGCTGGTCGAGAAAGCCGGGCTGCCCAAAGAGCAGCACTGGTGGGTGTACCTGACCGCGCTGCTGATTTCTTTCTTCGCCATGATCCCGTTCATTATCTACGGCGAGAAAAAACGCAAAATGAAACGTGTTTTACTCGGCGCCGTCGTGACGTTGATGCTCACTGAGCTATTCTTCTGGCAGTTCGGCGACAGCTTGCGGTCTCTGGTGATCGGTACGGTGGTGTTCTTCACTGCGTTCAATCTGCTGGAGGCTTCATTGCCGTCGCTGATCAGCAAGGTTTCACCGGCAGGCGGCAAGGGCACGGCGATGGGGGTTTATTCCACCAGCCAGTTCCTCGGCTCGGCACTGGGGGGAATCCTCGGTGGCTGGCTGTTCCAGCATGGCGGTCTGTCGGTTGTGTTCCTCGGATGCGCCGGTCTGGCTGCCCTCTGGCTGGCCTTTGCTGTTACCATGCGCGAACCTCCCTACGTCACAAGCCTGCGCTTGCCGTTGTCGCCCGAGGCGATCCGCGAAGCGGGTCTGGTCGAGCGCCTGAAGGCGGTCGTAGGGGTAACAGATGCAGTCATCGTCGCGGAAGAGGCGGCGATTTACATCAAACTGGACACCGAACTATTGGATCGCACCACCCTTGAGCGCCTGGTGAAC
This sequence comes from Pseudomonas sp. GW821-FHT07G06, assembly GCF_058986625.1. Lineage (NCBI taxonomy): Bacteria > Pseudomonadati > Pseudomonadota > Gammaproteobacteria > Pseudomonadales > Pseudomonadaceae > Pseudomonas > Pseudomonas sp. GW821-FHT07G06. Next base: position 40,037 of record NZ_JBYSVW010000009.1, read on the forward strand.
AACCCGGCCGGGGCAGCGTGCGTAGCCTAGGAGAACGTTATGGCCCGTGGGGTTAACAAAGTCATATTGGTCGGCACTTGCGGCCAGGATCCCGAAGTTCGCTACTTGCCTAACGGTAACGCCGTGACCAACCTGAGTCTGGCGACCAGCGAACAGTGGACCGACAAGCAAACCGGTCAGAAAGTCGAAAAGACCGAATGGCACCGTGTGTCGATGTTCGGCAAAGTGGCGGAAATCGCCGGCGAATACCTGCGTAAAGGTTCGCAGGTGTACATCGAAGGCAAGCTGCAGACCCGCGAGTGGGAAAAAGACGGTATCAAGCGTTACACCACCGAAATCGTGGTCGACATGCAAGGCACCATGCAACTGCTGGGTGGCCGTCCACAGGGCGACCAGCAGGGCCAGGGCGGCGGTAACAACTACCAGCAATCCGCTCCGCGCCAGCAGGCTCCGCGTCCACAGCAGTCGGCGCCGCAGCAGTCGCGCCCGGCTCCACAGCAGGCGGCTCCTCAACCGGCTCCGGATTTCGACAGCTTTGATGACGATATCCCGTTCTGATTCTTTCAGCGAAGAATAGAACCTGAAAAAGCCCGGCCTCCCTATGGATGCCGGGCTTTTTTGCATTTTTACCAAGGCATTCCTCGCCGGGATCGAGGACCGTCCAGCCGTCAGCGCGCAGTGATACTCTGCTATGGGTCCAGACCCTGTGCAGAGTTGCCCTATGGATCGCCTGTCTACGTTGTTGTCACAGTTCGGAGTGCGCGCGCACCTGTTTTACAGCGGCAAGCTTTGCGGCGTGGCGTCCTACGATGGCGCCGACCAGCGCGGCCATATTCACCTGTTGCAGGCCGGCTCTGTCACGTTGAAAGGCCTGGGGAGGAGTGAGTTGTTGCTCACTCGCCCCAGCCTGATTTTCCTGCCGCGCCCCAACCGACATCAGCTCATCGCCAGTGACACTGAAGGTGCTCAGCTGTTATGCGCGTCGATGCTGTTCGATGGCGGCGCCAGTAATCCGATATCTGCTTCGCTCCCCGATCTTCTGATATTGCCTCTGGATGAGCTGCCGTTGCTGGCCGACACCCTGAGATGGCTGTTCGGTGAAGCTGGCGCCGGGCATTGTGGCAGGGAGGCGGTGCTTGATCGTTTGTTCGAACTGTTGATCATCCTGCTGCTCCGGCATTTGCTTGACCACCAGCAGTTGAGCACTGGAATGATGGCCGGGTTGGCCGACGTGCGGCTGTCGCGCTCGTTGATTCAGATGCACAACCAACCTCAGCGGGCCTGGTCAGTGGCCGAGTTGGCGAATGAATCGAACATGTCCCGCGCCGCTTATGCGGTGCATTTTCGCGCGGTTCTGGGGCAAACACCGCTGGATTATCTTTTGAGCTGGCGTATCAGCCTGGCGCAGAAGCGCCTGCGGGAGGGGCGGCCGATTACGCTGATCGCCGATGAGGTGGGCTATGAAAGTCCGTCGGCGCTTGCCCGTGCGTTTCGCCGCAAGACCGGCTGCAGTCCACGGGACTGGATGAAGTCCCTGGCGGCTGAGGGCGGCGTACTGGCTGAGGATGACGATGACCTGAATGCATTGAGCTGATTCAGGCCATCGGCGGATGAGGTTGTCAGCTCAAGGAGTTTCCAGTCTGGTCAGCGAATGGCCCGCCACGAACAGGGAGGCGGCAAGCAAGCCGATGTCCTTGAGCAGGAACTGGCCTGGCGCGACCGTAATGGCTGGGAAACCAAGGCCTGGCTCAATCACTCCGGGCGTCGAGAACATAAAGCTCAAGGTGGTGAAGAATAACCCGGCAGACAAGGCACCTCCGATCAAGGAAAGCTTTGGTGACAGCAGGCGGCCTGCAATCAGTACACCGATGGAAATCTCCAGGACACCGAGCAAACTGGAAAACAGATCGACACTGATAAGGTCATAGACCCAACCCAGGAAAGGGCTGTTGCTCACCAGAGGCACCAGTCCCTCTGCTTCATAGTGAGTAAATTTCATTCCGCCGAACCAGAAGTAGATAACGGCAAGGGCAAAGTAAATGCCGTAGGTCCCGATCGCCATGGTGGTGAGTCCGAGGGATGTTTTTTTCGACAGGCTGTCAGTGCTGATATTCATGCTGTTCATTGTTCAGGCTTCCAGTGAGTTATCCAGAAAGTGGCATGGGTGAAAGCAACATCCCCGGCGTATGCGTAGGGAGTGGAGTGATTGTTGGCTTTGGCATGACTTTCCAGGGTTCTGGCGGTATTGCGTTCGATGCAGATCGTCCAGACTCACTGGCAATAAAATGCCCATGGCATGTGAGGCCATGGGCTTTTTCATTTTTGCTGTCTCGTCCTGAATGAGGTTTACACCTTTTGGCTTCCTATCAGGAACTCGTCGGCCGACACCACGCTGGCATACGCAAATGCCAGGGACGCCATGAACGCCGCATGAACCTGGGCCGCCGGCACCGTCACGCCATTGAATTCCAGGTCGCGAGTGGCGCAGGCGTCGTGGATCACGGTCACCGTGTAGCCGAAGTCCGCCGCCGCACGGGTGATGCCGTCGACGCACATGTGGCTCATGCTGCCCACGATCACCAGTTCCTTGATGCCTTGCTCGTCGAGGATCGATTTCAGCTCGGTTTCGCGGAACGAGTTGACGAAGTGCTTGAGCACCACCGGTTCGTCTGCACGGTTGATCACTTTGGGGTGCAGCTTCGCGCCTTCGGAGTTCGGGGTGAAGAACGGCGCCTCTGCGGAGGTGAATTCGTGGCGGATATGCACCACCGGATCACCGGCATCACGGAAGGCCTTGATCAGGCGGACGGCGTTGTCGGCGGCGGCATCGGCGCCGACCAGTGGCCACTTGCCTTGGGGGAAGTAGTCGTTCTGGATATCGACTACGATGAGCGCTTGCTTGGCCATGACTGTTTCCTCGAAGTGTGTTTGGGTGTGGAATGAAGTATTGGCGCTGGCAGGCGGTCCGGGGATTGGCCGCACCGACAATAAGAGGGGGAAAACTGACAATGGATGCAGAAAGGGCAATCGCCGAGCTCGGTGTGCTGATCTATCCTGGCGCGCAGATGGCGGCGGTGCATGGCTTGACGGACTTGTTCGGGGTGGCGAACCGGATCGCCGCCGAGCATCAGACTGCGCAACTGCCCCTGCTGCGGGTCAGCCATTGGCAGGTCGAGGGTGATCAGTCGCCGGACCGGGTCTTCGACAGCCATCCCGGCCCGGAGCGTGCCCTGGTGGCCGTGTTGATCCCGCCATCGATTGCCGGTTTTTCCGAGGGCCAGGCGCCACAGGGCTTGATCCGTTGGTTGCGCGAGCAACATGCCGGCGGCGCGACACTGGGCGGGGTTTGCGTGGGCTCGATCCTGTTGGCTGAAAGCGGTCTGCTCGACGGTCGCAGCGCCACCACCCACTGGACTTCGGCCAAGAACTTTGCCGAACGTTATCCGGCGATACGGCTCAAGGCCGATACTCCGATTGTCGATGACGGCGACCTGATCACCACCGCCGGGCTGATGGCCTGGTCTGAACTGGGTTTGCGCCTGGTCAACCGGCTGCTGGGACCGAGCATCGCCACCGGTACCGCGCGTTTTCTGGTGGTGGAACACAGTGACAGCGCCAGCGAGTGCGGCAGCAATTTTGCGCCGATCCTCAGTCATGGCGATGCGGCGATTCTCAAGGTGCAGCACTGGTTGCAAAGCACCGGGGCGACCGATGTATCGCTGGCAGCGATGGCCGAAAAGGCAGGGCTGGAAGAGCGCACCTTCCTGCGACGCTTCCGCGCGGCTACCGGGCTCAAACCCACCGAATACTGCCAGCATCTGCGAGTCGGCAAGGCCCGGGAAATGCTCGAATTCACCAACGGCACCATCGACCATATTGCCTGGACCGTGGGTTATCAGGACCCCGGCGCGTTTCGCGCGACATTCAAGAAAATCACCGGGCTGGCGCCGAGTGATTATCGGATGCGGTTTGGGGTGAGCCCTGGATCGGTTGCACGGTAGTCGCATCGCCCCCGATCTCCTGTGGGAGCGAGCTTGCTCGCGATGAGGGCATGACATTCAACATTGATGTGTCTGGAACACCGCTATCGCGAGCAAGCTCGCTCCCACAGGGTCGGGTGTGCGGGCTGGAGTCGTGCAAAATGCCGGAGTATCAAAGGGTATCGTGCAGAATAAAACAGGCCCCATGCCATCACTTTGTACGCAACGGGCTGATTTAAAACCCCTCTTTCCGTAACGGGCCTTGGCCTGATCCCTGCACCCCTTCAACTACATTCATCAAGCGTCGATTGAAGGGGGATGCATGACCCCAACAAACCGCAAGAAACTGGTGGTTGCCCATTCGGTACGCGCCGACGCGCCGCTGCACGAAGTCGAGACAAACCGTGCGCTGGCGCGCTGGCTGGCGCAGATAATGGGACTCAAGTACGGCGGCAGTTTCGATCCGCAATTGCACGACGGTCGGGACCTCTATCTGTTGCCGACCCAGACGCTGGTGGGTGCTGCGGCTGCCCGGCAACTGGGGGTCAAGGGGCCGGAGGATTTGTGGGGGGGGTATGTCGACCATGATTTCATCTGCACCAAAGCCATCAGTCATGGGCTGCTCAACCACCATGCCCATGCGCCGGCAGGCTGGGCTCCATTGTTTTCCCAGCGGGTACGCAGCGTCGTACTCGACGGTCTCAGCGTGTTCTGCCTGAAGGATGCTCGCCCGGCGGCGGAACATCTGTTGTACACCGGGCCGATCCGCCTGAAGCCGATACACGCTTGCGCCGGACGTGGTCAGGAAGTGATCCAGAACCTCGACGAGTTCGATGAAATCCTGGCCAGGCCCGAGGCTGACGCGACCTTCACCGAAGGCGTGGTGCTGGAACAGGATCTTGATCAGGTGATTACCCACAGCGTCGGCCAGAGTTTCATCGGCGACAAGGTGCTGAGTTACTGCGGTGATCAATACTTGACCAAGGATGCAGAGGGCGAGGAGGTGTATGGCGGCTCGAACCTGTTGGTGGTGCAGGGTAGCTATGACGATTTACTGAAGCTGGACCTGGCCGATGACGTGCGGATGGCTATCAAGCAGGCGCAGGTGTTCGACAGCGCCGCGGATGAAGCCTATCCGCGTTTCTATGCGTCACGGCGCAACTACGACATCGCTCAGGGCATCGATAGCGACGGCAAACAGCGCAGCGGCGTGCTCGAACAATCCTGGCGCATGGGCGGTGCCAGCAGTGCCGAGGTGGCGGCTTTGCAGAGTTTCGTCAACGATCCGGGAATGCGCGCAATTCGTGTGTCTTCGGTGGAAACCTACATCGATCAGCCGCTGCCGACAGATGCCATCGAGGTGTACCGCGGGCCGGCGCAAAGCAGTGACTTTCTTCTCAAGTACGTAACGGTTCAATCCTATGACGGCTAGAAGCGAATCCATTCAGATCGACATCGATAACGAACAGATGAGCGGGACTTTTCTGAGCCCCAAATCGAAAGTGCCTGGCGTACTCTTCGTGCACGGTTGGGGCGGCAGTCAGGAGCGGGACCTGGAACGCGCCAAAGGCATCGCCGGCTTGGGTTGTGTATGCCTGACCTTCGACCTGCGCGGACACACCGGCGGCACAGGCATTCCATTGTCCCGGGTGACTCGCGAAGACAATCTGCGCGACCTGCTGGCAGCCTATGACCGCTTGCTCGCGCACCCGGCCCTCGATACCTCGGCGATTGCCGTGGTCGGTACCAGTTATGGGGGTTATCTGGCCTCGATTCTGACTTCGCTGCGGCCGGTGCGCTGGCTGGCGCTGCGGGTGCCGGCGCTGTACCGCGACGAGCAGTGGCACACGCCGAAACGCGACCTGGACAAGCTGGATCTGCGTGATTACCGAGGCACCCTGGTGCGGGCCGACGGCAACCGGGCCTTGCATGCCTGCTCGCAATTTCGCGGGGATGTCCTGCTGGTGCAGTCCGAGACCGACGACTATGTGCCCCACGCGACGATCATGAGCTACCGGGCCGCCTGCCAGCAGACGCACTCAATGACCCACCGCATCATCGACGGCGCCGACCACGCCTTGAGCGACCCGGTTTCCCAGCAGGCCTACACCTCGATCCTTGTCGACTGGATCACCGAGATGGTGGTCGGGGAGCGGTTGAGCATTATTCAATCCCAGTGATTTACGGTGTGCCTGCGGACGCCTTCGCGGGCAAGCCCGCTCCCACAATGTCTGCAGGTGTTCACAAAGAATGTGTTCATCACCGATCAACTGTGGGAGCGGGCTTGCCCGCGAAGGCGTCCGCAAACACCCCCCCAAATCATTTGGGTTTCCTGGCAATCCGCAACGACTTGGCCTTGGCCTCCACCAACAGGTACATCACCAGGGTAATCAACAACGGCAGGATGAAATAAATCGCCCGATAGGCCAGCAGCCCGGCCACCAGGCTGCCGCGCGAAACCTCGTGTTGCAGCAGCGCCACGAACACCGCCTCGAGCACGCCGAGCCCGGCCGGGATGTGGGTGATGACCCCGGCGATGGCGCTGATCAACAGCACGCCCAGCACCAGTGGATAGTCCAGTTTGCTCGGCAGCAAGGTGAAGATCACCGCCGCCATCAGCGACCAGTTCAGCGCCCCGAGGGCCAGTTGCAGCACTGCCATGCGCAGGGACGGGAGGTCGATTTCGATGCCGCGAATCGCCCACTCCCGACGTTTGGCAAACTGGCACGCCGCCAGGTAGCCGGCGCTCAACAGCAACAACAAGACCCCCACGCCTTGCAGCGCACTGCTGCTGAGCTTCCAGCCCGGCGGCATGCGCACCAGCCCGCTGCTGAACACGGCGCCGGCAATGACCATGTAGCCGAACCAATTGGTCGCCAGGCTCAGGCCAAGGATCTTCGCGATGTTGCTCTTGCTGACCCCGAGCCGCGAATACAACCGGTAGCGCATGGCGATGCCGCCGACCCAGGCGCTCAGGTTCAGGTTGAAGGCGTAGCTGATGATCCCCACGGGCAGTATCTGCTTCCACGTCAGGTTCTGGCGGATGTAGGTGCGGCCGATCAGGTCGAAGCAGGCGTATACCAGAAAGCTCACCAGGGTCAGCCCCGACGCAATGATCAGCGTGCGCACCTTGAAATCGGCCAGGTTATCGAACACCTCGTTCCACTCGAGGCGCTGGGCGAGCATCGTGAACAACACGATCAGCATCAGGAAAAACAGCATCGTCAGCGGTCGTTTCCAGCGGCTCCAGTGCGACTTGCCCGGGCTTTTGGCGTCAGTTGCCATGTGAGGCTCAGCGCGGTTCATGGTCAGCGCTCCCGGTCGGAGGGGGGATGGGTTTCAGGCGAGGCTTGTGCGCCGGCAACCAACCGGCCCAAGCCGGGAAATGCCGCAGGAAGTGAAACACCAGAAAACCTATGGTCATGTGCCAGACACGCCCGCGCGGCGCGATGTCGTGAGACATGGCCTTGCAATGGTTGTCGCTGAGGTCTTCCAGGCGATCGAACAGAACTCGATTGAAGCCACGGTCGCGGATCAGCACGTTGGCTTCCAGATTCATCGACAGGCTCAACGGGTCGAGGTTGCTGGAGCCGACGGTGCTCCAGTCTTCATCCACCAATGCGACCTTGCCATGTAACGGGCGGTCGCAATATTCGTAGATCTTCACCCCGGATTTGAGCAGGTAGTCATAGGTCATGCGCGCCGCAAGCTTGGCCACCCGCATGTCTGGCTGGCCCTGCAGGATCAACCGCACATCCACGCCTCGACGGGCCGCGTTGCGGATCTCGCGCAGCAAGCGAAAACCGGGAAAGAAGTAGGCGTTGGCGATCACCACCCGACGCTGCGCCTGGCGCAACACCTGTCGGTAAACCTCCTCGATGTCGGTCTGGTGTTCCCCGTTGTCGCGGTACACCAGACGCACCTGGCCATCGTGATCGCTGAAGGCCAGCTCCGAACGCCGCTGCCGGCGGCGTTGCCACCAGTATTTGGCGTGCGCCGGGCGACCGCATTGCAGCAGGGCAAAGTGATGGATATCGGCCACGGCCGGACCTTGCACCTCCACGGAGTAATCCTGTTTGGCCTCGGGACCGAAATCGGCCAGATGATCGGCAGAGAAATTGATCCCGCCGACGAATGCGACGGTGCCATCCACCACCACAATCTTGCGGTGCAGGCGCCGGAACCAGTTGGTGCGGATGCCCAGGCGTTTCGGTGCCGGATCGAACATTTGCAGGTGCACGCCGGCGGCGGTCAGGGCGGTAAGGAACGCGGTACTCAATTCGCCGCAGCCAAAGCCGTCGAGGCTGACGGTGGTGCGTACACCGCGCTGGGCAGCTTCGATCAGGATCTGCTGCAGCTCATTACCAACCTTGTCCTCGAACAGAATGAAGGTTTCCAGCAGGATTTCACTTTGCGCCCGGCGCAGGGCGTCAAATACCCGGGGAAAATACGCTTCGCCGTTTTCCAGCAACTCGACGCGATTACTGCCTTGCCAGCCGTATTCGACGTCGACCGCTGTCGGCTCACGGATCGGCGGAGCGGGGATGTGATCCAGCGTGGTTTTTTCCATCGACTGGCTGCTCATAACTCGATCTCCACCGACAGTGGTACGTGGTCGGAAAGGTGCGACCAGGGACGGGTGGTCAGCACTTGCGGATGGCTGGCCTTGAGGTTGCGCAGGTAGATGCGGTCCAGGCGCAATGCCGGCAGGCGCGCGGGGAAACTGCGCGCCGGTTTGCCGTGGTGCGCGGCGAAGGCTTCGCGCAGACCGCAGGGTTTGAGCAACGCATCGGCGCGCTGACGCCAGTCGTTGAAGTCCCCGGCGACGATCACCGGGGCATCGGCGGGCAGGGCGTCCAGACGCTGGGCGAGCAGCTTCAGTTGCGCCGTGCGGTGACTTTCGCGCAGCCCCAGGTGCACGCAAATGGCATGCACTTCCTGGCCGTCGCCGGGCAGGCGCAACACACAATGCAGGATCCCGCGGTTCTCGTGACCGCTGATGGACACGTCGAGGTTGTCGTGGCGGATGATCTGGAATTTCGACAACAGCGCGTTGCCGTGATCACCCGCCGGATACACCGCGTTGCGGCCATAGGCGAACTGCGGCCAAAGGGTGTCGGCGAGGAACTCGTATTGCGGCATCGCCGGCCAGTTGGTGTAGCGCTTGGGGTGGTGCTCGTGGGTGCCGTGGACTTCCTGCAAAAACACCACATCGGCAGACACGCTGCGCACCGCTTCACGCAGTTCCGGCAGGATGAAACGCCGGTTGAGCGCGGTGAAACCTTTATGGGTGTTGACCGTCAGTACCGTGAAACGGCTAACGGTCGTATTGATGGGTGTCTGTTCGTCGGTCACACCGACCGGCTCGGGAATGCTCATGGCAACACTCCCTCGGCAGCAGGCTCGCCGGGGGCAGTGGCGAGGTTTTTATCCAGATGAAGACGCTCCAGCAAGTGGCGTGCGTCGAAGGGGGCACGGACTTTGATGTCGTTATCGAAATAGCAGAACACTTCCCGGGAGGTGCGCGCCTTTGGCTTCTGCCGGGGCGCGATCAATTGCGGATCAGCCGGTTGTTGGCCGTGGTGCCAGGCTTCGATTCGTTCGCCCCAGCGTTTCAATGCCTGCGGGGTGTAACCGCTGGCGTAGAGTGCCTCGGCACCATGCAGGCGCAGGTAGACGAAGTCGCTGGTGATGTCTTCGCGGTACGGCCATTTGCCTGCGGTGTCGGCGATGACCAGGGCCGTGTTGTAGCGCTTGAGCAAGCGCACGAACAGCGGATCGACAAAGCTTTCATGGCGGATTTCCACGGCATGATGCAAAGGCTGCTTTTTGTAAGCCTTGAGGCTGGCGTGGCCGTTGACGTGAGCATCGTGCTGGCGGGCGAGGGCGGCAGCCTGCTGGGTATCATGGGGCAGTTGGTCGAGAAAGGATTCGAACAACTCGGCATCGAACTTGAAACTGGGCGGGAATTGCCAGAGGATCGGGCCGAGTTTTTCCTTCAGTTCCAGAACCCCGGAAGCAAAAAAATTCGCCAGCGGCTTGTGGATATCCCGCAGACGCTTGATATGGGTGATGAAGCGTGGGGCCTTGATGCTGAAAACGAAGTCGAACGGGGTTTCGCCGTACCATTGAGCGTAACGTTCGGGCCGCTGCAGGGCATAGAACGATCCATTGATTTCGATGCTGTTGACCGCCCGCGAGGCGAACTGCAATTCGCGCTTGTGGGTCAGCCCCCGGGGGTAGAAATCTCCCCGCCAGGGCGCGTAGCGCCAGCCTGAAATACCGATATGAATCGCCACCATGTCGCCTCCGGTCTGCCTGCCCCTGTCTTAGGGTGACTGCGCGGTGGCGGTGAAAGTTTCGGCGCCGGTACGGACGGTAGAGGTCTTGGGTGCACCTCTACCCAGGGTTTGTCAGTGACCAGCGATAACGCGCGCGGTCCCTTCAGCCGGCTCGGCGTACACCGGGCCAAGGCGATCAAGACGTCCACTCCACGCAGTCAATGCCAGCGCCACCAGCACTACCAGGCCACCGATCCACGCGGTGTGGATCAACCCCATGTGGGCGACGATCAGGCCACCGCCCCAGGCACCGCCGGCAATGCCGAGGTTGAATGCGGCGATGTTCAGGCCGGATGCCACGTCCACGGCATGGGGCGTGTGATGTTCGGCCTGGCGCACCACGTACACCTGCAATCCCGGTACGTTGCCGAATGCCACGGCACCCCAGACCAGTACCGTAGCCAGCGCCAGCCAGGGATTGCCGGCCGTGAAGGTCAGCGCGAACAACACGGCGGCGAGCAGGGCAAAAATGATTTTCAGGGCGCTGATCGGACCGCGTTTGTCCGCCAGTTTGCCGCCCCAGATATTGCCGACGGCCACGGAGATGCCATAGACCAGCAACACTAGGCTGACGGCGCTGGCGCTGAAGCCGGAGAGGTCCTGAAGTATTGGCGCGAGGAAGGTAAAGGCGGTGAACGTGCCGCCGTAACCGACGGCCGTCATCGCATACACCAGCAACAGGCGAGGTTGCTTGAGCACCTGCAATTGCTGCAAGAACGACGCGGGTTTGCTGTGGGCGATATTTTTCGGCACGTAGATCAGGCTGCCGATGAAGGCGATGACACCCAGTGCCGAAACGGCGAGGAAGGTTTCACGCCAGCCGAAATGCTGGCCGATGAAGGTCCCCAGCGGCACGCCAGTGACCAGTGCTACGGTCAGGCCGGTGAACATGATGGCAATCGCGCTGGCGGCTTTTTCCTTCGGCACTAGACTGGTGGCGATGGTCGAACCGATCGAGAAAAATACCCCGTGGGCCAGGCCGGTGACGATCCGTGCGAGGATCAGCGACTCGTAGCCCGGTGCTTGCCACGCCAGCAGGTTGCCGAGGGTGAACAGCACCATCAGCGACAACAGCAGCAACTTGCGCGGAACCTTGCCGGTGAGGGCGGTCAGCACCGGGGCGCCGACGGCAACGCCAAGGGCATACAGGCTGACCAGCAGGCCGGCGGACGGCAGGCTGACGCCGAGGTCGGCGCCAATAGTGGGTAACAGGCCAACGATGACGAACTCTGTCGTCCCGATGGCAAAGGCGCTGAGGGTCAGCGCGAGCAAGGCAATGGGCATGGCTGCAACTCCGGAGGATGATTCGATGGAGCGCAGTGTCGGCATTTTGCTCGTGAGGAAAAATATAGGGATGGACATTTGATATTTGCCTTGGGCGCAAAGATCGCAAGAGCGGGTGTTAGTCTGTGGCGAGGGAGCTTGCTCCCGCTCGGCTGCGCAGCAGTCGTTAATCCATTGCATGCGGTGTATCAGATGTTTCCGAATGGTAGGTATTGGGGGCGCTTCGCACCCCAGCGGGAGCAAGCTCCCTCGCCACATGGGGTATCGCCATTCGGCTATCCAGAGGCAATGCCCGAACTTGCCCGGCATTTTTCGATCAGTTCCTTACCGACACAGCCAAAGGAGCGGGTGTTTTGATCAGGCTCAAGACCGCGATACTGCTGGGGGCGTTGCTGTTTGTGGGCAGCGAGCAACTGGAAGCCGCCGCGATACCGGGGCTGCCGGCCGCCGCGACCGCTGCGACGCCGCCGGCCCACCCCGAACCGCTGGTGCAAGGCGGATTACTGGGGGCCATCAGTTCAAGCATCGACGAGGTCCAGACCAAGCTTGATCTCAACGAAAACCTGCTCGACGCCTGGCGCCTGCGTGCCGACCGCGCGGCCGATGAAGTGGATCAGTTGGTCAATCAGCCTTCGGCCCGCTCGCCGTGGAACGTCGCCGGCGATTTCCTGATACTGACCTGCGTGTGGGCCGCCGTGTTTGCCTGTCTTTGGCTGCTTGGGCGACTGTTGGCCAAACGCCTGTGCGAACATCGCCTGCTGCTCAGCCGCGAACGCGGCCAAGCCCTGCTCGGTTATGTCTTGCCCTATACCCTTCCGGCGGTGGCCAGCCTGCCCCTGACGATTTATGCCAGCCAGTTTTTGCCGATATCCGCCGGTCGGGCGCTTGCGTTGTGCCTGGCTTATGCCACAAGCGCGGGGATATTTTCCGCATCCTTGGTGCTGTCGCTGGTGGTGGTGTTCAATGCCGGCCACAAACGCCGGGCGGTGCAGATTCTCCGCGAGAAGAGTGCCCGGCCGTTGTTCGGCATCGGTTTTCTGGTGGCCTTGAGCGATGCCCTGACCAGTCCGCAAATCGCCCATCAACTGGGCAGCAATCTCACCAGCAGCATTGCAGTCTTCACTGGCTTGGCGGCGTCGATTTCCTTCGGTTTGCTGGTGATCCGCATGCGCCGCCCGGTCGCTCACGTGATCCGCATCCTGCCGCTGGCCCAGCGCCAAAGTCAGCCGGCATTACGTGAGACCCTGCGGATATTTTCCGGGCTCTGGTATTGGCCGATCCTGTTGATGGTGCTGGTCTCGATCATCAACCTGATCGGCGTTGGCGCGGACAACCAGAGGGTACTGCGCAGCGCCTTGTTCACCACGGTATTGCTGATTGCCACGGTGTTTCTCAGCACCACGCTGCACCATCTGTTCAAGGCGCGCAGTGAAGCGGACCTGCGCCGCAGCAGCGCCTACAAGGAGCGTTTTCTCAACTTGTCCCACGCCTTGCTGCGCATCGGCATGGCCATTGTGTTCATCGATATACTCGGGCGGATCTGGGGCGTGTCGCTGTTCGAGTTCGCGGTGAGCAATGCCGTGGGCCGGGCGATCAGTGATTCCCTGAGCCACATCGGTTTGATCCTGCTGGTGACCTGGATGGTCTGGGTGGTGCTCGACACGGCGATTCAGGAGGCCCTGAAACCGCCGACCAACAAGCGCTCGGCACGCCAGCCGAGTACGCGGGTGAAAACCATCCTGCCACTGCTGCGCAATGCGATCAAAATCATCCTGGTGGTAATCTGCGCGATCACCACCATGGCCAACCTGGGGATCAACGTCGCGCCATTCCTGGCCGGTGCCGGGGTCATCGGCCTGGCAATCGGTTTCGGCTCCCAGCAACTGGTGCAGGATGTGATCACCGGGCTGTTCATCATCATCGAGGACACCCTGTCCATCGGTGATTGGGTGGTGCTTGATTCCGGACATGCCGGCACGGTCGAAGGCCTGACCATCCGCACCTTGCGTCTGCGCGACGGCAAGGGTTTCGTGCACTCGGTACCGTTCGGGCAGATCAAGGCCGTGACCAACCAGTCGCGGCAATTCGCCTATGCGTTTTTCTCGGTGCAATTCACCTATGACACCGACGTCGACAAGGCCATCGAACTGATCCGCGAGGCCGGGCATTCCATCAGCAACGACCCGTTCCTGCGCTACAACCTGCAAGGGCCGCTGGATGTGTTTGGCGTCGACAGGATGGACCTCAACGGTGTGGTGCTGACAGCGCAATTTCGCACGGTGAGTGGTGGCCAATATGCGGTGAGCCGGGCCTTTAACCAGCGATTGAAAAAGCTTGTGGATAACTGCCCGTGGGTGAACTTCGCGCAGACTTATCCACAGCAGGCGCTGGTGCCGAGGCATCCGGTCGAAGCGCCACCAGAGGCTGAGCCGGAACATGCGGCGGTGTTGATGCCGGATCGGCCGCGGTCTCAGTAAGTCGTCAGGGAAATTTTCGGAGGCTGTAATGGCCTCTTCGCGAGCAGGCTCGCTCCCACAGGGGGATTTGTGAACGACACAGATCAACTGTGGGAGCGAGCCTGCTCGCGAAGGGGCCAAACCAGACAACCTCAATGCCGGATCAGCTTGCTGCGCACCTCGGCACTCGCCTGCTGATCCAGCTCCAACCAAAAAAGTGGCTTGCCGGCAATCTCGGCAGCAACCGGCAAACCATCGCGATACACCAGCCGATTGCTCGCCAGTCCCGGGACTTTCGCACCGGGCAATAGCGTACCGGCGAGGTTCAGCGGATCGACCCCGCACACCGCGACCAAACTCCCGTCATGGGGCCGACGACGCACCTCCCGCAGCAAGGGAATCGCCTCGGGCAGGGCGAATTGCTCGCCCGCCAGGCCGCTGACAAACCGTCCCCCACGAATCTCGCCGCGTGCCTCCAGGCGATGGAAGGTGCGCAGCAGTTCACGCCAGCTCGGCAGCCAGTCCGCCTCGCGTTCCAGCAAGCGCCAGAACACCACGCCGTAACGACGCAGCAAGGTCATGGCGATGTGCTCCAGGGTATCGGCCGGCGTCTGCGCAGGACGCTGGTTTTCCACCACAGAGGCCGTTGGCGCACGTCGCAACAAGGCCCAGCGCCCGGCGTCGTCCATGCCGCCGATGAATGCGCCGCGTCCACGACGACTGTTGCGCGGCTGGCGCTTGCTCGCCGGGGTGATCAGCGCGCGCAAACCGGCAAAGCTGTCGGCGTTCACCAGCCCCGCGCCCACCAGTTCCTGCAGGGCGATTTCCAGTTCTGAACGCAGCAAGTGCGCCTCATGGATCAGCTCGTCGAAAAACAACGCGCCATGTTGGCTGAGGGCGGCGTGGACCTTTTGCGCTTTCGGCGACAGTTCGCTCACCGGTGTCTGTTCGGTCAAGCCGCTCCAGAGGCCGACCCGGTTGCGCGGCAGCAAGACAATCGGTGTGCTGCGCAACGCGGTGCCGGCGCTTTTGTTGTGCGCAGTCAGGCGTGTCCACACCAGTCTGCCGCTGCGGCACAACTCATCCAGCCAGGTCGCCGAGTAGTCCTTGATCCGTGCGGGCAGGATGTCGCTGTCCCAGGCGGAAGCGGCGGCGGGGTAGCCTTCGAATTGCCCGACGATGGCTGGCAGTACCGCCGCGCCCTGGCCTTGGCTTGCGCTCGAAACATGCTGCCAGTCGAACAGGAATCGCATGAAATCCTGCAACGCCACCGGTTCGATTTCCCGGCGCAGGCGCTTGACCGTATAGCGGTGAATCCGCGCCAGCAAATGCCGCTCACACCATTCTTCGTCAGCGATGCCCGGGGTGAAGTGGCCGCGCAGCACGTAGCCTTCGCGTTCCAGTTGCGCCAAGGCCTGGGTCACTTGTGCTGCGGGCAAGCCGAGTGGTTCGGCAATGCGCTCGAGCGCAAGCGGGCCGAAGGCGCTGAGCCGTGCGCGGATCAGTTCGAGGGTGGCTTCGTCGGGTGCCCAGGTTTCATCGAAGTCCGGCAGCGCTTGCAGCGGTGGCGTCAATTCGGCCTGTGGATAAATGGTCCGCAGGCAGGTCAGGCGCTCCAGCGCCAGCCACAGCGATTGCCCGGCGTTGATCTGTAAACGGCTCGCGCGTCCGCTGTCGGCCAGGGTCTTGAGCCAGCCGGGCCATTGCGGATTGGCGCCGGCCTCGGTATCGGTGATGCACGCCAGGCTCATCAAGGCCTCGTGCATTTCATCGACACTGCAAGGCACCGGCCAGGCTTCGTCGCGAACGGCGGCAATCGCCTCGGCGTCCAGCGCTCCGAGGTCGTCGGTGGATTGCGGATCGCTCCAGCGCCGATTGAGTACCGCTTGGGTGCGACGCTCTTCAAGCGGTGCATCGTCGAGAAAGGTGTAGGGGCGGGCACTGAGAATTTCCGCCGCCAGCGGTGAGGGCGCCGGCAAGTCGCGGCTGATCAGGCGGATGTCACCGTGTTCCATGCGCCGCAACAAGGCCAGCCAGCCTTCAGTGTCCATGGCTTCGTGCAGGCAATCGTCGAGGGTCTGTTCCACCAGCGGATGGTCGGGAATCTCCCGTTCGCCGGCGAGGTTTTCCACGCAGGCAATCTGATCGGGAAACACGCTGGCGATCAGGTCTTCGCTTTTCATCCGCTGGATTTGCGGCGGGACTTTGCGCCCGCCGCTGTAGCGCGGCAGCGCCAGGGCCACGCCGGCATTCCAGCGCCAGCGCACGCCGAACAGCGGCGCGTCGAGCACGGCCTGGATCAGGATGTGTTCGGCGCTGTTGCTGTGCAGGTAACGCCAGACATCGTCCAGCTCAAAGCTGTGGCTGGTGGACAGCGACAGTACGATGGCGTCTTCGCTGGCGGCGGCCTGCAGTTCGAAGTTGAAGGTGCGACAGAAACGCTTGCGCAGGGCCAGGCCCCAGGCGCGGTTGATGCGGCTACCGAACGGCGTATGAATGACCAACTGGGTGCCGCCGGACTCGTCGAAAAAACGCTCCATCAGCAGCGTGTCTTGCGAGGGCAGGGCACCGAGCGTCTGTCGTGCGCGGGCCAGATAGTCCACCAGTTGTTCGGCGCTGGCGAGGTTCAGGCCCAGGGTCCCGGTCAGCCAGTCGAGCGCTGGCTGCAAGTTGCCAGGCGCGGTACCCAGCAGGTCGTCGAGTTGTGCCTGCAAGCGCGCCACCGCCGAGGACAATTCGGCGCTGCGCCCCGGCGCTTCACCGAGCCAGAACGGAATGGTCGGCGGTTGACCCAGGGCATCCTCGACCCGCACCTTGCCGGATTCCACGCGCAGGATTCGATAGGAGGTATTGCCCAACTGGAAGATATCCCCGGCGATGCTTTCCACCGCGAAGTCTTCGTTGATGGTGCCGATGTTCAGCCCTTGAGGCTCCAGCAGCACGGCGTAGTCGGCGTTGTCCGGAATGGTCCCGCCACTGGTCACTGCGGTCAGTTTTGCGCCACGGCGACCGCGCAGGGTTCGGCTCACGGCGTCGCGGTGCAGGTAGGCGCTGCGCAGACCCTGACGCCCGTTGTAGCCCTCGGCGAGCATGTGCAGCAGCGCCTGATAGTGTTTGTCGTCGAGTCCGGCGTAGGGCGAGGCGCGGCGCAGCATCTCCAGCAGCGCTTGCTCAGGCCACTCCTGGCAACTGACTTCGGCGATGATCTGTTGCGCCAGCACATCCAGCGGCGCCTGCGGGATCAGCAAGGTATCGAGTTCACCCCGGCGCACGCAGTCGAGCAGCGCGGCGCATTCGATCAGGTCGTCGCGGGTGGTGGCGAACAAGCGGCCCTTTGGCGTGCCGCCGACCTGGTGCCCGGAACGGCCGACCCGTTGCAGAAACCCGGCAATCGAACGCGGCGAGGCGATCTGGCACACCAGGTCGACGTCGCCGATGTCGATCCCCAGTTCCAGCGACGCCGTGGCGATCAGCACTTGCAGGTCGCCGCGCTTGAGCCGCTGCTCGGCGTCCAGGCGAAATTCCTTGGCCAGGCTGCCGTGGTGGGCCGCTACGGCGTCCTTGCCCAGGCGTTCGCTCAGGTGACGGCTCAAGCGTTCGGCCAAACGCCGGGTGTTGACGAAAATCAGCGTGGTCCGGTGCTCGCGAGCGAGGGCGGCGAGGCGATCGTAGACCAGCTCCCAGACATCGTTGGCCATCACGGCCGACAGCGGCACGGGCGGCACTTCGATGTCCAGGTCGCGGGGGCGGGCGTGACCGATGTCGACGATCTCGCACGGGCGGTCGCGACCGACCAGGAAACGCGACACAGCTTCGATGGGTTTTTGCGTGGCCGACAGACCGATGCGCAGCAGCGGCTCGGGGCAGAGTGCCTGCAGGCGTTCAAGGCTCAGGGCCAGATGGCTGCCACGCTTGCTGGCGGCCATGGCATGGATTTCGTCGATGATCACCGTTTGTGTCGTACCGAGCATCTGCCGACCGGAGTCGGAACCGAGCAGCACGTACAGGGATTCCGGTGTGGTCACCAGAATGTGCGGCGCCGTCTTGCGCATCGCCGAGCGGTCTTTTTGCGGTGTATCGCCGGTGCGCACGGCCGTGCTGATCTGCAGTTCGGGCAGCCCCATCACACGCAATTGCTCGGTAATGCCGGCTAACGGGGTTTGCAGGTTGATCCGGATGTCGTTGGACAGCGCCTTGAGCGGCGAGACGTAGACCACCAGGGTTGCATCGGGCAAGCCTTCGGGGCTTTCCAGGCCGCGGTGCACCAGGTCGTCGATGACCGCGAGAAACGCGGTGAGGGTCTTGCCGGAGCCGGTGGGCGCGGCGACCAGGGTCGAGCGGCGCTGACGGATCAACGGCCACGCCCGGGCCTGGGCGGCGGTGACCGCTGCGAACGTGTGGCTGAACCAGGCACTGACGGCGGGGTGGAAGCCGCTCAGGGCACTGTCTGCGGGGATGGGCAGGTTCATGCAGCAAGTTATGCGGGTGGGGGGCGCAAGATGCAAGTACCACTTGGGGATCTCTATTGGCTGACAGGGCCCCATCGCGAGCAAGCTCGCTCCCACAGGGGGGCGGTGTTCACAAAACCATTGTGGGAGCGAGCTTGCTCGCGATGAGGCCAGTGGCAGCACCACAAATCCCGGACATCTACACTTTACGGATGACGGTTGCGTACTAAACCCGCAAAATGCAACGATTCCGGCAATTACCAACGACATCGCCTGGGGGCGATGTCGATATAGCCATCGTTCCAATCAGACTGGGCCTGCTGACTCTATGCGAATGCGCCTTATGTTACTGGGCGGCGGAAATGCCCTTGGGCAGGCGCTGATTCGCCTCGGTGCGGAGGAAGACATCGGTTTCCTCGCCCCCCGCCCGCCGCAAGACGGCTGGGATGCCGCGAGCCTGACACAACTGCTCGACGACACTCGTCCCGATGCATTGATCAACCTTGCCTACTACTTCGACTGGTTTCAGGCCGAAGCGGTCAGCGAACAGCGTCTGGCCGGCCAGGAGCGCGCGATCGAGCGTCTGGCGGAACTGTGCCAGCACCACAACATCGTCCTGCTGCAACCTTCCAGCTATCGCGTGTTCGACGGTTCCCGCGCCACGGCCTACAGCGAAAAAGACGAACCGGTGCCCTTGGGCTTGCGGGGGCAGTCGTTGTGGCGGATCGAGCAAAGCGTTCGCGCCACCTGCCCGCAACACGTGCTGCTGCGTTTCGGCTGGCTGCTGGACGACAGCCCGGATGGCGCCCTTGGCCGCTTCCTCGCCCGTGCCGAACAACCCGAAGAACTGCTGATGGCCGACGACCGGCGCGGCAATCCGACGCCGGTCGACGATGCCGCCCGTGTGATCATTTCAGTGCTCAAGCAACTCGATTGCGCCGCGCCGCTGTGGGGCACTTACCACTACGCCGGGCATGAGGCGACCACGCCGCTGGCGCTGGGGCAGGCGATTCTGAGCGAAGCCCGCAGCCTGCATCCGCTGGCCATCGAAGCCCCGACCGCCCAGGCCCACGCCGCGCGTCCGGATGCCGCGGAAGAGCCGCAACACGCGGTATTGGCCTGCAAAAAAATTCTGCACACCTTCGGGATCAAACCACGCGCCTGGCGTGCGGCGCTTCCCGGTCTACTGGACAGGTTCTATCGCCATGGCTAAAGGCCCCGTTTTGATCACCGGTGGTGCCGGTTTCATTGGTTCACACCTGACTGACGCGCTGCTTGCCAAGGGCCATGCGGTGCGGATTCTCGATGACCTGTCCACTGGCAAGCGCAGCAATCTGCCGCTGGATAATCCCAAGGTCGAACTGATCGTCGGCGACGTGGCCGATGCGGCTTTGGTCGCCCAGGCAATGGCCGGTTGCAGCGCCGTGGCGCACCTGGCCGCCGTGGCGTCGGTGCAGGCCTCGGTGGACGATCCGGTGCGCACGCACCAGAGCAATTTCATCGGCACGCTGAACGTCTGCGAAGCCATGCGCCAGGCCGGGATCAAGCGCGTGCTGTTCGCCTCCAGCGCGGCGGTGTATGGCAACAATGGCGAGGGCGAGTCGATCGACGAAGACACCCCAAAGGCGCCGCTGACGCCGTATGCGGTGGACAAACTGGCCAGCGAGCATTACTTCGATTTCTACCGTCGCCAGCATGGGCTGGAGCCGGTGATTTTCCGCTTCTTCAACATCTTCGGCCCGCGCCAGGATCCGTCCTCGCCGTACTCCGGGGTGATCAGCATTTTCAGCGAGCGTGCTCTAAAGGGCTTGCCGATCACGGTGTTCGGCGATGGTGAGCAGACCCGGGATTTCGTCTACGTCGAAGACCTGGTCGACTTGCTGGTGCAGGCCATCGAGAAGCCCCGGGCCGAAGTGGGTGCGGTCAACGTTGGCTGGAACCAGGCGACGACCCTCAAGCAAATGCTCGAAGCGCTTGAAGCCGTGGTCGGCCAGCTGCCGCCGGTAAGCTACGGCCCGGCGCGCTCCGGTGACATCCGTCATTCCCGGGCGAACAACCGACGTCTGCTGGAGCGCTTTCGCACCGCCTCGCAAACACCGATGAGCGTGGGGCTGGCGCGGTTGCTGGGGCGATAGATCGCTCACCCGCGGACATGAAAAAGGCGCCTTTTTACAGGCGCCTTTTTCACGGCCGGAATTTACTTACAGCGTGTGCAACTTCTATGGCGAGGGAGCTTGCTCCAGATCGACTCCGTCACGGTCGTCATCAGTATTGAGTTTGCTCGCCACGGCCTCATCCACCACCACGTGAACGTTACTTAGAACTTGTAGCCCAGACCGATCATGTAGACGAACGGATCCACATCCACATCGACCTTGGCCCGGGTGCCCGGTGCAATGGCGTTGTTTTCCACAGTGGCGGTGGTATCGATGTCGATGTAGCGCACCTGGGCGTTAATCATCACGTTGTCGGTCAGCATGTAGTCGGCACCGACCTGCCAGGCCAGACCCCATGAGTTATCCGCCTTGAAATTGCTGAAACCGGCGGACTGGGCTCGGCTGCCGACATGTTCGTCGTAGATATAGGTGTAGTTGATGCCACCACCGATGTACGGCTGGAACGCCGACTTGGGATCCAGCGGGTAATACACCAGGCTCAAGGTTGGCGGCAGCTGTTTGATGCTACCGAGCTTGCCATTGGCAGGGGCCAGCGCGGTGCCCTTGATTTTCACATCATGTTCGAAGGGGGTTGCCGCGAGCAGCTCGACACCGAGGTGGTTTGTGAGCATGTAGGCGAAGTTCAGACCAAGCTGTGTGTCGCTGCTCAGAGTCGCTTTGCCACCCAGGTCGGCACCCGCCAGCGGGCCTTGATCAACCTTGACGCTGGAGCTGTCGGCTTCCGGGTCGACGGTGATGGCGCCGGCACGGAGGATAATGTCACCGGCTTCGAAAGCATTGGCGAGCGGGGCTGCGAGCGCAAGGGCAACCAGCGAAGCGCTGAGCAAGGACTTGTTCATGGGGGCTCCAGAGGACGTTAAAAATGTTCGATGTCCAATGGTAAGCCGGCTAACTATTCGGTCTTTTGATGCAGCTCAATGAAAGTGGGAAGGGAAGGGGTTTTTGTAGTGTTTTTGATGGCCCCTTCGCGAGCAGGCTCGCTCCCACAAGGAATTGTGGTGTGCTGAAGATTTGTGTTTCAGCACCTGACCCTGTGGGAGCGAGCCTGCTCGCGAAGTCGGCATTTCTAACAACACAAAACGACCGGCTTCACTCCGGCAATTCATACAGATAAATCTTGTCCGCTTCCATCTGATACCCGGCATCCGCCAGTTCGCTGGTGGACGCCTTGACCTGCAGTGCGCCCTCGATCCAGTACGGCTGATACAATTCGTCGAGCTTCACGCCGACTTCGCTTTTTACGTGCACGATCTGGTTCGACGGCGGTGGCGGTACGTGGATGCAGGCGCCGAAATAGGGCACCAGCAGAAACTCCGTGGTGCGTCCTTCCTCGCTCACTTCCAGCGGCACGATGTAACCCGGCAGGCGAATGTTCTGGCCATCGAGGGTCTTGACCACCGGTGCGTTGGGCAAGTCTTGCCTGGCGGCGGGCGCCGACTCGGCCGACAGCGCATTGCTCATCTGCGACAGGTCATGCAGCGGCGTCATGTTCGGCACTTCCTTCGGCGCATCCGGCGGAATCATCTCCGACCAGGTCAAATCTCGCGGCTGGGCTGCCCACAGGGGCAGGGCGACCAGCATCAACAGCGCAAGTACAGCGCGGGGCATGTTCAACGTCCTCATAAGCGGATCGACAGGCCATCGGCCAGGGATTGGCGATAGGCGCGCCAGGCCGGCACGCTGCCCATCAGCAACGCGGCGATCAGGATGCCACCGAGCAGCGTCCATTCATACTCGCTCGGCCAGGACAGTGGCAGATACAGACCATAGTTGGCCTGCACATATCCCTGGGCCGCGGCGATGCACACATAAAGCAACGCCACACCGGCGATCACACCCGACAGCGCCAGGGCAAAGGCTTCGAGCACCAGCAGCGTCGCGATGTGCCACGGTCGCGCGCCCACCGAACGCAGGATCGCCATTTCCCGGCGGCGTTCGTTGAGGCTGGTGAGAATCGCCGTGAGCATGCCGATCAACCCGGTCAGCACCACAAACAGCGAGACCACGAACAGGGCTTTTTCCGCCGTGCCCATCAGGCTCCACAGCTCCTGCAGCGCCACGCCCGGCAGGATCGCCAGCATCGGCTCACCACGGAATTCATTGATTTCCCGTTGCAGGGCAAAGGTCGAAATCTTGTTGTTCAGACCGAGCATGAACGCGGTGATCGCTTGCGGGGTGAGGTCCATGTTGCGCGCCTGATCGGCCGTGATTCGGCCCTCGCCCCGGGCCGGCACGCCGTTATGCCAGTCGATGTGAATCGCTTCCATACCGCCAAGGCTGATGTGCAGCGTACGGTCCACCGGCGTGCCGGTGCGTTTGAGAATGCCGACCACGGTGAACGGCTTGTCGTCGTGCTTGACCAGGCTGATCGCCGCCACGCCGTGAGCCAGCACCAGTTTGTCACCGAGTTTGTAGTGCAGTGCCTTGGCCACTTCGGCACCGAGCACCACTTCGAACGGGTCGGTCGCAAACGCCCGGCCATCGGCCAGCTCCAGGTGTTGCTGGCGGCCGTACTGGTAATGCTCGAAGTAGGCTTCGGTGGTGCCCATCACCCGATAGCCGCGATGGGAATCGCCGAGGGACATCGGGATCGCCCATTTCACTTTCGGGTTGTTGGCGAAGTGCTCGAAGCTGTCCCAGCGGATGTTGTTGGTGGCGTTACCGATGCGGAATACTGAGTACAACAACAGGTTCACCGAACCTGAGCGGGCGCCGACGATCAGGTCGGTGCCGCTGATGGTGCTGGCGAAGCTGGCCTTGGCTTCGGTGCGCACGCGCTCCACCGCCAGCAGCAGGCACACCGACAAGGCGATGGCGAACGCCGTGAGGATCGCGGTGAAGCGGCGGTTAGCCAGGCTGGCCATGGCTAGACGAAACAGATACATCTCAGACCTCGGACGGGGTGGCGGCGCGATTGAGTTCGGCCAGCGACAGGTTGTGATCGAACAGCGGCGCCAGGCTCTGGTCATGGCTGACGAACAACAGGCTCGAGCCGGCTTCGCGGCACTCGGCGAACAACAGGCGAATGAAGTTCTCACGGGCGTCGTAATCGAGGGCCGAGGTCGGCTCGTCGGCGATCACCAGTTCCGGTTGCCCGATCAGCGCCCGGGCGGCGGCGACCCGCTGCTGCTGGCCGATGGACAACGAATCGGCGCGGCGACCGAGGATGTTTGCATCCTTCAGACCCAGGTGGGCGAGCAGCGTCGCGGCCGCTTTGTCGACGCTGCCGTGACGCTGTTTCGCCCGTTCGGCACGCAGCTTCGAGAAGTGGCAGGGCAGTTCGACGTTTTCACGCACCGACAGAAACGGCAGCAGGTTGAACTGCTGGAAGATGTAGCCGGTGTGATCGACGCGGAAGTGGTCACGGGCGCCGGCCGACAGCTGCGTCAGCTCCTGGCCGAGCAGGCGAATGCTGCCGCGATCGGGCTTTTGCACGCCGCCGAGCAGGCCGAGCAGGGTGGTCTTGCCACTGCCGCTGGGGCCTTTGAGGAACAGGGTTTCACCGCGCTCCAGGCGAAACGCCGGGATGTCCAGCAGTGGCGGGTGACCGGGCCAGCTGAAGCCCAGGTCGGACAGTTCGATGAGTGCTTGGGTCATTTAACCGATTTCATGAATGTTGATGACCTGTGTAGGAGCTGCCGCAGGCTGCGATCTTTTGATCTGCGGAGGTCAAAAGATCGCAGCCTGCGGCAGCTCCTACAGGAAATCTATTGTGAATTCAGAATTTGAGGGCGGCAGCCTTGGCCGTTACATCAACGCCTTGCTGCCCGCTCGGGCCGATCAGTTGTACCTGAATCGTCCGAGTGGCCGGGAACGAATTGAAAATGTTCGCCAGGTCGAGGGTCTTCAATGCGTCCGGTGTGGCGCAGGTGAACTGATAATGAGCGTGGATTTCGCTGTGGTCGTGATGATGCCCGTCCTTGGCGTCTTCATCGTGATCATCGTCGGCCTCGGGCTGGCCGCCGAACAGCGGGCTTTCCAGTTCCTGGTTTTCCACCACGCAACCGGCGGCTTTCGGCAGGTTGAACAGGGCCAGCGGTTGCTCAAGCAGAGCGCGGGCCGTGGCGACTTTGGCTTTGTCGGCATCGCTGGTGGCGACGTGTTCGAACCCCACCAGGTTCATGGCCGGGCTTTGCAGTTCCAGCGCCAGGGTCTTGCCGTCCAGCGCCGCGTTCAGGCGTCCAACGCCATGTTCGTGGGCGCCCAGGCTGCCATGCTCGTGATCGTGTTCATCGGCGGCATGGGCGACAGCCAACGGCAACATGGCAAACGGCAGAGCGAGAAGCAGACGACGCATGGCGAGTCTCCGAGAAGCAAAATGAAGAAAATGTTATGTAATCTTATAACGTAAGCGCGGAGAGTTTGACTGCCTGCTTGGCGTTGCACAAGTCCCATGGGAGCATGCAGGGAAGAAAAGTGCGGGAGCAGACCTATGTTGCGAATTCGCGGAAGCATCGGCGACTGGCCGGTGGATTTGACCCTGGAGATGGACGATGCGGACTGGGCGCGACTAGGGGCGCAGTTGCAGGTAGAAAAATCCCCGGCCAGCACGCCGGTGGCGAAGCCGCTGAATCAGGATGATGCGCTGTGGCAGATCGCCCGGGATTTGCTGCGTAAGGCCGGACAGTTGAGTGGACCGGATTTGCTCGATCAATTGGAAGGCCTGACCGGCAGTGCGGCGGCGGGCAAGCGCCTGCTGGTGCGTTTACGCCATTGTGCGGATGTGAAGGTGCTGAGCGGCGGGGATACGCCGCTCTACAGCTGGATCGAGTAGACCGTAAAAAGATCGCAGCCTGCGGCAGCTCCTACAGGGTGAAAACATATCCTCTGTAGGAGCTGCCGCAGCCTGCGATTTTTTGATTTTTAATAAAGCGCAGCAAACAGTTTACGGCGGTACGTGCTCACCAGCGGATGATCATTACCCAGCAACTCGAACACCTGCAGCAAGGTCTTGTGCGGCAAGCCTTCGCTGTAGCTGCGGTTGCGGATGAACAATTTCAGCAAAGCATCCAGCGCAGCGTCGTACTGCTGACGGGCCAGTTGCTGGATCGCCAGTTGATAGACCGCCTCATCGTCCAGCGGATCTTTAGCCAGCCGTGCCTTCAGGTCGGCGGCGTCCGGCAAGTCCTTGGCCAATCCGAGAAACTTGATCTGCGCCTTGGCGCCGGCCAGCGCGGCCTTGTGCTCGTCGCTCTTGACCGCATCCAGCACGGCTTGCGCCTCGCCCAGTTCACCGCGCTCGGTCAGGCAGCGGGCGTACAGGATCAGCGCCTTGGCGTTGGTATTGTCTTCACCCAGGATCACTTTGAGCAGCGCTTCGGCATCGGCAAAGCGGCTGTCGTCGAACAACGCTTGGGCTTGCTCGAACGGATCGGCGGCGGCCGGTGGCGGCATCTGTACGTGGGGCTCAAGCAAGGCGCGCACGGCGGATTCCGGTTGGGCACCGGCAAAACCGTCGACAGGCTGGCCGTCCTTGAACAGCACCACGGTCGGCAGGCTGCGAATGCCGAAGCGGGCGACGATGTCTTGCTCGAGGTCGCAGTTGACCTTGGCCAGCAGCAACTCACCCTGATAGCTCTCGGCAATGCTCTGCAGCATCGGCATCAGCACTTTGCAGGGCGCGCACCATTCGGCCCAGAAATCCACCAGCACCGGCTTGTGGAAAGAGTTCTCGATCACCGACTGGTCGAAATCGGCAGTCGTGGCGTCGAAGATGTACGGCGTTTCCTGACTCATGGGCAATCTCTTGGAAGCGTGAATTCGCTCACTATAAGGGCTGGCGCAAAAGATCGCAGCCTTCGGCAGCTCCTACAGGGTAAACAGCATTCCATGCAGGAGCTGCCGAAGGCTGCGATCTTTTGACGGGGTCAATCTCGCTGCGCGTGGTACAGGCTCACATGCCGAAACTCGTGGGGCTCGGCCAGATCCGGCAGGGTCATGGCTTCGAGCATTTCGATGCGCCGGTACAACGGATGGCGAAAATCCCGTACCCGGGAATCCGCCACCAGCGCCTCTCGGCCGCGACTGAGGAACTGGTCGAGCAGCGGCAGGTTCGCCCGGTCGTACAGCACATCCGCCACCAGAATCAGATCGAAGCGATCAGCCTCGGCGAAAAAATCCGTCGAGTAGTTAAGCTGCACGTCATTGAGCTCGGCATTCGCCCGACACGCGGCAATCGCCAGTGGGTCAAGGTCGCAGGCCAGCACTTCCAGCGCGCCGGCCTTGGCGGCGGCAATCCCCGCCACCCCGGAGCCAGCGCCGAAATCCAGCACCCGCTTGCCTTCGACCCAGTGCGGGTTTGCGGCCAGATAACGGGCCACGGCCAGGCCGCTGGCCCAGCAGAAGCTCCAGTACGGTGGCTCATGCAGGATGCGCCGGGTTTCTTCGGGGCTGAAGGCGCGGTCCATGTTGTCGCCGTCGATGAGCCACAGCTTCAAATCGGTTTCCGGCAACGGGCAGGCCACCAGTTGTGCATCACCGAGCAATTCAGCCAGGGCCCGTTGCAGGTCGAACGGTGCACTCATGGGGCTTTGACGAATTGCAATTGGCCCAGGGCCTGGGTGGTCGGCTGGGTAATCAGTTGCGACGGCAAGTGCAGGATCAACTGGCCGGACTGGCTGGCGCGGCCTCGCAGTTCCACGCGTGCGCCTGTCGGAAAGGACTCAGGATTGAAGCGCAGGTGAAACGGCAATACCTGGTTGTTGCCGATCAGGCTGGAACTGGCGAGCAATTGTTGCGGGCGGTCTTTTTCGTCGATCACCAGCAATGCCAATTCGACTTCGGCGCCTGCCGGTACGCCTTGCAGGGTGCCACTCAGCTCCCGCTGATAGGCAGGCAAGGGGCCGAGGTCGGCGGCCTCCCGGGCTTTCTTCTGCGCTTGCTGCGGCGCCGGGCCAGGTGTTGGCGGCTGGGGCTTGGGGGCATCGCTGCCGCAAGCCACCAGCAGGCTGAAAACACTGAGCAAAATGAGCGGGCGTAACGACATTGGTGGCTCCATAAAGCTGAATTCCATGGATCAAGTGATCATCCCGTCTGTATACCGCAAAGCCTATGGCTTGTCTTGCCACCGGGATGCGCTACCATGGCCCTCCCTTTTTTTGTTGCCTGCCACCATGCACTGTCCCTTCTGCGGTGCCAACGACACCAAGGTCATCGACTCGCGTCTGGTCGCCGAGGGCGAACAGGTGCGCCGCCGGCGTGAATGCCTGGCCTGCGGCGAGCGTTTCACGACGTTCGAGACGGCTGAACTGGTGTTGCCGCGCCTGATCAAAACCGACGGCAGCCGCCAGCCGTTCGACGAAGAAAAACTCCGCGCCGGCATGCAGCGCGCGCTGGAGAAGCGCCCGGTGAGCGTCGAGCGCCTCGAATCGTCGCTGGTGCACATCAAACACAAACTGCGTGCCACCGGCGAGCGCGAGGTCAAATCCCTCGTGGTCGGCGAACTGGTGATGGCCGAGCTGCAGAAGCTCGACGAAGTCGCCTACATCCGCTTTGCCTCGGTCTATCGCCGTTTCCAGGACCTCAACGAGTTCCGCGAAGAGATCGATCGCCTGGCCCGTGAACCGGTGAAAGAATGACCACGCCCGCAGAACTTGCCATCCTCGACGCCCATTTCATGGCCCGTGCCCTGGAACTGGCGCGCAAGGGGCATTACACAACGCACCCCAACCCACGTGTAGGTTGCGTGATCGTGCAGGGTGGGCAGATTGTCGGCGAAGGCTGGCACGAGCGCGCCGGCGAGCCTCACGCCGAGGTCCACGCCTTGCGCGCGGCCGGTGAGCAGGCGCGTGGCGCAACCGCTTATGTGACGCTTGAACCTTGCAGTCACCATGGCCGCACGCCGCCCTGTGCCGATGCGCTGGTGAATGCCGGTGTGGCCCGCGTGGTCGCGGCGATGCAGGACCCGAATCCGGAAGTCGCCGGTCGCGGTTTGCAACGCCTGGCTCAGGCCGGTATCGCCACCGAAAGCGGTGTGCTGGAGGGCGAAGCACGAAAGCTCAACCAAGGCTTCCTCAAGCGCATGGAGCACGGCTTGCCGTTCGTGCGGGTCAAGCTGGCCATGAGCCTCGACGGTCGCACGGCGATGGAAAGCGGCGAAAGCCAATGGATCACCGGTCCAGCTGCACGCTCGGCGGTGCAACGCCTGCGCGCCCAGGCGAGCGTGGTGCTGACCGGCGCCGACACGGTGCTGGCGGATAACGCACGCTTGACCGTGCGTGCCGATGAGCTCGGACTGGACGCCGAACAAACAGCACTGGCCATGAGCCGGCCGCCGTTGCGTGTGCTGGTCGATGGCCGCCTGCGCGTACCGCTGGATGCGCCGTTCTTCAAGGCCGGCCCGGCGCTGGTCGCCACCTGCGTGGCGGTGGAAGAGCAGTACGCCAACGGCCCGGAATGCCTGATCGTGCCCGGCTACGATGGCCAGGTCGACTTGCGTCAGCTGCTGGTCGAGCTCGCCAACCGTGGCGTCAACGAGGTGTTGGTCGAGGCCGGTCCACGGCTGGCGGGTGCTTTCGCTCAGCTTGGGCTGGTGGACGAATTCCAGATATTCATCGCTGGCAAGTTCATGGGTTCTTCGGCG
This sequence comes from Pseudomonas sp. GW821-FHT07G06, assembly GCF_058986625.1. Classification (NCBI taxonomy): domain Bacteria; kingdom Pseudomonadati; phylum Pseudomonadota; class Gammaproteobacteria; order Pseudomonadales; family Pseudomonadaceae; genus Pseudomonas; species Pseudomonas sp. GW821-FHT07G06. Next base: position 69,304 of record NZ_JBYSVW010000009.1, read on the forward strand.
CGGCCGCTGCTGGACTGGCCGCTCGCGCAAATGAAGGATGCGCCGGCACTCAAAATCACCGAAATTCGTGCAGTTGGCGATGACTGGCGAGTCATCGCCATCCCAGTGCCATCAGCGAGCGTATAATTTCCGGCCATCGCTATAGCGCTGGCTTTGTTCTCGAGGAGAACCTCATGTTTACCGGCATCATCGAATCCATCGGCAGTATTCGTGCATTGACCCCAAAGGGCGGTGATGTGCGGGTACACGTCGAAACTGGCAAGCTCGACCTGAGCGACGTCAAACTGGGCGACAGCATCGCGGTCAACGGTGTGTGCCTGACGGCCGTTGAATTACCAGGCAATGGTTTTGCGGCGGACGTCAGTCGCGAAACCCTCGATTGCACCGCCATGAACGACCTGAAAAGCGGCAGCCCGGTCAACCTGGAAAAAGCCCTGACCCCGACCACTCGCCTTGGCGGGCACCTGGTCAGCGGTCACGTCGATGGCGTGGGTGAAGTGGTTACCCGTACCGAAAACGCGCGCGCTGTGGAATTCCGCATTCGCGCGCCCAAGGACCTGGCCAAGTACATCGCCCATAAAGGCTCGATCACCGTCGACGGCACCAGCCTGACCGTGAACGCGGTCGATGGCGCCGAGTTCCTGCTGACCATCATTCCCCACACCCTGAGCGAAACCATCATGGCGTCGTATCAGCCTGGTCGCCGGGTGAACCTGGAAGTGGACTTGCTGGCCCGTTACCTGGAGCGTCTGCTTTTGGGCGACAAGGCCGCAGAGCCGACTGCCGGCAGCACCATTACCGAAAGCTTTCTGGCCGCCAACGGCTACCTCAAATCCTGACTCAAGGGGGTGCCTTGTGGCGCTCAATAGCATCGAAGAACTGGTTGAAGACATCCGCCAAGGCAAGATGGTCATCCTCATGGATGACGAAGACCGCGAGAACGAAGGCGACCTGATCATGGCCGCCGAGTGCTGCAAGCCCGAGCACATCAACTTCATGGCCAAGCACGCCCGTGGCCTGATCTGCATGCCGATGAGCCGCGAGCGCTGCGAACTGCTCAAGCTACCGTTGATGGCTCCGCGCAACGGTTCCGGTTTCGGCACCAAGTTCACCGTCTCCATCGAAGCCGCCACCGGCGTGACCACCGGCATCTCCGCCGCCGACCGCGCACGTACTGTGCAAGCGGCTGCCGCCCGTGATGCCAAGGCTGAAGACATCGTCAGCCCGGGCCACATCTTTCCGCTGATGGCCCAGGCCGGCGGTACCCTGGCCCGTGCCGGCCACACCGAAGCGGCCTGCGACCTGGCACGCATGGCCGGTTTCGAACCGAGCGGCGTGATCTGCGAAGTGATGAACGACGACGGCACCATGTCCCGTCGCGCCGAGCTGGAAGCTTTTGCTGCCGAACACGACATCAAGATCGGGACCATCGCCGACCTGATTCACTACCGGATGATCCACGAACGTACCGTTCAGCGGATTGCCGAGCAGCCGCTGGACAGCGAACTGGGCCAATTCAACCTGGTGACCTATCGTGATTCGGTGGAAGGCGACGTGCACATGGCACTGACCCTGGGCAACGTGTGTGCCGAAGAGCCGACCCTGGTTCGCGTGCACAACATGGACCCGCTGCGTGACCTGCTGATGGTCAAGCAACCGGGCCGCTGGAGCCTGCGCGCCGCCATGTCAGCGGTTGCCGAGGCCGGTAGCGGCGTGGTGCTGTTGCTCGGTCACCCGCTCGATGGTGACGTGTTGCTGGCGCATATCCGCGAAACCGCCGATCACGCGGCGGTGAAAAAACCGACCACCTACAGCACTGTCGGTGCCGGTTCGCAGATCCTGCGCGACCTGGGCGTACGCAAAATGCGCCTGATGTCAGCACCAATGAAATTTAATGCGATATCCGGTTTCGATCTGGAAGTTGTAGAATACGTGCCCTCCGAATAATGACCGGTTGTTCCCGGCCTTGAATTCGCGGTTCAAATATCACTGAGGGACGCGTACGAGACGCGTCCCGGCTCTTTAAGAGATCTAACGAATGACCCTGAAGACCATCGAAGGTACCTTCATCGCCCCTAAAGGCCGCTACGCTCTGGTAGTGGGCCGTTTCAACAGCTTCGTCGTTGAAAGCCTGGTCAGCGGTGCCGTTGATGCCCTGGTTCGCCACGGCGTGAGCGAAAGCGACATCACCATCATCCGCGCACCTGGCGCCTTCGAAATTCCGCTGGTTGCACAGAAAGTCGCTCAAAAGGGCGAGTTCGCGGCAATCATCGCCCTGGGCGCAGTCATTCGTGGCGGCACTCCGCATTTCGAATACGTGGCTGGCGAATGCACCAAGGGCCTGGCCCAGGTGTCCATGGAGTTCGGCGTTCCGGTCGCATTCGGCGTGCTGACCGTTGACTCCATCGAGCAAGCCATCGAGCGTTCCGGCACCAAGGCCGGCAACAAAGGTGCTGAAGCTGCCCTGTCCGCTCTGGAAATGGTCAGCCTGCTGGCGCAGTTGGAGGCCAAGTGATTAGCGACGATAGCGATCGTTTCAACCCGCGCGATCCAAAGCCTGCGGATGCCGGCAAGCCATCGAAAAGCGCCAAGCGCCGCGAAGCCCGTCAGCTCGCGACTCAGGCGCTATACCAATGGCACATGGCCAAGCAGTCGCTGAACGAGATCGAAGCGCAGTTCCGGGTCGATAACGATTTCAGCGATGTCGACGGCGCGTACTTCCGCGAAATCCTGCACGGGGTTCCGCAGTTCAAGACCGAAATCGACACCGCACTCAAGCCTTGCCTCGATCTGACCATCGAAGAGCTGGACCCGGTTGAATTGGCGGTTCTGCGCCTGTCCACCTGGGAACTGCTCAAGCGCGTCGACGTGCCGTACCGCGTTGTGATCAACGAAGGTATCGAACTGGCCAAGGTCTTCGGTTCCACCGACGGCCACAAGTTCGTCAACGGTGTGCTCGACAAGCTGGCCCCGCGTCTGCGTGAAGCTGAAGTGAAGGCGTTCAAGCGCTGATCGGCGCTTGGAATGTCGACACGAAGCCATGGGCGAGTTTGAGCTGATCCGCAATTTCTTCGCCGCCGCGCCTTGTGCGCAGGGCGGCGAAGGCGTTGCCCTCGGGATCGGCGATGACTGCGCCTTGCTGGCTGTTCCTCCCGGGGAGCAGTTGGCGATTTCTACCGATACGCTGGTGGCCGGCGTGCATTTCGCCGATCCCTGCGATCCCTTTCTGCTCGGTCAGCGCTCGCTGGCCGTGGCCGTCAGCGACCTGGCCGCCATGGGCGCCACTCCGGTTGCCTTTACCCTTGCCCTGACCTTGCCGACGGTGACCGCCGATTGGCTGCAAGCCTATGCCCTTGGTTTGAACCAGATGGCGCAAGGCTGTGGCGTGGCACTGGTCGGCGGCGATACCACCCGTGGGCCGTTGAGCCTGACCATGACCGTGTTCGGTCGCGTGCCGAGTGGCCAGGCGCTGACCCGCAGCGGTGCGCAGCCGGGCGATCTGCTGTGTGTCGGTGGCGACCTGGGCAATGCCGCCGGTGCCTTGCCATTGGTGCTCGGCCAACGCACGGCCGCCGCGAGTATTGCCGAGCCGTTGCTGGCCCACTACTGGTCGCCGCAACCGCAGCTTGGCCTGGGGCAGGCGCTACGGGGCAAGGCCACTTCGGCGATGGACATCTCCGACGGCCTGCTCGCTGATTGCGGGCATATCGCGCTGGCCTCGAAGGTCGGTATCAAAGTCGAGCGGGAGCGTTTACCGCTGTCGCAGAGCCTGGTCGACTTTCTCGGCCGATCGGACGCCCAGGTGGCGGCCCTGAGCGGCGGCGACGATTACGTGTTGGCGTTCACCCTACCGTCCGTCGAGTTGCCGCTATTGCTGGCCGACGGATGGCCGATCCATGTGATTGGACAGGTGGTGACGGGGCAGGGCGTGACGCTGCTGGACGCCGATGGTCAGGACATCACCCCGCAAACCCGGGGTTATCAACATTTTCGGGAGTCACCGTGACAGATCATCCCAAACAGGTCCCGGCGGAATTCGTACCGCCGTCGGTCTGGCGTAATCCATGGCATTTCCTGGCGTTCGGCTTCGGCTCGGGCACCTTGCCAAAGGCGCCCGGCACTTGGGGATCGTTGGTTGCGCTGCCCTTTATTCCGTTGTGGCAGATGTTGCCCGACTGGGGTTACTGGCTGATGCTCGGCATCACCATGCTGTTCGGCTTCTGGCTGTGCGGCAAAGTGGCCGACGATTTGCGGGTACATGACCATGAAGGCATCGTCTGGGACGAAATGGTCGGGATGTGGATCACCCTGTGGCTGGTGCCGGAAGGTTGGCAGTGGTTGCTGGCAGGCTTCTTGATGTTCCGCTTCTTCGATATCCTCAAGCCATGGCCGATTCGCTGGATCGACCGGCACGTGCATGGCGGCGTTGGCATCATGCTAGATGATGTGCTGGCCGGGGTGTTCGCCTGGTTGGCGATGCAGGGACTGGTGTGGTTTTTCGCCTGATCAAGGGTTACCAGGCGTTAATCGGGGGAGCAGGGATGGTTCTACGTGGATTGATGGTGCTGGTGTTCGCGATGTTTTGCTCTTTCGCCCAAGCGGGAGGAGGGGGTGCTACGCCGCCGACGGTGATTCATCTGGCCAGCGAAGACTGGGAAGACTACACCGCTGCTGACGGTCATGGCCTGGGCTGGGACGTGCTGCGACAAGTGTTCGAACCGGCAGGTGTCAAAGTGGACATCCGCACCGAGCCCTACCTGCGTTCGCTGGGCCTGGCCGAACGGGGTGAAGTCGATGCCTGCGTGGGTTCCTATCGCGACGAGTCCGAGGCTGTGCTCTATCCCCACTGGAGCTTCGACACCGATCACATCTATGCCCTGGGCCTGGCGAGCAGTCCGGTGCCAACCCCCGAAACCCTGGGCAATTATCGACTGGCCTGGGTCCGTGGCTACGATTACCAGGATTATTTGCCCAACGTGCAGCACTTTGCTGAAGTGCAGCGGCGCGACGGCATCGTGTCGATGCTGACCCACAACCGTGCCGACTATTACATCGACGCACAGACCGAAGTCGATTACGTGCGCAATCGTGCCAAAGACCCCTCTCAGTTGCGCAGTACCCATATCGCCGAGTTGCCGCTGTACCTGTGCTTTGCCAAGACCGCAAAGGCGCGTAGCCTGATGGCGCTGTTCGATCAGCGCATGGAGCAATTGGTCAAAAGCGGTGAGCTGAAACCTATCTTCGAGCGCTGGAAGCAGCCATACCCATTCGAAGACAATTGAACGGGGCCAATGTAGGAGCTGCCGAAGGCTGCGATCTTTTGATTTTGAAGATCAAAAGATCGCAGCCTTCGGCAGCTCCTACAGAGATTGATCGGCCCGCATATCAAACTTTTTGATAGTTATCGCCGATAATTCAGCCTAAGCGTCGCTCGGAACCTGCTGTTACAATGCCGGCTCTGCGAATCTTCAGAACTTTTAGATCAGGAGCACACCGGTGCCTGTCGTTTTTGTCGCCGCTTCCAAGCTGCCAACGCCTTTTGCGCAATTCACCATGCATGGCTTTCTCGATGAGGGCACTGGCCGCGAGCACGTTGTGCTGAGCCTGGGTGAGTTCGACGACGGTGCCCCGGTACTCGGCCGGTTGCACTCCGAATGCCTGACTGGCGATGCCCTGTTCAGCCAGCGTTGCGACTGCGGCTCGCAACTGGAGGCCGCTTTGCAGGCCATCGCCCGTGAAGGTCGTGGCGTGTTGCTGTACTTGCGCCAGGAAGGTCGTGGCATTGGCCTGCTGAACAAGATCCGCGCCTATGAGCTGCAGGACGGTGGCGCCGATACCGTGGAAGCCAACGAGCGTCTGGGCTTTGCCGCCGACCAGCGTGACTACGCCATGTGCCTGCCGATGCTGGAGCACCTGGGCGTGAAGTCGTTGCGCCTGATGACCAACAACCCGCGCAAGGTCAAAGCCTTGACCGACATGGGGATCGCGGTCGCCGAGCGCGTGCCGTTGCACACTGGCCACAACCCGCATAACCGACTCTACCTGGCGACCAAGGCCAGCAAGCTCGACCACATGATGGGCAATGAACATCAGGGCGAGGTAGACCGGGCGTGACCCGCGGTCAGGTTCGGCGGCGACTGTCCGTCAACTGGTGGCAATACCTGGCATTGGCCCTGTTGCCGCTGTTCGTGATCAACGCGGTATTCGGCCAGAGCGAAGCCATCCTGCCGGTGCTGGCGATGCCGTTGTTCATCGCCGGTGTCGCCTCGATGTTTGTCAGCCTGAAGTTTTTCGGCGCCTACAAACACGCGCTGATCGCCACCCAGAAAGCCCTCGATACCCCTGAAGAACCTGGCGCGTGGATCAACCTGGCGGCGAAGCGCCGTACGGCGTTCCTTGCCGCCGGCCTGCCGGCGTGGATCGGTGCCCTGGCGGTGTTCGTCGGCCTCGAAGCGGTGCCGCTGATGCTGCTGGCGCTGTCGACCGCCGTGCTGTTCTACCTCTACCGTATTCCGCGTCAGCTCGGTTGATGCGCGCGCTCTGGCTGGCGGTTTTGCTGCTGGCCGCCAGCGGCTCGGCCATCGCGGTCGAGCGGGTCGTCAGCCTTGCACCGTCGCTGTCTGAAATCGTCGTTGAACTGGGTTCTGCCGACCTCCTGGTCGGTGTGCTGGATGCCGGTGAGCGACCGGTGGAGCTCAAGAACCTGCCCTCCGTTGGCCGCTATGGCCAGTTGGACATGGAGCGGCTGCTCAGCCTGCAGCCCGATCTGTTGCTGCTATGGCCCGGTAGCGTCGGTCCGGCCCAGCGGGACCAGCTCAAGCGCCTGAACATTCCCACCTACGTCGCCGAACCCCACAGCCTGGAGCAGCTCGCCGCGCAAATCGAGGCCATTGCCGCTCGGCTCGATCGGCCTCAACGCGGCGTTTCACTGGCCAGCGACTTGCGCCAGCGGTTGGATGCACTGCGTCAACGCTATCGACGGGATCAGCCGTTGCGGGTGTTCTATCAGGTCTGGGATCGGCCACTGTATACGGTTGGCGGCGAGCAGATCATCAGCGATGCGCTGGAGGTCTGCGGAGCCAAAAACGTGTTCGCCGACCTGAAGCTGCCGGCACCGCAAGTCAGCGTGGAAGCCGTGTTGCAGCGTAATCCCGAGGTGATTCTGGCCAGCGATCAGGCGCAGCTCGACGCGTGGAAAGCCTGGCCGCAGGTGGCGGCGGTAGCGCAGGGGCAATTGCGTCTGGTGACGGACAAGGGCCTGGAGCGACCGAGCGGGCAGATGATCGAGGCGACTGCCAAACTGTGCCAATTGATCGCACCCGACCGCTGAAATGTACCGTCACTGATACTCTGGCCACGCCTGTAGGAGCTGCCGAAGGCTGCGATCTTTTGATTTTTCTTTTTAAAGACAAGATCAAAAGATCGCAGCCTTCGGCAGCTCCTACAGGTGATCTCAGCGGATGTCGGGGGTCCAGGTCACGCCAAACATCCACGCCCGACCTTCTTCGCGATACCCGTACTGGCTGCCCTGGTAGCTGTACAACGCCCGGCTGTAACCCTTGTCCAGCAGGTTGTCGACCTTCAGCTCCAGCCTGACTTCACGATTGAGCTCCCAACTGCTGCGCAGCCCGAGCAAGGCATAACCGCCGAGGGGCTGTTGATTGTTCAGGTCGTCATAGCTGCTGCTGACCGCTTGCCAACTGGCGCCGAGGCCCAGGCGATCGAACTGTCGGTCCAGATCCCAACTCAAAGTGCGGCGCGCGCGGCGGGCCAGGGTATGACCCGTGTCGCGGTCGCGCGGGTCGATGATCGCCACGCCGAGATTGCTTTGCCAGTCGAACAGTTCCTGCTTCAGCGTCGCTTCGAAGCCGTTGATCCGCGCCGAGGCGACGTTCTCGGGGCGTGAGTTGCTGCCGAAGATGATCGCGTCTTCAAGGTCGGTGCGATACAGCGACGTTTCCAGGCGACTGCTCTCGGTCAATTGGCTGCGCCATTGCAGCTCATAGCTTTTCGAGGTTTCAGGCTTGAGGTCCGGGTTGCTGAAGTCGGGGTAGTACAGATCGTTGAACGTCGGTGCGCGGAAGCCTTCGCTGTAGGTGAACAGCACTTCGTTGTCCGGGTTCAGCGGCAGGGTGAAGGTACCGCTCCAGGTGTTCTGGCTGCCAAATTGCTGGTTGTCGTCGTGACGCAAACCCAGCTCCGTGGAGAAACGGTCGGCCCGATAGCGATGCTGGATGTACGCCGCACGGTTCCAGCGACTGTCTTCATCGAACGCGGTGCTGCTGTTGATCCGGTCTTCATACCAGTCACCTCCGAGCAGCAGACTGTTGCGCTCGTCGAGCGTCAGGTCGTTCTGCCAGTTCACCGAATCCCGGTAGGTGTTGAACACGCTGCGTTCGTCACTGAGTTTGTCGAGGGTCTTCTCGCGGTTTTCGCTGTGGCCGAACTCGATGCGGGTTTTCCACAGGTCATTGATGCGCGCGTCGATGTAACTGCTGACACTGCTCACATCGAATTCGTTATCGGGCTGCTGTTGGACCGACTCGAACGTATTCATGTCGAAGCGCCCGAACGGGTTGTCGAACTCGCTTTTGCCGCGATTATCCAGCGCGTTGGCGCCGATCTCGATGTCATCGCTGAGTGCGTGGCTAACGCTCAGGCTGAACGACTGGTTTCGGTACTCATCATGGTCGCCGTCGCTGGGGTAAGACTCGTGGGTGCGATTGATCCCGGCGCTTTCATCGAGGCTGGCACCGAGGTTGAAGCGGGTGCGCTCATCGCCACCGGACAGGCCAAGGCTGTGCTCCCAGGTCTGGTTGCTGCCAAACGCCGTGTGCAGGCGCGGTTGCAGGCCCTGCTCGCCGCCCCGGCGGGTGAAGATCTGGACCACCCCGCCAATCGCATCGCTGCCATAAATCACCGAACGGGAGCCGCGCAGCACTTCCACGCGTTCAACCTGTTCGATGTTGATGTGTTGCAGGTTGCTGTCGCCGGAGGTCGAGCTGCCGATGCGCTGGCCGTCCACCAGCACCAGGCTCTGGGCTGATTGCGTGCCGCGAATGTAAACCCCCGGCACACTGCCGCGCCCGCCGGCCTGCGAGACTTGCACACCCGGTACACGGCGCAGCAGGTCAGTGATGCTATCGGGTTGCAGGCGATCGATGTCGTCGCGGGTGAACACGGTGTTGGCGGCGCTGCTGTCGTTGCGCGCTTCGACCTCTCGGTTGGCGCTGATCAGCACGTCGGGCAGCTTCAGCGCTTGATCGCGTTCGAAGGTGTCGGCCAGCAGTTGACCAGCCGGCAGCAGGGTCAGCGTCAGGGCGAGGGGAGAGAGTTTCATCGGAATCCGGGCTTTCACAGACAACGCATGCCCCCGTAGGAGCTGCCGAAGGCTGCGATCTTTTGATCTTGATTTTTCATGCCTGGAGCCACCGAAGGGCAAGATCAAAAGATCGCAGCCTTCGGCAGCTCCTACACAGGGGGATGTTTACAGGTCGAGCAGTTGCAGGCGCTCGCGGATCGAAGCCTCGATCCCGGCTTCATCCAGCCCGCACTCGGCCAGCATTTGTGCAGGCTTGGCGTGCTCGACGTAGATGTCCGGCAAGCCCAGGTGCAGCATCGACTTGAGGATGTTTTCCCGGGCGAGGAATTCGCTGACCGCGCCACCGGCGCCGCCCATGATCGCGTTTTCTTCGACAGTGACCAGCAGCTCGTGACTGCCGGCGATTTCGCGCACCAGCGCTTCATCCAGCGGCTTGACGAAACGCATGTCGACCACGGTCGCATCCAGCGTCTCGGCGACTTTCAGGGCTTCGGCCAGTTGCACGCCGAACACCAGCAGGGCGACTTTGCTGCCCTGGCGGCGGACGACGCCTTTGCCGATCTCGATCGGCTCGAGGTCTTTCTCGATGGTCGCGTTCGGGCCGTTACCGCGTGGATAACGCACAGCCGCCGGGCCTTCGTACAGGTGACCGGTGGTGAGCATCTTGCGCAGCTCGTTTTCGTCGCTCGGGGTCATCACCAGCATGCCGGGGATGCAGCGCAGAAACGACAAATCGAAGCTGCCGGCGTGGGTTGGACCGTCTTCGCCCACCAGACCTGCACGGTCGATGGCGAACAGTACGTCGAGGTTCTGCACCGCCACATCGTGGACAAGCTGGTCGTAACCACGTTGCAGGAAAGTCGAATAGATGGCGACCACGGGCTTGGCGCCTTCGCAGGCCATGCCGGCCGCGAGGGTGACGGCGTGCTGCTCGGCAATGGCCACGTCGAAGTAGCGCAGCGGGAAACGTTCGCTGAATGCGACCAGGTCCGAGCCTTCCTTCATCGCCGGGGTAATCCCGACCAGGCGCGGATCGGCCGCTGCCATGTCGCACAACCATTCGCCGAACACACCGGAATATTTCGGCCCGCTGGCCTTTTTCGGCGCGGCGGCGGGGGCGTCCAGCGGTTCGAGTTTGGTGATGGCGTGGTAACCGATCGGGTCGACTTCCGCCGGGGCGAAACCTTTACCCTTCTTGGTGACGACGTGCAGGAACTGCGGACCTTTCAGGTCGCGCATGTTGCGCAGGGTGGCGATCAGGGTCGGCAGGTCGTGGCCATCGATCGGGCCGATGTAGTTCCAGCCCAGCTCTTCGAACAGCGTGCCGGGAACCAGCATGCCTTTGGCGTATTCTTCGGTGCGACGGGCGATTTCCCAGGCACCGGGCAGGCGCGACAGCACTTTCTTGCTGCCTTCGCGCATGCTCGCGTAGGTGCGGCTGGAAAGGATCTTCGCCAGATAGTTCGACAAGCCACCGACGTTGCGCGAGATCGACATGTCGTTGTCGTTGAGGATCACCAGCATGTTGGCGTCCACTTCCGGCGCGTGGTTCAGCGCTTCGAACGCCATGCCCGCGGTCAACGCGCCGTCGCCGATCACCGCGATCGCCTTGCGCTCGCTGTTCTGCAGGCGGGCGGCAATCGCCATGCCCAGCGCGGCGCTGATCGAGGTGCTGGAGTGGCCGACGCCAAAGGTGTCGTACTCGCTCTCGGAGCGGCGCGGGAAGGCCGCGACGCCGTCCTTCTGGCGCAGGGTGCCCATGCGTTCGCGACGACCGGTGAGGATCTTGTGCGGATAAGCCTGATGACCCACGTCCCACACCAGCCGGTCGTCCGGGGTGTCGAAGACGTAATGCAGCGCGATGGTCAGCTCGATCACGCCCAGGCCTGCACCGAAATGCCCACCGGTCTGGCCGACCGTGTAGAGCAATTCCAGGCGCAACTCATCGGCCAGGGTTTCCAGCTCGGCTTCGCCTAACCGGCGCAGGCCGTCCGGCGTGTTCGCGCGGTCGAGCAGGGGCGTGGTCGGGCGCTTGCGGGGAATCTCATGAAACGTCGTGGGCATCAGGCGAATCGTTATAGGTATAAAAGATGCGGCAGTTTACCTGATGCATCGTCCCCTGCCCACGCGTTGGTCTTTTTTGGCGGATTCGCCTTCAACTGCGGCGATCGACGATATACCGGGCCAGATCCCGCAACGGCTCGGCCGCCGCGTCAAACGGTCGCAGGGCGTGCAGGGCCTGGTCGCGCAGCTCAAGGGCATAGGCCTTGGCGGCGTCGAGGCCGAGCAGGGCCGGGTAGGTCGGCTTGTCCCGGGCAATGTCGGCGCCCTGGCGTTTGCCGAGGGTGGCGGTATCGCTTTCGACGTCGAGAATGTCGTCCTGGACCTGGAATGCCAGGCCGATGGCCTGTGCATAGGTCTGCAGGGACTTGAGTTCGTCTTTCTCGGCACGGCCGCTGGCCAGGGCGCCGAGTTTGACGCTGACTTCGATCAGCGCGCCGGTCTTGTGCCGGTGCATGTATTCCAGGGCTTTCTGGTCAAGCTTCAGGCCGACCGAACCGAGGTCGATGGCCTGACCTCCGACCATGCCCGCCGGGCCCGCTGCCAGTGCCAGGGCGCTGACCATTTGCAGGCGGATTTCGGCCTCCGACGTGCTCAGGCGCGGGTCGAGCAGGGCGCTGAAGGCCAGGCTCTGCAAGCCGTCGCCGGCGAGGATCGCGCAGGCTTCATCGAATTTCTTGTGGGTGGTGGGCTGGCCGCGACGCAGATCGTCATCGTCCATGGCCGGCAAATCGTCATGCACCAGTGAATAGGCGTGGATCAGCTCCACCGCACAGGCGGCACCGTTGGCTTGCTCAGGCTTGCCGCCCAATGCTTCACACGCGGCGTAGGCCAGCAGGGGACGCACGCGTTTGCCGCCGTTCATCACGCTGTAGCGCATGGCTTCGTACAGCCGCGCCAACTCGGGGCCTGGTGCCGTGAACAGGGTTTCCAGAGCCGCATTGACGCGGGCCTGGCTGGTGGCCGAGTACGCTGCAATCATTCTGGCTGATCCGCGTCGAAGGGTTCCTCGGCCAACTCGCCATCACGCTCGAGCAGTACCTGAACCTTTTGCTCGGCCTGGGCCAGCGCCGCCTGGCAATCGCGGGTCAGACCGATGCCTTGCTCGAAAGCGGCCAGCGAGTCCTCCAGCGACAATTCGCCATTCTCCAGACGCTCCACCAGCGTTTGCAGGTCGGCGAGGGACTGTTCGAAATCCAGTGCAGCTTTTTTGCGGGCCATGGCGGCGATTTCCGGTTGACGTTAAACCGGCGCGACACTAGCAGATAGGGGGTTTATGGGCAAACTCACAGACGACGCACACCCCCTGTAGGAGCTGCCGAAGGCTGCGATCTTTTGATTTTGTTTTGTTGAAGCAGGATCAAAAGATCGCAGCCTTCGGCAGCTCCTACAGTACCGGGTTATCAGGATAGTGGATTCGGTAGCGGGTGCTGCGCCCGCCACCGGGCAGGCGTTGCAGACAACCCTTATCCAGCAGTTCGGCCAGATGACGGGTTGCGGTCGCTTTGGATACTTTGGCGACGGCCTGGTATTGAGCCGCACTGATGCCCTGCTCGAAGCCTCTTTCGCCACCATCGAGCAAGCGATTCAGTACCCTGGTTTGCTCGGCCGACAACCCGGATGTTTGGTGCGCCTGCCAGAATCGCGCCTTGCCTAGCACACTGTCGATCCGTGTCATGGCTTGTTGCAGGCTGAGCAGAAGCGTTTGCAGGAACCACTCCAGCCAATAAGTGACATCGGTCGTAGCTTTTTGACTCGTTTCCAATACCCGGTAGTAACCGGAGCGGTCCTCAAGAATGCTTGCCGACATTGCGTAAAAACGAATCGCCTGAGCCTCGCCCTGTGCCAATGCCAGATCGGTAATGGTGCGTGTCAGGCGACCATTGCCGTCGTCAAAAGGGTGGAGTGTGACAAACCAGAAGTGTGCGATGCCAGCACGCAGCAATGGGTCGAGTCCGGCCTGGTTTCGGCCGCTCTCAAACCAGTCGAGGAAGACTTCGAGTTGACGCTCAAGGCCCGGTCGAGGCGGCGCTTCGAAGTGTACGGTCGGCTTGTCGAGACGACCGGAGACGACCTGCATCGGTTCATCGCCTTGCAATGTACCGACACGTATCGCCCGGGCGCCGAGGTCGCCGTCCTGCTCCGGAAACAACCATCCATGCCAGTGCAGCAAGCGGTCCAGTGTCAGCGGCTCGGCAAAATGCTGAGTCGCATCAAGCATCAATTGCGCAAGACCTTCACTGCGTTGGCTGACTCTATCGCCATCAACCAGATCCAGACCCAGGCGTCGAGCCAGTGACGAACGAACGGAGCCGACGTTCAGTTGTTCACCTTCAATGGCCGATGAGGTGACGATGTTTTGCAATAACGCATCCAGCTCACTTTGTGCGCTCAGCGAACTGCCCACGGAACTGGCCATGCCCATTAGCCGACCTTGTGCTTGAACGCACTCGCGTAACAAGGGCGCCAAGCGTTCGGCATTCCAGGTGAACTCTGGCCAATCAGGCTGCTGCCATATCCATCGAGGTGTCATGAACTTGTTGCTCTAAGTGGGGGTGAGCCGATTGGATCGGTTATTCGGCTCACATAATGAGCCGAATATGGCGCGTATTCGGCTCACCGTCCACCCGTTATCGTGATTCCCGCCGCAATTTCGGAGCCATCCGATTGTTAAAAAACACCCGAATGGCTAACCTTCGAGCCCTATACGACCTGGCAGTCACGGGTCTTTCAGACGAAACGCAGTATTCCCATCTGTAACGCGCCCAGGATCAGGCGCAAGGTTTCGTCATGCATGGCAGGAGGCGTCGCATGCGCTCATTTCTTTTGCTGCTGATCGGGCTGGCTATCGCGCCCTCGATTCTGGCCGCGCCGAATGCCGGGTTGTCGGAACCGGTGGGCGGCTGGCGCTACAACGGTTTGCTGGATCGCACGGAAAACCCGCAAGTCGCCTATCCCACGCCGCCCATCGACCGGGGCGTGCAGCGCAATCGCACGATGATCGAAGGCCAACTCAAGGCCCTCGGCACTCAGCGTGGGTCGCACACGCTGGCGGTCAACGGCAATCCCCTGAATCTGTACACCGACGACCAGGGCAGTTTCGCCCGGCCCTATGCGTTCGGCGCCGGTTCCAACAGCGTCGAAGTGCGTAGCGTTGAAGGCCAGTCGCTCAAGCGCGTTCAATTCTATGAAGCCAACAACCTGCGCACCCCGGCGCGGATTCGTGTGGTGCTGGGCTGGGACGACCCGAAGGCCGAACTCGATCTGCACATCATTACCCCCGACGGCCAGCACGCTTTCTGGGCGCACTCGGCGCTGACCAATGGCGGCGGTCTCGACCCGGATGGCGTCGATGGGCCCGGCCCGGAGATGTTCACCATGACCGCACCGCTGCACGGCACCTATCTGGTTTACGTGAACTATTGGGGCAACTTCGGCAGCGAAGGCTATAACTTCGATGAGGCCGGCAACCAGAACGAGGTGATCACCTCGCAGATCAACCTGGTACTCAACGAAAACACCGTCGATGAAAAACGCGAGACCTTTATCGTGCCCCTGCGCGCAATCGGCGACCTGCTGCTGGTCAAGACTTTCAACTATTAAGCATCCCGTTCCACGGATGAACATCGGGTTTTGTGAACATGAGTGATAGCACTGTTACTCCGGCCGCTGGCGCACCCGCGGCCAAACCTTCCCTGCATTGGCCGACGCTGCTGATCGGCATATGCCTGGTCGCTGGCGTGGCCGGTGGGTTGGGGTGGCTCATGCACAAACCCAAGGCGCCGGCGCCTGCGTTGGCCAGTGACAAACTGGGTATGGGCCGGCCGGATGGTTTGCTGGAAACCTACTCCTTGAGCCAATTGCCCAAGGACCTGCTCGCGGTGCCCTTCCTCAAGGAAACCCTGACCGAAGATTTCGTCTTCTACTACGAAACCCACGCTGATCGTCTCGGCTTGATCGGCAGTTTGCGGCGGATCATCTACGAACATGACCTGAAGTTGCAGGACACCCTGATCGAGCAACTGTTCGATCAGCCTGCCGATGTAGCGTTGTGGCGCGGGGCGGACGGGCGGCTCAAGGATTTCCTGCTGGTGATGGATCGCGGCGGCCTGGCCAAGGTGCTGGAACCGCTGGCCAATGTCGCGCTGGACGACTCGCAGTTGAGCAAGGTCGCTGACGTGAAGGTCGGCAGCGAAGACGTGCCGCTCTATCAACTCAATTACAACGCCAGCAAGGCGCTGTTGTTCGCGTCTCATGGCGACAAACTGGTGGTGCTGTCCAATCCGGCGAAACTCTACGATCCGCAAAGCGGTGCAGCGGAGGAATCGGGCAGCGTATCGACCACGGCTATTGCCGCGCTGCTCAATGGTGAAAAGCTGTTTCCCGAAGCCTTCGGCCTGCCGCCTCGTGCGCCGCAGGTGAAACAACGCCTGTCGGTGAATGCCAGCGTGCTGGCCATGGGTTACCAGCGCTTCATTCCGAACTTCGCCGGCCTGCGTTTCGACATGGACGACAAGGGCTGGCACAGCTTCCTGGCCATGGATGAACTGGAGAACCAGCCGGATTTCGATTTCAAGCCGATCTGGCAAGCCATGCCCATGGGGGCCAGCGCTTGCGTGGCGTTGCCCCTGGCTGCCGAACAACAGAAGCCGCTGCTGGTGAAGCTCGGTGCCGAGGAGAAGGTGGCCCAGGCACTGACCGAACACATGGCCGGCGCGGCGGGGCTGTGCTGGTATGCCGATTCTCGGTTGTACACGCCCCTGCTGGTGGCCAGCCTCAACGATGACGACGACGGCAAACTCGATGGGGACCTGGGCAGCCTGTTCGGCTCGATGGTTGGCGCACACGAGAGCAATGTCGAGGACGGTGCCTTCCCGGTGCTGGAAAAACAGGAAGGCCAGAGCCATCAGTGGCAACGCCAGGTCAGCTCCAGTTTCGGGCCTTATGCGGCCAAGGAAGCTCAAGATCCTAATGCCATCACCGGCAAGGCGTTCATGAAAGTCAGCCTGGCGCGCCATGGCTCAACGTTGCTGTTTTCCCTCGACGACAAGCTGGTGGACAAGGCCCTCGGCACCCTCGACAAACGCTTCCCGCCGATGGCCGACGTGGTGCCCAAGGACTTGCTGA
Source organism: Pseudomonas sp. GW821-FHT07G06 (assembly GCF_058986625.1). Lineage (NCBI taxonomy): Bacteria > Pseudomonadati > Pseudomonadota > Gammaproteobacteria > Pseudomonadales > Pseudomonadaceae > Pseudomonas > Pseudomonas sp. GW821-FHT07G06. Next base: position 85,814 of record NZ_JBYSVW010000009.1, read on the forward strand.
TGCCAGTCTATTTCGGCCCCGATTCCATGGCGCAACTGATGCAGCAGGAAACCCTCGACAGCCTGCCCCAGGACATGGAACCGGTGTTCTACAACGCCGCGCAAACCTTCCTGATTCCGAAGCTGCGCACGCTCGGTGGCTACGGCAAATACGCCCTGACCTTGCCCGAAGGCAGTGAACCAGACGGCCATTGGCAGTGGCTGCCGCTGGAGTGGAAAGCCCTGTGACGGCATTGATCCGCAGTCTCGGCCTGCTGGCGTTGTTGCTGAGCGCAGGTGCCCGCGCTGTCGAGACGCCGTCGCTCGACCCGCAGCAATCCCAAGTGTTTCGTGCCTGGTTCGTGCGCATCGCCCAGGAGCAACTGAGCCAGGGCCCGAGCCCGCGCTGGTATCAGCAGGACTGCGCCGGGCTGGTGCGCTTTGCCGCCAATGAAGCGCTGAAAGTCCATGACGACAAATGGCTGCGCAGCAATGGCCTGTCCAATCGTTACTTGCCGCCGGAGCTGCAATTGAGCGATGCCCAGCGCGGTCTCGCCCAGCAATGGCAGCAGGGCGGCGGCAAGATCGGGCCGTACGTCAACGCGATCAAATTGATCCAGTTCAACAGCCGTCTGGTCAGCCGCGATGTGTCACAGGCACGCCCCGGCGACCTGATGTTTTTCGATCAGGGCGACGACCAGCACCTGATGATCTGGATGGGCCGCTACATCGCCTATCACACCGGCACCACCACACCCACCGACAACGGCATGCGTTCGGCAAGCCTGCAGCAACTCATGACATGGAAGGACACCCGATGGATACCCGACGCAGCCAACCCCAACTTCATCGGCGTCTATCGACTGAATTTTCTCTCCCAATGACCGGTGCCCGCATGCTGCGTTTTCTGTGTCTGATGTTGGTGTGGATGCTGCCACTCTCGGTGGTTAACGCCGATGACTCGGTCCCGGCCAGCGGCTATGCGCCAGTGGCCGGCGAGAGCTTTTTCCTGCTGGCGGACAGCAGTTTTGCCAGCGATGAACCAGCGATGGTGCGCCTCGAAGCGCCGGGCCGCGACTATCGCCGGTTTCGCATGGAGCCTTATGGCGGCGCGGACATTCGGGTGTATCGCATCGACAAGCCGCTGGACTTCCTCAAGCGCCAGAAAAATCTGCATCGGGTGGTCAGCGATGGCCAGTTCAAGGGTGAAGGCCTGTCCAACACCCTCGCGTACCTGTGGGACAACTGGTATCGCAAATCCCGCCGGGTGATGCAGCGGGCGTTTTCCTACGAGTCGCGTAAACAAGTCACCGAGGAAGTGCCGGAACTGAAGATGGGCAATGCGATGGCCGCGCCAACGCCCTACGATGCACAGCCGCAATTCGCGTTGATACCGGGTTTGCCGGTGGTCAGCCAGTTCCGATATCCGTTGTGGCAGGCCAAGCCGATCCAGCCACCGGCGGGGGTGAACCTGGCCGGATCTTCCAGCGAGTTCGTCAGTGTCGCGCCGGGCAATGTGTACATCCCGCTGGGCACTCTCAAACCGGGTCTTTATCTGGTGGAAGCGCTGATCGGCAAGTACCGCGCGACCACCATGGTGTTCGTCTCCAACACCGTGGCGGTGAGCAAGATTGCCGGTGACGAATTGCTGGTGTGGGCCGCGCGCAAACACGAAGGCAGCTCGGTGCCGAAGGTCAATGTGCTGTGGACCGACGGCCTGGGTGTGATGAGCAGCGGCGCCACCGATAGCGACGGCTTGCTGCGCCTGAAACACGTCAGCCCCGAGCGTTCCTTCGTGATCGGCGAAGACGAAGAGGGCGGAGTGTTCGTCTCCGAGAACTTCTACTACGACAGCGAAATCTACGACACCAAACTCTATGCCTTCACCGACCGGCCGCTGTATCGACCGGGGGATTGGGTGTCGCTGAAAATCGTCGGACGTGAGTTCAAGAACGCGCGGGACTCGGTGCAGCCAAGCGCTGCCGACGTCAATGTGAGCGTGCTCGATGCCACCGGCACGGCCCTGCAATCCCTCGATCTGAAGCTCGATTCCAGGGCCGGCACCCAGGGCCGCTTCCAGTTGCCGGACAATGCCGTGGCCGGTGGTTATGAACTGCGTTTCACCTACAAGGACCAGACCTACAGCAGCGCCTTCCGCGTCGCGGAATACATCAAGCCGCACTTCGAGATTTCGCTCAATCTGGCCAAGCAGGATTACCGCACCGGCGAGCCGGTCAAGGGCAACCTGGTGCTGCTGTACCCGGACGGCAAACCGGTGGCCAATGCGAAATTGAGCCTGAGCCTGCGCGCCCAACAGCTGTCAATGGTCGACAACGAACTGCAATACCTCGGGCAATTTCCGGTGGAGCTGACCAGTACCGAACTGACCACCGACGCCAAGGGCAACGCAACGCTCGACCTGCCTGCCGCCGACAAGCCGAGTCGCTACATGCTCACCGTGTTCGCCAGCGACGGCGCGGCGTATCGGGTCAAGACCACCAAGGAAATCCTCATCGACCGTGGCGCGGCGAACTTCCGCTTGAGCGCGCCCCGACGCTTCAGCGCGGTGGGCGACAAGGTTGCGTTCAGCTACACCCGCGAGGGCGAGCAGGCCCAGGCCGTTACACCGGGCAGCTACGGCTGGGTACGTCTGGAAGACCAGAGCACCGGCGAAGGTAAACTCGCGGCAACCGACAAAGGTTTCACCCTGGCCTTTGACCGACCTGGCACCTACAACCTGACACTCAAGGATGATCATGGCCGGGTGGTCGGCGCCACCGGCCATTCGGTCACCGGCGAAGGTGTCAAAGCCGTACCCGGCACTGTGGAGATCGTCCTCGACAAGCCCGAGTACATCACGGGCGATGAAGCGCTGGCGCTGATCACTTTCCCGGAACCGGTCAACGATGCCTTGCTGTCGCTGGAGCGGGACAAGGTCGAGGCGACCGCGCTGCTGTCCAGGGGCAGTGACTGGCTGAAGACGGAAAAACTCAGCGATACCCAATACCGCGCGCGCATCCCGGTGAAGGACGGCTTCGCGCCGAACCTGACCTTCTCGGTGCTGTACACCAAGGGCGGCCAGTACAGTTTCCAGAACGCCGGCATCAAAGTGGTGACGCCACAGATCGACGTGGCCATCGCCACCGATAAAGACACCTACCAGCCGGGCGAAACCGTCTCGGTGGACCTGACGACTCAATTTGCCGGTAAGCCGATCCCGGCGCACCTGACGGTCAGCGTGGTCGATGAAATGGTCTACGCCCTGCAACCGGAAGTGGCGCCGAGCATCGACCAGTTCTTCTATCACCCGCGACGCAACAACGTGCGCACCAGCGCCAGTTTGTCGTTCATCAGTTATGACGTCGCCTTGCCGGGCAGCCCCGGTGCACCGGGCAAAGCCAATCGCAGTGAGCGCGGCGTGAAGGTGCTGGAACGGCCGCGTCGCGAGGACGTCGACACAGCGGCGTGGCAGCCAGAATTGCTGAGCGACGCCAACGGCAAAACCCGTTTCACCTTCAAGATGCCCGACTCCCTGACCCGCTGGCGCATCACCGCCAGGGCCATCGCCGATGACGGTCAGGTCGGACAGAAGAAGCAATTCGTACGCTCGGAAAAACCGCTGTACCTGAAGTGGAGCGGGCCGAGTCGATTCCGTACCGGCGACAAACCGGACCTCGGTGTGTTCGCCTTCAGTCAGGCCGAGAAACCGCTCAAGGCCGAACTGGTGACCCGTTACGCCGGCAACGAACAGCGCGTACCTGTGACCCTGAACAACGGCATCAACTACATCCCGTTGCCGGCGTTTGAACTGCTCAATGGCGAGTGGAGCGCCGAGCTGGTGCAGGACGGCAAAACCGCTGACGCGTTGGCGGTGAACCTGAGCGCGACCGGTGAAGGCTGGCGGGTGACGCAATCCCAGAGTCTCGATGTGAGCAGCGGCGATACACCGCTGACTCTGCCGGCAGACGCGACCGATATTCGCCTGCGCCTGGATGACAGTCCGCAAGCGTTGTTCCGTTCGGCCCTCGACGACTTGTTGAGCTACCCCTACGGTGGTGTCGAGCAGACTGCCAGCCGCCTGTTGCCGTTGAGCATTGCCTACCCGACGCTGGCGGCGAATCCGCAGATCCGCGATCGCTTGCGCCTGATCATGCAAAACAGTCGCCTGCGCCTGGTACAAATGGCCGGTCCTTCGGCGAGCTTCACCTGGTGGGGCATGGACGGCGAGCCGGACGCGTTTCTCACGGCCTACGCCTATTACGCCGACTGGCACGCCAGCCGGGTGCTGGACCTGAGCCTGCCGCCGGAGCATTGGCAGCGGGTGCTGGAGGTCTACGCCAAACAGGCGAACAACACGCCGCTGCTACAGCGGGCGCTGATCCTGTCGTTCGCCAAACAGATGCAGTTGTCGGTCAACACCTTGCTCAGTGGCCTGATGGATGATCTGGCGAAAGCGGGTGAGGGCAGTGCCGCGAATCTGATGGAAGGCGGTGAAGACAGTCTCGTCATGAGCGATCCTGACTCAGCCCTGGGGCTGGCTGCCGCGCGAGTGCTGACGGCCTCGCTGGCCAGGCAGGCGAAGGTTGTTTTGCCGGATGCGTTCAATCGGCAACTGGCCGACGCGCAGCAACGTCTGGCGGTCAGTTCCCAGCCGTTCGCCGAAGCGCTGAACCTGTCACTGCAACCCTTCGATCAGGCTCACGCCCAGGCGTTGCTGCAACGCCTGTTGCCGCAGCAATCGACCCTGGAACGGGCATTGGCGCTCACCTGGCTGCAACGCAGTATCGAGCAGGCATCGCCCACCATTGCATTGGCCCCGGGTGAAGGCTGGAAGAAGCGGTACGGGGTTTCTGGTGAGATGTATTGGACGTGGCAGGGGCCTGCGCCAGTGCCGGCGGTATTGACGCTGAGCGGGGTGCAGGAGCGTCCGCTGCGCGCTGCATTGAGCTACCGCAGCCAACAGCCGGTGGTGGATCCGATGGCGGTGACCATCACCCGTCGCCTGTCGCGGCTGGTGCCGGGGGATGAGGCTTTCACTTTCAAACTCGAAGCGGTCGGCAACGCGCCACTGTCCAGCGACAACCTCTATCTCGACGAAGTAATTGTCACCAGCAAAGCCGCCAAACCGCTGCGCTACGGCCTGCTGGAGGTGCCGCTGCCACCGGGTGCCGATGTCGAGCGCACGACCTGGGGCATCAAGCTCATGGGCAAGGCTGGCACCGAACCGACATCGCTGGAGAAGGCGCGTTTCGAGCCGGGGCAAATGGCTTATGCCGTTCCGATCGATGCCTTGAGTGGCGAATTGCGCCTGCGGCATCTGGTGCGTTTCTCGCAGAAGGGGCAGTTCAACTTGCCGCCGGTGCGGTTCACTCAGGTGTATGCGCCGCAGCATCAGGCGATGGAACAAAAGGCAGCCCTTGGCCAGGTCACGGTTCACTGACGTGCACAGGTTGCTGCTGGGGTGGCTGCTGTGTTTGATCCCTGTGCTGGTGACAGCGCAGGACGAACCGCTGCGCCTGGCCTTCAAGGGCGATTTACTGTCGTTGAGCCGAACTCAGGTGATCGCTCGCGAGCCACTGCCGCAGACCTTGCAGACACCGTTGGGCAGTGTGTGGAAGTTGTTCGTCTACGCCTGGCTGGTGGACACCGGTGCGCGTGAGCTGACTTATGAATGTCGCGGCCAGTCGAAGGAAGAAGTCTATTGCTGCACGGCGGGCGGCAGGATCGAGCGCGATCAGGCGTTGGTGAAGTCATGCGGTCTGTATTTCGAACCCGCGCGATTGGGCATCCGCGAGGCCGACTGGCGAGCCTATTGGCAGGCACGGCAGGCGCCGCAATGGTTGCTGGATTTGCCTTCGTTGCAACCGGCTACCCGGGTTTCGGTGGCACAGCTGCTGAAAGTGCTGTCGGTACTGCCAGCGCAGGATCAAGCCCGACGTGTGTTGCTCGATGTGGTGCTCAATGCCGCCGATGGCCATGTCGTCGGCGAACTCGGAAGCCGCCTGCGCGTGAAGACCTGGAGCTGGTTGGCGGATCAGGATGCCACGTCACGCCAGGGCGGGTTTGCCGGTTGGACGGGCGACGGTACACCGATCTGGGCCGGAGGACGGGGCACCAGTCAGCGGGTACTGCGCGATTACGCCCGGACGTTGTCCACGGTGATACCTGTTTCCTGGCCTGCAGATGCAGGGAAGTGTGTAGAAGTTGATCTGTTTTCCCGCTATCCACTTCGGCGTGTCTTGGCAGGAGGTTCCGCGGTGACTTCCGGAGCGTTGCAGGGTGACTACCGCGTCGAATTCGCCAACGGCAATGCGCTGGATATCCACAGCGATGGCGAACTCTTTCTGCTGAACGACAAGCTCGTCGCCCGGCTGGATCGCGAAGAGTACGTTGCCCGTGTGCTCCAGCGCGAAGCCACTGCCGAGCCGGTCGAAGCCGCCAAAGCCCTCGCGGTGGCCATCCGCACGTACCTGCTGCAAAACGCCACGCGCATTGGCGATTGCCTGAGCATCGACGACAGCAGCAACCGTCAGCGGGTCGCGCCGCGTCCGGCATCGTCCGAGTCCCGCGACATCGCCGCGTGGACCAGCGACCTGGTCCTGGCCGGCAGTACCGTCACCTATCATTCCGATCAACCCGGCCCGGACAAGTTGTCCTGGCAGCAAGCCGTCGAACAGGCCCGTGCCGGTCAGCGCTACGACGCCATCCTGCTGCACGCCTACCCACGCGCCAGTCTCAGTCGCTGGGACAACCCGATTGCGTCCTGCGAAGCGTTGCCTGCCGCGCAAGACTGGCTGCAGAAACAACGGCGCGGCTGGCGTGCGCGGTTGGAAGGCGAGGTCGGCTACAACGAAGTCAGCACCTTCGCCGTATGCCGCCTGGCCTTCGGACGCCCCTATGTCGACCGCGAACGCCAGCGTATCTACGTGCGTGGCGTGCTGACGCTGCAAGACCGCCTCGACCTGACCCACGAATACCTGCACCTGGCCTTCGAGGCACACCCCAGCGGCCAGGATGAAACCTACATCGAAGGGCTCGCCCGCCACCTCTTGCTGGAATAGACCATGAAACTCCGTTATCCACAGGTCTTGCTGTGTCTCTGCTCGCTGCTGGCGTTGCCATCAGTGATGGCGGCGGACAGCGTCAAACTCGACACCCCTGCAGGCGGCTGGCGCACCGGTGCGCCCGAGGGTGAAGGGGAAAGCTTCCGGCAGGTCGTCAACTACCCCGCCTCGTCGGTCAACACCCCGGCAGGGCAGGCCAACACCGCACGCATCAGCGGTCAGATCAAAGCCACAGCGAAATCCACAGAGCCCGGCCGGCTGATCGTCAACGGGGTGAGCATGCCGCTGAAAATCGACCCGGCCGGCCGCTTCGATCGCCCGTTCTCATTCCCCAACGGCAGCAACAGCGTCGAAGTTCGCAACCCTGATGGACAGCATCGTCACCGCACACAATTCCTCAACAGCAGCGGCGGTGTGACCCCGGCCAAGTTACGTGTATTGCTGGCATGGGACAGCGACAACACCGACCTCGACCTGCACCTCATCACTCCCGACGGCGCGCACATCTGGTACGGCGACCGCATCGCCCCCAACGGCGCAGCGCTCGACGTCGACGTCACGACCGGCTACGGCCCGGAAATCTTCGCCATGCCCGCGCCGATCAAGGGGCAGTATCTGGTGTATGTGAACTACTTCGGTGGCGGCTACAGCAGTGATGAGGAAGGGCAGGAAGATGCGGTACAAGCGCTGACCACCGCGCAGGTGACGGTGATTACCGAGGAAGGGACGCCGAGTGAGAAAATGGAGACCTTCCTGGTGCCGATGCGCGCGGTGGGGGAGTTGACGTTGGTGAAGTCGTTCAGCTATCCGTGAGGTTGAGGTACAACTTGCGCAGGGTTTGCACACGATTGCGCCCGTGATCCTTGGCGCCATACAGAGCCTCATCGTTGAGCTTGAAAGCGAAGTCCGACCGGCAGAGCTTCTTCCGGGTTAAGGGTAGCGGTCTATGGACTGGGTGGATTTAGCATCGGCCATTTTGGCTTGGCAAGTGTTCTCTGGGCGGGATGGATGCTTGTTAGCGTTGTTTCATGCAGAAATATATTGTGAATGTTCTTGCGTCGGTATCAGGAGTAATTGAGAGGGCCCTCCCGCTGACATGGAAATGCCCTGACGTGAATGATCTTCCTGGCAATACCTCTCTCGATTCTGCTTTCAGTGAAATTACCCAACTGATTGTGACTGCTCGACAACGCGCCATGCAGGCGGTCAACACCGAGCTGATAGAGCTGCACTGGCAGGTTGGGGCCTACATCAGCCGCAAGATTGAAGCGGCGGAGTGGGGGGATGGAGTGGTGGCTCAACTGGCTCAGCACCTGGCCTATACGCAGCCCGGATTGCGGGGGTTCACCCGTGCGAATCTTTTTCGCATGCGCAAGTTTTACGAGGCTTATAGGCATGACGCAAAAGTCGCAGCACTGCTGCGACAATTACCCTGGACCCAGAATCTGATCATCCTCAACCAGAGCAAACACCCGGAGGAGCGCGAGTTTTACCTGCGCATGGCAATCCAGGAAAAGTGGTCGAGCCGCGAACTGGAGCGGCAGTTCAAGGCAGCTCTGTTTGAACGTTCAGTGGTCAGCCCGGCAAAAGTCTCAGCACCGCTGCGACAAACTCATCCCCAGGCCCTGGACGTGTTCAAGGATGCCTACGTGGTCGAGTTTCTGGCTCTGGAGCGTGGTCATGCAGAGACGGACTTGCATGGAGGCCTGCTGCACAAGCTCAGGGATTTTCTGATTGAGCTGGGCAGGGACTTCTGCTTTGTGGGTTCGCAATATCCATTGCAGGTAGGCGGGCGGGACTTTGCGCTGGATCTGTTGTTTTTCCACCGTGGGCTGAACTGCCTGGTGGCGATCGAACTCAAGGTCGGGCGCTTTGAGCCGGAATACTTGGGGAAGATGGATTTTTATCTTGAAGCGTTGGACCGCAATGTCCGCAAACCACACGAAAACCCGGCGCTCGGCGTATTGCTGTGCGCGAGCAAAGAGGACGAAATCGTCGAGTACGCCTTGAACCGCTCACTGTCGCCAGCCTTGATTGCGGAGTACCGCACTCAATTGCCAGACAAGAAACTGTTGCAAGCCAAGCTGCAGGAGTTTTATGCGCAGAATACTGAAGGGGCTGAGTGATTTTCGTTGTGAGTCACTTTCTTTCAGGCATTAAAAAGCCGGCTTGTGGCCGGCTTCTCGGGGACTGGCTTGGATCATTTTTGGTAAACCGCGCCAGCCTTCAAAACGTACACCCGGATCTTGCGTCCGGCTGTGGGACCTGGTGAGAAAGTCATCTGTCAGGTCAGCGCATCTGAGCCGCAGGGCGGGTCGATGCGCAAATGTGGGGCGCAGCATACGCAGGTTTGATGGAAATTCCCAGCGGGAAGTGCCGTACAGAGCTGCTCGGCCACCTGGGGGGGTGGCCGATGGGCGTTGTGGCACGTTTAAAGAAACGGCACTGCCGGCCGCCGTTTGTTCAGGGTCGACCACCAGAACACCCAACCCAGTACCCTGATGTTCTGTTCCTCGATTTGTGCCGCCCGGAAGATCTCATCCGGGTATTCGGCGCGGTTGTGGCTGCGCAATCGCAGGGAGTTGCCCGGTAGTCGGTGCAGGTACTTGATGCGCAGCATGCCGTCATGTTCGATGGCGTAGATCTCGCCATCGATAATCTGGGTCAGGCCACGATCAATCGCCAAGGTCGAACCGTCTTCAATTTTCTCTCCCATGCTGTTACCGCTCATGAAGGCGCAGATGGCGTCGCCGTGGTTGATTTCCAGTGAGTCGAGATGGCTGCGGGGCAGGCGGATGGATGTCTCTGGATCTTCTATGACGTGGGTTTTGTTGGAACCCGGGGCGATGACAGCTTCTTTGTAGAAAGGCAGTTCGACGTCGACTGGCTCGATGACCGTGTAGACGCCGCGGATGGTCTGGGCGTCGAAGATGTTGCCGGACTCCTCGAGCAGGCGCAGGTGCTGGGCGTCTTTCGAGCCTTCGCCGGTTTTCAGCCAGTCGCTGTTGACGGAGAGTTTTCTGGCGACTTCTTCCATGCAATGGGCAGGCACGCCGCGGGTGTACCAGTTATGTACATTTTGCGGAGCCGTACCCAGAAAGTCGGCAAATCCGGTGGTCGTGATATTCGCTGCTTCGAGGAGCGCTTTAAAGCGTGGGCCGCTAGTGTTCTTTTTCATGAACGCGAGTCTACTGGCGGCTGGTAGGGGTTTGAATAAACGCCTCGTTCAAATTTCGCGGGAAATTTACGACCGGATGTAAGACGTTCTTGATGAATTTTAAACAGACAAAAACCAATGCCGAGCAGGTTTAAACGTCATGTTTAACGCGCTTATCAAGCGCCCACAAAAAACCCCGGATCACCCGGGGTTTTTCTTGAAGCCTGTCGCTGGAAGCTCGCGGCTTCTCTTAACCTTTATAGGCTGCAACCGACTTGGTGATTGCGTCGCGGGCGGCGTCTGCACCGGCCCAGCCTTCGATCTTCACCCATTTGCCTTTTTCGAGATCTTTGTAGTTCGCGAAGAAGTGCTCGATCTGCTGGATCAGCAGTGCTGGCAGGTCGGTGTATTCCTTGACGTCGACGTACAGCTGGGACAGCTTGTCGTGCGGAACTGCGATGACTTTGGCATCGCCGCCACCGTCGTCGGTCATGTTCAGGATGCCGACCGGGCGAGCGCGGATCACCGAACCAGGAGCAACCGGGTAAGGGGTCACGACCAGTACGTCGAGGGGATCACCGTCGTCAGCCAGGGTGTTCGGGATGTAACCGTAGTTGGCCGGGTAGAACATTGGGGTGGCCATGAAACGGTCAACGAACAGGCAATCGCTGTCTTTGTCGATTTCGTACTTGATCGGCGCGTGGTTGGCCGGAATCTCGATCGCGACGTAGATGTCGTTCGGCAGGTCTTTGCCAGCCGGAATCTTGCTGTAGCTCATTGGGCGTTGCCCCCGTTAGTTGACCAGAAACACTTGGCCGGATTGACCAAAAAGTGGCGGCGATTATAGGCATATTCCTGTGTCGACGCCATGTACCAGAAGTCGTATGGCGCTCACTGGTGTGCCTGATAGACAGGGTCATGCGCCTGAAGTTGCTTCAACCTTGCCAGCGGGTCCTGGCGATAGAACAGCTTCAGCTGCTGGTACACCTGTGGATAAGCCTCGTGCAGCAAATCCGGGGCGCTGAAGAAGTATTCGCTGGTGACGGCGAAGAACTCGGCAGGGTTTTCGGCGGCGTACGGGTCGATGGCGGTTTCAGCGTCGGGATTGCGTTCCAGTTGCCGGTCGAGGTCGTCGTAGGCCTCTTGCATGACCTTGGCCCATTCGCTGACCCGCATGTCGGGATGCAGTGGCGGCAGGCCGTTGGCGTCACCATTGAGCATGTCGAGTTTGTGCGCCAGTTCGTGGATCACCAGGTTGTAGCCTTCCCAGCCTCCGCTGGCCATGACGCCGGGCCAGGCGAGGATGATCGGGCCTTGTTGCCAGGCTTCACCGCTGTGCTCACCGTCCCATTCATGCTCGACGCCGCTGGCGTCGCGATGGCGCTGGGGGCTGAGGAAGTCATCGGGGTAGAGAATGATTTCGTGGAAGCCCTGATACCAGTTCAGGTCGCCGAGGTGAAGCAGCGGCAGTTGCGCCTGGGCGGCGAGCAGCAAGCGTTGCTCCTGATGCAGTTCGACGCCGGGCAGGGCACTCAGGTGCTTGTCTTCGAGGAACAGCACACAGGCTTCGCGCAGCCATTGGTCTTCGGCGGCACTGATGCCATCGAGAAAGCTCAGGTGATGGCGCACCCGTTGCCACATGTCATCGGCAATCGGGTGCCTGGCCAGGGTGCGTCGGCGACGCCAGGCGCTCAGGGACCACATCGTGTCAGCGCGATTCGGCTTTGGAGCTCGAACCGGCAAGGCGGCTACGCACCATGCCGATGATCATCGGCACCAGGGAGAGCAGGATGATGCCCACAATCAGCAGCGACAGGTTCTTCTTGATGAACGGTACGTTGCCGAAGAAATAACCGAGCGTCACCAGGCCACCGACCCACAGGATGGTGCCCAGCACACTGAAGGCGAAGAAACGCGGATAGGGCATTTTCCCCACCCCGGCGACGAAGGGGGCAAAGGTCCGGATGATGGGCAGGAAGCGCGCCAGGGTCACGGTTTTCCCGCCATGCTTGTCGTAGAAATCGTGGGTTTGTTGCAGGTAGTCGCGGCGGAAGATCTTCGAGTTCGGATTGCTGAATAGTTTTTCACCTGCCGTTCGTCCGATGATGTAATTGGTACTGTCGCCCAGAATCGCCGCCAGCATCAGCAGGCCGCCGAGCAGTACCGGATCCATGCCGCCACCGGCCGCCACGGCGCCGGCGATGAACAGCAGGGAGTCGCCCGGCAGGAAGGGCATGACCACCAGGCCGGTTTCACAAAAGATAACCATGAACAGAATGGCGTAGATCCATGCCCCGTAGTTGGCTACAAGCATGTCGAGGTAGACGTCGAGATGCAGGACAATGTCGATCGGGTTGAAATCCATGGATAGCACCTGTGGTATTGGCCCGACTCTGCAGGCCTGTGCGGATGACTTCGCGTAAGACTACGGATAGGGGTAGTTTTTCTTACAAGCCGGGAATAACGGAATTATACGAGGCGACTGGTGAAAATCGCGTCGAGATTGTACCGGGGAATGTCATGACAGGGCTGATGTTTGATAACGAACAGGTGGGAGCGAGCCTGCTCGCGATGCCATCGCGAGCAGGGTGCAGGTGGTTCAGAGTTCTTCGCTGATCGGCAGCACATAGTTCTTGAATTCGGTGTCTACCTTGAATCCGATGGACTCGTAGGTTTTCTGCGCGATTTCGTTGTTGCTGCTGGTGGAAACGCGCATGCGTACGGCATTGGTTTCCTTGGCCATTTTTTTTGCGGTACGGATCAGGTTGTCGGCCACCAACTGGCGGCGGGCGTCCTCGGCGACATAAATATCGTTGAGGATCCACACACGTTTGAGTGACAGCGAGGAGAAGCTCGGGTACAGCTGACAGAAGCCCATCAGCTTGTGGCTGTCATCATCGGACAGCGCCAGGTAGATCACCGACTCCTTGCGACGCAGGCGTTTTTCGAGGAACGCCCGGGACGAGTCCGGATACGGCAGGGAGCCATAAAACTCGCGATATCTGACGAACAACGGGGTCAACAGGTCCAGGTGTTCGAGGGTCGCTTGAATAATCCGCATGGTAGGTCTCGTCTTCAAGTGGCTGTCTTACGTCTCTGACGGCGATGGGAAACCCTTGGCGGCCGCGCAACGATCCTGCCTGAAACGGGTACGAATGTGCAATGTGGAAGCGGTTCAGGCATTCGGCGGCCCAAGCAGGAAATTATCTTTCATGTCGGCCCCCGCGTCCGACTCCAGTGTCTGGACCTGGGCTTCATCCTTCAGATTGACCCCTGACAACTGCCGCCGGCAGGCTTCGCGCATCAAATACAGCAAACGGTGTGCCGCCATGCCGTAACTCAGGCCTTCGAGCCGCACGTTGGAGATGCAATTGCGGTAGGCATCGGTAAGGCCGACCTTGGGATTGTAGGTGAAATATAAGCCCAGGCTATCCGGGGAACTGAGGCCAGGGCGTTCGCCGATGAGGATGACGGTCATTTTCGCCCCCAGCAACTCACCGATTTCGTCAGCGACCGCCACGCGCCCCTGTTCCACCAACACCACTGGTGCAACAGTCCAGCCTTCGGCGGCAATCTGTTCTTCGAGGCGTGCCATAAAGGGCAGGGTATGGCGATGAACGGCCAGTGCCGACAGGCCGTCGGCGATCACAATCACCAGATCGACCCCACCAGGATGTGCCGCAGCGTAGTTACGCAGGGTCTTTGCCGACGCGTCACTCAGCTTTCGTCCCAGGTCCGGGCGTTGCAGGTAGCTGTTGCGGTCGATCGCTGCGCTGTGCAGCAAAAGGCTTTCGTGTCCGCGTTCGGCCAGTTGTGAGTTGAGTGTCGCGTGATCGAACGGCAAGTGCACCGCATCCCGTGCCTGGGCGTGGGCGTACTGGAAGTCCAGTTGCGCGCGGGTGGGGATGCTGGTGCCGGTTCGGCCCAGGGCAATTCGCGCCGGTGTCAGGCGTCGCAGTTCCAGCCATGGGTTGTGGGGATCGAAGGGTAGTTTATCCATGTCATTGCTCATCCCAATTGCGCCAAGGCCTGCCGAAAGGCCGGCGGCAGGCTGTCACCGAAGAGAATCCTGCCGTCCGATTGAGTGAAGATGCCCATTTTCGCCAGCCATTGCTCGAACTCCGGCGCGGGCTTCAACCCCAGGGTCTGCCTGGCGTAGAGCGCATCGTGGAACGAGGTGGTCTGGTAGTTGAGCATGATGTCGTCGGAACCCGGGATACCCATGATGAAGTTGATCCCGGCGACACCCAGCAGGGTCAGCAGGGTGTCCATGTCGTCCTGGTCGGCTTCGGCATGGTTGGTGTAGCAGATGTCGCAACCCATGGGCACACCCAGCAATTTGCCGCAGAAGTGGTCCTCCAGACCGGCGCGGATGATCTGTTTGCCGTTGTACAGGTATTCCGGGCCGATAAAACCGACAACGGTGTTGACCAGAAACGGGTTGAAGTGACGCGCGACGGCATAGGCGCGGGTTTCGCAGGTTTGTTGATCGACGCCATGGTGAGCGTTGGCCGATAGAGCGCTGCCCTGGCCGGTTTCGAAGTACATCAGGTTCTGGCCCAGGGTGCCGCGATTCAGACTCAATCCGGCGTCATAGCCTTCCTTCAACACGCTCAGGTTGATGCCGAAACTGGCATTGGCCGCTTCGGTGCCGGCGATCGACTGGAACACCAGGTCCAATGGGACGCCGCGATTGACCGCTTCGATCGACGTGGTGACATGGGTCAGCACACAAGCCTGGGTCGGGATTTCGTAGCGCTGGATGATTGCGTCGAGCATCTCCAGCATCGCGCAAATCGAGGCGATGCTGTCGGTGGCCGGGTTGATGCCTATCATCGCGTCGCCATTGCCGTGCAGCAGGCCGTCGAGAATGCTCGCGGCGATGCCGGCCGGTTCGTCGGTGGGATGGTTGGGTTGCAGGCGCGTGGACAGGCGCCCGCGCAGACCCAGGGTGCCGCGAAACTGCGTGACTACGCGGATTTTTTGCGCCACCAGCACCAGATCCTGCACGCGCATGATCTTTGATACGGCGGCGGCCATTTCCGGCGTCAGGCCGGGCGCCAGGGCGCGCAGGACCTGTTCGTCGGCCGCATCACTGAGCAGCCAGTCGCGAAAACCGCCGACGGTGAGGTGGCTGACGACCGCGAAGGCGTTTTTGTCGTGGGTGTCGATGATCAGACGCGTCACTTCATCGGATTCGTAGGGGATCAGTGCTTCCTGCAGAAAGTGGCTGAGCGGCGTGTCGGCCAAAGCCATCTGTGCGGCCACCCGCTCGCCATCGTTGAGCGCGGCGACGCCCGCCAGAAAATCTCCGGAGCGGGCCGGGCTGGCCTTGGCCATCACTTCCTTGAGGCTGTCGAAGCGGTAAGTCTGGGCGCCGACGGTATGGGCGAATGTGGCCATGGGCGGTGTCCTTCTGTTCTGTAAATGTCGCAAATTCACCCCGATTCCCCTGTAGGAGCTGTCGAGTGCAACGAGGCTGCGATCTTTGATCTTGCCCTTAAAGATCGCAGCCTCGTTGCACTCGACAGCTCCTACAGAGGGCAGCGTGCACTTCAATCATGCAGGCGCCGGGCAGCGGGCCCGGCACCGGTGCATTTAGATACCTTCGAGCATAGCGTCCGCCGGTGCTTCGGAGCGCTGCCGGGCGGTCAATTGGAAGTACAGGTAACCGGCGATCATGAACCCGAGGAAGATCAGGCCGATCAAGGTGTTGAACCACGCCATCGCCACCAGGCACACCACCGCCAGGAACAGCGCGATCCCCGGTACGATTGGATAGCCCGGTGCGCGGAAGGTGCGTTCCAGGTTCGGTTCGGTTTTACGCAGTCTGAACAGGCTCAGCATACTGATGATATACATCACGATGGCGCCGAATACCGACATGGTGATCATCGCCGCCGTCAGGCTCATGCCTTGCAGGTTGACCAGGCCATCGCTGTAGATGGCCGCAATGCCGATCACACCACCGGCCAGAATGGCCCGGTGCGGCGTCTGGAAGCGCGAGAGTTTGGCCAGGCCTTTGGGCAAGTAGCCGGCGCGAGCCAGGGCGAAGAACTGACGTGAATAGCCAAGAATGATCCCGTGGAAACTCGCCACCAAGCCGAACAGACCGATCCACACCAGCATGTGCATCCAGGTCGAATTATTGCCGACCACGGCCTTCATCGCCTGGGGCAGCGGATCGTTGATGTTCGACAGTTGGCGCCAGTCGCCGACGCCGCCCGCCATCACCATCACGCCGATGGCCAGGAACACCAGGGTCAGAATACCGCTGACGTAGGCCTTGGGGATGGTGCGTTTCGGGTCCTTGGCTTCCTCGGCGGCCATGGCTGCGCCTTCGATAGCGAGAAAGAACCAGATCGCGAAGGGAATGGCGGCGAAAATGCCAGGAATCGAGCCCATTGTGAACTCATTGGCACCCGACCAACCGTTCAGTACGAAGTTGCTGAAACTGAAGCCCGGGGCGACCACGCCCATGAACACCAGCAGTTCTGCGACGGCCAGTACGGTGACCACAAGTTCGAAGGTGGCCGCGATGCTGACGCCGAGGATATTCAGGCCCATGAACACGAAGTAAGCGCCAACGGCGGCGATCTTCGGGTCCAGTTCCGGGTATTGCACATTGAGGTAGGCACCGATGGCCATGGCGATGGCCGGTGGGGCAAAGACGAATTCGATCAGGGTAGCGATGCCGGCGATCAACCCGCCTTTCTCACCAAAGGCCCGGCGACTATAGGCAAATGGCCCGCCGGCGTGGGGAATCGCCGTCGTCAGTTCGGTGAAGCTGAAAATGAAGCAGGTGTACATCGTCGCCACCATCAAGGCGGTGACGAGAAAACCCAGGGTGCCTGCGGTGCCCCAGCCGTAACTCCAGCCGAAGTACTCGCCGGAGATAACCAGGCCGACGGCAATGCCCCAAAGATGCAGGGTGCCGAGTGTGGGTTTGAGCTGTGTGGAAGAAGTAGTCATAAGTCCTCTCTATTTTTTATTGTTCGATCTTTTGGACTTTCGGGTGTGACGGGTTGGGTGAAACGCTGAATGACGGGTACGCAAGGCCCGTGCCAGAGCGGCCAGACCTTGGGTGTTGTGTCATTTAGGGCGCCTTCGCGAGCAGGCTCGCTCCCACAGGGTTATGGGGTGAAATCACTATTGAGGAGCCGGCCCGGATCCACTGTGGGAGCGAGCCTGCTCGCGATGGCTATCGAAAGGGCGATGCAGTGTTAAGTGCATCGCCCCCGCTGCTTAGAAGAAGCCCAACGGATTGATGTCGTAGCTCACCAGCAGGTTTTTGGTCTGCTGATAGTGATCGAGCATCATCTTGTGGGTTTCACGGCCGACGCCGGACTTCTTGTAGCCGCCGAACGCGGCGTGCGCCGGGTACAGGTGGTAGCAGTTGGTCCACACACGACCGGCCTTGATCGCCCGGCCCATGCGGTAGGCGCGGTTGATGTCGCGGGTCCAGAGGCCGGCGCCGAGGCCGAACTCGGTGTCGTTGGCAATGGCCAGGGCTTCGGCTTCGTCCTTGAAGGTGGTGATGCTCACCACCGGGCCAAAGATTTCTTCCTGGAACACACGCATCTTGTTGGTGCCCTTGAGCAGCGTCGGCTGGATGTAATACCCGCTCGCCAGGTTGCCCTCGAGTTTTTCCACCTTGCCGCCGGTCAACAGTTCGGCACCTTCGCCCTTGGCAATTTCCAGGTACGAAAGGATCTTGTCGAATTGCTGCTCGGACGCCTGGGCGCCGACCATGGTGTCGGTGTCCAGCGGGTCGCCGCGTTTGATTTGCAGGACCTTCTTCATCACGACGGCCATGAACTCGTCGTAGATCGACTCTTGCACCAGGGCGCGGGAAGGGCAGGTGCAGACTTCGCCCTGGTTGAAGAACGCCAGCACCAGGCCTTCGGCGGCTTTCTCGATGAAGGACGGTTCGGCCTTCATGATGTCTTCGAAGAAGATGTTCGGCGACTTGCCACCCAGCTCCACGGTGGACGGAATGATGTTTTCCGCCGCGCATTTCATGATGTGCGAGCCGACCGGGGTCGAGCCGGTGAAGGCGATCTTGGCGATGCGTTTGCTGGTGGCCAGCGCTTCGCCGGCTTCTTTGCCGAAGCCTTGCACGATGTTCAGTACGCCCGGTGGCAGCAGGTCGCCGATCAATTCGACCAGCACGGTGATGCCCAGCGGGGTTTGCTCGGCAGGCTTGAGCACCACGCAGTTACCGGCAGCCAGGGCCGGGGCGAGTTTCCACGCGGCCATCAGGATCGGGAAGTTCCACGGGATGATCTGGCCGACCACGCCGAGGGGTTCATGGATGTGATAGGCCACGGTGTTGCCGTCGATTTCGGCGGCGCTGCCTTCCTGGGCGCGGATGCAGCCGGCGAAGTAGCGGAAGTGGTCGGCGGCCAGAGGGATGTCGGCGTTGAGGGTTTCGCGCACGGCCTTGCCGTTGTCCCAGGATTCGGTGATTGCCAGCAGTTCCAGGTTCTGTTCGATGCGGTCGGCGATTTTCAGCAGCACCAGCGAGCGCGCCTGGGCGGACGTGGCGCCCCAGGCATCGGCAGCGGCGTGGGCAGCGTCCAGGGCCTTGTCGATGTCTTCGGCCGTGGAGCGAGGGAATTCGGCAATCGGTTGGCCATTCACTGGCGAGGTATTGGTGAAGTACTGACCTTTGACAGGCGCGACGAACTCGCCGCCGATGTAGTTACCGTATTTGGCTTTGAACGAAACGATAGCGCCTTCAGTACCGGGGTGAGCGTAACGCATGGTGGTCTCTCCTTGCTTTTGTGCTTATAGGGAGTCGCGCATGTGCGCTTGCTATAAGCGTAGAGCAAGGGGCGGGCCAGTGCGTTGCAGCTCAGGCAAATCAAGGCCTTGCGCATTTTTTGTCGGACGGATGGAGTGCGCCTGTGACGCTTTCGGTACAGCTGGCGTGACACTTTGTACCGCTTCTGGCACAGCCTGTGACCGGGTGGTCTTGCCAGCATTGCAATGCAGGCCCGGCTGGAGGATGCTCGGGCAATCACAAGGACTGACGCTGCATCACCCCTGTAGGAGCTGCCGCAGGCTGCGATCTTTTGACTTTGATTTTTTCAAGATCAAAAGATCGCAGCCTGCGGCAGCTCCTACAGGGAGCGTGTAAACCTTTCGGGGGGAGAACAATAAGAAATGCACGACAACCATTTGAGTCGCCATGCCCAGCAAGTTCTGACCGTCACTCAGGGCAAGGCCCACCTGCATGGCCCTGGCAGTGACCCGTCCATCGCCCGCTCCTGGCTGCGCTGCCTTGAGGACTATCACCTCGACCCGGCCCTGAGCATTGCACCGACGGTGCTGGAGCATGGGCGTGTCCTGGAAAGCCGCGAACGCTTGCAGCAAGTGCTGCACATCGCTGGCAATGAAATGACCAGCCTGCACCAGCAACTCTCCGGTGCCGGCCATGCAGTGCTGCTGACCGACGCCCGCGGCGTGATCCTCAATTGCGTCACCGCACCTGCCGAACGACAGATTTTCGAGCGTGCCGGGCTCTGGCTCGGCGCCGACTGGAGCGAGGCCTGCGAAGGCACAAACGGCATCGGCACCTGCCTGGTGGAACGTCAGTCGCTGACCATCCATCAGGACGAACATTTTCGCGGCCGCCACACCGGCCTGACCTGCTCGGCGAGCCCGGTCTTCGATCCCCATGGCGAATTGCTGGCGGTGCTCGACGTGTCGTCGGCGCGGCGCGATGTGTCGCGGCAAAGCCAGTTCCACACCATGGCGCTGGTCAATCTGTCGGCGAAGATGATCGAGAGCTGCTATTTCCTGCGCTGCTTCGACAATCAATGGTTGCTGCGTTTTCACTTGCAGGCTGAGTCCGTCGGTTTGTTCAGCGAAGGGCTGCTGGCATTCGACGGAGAAGGGCGTATCTGCGCGGTCAATCAGAGTGCGCTGAACCTGCTGGGGCACATTCGCGGCGGCTTGCTGGGTAAACCGGTGGAAGCGTTTTTCGATTGCTCCCTCGATGAGTTGCTGGGGCGGGCGAGTATCAATGCCGCAGCCAGTTGGCCATTGCGTACCCGTGATGGTCGCAAGTTGTTCGCGGTATTGCGCGGCGAGGCGCGGCGGTCGCTGCCGACTCCGATGGAGCCTGCTCCCAAGGCTGCACCGGCACCGCGCCTGTCGGGCATTTGCCTGGATGATGTGACCTTGCAGGCGGACTTTCGCAAGGCCTTGCGCGTGTACGAGCGCGACGTGCCGCTGCTGATCAACGGCGAAACCGGGTCCGGCAAGGAGGCCTTCGCCAAAGCGGTGCACCACGCCAGCCAGCGGGCGGAAAAAGCCTTCGTCGCCCTCAATTGCGCGGCCATTCCCGAGAGCCTGATCGAAAGCGAGCTGTTCGGTTACCGTGGCGGCAGCTTCACCGGCGCACGCAAGGAAGGTATGCGTGGCAAGTTGCAACAGGCCGACGGCGGGACCTTGTTCCTCGATGAAATCGGTGACATGCCACTGGCCCTGCAGACGCGATTGCTCAGGGTGCTGGAGGACCGGCAGGTGGTGCCGATAGGTGGCGAGCCGGAAGCGGTAAACGTGCGGATCATCAGCGCCACCCACCGTAATTTGCTGGATCGCGTGCAGGACGGCAGCTTCCGCGAGGATTTGTATTATCGCCTCAATGGGCTGGAAGTCGCGCTGCCGGCTTTGCGTGATCGCAGTGATAAATCGCAGTTGCTCGATTTTTTACTGGCCGAAGAGGCGCACGGAGAAGCGGTGTTGATTGACGGGCCGGCACGCGAGGCTTTGTTGGGATTTGCCTGGCCGGGCAACGTACGCCAGCTGCGCAATGTACTACGTACGCTAGCGGCCCTGTGTGAGGACGGACGGATCGGTCTGGAAGATTTGCCGGCCATGATTCGTTCGGCCAGGCCGGCGATGGCGCAAGCTGTCGAGGAACCATCGGAGCATCCGCTGGAGGATGCCGAGCGGCTGGCGTTACTCAGTGCACTGGAGCAGACGCGGTGGCATATGACGCATACGGCGGAGCAGTTGGGGGTCAGTCGAAATACCCTTTATCGCAAGCTACGCAAGCACGGGATTGCCCGGTAAGCTGCGTCGCGCCCAATCGCGAGCAGGCTCGCTCCCACAGGGTCTATGGGGTCTTTGTGGGAGCGAGCCTGCTCGCGAAGGCGTCTTCGGATCTGAAACATCAGGTGCGATTTTCCCCTCCCTAAGCTAACCTGCGACCAAGTTTTACGAGGTCGACTATGCACATTCATATTCTTGGTATCTGCGGCACTTTCATGGGGTCAATGGCGGTTCTGGCCAAAGAACTGGGCCATCACGTGACGGGCTCCGATGCCAACGTCTATCCGCCGATGAGTACTCAGTTGCAAGCCCAGGGCATCGAGTTGACACAAGGCTATGACCCGGCGCAACTCGATCCGGCCCCTGATCTGGTGGTGATCGGCAACGCCATGTCCCGGGGCAACCCGGCGGTGGAGTACGTGCTGAACAAGGGCCTGCCGTACGTGTCCGGCCCGCAATGGCTGGCGGATCACGTGCTGCAAGGTCGTTGGGTGCTGGCCGTCGCCGGTACGCACGGCAAGACCACCACCAGCAGCATGCTGGCCTGGGTGCTGGAGCATGCAGGCATGGCCCCGGGCTTCCTGATTGGCGGCGTACCGCAAAATTTCTCGGTGTCGGCGCGCCTGGGTGATACACCCTTCTTCGTCATCGAAGCCGACGAGTACGACAGTGCATTCTTCGACAAGCGCTCCAAGTTCGTACATTACCGCCCACGCACCGCAATCCTGAACAACCTTGAGTTCGATCACGCGGACATCTTCCCGGACCTGCCGGCCATCGAGCGGCAGTTCCATCACCTGGTGCGGACCATCCCGAGCGAAGGCCTGGTGATTCATCCGACCACTGAGCCGGCCTTGCAGCGAGTCATTGAAATGGGTTGCTGGACCCCGGTGCAAACTACCGGTGCCGGCGGTCAGTGGCAGGTCAAACTGCTCAGTGAAGATGGTTCGAAGTTCGAAGTGATGTTCGAAGGCGTCACCCAGGGTGTGGTCGAATGGGACATGACTGGCCAGCACAACGTCGCCAATGCATTGGCCACTTTGGCCGCTGCGCGCCACGTCGGCGTGGTGCCATCCATGGGCATTGCCGCATTGAGCGCCTTCAAGAGTGTGAAACGCCGGATGGAGAAAGTCGCGGAAGTCCGTGGCATCACCATCTATGACGACTTCGCTCACCACCCGACCGCCATCGCCACCACGCTGGACGGCCTGCGCAAGCGCATCGCCGATGCACCGTTGATCGCGATCATCGAGCCACGTTCCAACTCCATGAAACTTGGCGCGCACCGTGACGGATTGCCGGAAAGCGTGGTCGATGCCGACCAGGTGATCTGGTACGCACCCGCCAACCTCGGCTGGGACCTGGCGGGCACCGCGGCACTGTGCACTGTGCCGTCGATTGTCAGCGATTCCCTTGAGGGCATCATCGATCGTGTGAAGAGCCAGGCCCAACCCGGCACTCACGTGGTCATCATGAGCAACGGCGGCTTCGGCGGCCTTCACGGCAAGTTGGCCGAGGCACTCAAATGAACAACGGCCCGGACCGCATCACCCTGGCGATGACCGGCGCTTCAGGCGCCCAATACGGTTTACGCCTGCTCGACTGCCTGGTGCGGGAAGATCGTGAAGTGCACTTCCTGATTTCCAGGGCCGCGCAGTTGGTGATGGCGACCGAAACTGACGTCACGCTGCCGTCCAAACCGCAGATGATGCAGGCGTTTCTCACCGAGTACACGGGGGCCGTCGCCGGGCAGATTCGGGTGTACGGCAGGGAAGACTGGATGTCGCCGGTGGCCTCGGGTTCCGGCGCGCCAGCGGCGATGGTGGTGGTGCCGTGCTCCACTGGCACCTTGTCGGCGATCGCTACCGGCGCCTGCAACAACCTGATCGAGCGTGCCGCCGATGTGACGCTCAAAGAGCGTCGCCAACTGATTCTTGTGCCTCGCGAGGCGCCGTATTCGAGCATTCACCTGGAGCACATGCTCAAGTTGTCGAACATGGGCGTGACAATCCTGCCGGCATCACCGGGCTTTTATCATCAGCCGCAAACCATCGATGACCTGATCGATTTCGTCGTGGCACGGATCCTTAACCTGCTGAATATTCCTCAGGACATGCTGCCGCGTTGGGGCGAGCATCATCTGACCAGCGATGATTAAGCTGCTGGTGATGGTGCTGGCGCTGCAATTGGCCGGCTGCGCCACGGTGCGCACCCTCGATGCGGCCAAGCCGGGGGCGCCGGTGGTCTACGCCGGGACGCGGCTGGATTTGTATGCGATGAATGGCGGTTGTTGCGCAATGGATCGTTTCGGCGCGCAAGCGCCGAGCTACCCCGGTGTCGACCTACCGGCAAGTGCGTTGCTCGACACACTGCTATTGCCGCTGTCGTTGCTGACGGTGATCGGGGTGAGTTTTCAGGCAACGGGTGGGTTGTAGGTGTAGCGCGCTTTTGTGGCGAGGGAGCTTGCTCCCGCTGGGGCGCGAAGCGGCCCCGCTCTTTACCTGAGGAGCAGGGGACTGCTGCGCAGTCCAACGGGAGCAAGCTCCCTCGCCACAGGGCTGGAAATTATTTGCCGAGTTTGCGCAACTCATCCGACTCGACAATCCGCACACCATCCTGCTCTTCGAGCGCAAGACGCCACATGGCGCGGGCCAGTTGGCAGGCCTCGATGCCGTGGTACTTGCCGGGGATCAGGCGTGACAAGGGGCCGGCGACTTTCTCGGCCAGGCGCGGCTCAACGCGATCACCCAGCAACAGCGAAGGGCGGCAAATAGTCAGCTGCGGCCAGTCCTGCGCGCGCAATGCGTACTCCATCTCGCCTTTGACCCGGTTGTAGAAAATCGAGGATCTGCGATCGGCTCCCAGGGCGCTGATCACGATCAGGTGCCGTGCGCCCATCTCCCGTGCGCGTTTGGCGAATGCCACCACCATGTCCAGATCCACTGCGCGAAACGCCTGCTCCGAGCCGGCTTGCTTGATCGTGGTGCCCAGGCAGCAATAGGCGATATCGACCCGCCCGTTCAGTTGTGGCAGGAACGCCGTCGGGTCACCGACCGGGTTTTCCAGGTGCGGGTGTTTGGCCAGTGGCCGGCGTGAGGGGGCCAATACCCGGGTGATCGTTGGCTCGCTGAGCAAGCGATCGAGCAGGTGTTCACCCGTCAAACCGGTGGCTCCGGCGAGCAGCACATGCTGAGGCGTCAAGTACATAGTGTTTCTCCCTTGATACTGTTCAGCTTAGTTGCTGTTTGCATCCTTGCTTTGCATGGATGCACTTTGCAGCGCTTTTCGTGCCTGTTGTTTGCGCAATAGTTGCCAGTGCGAGAGGACGGTTTTCGGTGCCCAGATCTGAGGTTCGGAGGCTTCGAAGCCGTCCGCCAGCTCACGCTCGGCGACAGTGGCCTTGGCCCGTTTGAAGGCTTGTTCCAGATCATCGGTCTGGTTCAGGGCCTGGACGAACAGGGCATCGCCGAAGTAGGTGAAGTTGGCTTCCTCCGAGCAGCCGAAGGAGACTCGGTCGGCCCGCGAGGCCGTCATGATCAGGGTCCGTTCATCCTTGAGTGCGGGGATGAAACCGCCGGAATAGCAGGACGAAATCACGATGACCTTGTCGCGGTTTTTCAGCGGGGCGAGAACGGCGGCCAATTCGTCGGCTGGCAGATCGGCCAGTTCCATGCGCGGCTGGTCCAGTACCAGTTCGTGTTCGCTGGTGCCATGGCTGGTCAGGTAGATGAAAATAAGGTCTTCCGGACCGCTGCGCTCGGCCAGCGCCAGGGCCGCGCGACGCAGGTTTTCCCGGGTAGCCATCGGGCGGTCGGCGAGGTGGTCACGATGGTTCACCAGGCGGATCTGGCCGAAGGCGCCGAAACGGGTGGAGAGCATATTGGCGACGTAGTCGGACTCGCGCAGAAACACGCTTTGCTTGCCGTCACCGCCCAGGGTCAACGAATACAGCTCCACCGCCGGGGTGGAGGGCGGAATGTTGGCCAGTGCTGCGTCGAGCAAGCGCCCCTGTGCCAGCAGGCCGAGTTCGAGCGTGTCCGGCAACAGTTTGCCCTCGGCGTCGCGCACGCGCTGGCCATTGATCCAGGTGCCGCTGAGCACAGTGCCATCGGTCAGCACCAGCGTGCCGCGACCCTGGTAACTGTCGTTGTCGAACTGGCCGGTGTAAAAGCTGCCGTCGGCGAGGTTCAGCCGGCCCTGGCCGGAAAAGCGCCAGTCGTTGAACTGGCCGATGTAGTGGCTGCCATCAGTGCCGATCAACTCGCCTTTGCCGTTCAGAGAACCTTCCTTGAACTGGCCCAGCCACACATCGCCGTCGGCGTTTTCGTAGCGGCCTTTGCCGTGCAGTTGATTGTTCTTGAAGCTGCCGACATAGATGTCGCCATCGGCACTGTTGAACGTGCCGTTGCCTTCCAGCTGGCCATCGACAAAGTGCCCGGTGAACTGATTGCCGTTGCCGTCACCGCGCTGGCCTTCACCGTTGGGTTTGCCGTGGGCGAACTGGCCCTGATAGGAGCTGCCGTCTTCGAGTTCCAGGCGACCCAGGCCGGCGTATTGATCGGCCTTGAACTCACCGCGGTAGCTCATGCCGTTTTCTTTGAGCGTGCCTTCGCCGTCTCGGCGGCCAGCCTTGAAGCCGCCGCTGTAGCTGTTGGCGTTGGTGGTCAGTGCACCCTGGCCGTCGAACAGTCCCTGATTGAACTGCCCGCGATAGACTTCGCCATTGCTGCCATGCCATTCGCCCTGGCCCTGCCACTGACCTTTGTCGAATTCGCCGGCGTACCAGCTGCCGTTCGGGTAGTCGATGCGACCCTTGCCTTGCAGTAAGCCATTGACCAGGTCACCGCGATAGCGTCCGCCGTCCGGCAGGCGTGCGTCGGGCGGCAGAGGAGATTCGCCGTCGCCGCAAGCAGTGAGCATCAGGGTCAAGGCAAGGAGTGCAAGTGGGCGCATAGCGGATTCCGGGCAATTAGGCGAGGGAGTATGCCGCAGCCATGTGTCCTTATATAGGGCGAGGTACCGCAAGAGGGCGCGAAACAGCAGGAGCTGCTTCGCATCCGGGAAGGTTTACACGAAGCACAGGGACAGGGGTTCGGCGATATACGCCGGCTTGTCCGAACCTTCGATTTCCAGGGTGGTGGTGGCCTTGAGCAGCCATTGACCGGGTTTCTTCTCGATGACGTCGGTCAGGTCGACCTTCAGCCGTACCCGCGAATTAACCTTGACCGGCTGGATGAAGCGCACGCTGTCGAGGCCGTAGTTGACCACCATCTTCAAGCCTTCGGGCATGACGAGGATGTCTTCCATCAATTTCGGAATCAGCGACAACGACAGAAAGCCGTGAGCGATAGTGCTGCCAAATGGCGTTTGCGCGGCCTTGACCGGGTCGACGTGGATGAACTGAAAATCCCCTGTGGCTTCGGCGAACAGGTTGATGCGGTCCTGATCGATGGTAAGCCATTCGGAACGTCCAAGTTCCTTGCCGACATAATCTTTGAGCTCTGCAACTGGAACATAGGGCATTGAGACTCTCCTTGGGTTCATCGGTTTTATAGTTTTGAGTTGGGGGGGATTTGACCTCCCGGCTTACCACTTTAGATCAACATGGCTGAACGTCGCGGTCAACTGGCCATGCTTTTGGCGAATGCCGGTCTATAGCGCGAGCATGCTTATAATGCCAAGCCAATGCGGGTGACGGATTTTGCGGGAGATCTTTGATGTTGTTACGGGGCCTGACGTGGCTGGTGCTGTTCCAATTGCTCGGCACGGCGATCAATCATTTGTTTCTGCCTGTGTTGCCGGGGCCGATTGTGGGGTTGCTGCTGTTGCTGGTTTACCTCATCTGCCGCGGACAGGTCGGCGAGCCACTGAACCTGGCGGCCGGCAGCCTGCTGCGCTACCTGCCGCTGTTGCTGGTGCCGCCGGCCGTGGGCGTGATGGTGTACGCCACTGACATCGCGGCGGACTTCTGGGCCATCGTCGGTGCGCTGGTGTTGTCGCTATTGCTTTCGATGGCCTTCGCCGGGGTGCTGATGCAGCGCATGGTCAAGCGTCACGCTCACTCCGAGGACAACCAATGATCTTCGACTGGCACGGCGCCTGGGCCTCGGTGATTCACCATCCATTATTCGGCATCGGTATCACCCTCGGCGCCTATCAACTCGTCCTTGCGGCATTCGAGAAAACCCGCTGGATCTTTTTGCAGCCGGTGCTGGTCTCCATGTTGCTGGTGATTGGTGTGCTGGTGGGTTGCGGCCTGACTTACGCCGAGTACCGCAAGAGCACCGAGATTCTGAGCATCCTGCTCGGTCCGGCCACTGTCGCGCTGGCGGTGCCGCTTTATCTCAACCTGCGACGGATTCGGCAGTTGTTCTGGCCGATATTTACTACGCTGGTGATAGGCGGGGTGGTGGCCACGGGAATGGGCGTGTTGCTGGGCTGGTGGTTCGGTGCCGAGCACATGATCCTGATGACCATGGCGCCGAAGTCGGTGACCTCGCCGATTGCGATGCTGGTGGCAGAACAGATCGGCGGGGTCGCGGCGCTGGCGGCGGTGTTCGTGTTGATCACAGGCGTGATCGGCGCGATCTTCGGCCCGAGCCTGTTGACCCATCTCGGTGTCCACAGTTCCGAGGCGCGCGGCATGGCGCTGGGCATGACCGCCCACGCGGTCGGCACGGCGGTGGCAATGCAGGAAAATGAAGAGTGCGGCGCCTTCGCGGCGCTGGCGATGAGCCTGATGGGTGTGGCCACGGCGGTGTTGCTGCCGTTGGCGGTGTCGATGGTTGTGTAAGGAAATGTCTATGAGTCTGCCGCTTTTTCCGCTCAATACAGTGCTGTTTCCAGGCTGCATCCTCGACTTGCAGATCTTCGAAGCGCGCTATCTGGACATGATCGGCCGCTGTATGAAACAGGGCGGCGGATTCGGCGTGGTGTGCATCCTCGATGGCGAAGAAGTCGGAATCGCCCCGGCCGGCTACGCGCTGGTGGGATGTGAAGCGCTGATCACCGATTTCAAACAGCAGGACAACGGCCTGCTGGGGATTCGGGTCCAGGGCGGGCGGCGCTTTCACGTTTTACGTACCGAAGTGCAACGGGATCAGTTGACCGTCGCCGAGGTCGAGTGGCTGGAAGATGAGCCAGAGCAACCACTGCAGGACGAGGACGCCGACCTGGTGGCATTGCTCAAGGCCCTGGCGGAGCACCCGATGGTCGAAGCCTTGAACATGGGCACCGAAGCGACCGGGCAGCAATCGCTGGCTAATCAGTTGGCCTACCTGTTGCCATTTGCGGAACTGGACAAGATCGACTTGTTGCAACTTGATGATCCGCAACAACGACTGGATGCGATTCAGGCATTGTTGGATGAGTTGCAGGGTGAGTTGTTTGCTTAATTGTTTTGTTCTAATTTCAAAGCTTAAAGTTCTTGTGGTGGTGAGTTGATTTATTTAAGTTCTCCGTATGCCCCAGGTTTGGGGTTGATAATAACTAGGAGAGTTTGAATTATGAGTAATAATGTTGTTGATGTGGCGTTGATTCATCCCTCGCAGGAGAAAGAATCTTTTATCATTCAGGCCGTTGTCTGGCGTCAAATGGCCGATGAGTTGATTAAGATCAATCCGGCTGCCAGATATGTTGACGTCAGGGATAAGGTAGACAAAGAGCTTAATGCCGTATTCCACCAATATTATGGGCGCTTGGATAAATACCTTGAGAAGCGCGGTGAAGACTTTATGAATGGGCTTCCGCCTTTGAATTAAACATTTATTGTTTCAGGTTGGTGGGTCGCTTCAAAGGTTAAAGTCAAATAATTGCTTGTAAAAATAATCCCGTTCATTGCGGGCGGGATTATTTTTGAAGGGTAAGTGGATGTGCGGCGTAAGTAACTAATTTAATAGGCATATCTCAACATCGTATGCGGCAAATGCTGCAACACGAAGAATCCGAATAATGCCGCCAGTGCCGGCAACAGCAACCACCAGACTTTCGGCGGCATGGCATTGAGTGGTGCTTGACGCTGACTCAGCCACAAACTCGCCGCACATACACAAGCCGCCAGCATCGCCCCGGCCAGTACGTCCGTCGGCCAGTGGGCACCGAGGTATACGCGGGAGAGGGAGATGGCCAGCGCTGGCAAACAGCCCACAAGCAACCAAGTCAAGCGCATACGCGGCGGTTGTCCGCGGCCGGCGAGGACGGCGAGGGTCAGGAACAGTGCAAAAGAACCCGACGCATGGCCGCTGGGCATGCTGTAGCTGGTCAGCGGATCGCTCAGCACTTCGGGGCGCACGCGGGCAAAGAACAGTTTGGTCGCGGTGTTCGCCAATGCAGTGCAGAGCAGGGTGCTTCCGGCGAAAATCGCCGGGCGCCATTGACGCATCAGCAACAGCAAACCGGTCAGTAGCGCGCTGAACAACAGCATGTTGTGGAATTCGCCGATCAGCGTGAAGACCACCGCCACCTCATCGAGCATCGGGCTGCGATGTTCCTGCACCAAGGTCATCAAACCTTGATCAAGGGCGCTCAGGTACGGATAGCCAATAAACAGCGACACCAGAAGCAGTAAACTCATGCCGGCAATCAACGCTGTGGCCCGGCGATGCTGGCGCAGGCTGCTGGTGGCGCTCAATCCCAGCATCACGGCAATGCTGCCGACAGCGATTCCGGCCTGAGGCCAGAAACCTTCGGGTAGCGGCAAACGAATCGCCGCACCGGTAGCCCAGCCAGGCAACAGATAGGCTACCGACCACCCTGCACCGGCCAGCAGGCTGACGGCGATAAAACGTGGGAAGGGCATGTCACACATGCCAGCAACCATGGGCAGCATCGGCCGCAATGGCCCGATAAAACGCCCGACCAGCAGGCTGGCGATGCCATAGCGCTGGAAATAGGCCTCGGCCCCGGCAATCCATTCCGGGTGATGGCGCAAACCGGGCAGACGCCGGATATTCTGATGAAAGTGCCGTCCAAGGAAGTACGAAACCACGTCGCCCAATACACCGGCGAGGAAGCCCAGCAGCAAGGTTTCACTCAGCGGCAACGCACCGCTGCCGGCCAGCACCGCAACGGTGAACAGTAAAACCGTGCCGGGGACGATCAGCCCGGCAATTGCCAGGCATTCCACAAAGGCCACCAGAAATATTGCGGCCGCCAGCCATTGCGGGTTGACCGCCAACCATCCGGTCACGCTCTCGAGCCATTGGCCCATAAAAACCACTCCATCAAATGTTCAATTGCTTCCAGGGGATAAGTGCAACTTTGAATACGCCACTGACGCCTGTGGGAGCGGGCTTGCCCGCGAATAGGCCCATTCAGTCGATATTGACGTCGCCTGACACTCCGCCTTCGCGGGCAAGCCCGCACCCACAGGGGATTTCTGTTTGCATCAAGTCTGAGTCAATTTCAGGGCAGCACAAAATAATCGCGACCTTCGACTTGCCCCCGACGCAGCGGGTTCCGCGTGCAGTAAGCCGCGTAGGTTCCGTCGACGAAGCGGTACATCAGGTGTTCATCGCGTCCGTGGGGGATGCCCAGGCGCGTGGTCTGGATGATATGGGCGGGCGTCTGGCCGACGTGCTCCACCAGCAGCACTTCATGGTCGAAGCGTTTGGCGTCCCACACCGGGACTTTCAGGCCCAGTGCCTTGCAGAGCAGGGTTTGCCCGGCGCAGAGCTTTTGCGACGGGCGAGGGTGACCCTGGGCATCGGGATTGTTCAACAGCATCTGTGCCAGGCTGGCCGGCCCGCTCAGTTCATCGACCCACGGATAGGCGGACTTGATCAGCACGGCGTTGCCGGGCCCTTGGGCGCTGAAATTGAGTGAATCGCCGCCCCGGGCGTAATACATATAGATGTGGCCGCCATCCAGAAACAAAGCCTTACGCTTTTCTGTGTAGCCGAGGGACGCGTGGCTGCCTTTTTCCGCACAGTAATAGGCTTCGGTCTCGATGATCCGGGCGCTGAGCCACAGGTCACCCACTCGATGGCGAATGACTTTGCCGAGTAAGTCCCGGGCCAGAATTTGCGCGTCACGGTCGAAAAACGCGTCCGGGAGGCCCGTGGGCAGGCTCATGGCGGACGCTCGAACAGTCAGATTGGACATGATGACCGGCATTTGTCAGGGCTGAATGAGTCGTGATGATAACAATTTGCAGCTTAATCCCGGCTGAACGTCGGCAAATACCCCTCCATTTCGACCATCCGCCCGTCACCGCTGTTAGTCCCGGGACGCGACAGCTATAATCTGCCGCTTTACTCTTTACCAAGACCTTATCAAAGACAACGCCAGACCATGACTGAGTCCGTTCTTGACTACATGACCCGCTTGGGTCGCGCTGCCCGCGAAGCTTCCCGCGTGATCGGCCGTGCCAGCACCGCGCAGAAAAACCGCGCCCTGCAGGCCGCCGCCAATGCGCTGGACGCTGCCCGCGCCGAGCTGACGGCGGCCAATGAGCTGGATCTGGCCGCCGGTCGCGCCAATGGTCTGGAGCCGGCCCTCCTTGAACGTCTGGCGCTGACCCCGGCGCGTATCGACGGCATGATCGTCGGCCTGCGCCAGGTGGCGGCCCTGCCGGACCCGGTCGGCGCGATCCGCGACATGAGTTTCCGTCCGTCCGGTATTCAGGTCGGCAAGATGCGCGTGCCACTGGGCGTGATCGGAATCATCTACGAGTCGCGACCGAACGTGACCATCGATGCCGCCAGCCTGTGCCTGAAGTCCGGCAACGCGACCATCTTGCGTGGCGGTTCCGAGGCCATTCATTCCAATCGAGCCATCGCCGCCTGCATCCAGCGCGGCCTGGCCGAGGCTGATCTGCCCGCCGCTGTGGTGCAAGTGGTCGAAACCACGGACCGCGCTGCCGTCGGTGCGTTGATCACCATGCCTGAATACGTCGATGTCATCGTTCCCCGTGGCGGCCGTGGCCTGATCGAGCGCGTCAGCCGTGATGCCCGCGTACCGGTGATCAAGCACCTGGACGGTATCTGCCACGTTTACGTGAGTGAACACGCCGACCTGGCCAAGGCCCAGCGCATCGCGTTCAACGCCAAAACTTACCGTTATGGCATCTGCGGTGCCATGGAAACGCTGCTGGTGGATCAAACCGTCGCCAGGGATTTCCTGCCAGCGATGGCCGCCCAGTTCCGCGAAAAAGGCGTCGAGCTGCGCGGTTGCGAGCGTACCCGGGCGATCATCGATGCCTTGCCGGCCACCGAGGAAGACTGGAGCACCGAGTACCTGGCGCCGATTCTGTCGATCCGCGTGGTCGACGGCCTGGAACAGGCCATCGAGCACATCAACCGTTACGGCTCTCACCATACCGATTCGATTGTCAGCGAACACCAGGGCGACACCCGGCGTTTCGTGGCTGAAGTCGACTCGTCGTCGGTGATGATCAACACCCCGACATGCTTCGCCGATGGCTTCGAATACGGATTGGGTGCCGAGATCGGCATTTCTACTGATAAGCTGCACGCCCGTGGCCCGGTGGGCCTCGAAGGACTGACCTGCGAGAAGTACATCGTGGTCGGCGACGGGCAACTGCGCGGACAGGAGTCGGTCTGACTTGGGCGACTTCGACCCGTCAGCCCCGGTCACCGTCAGCGAGCCAGCGCCTCGCCGCATTGGCGTGCTGGGCGGAACGTTCGACCCGGTGCACATCGGCCATTTGCGCGGTGCACTGGAAGTCGCCGAAACCCTGGCACTCGATGAGCTGCGCCTGACACCCAGTGCCAGGCCGCCCCATCGGGACAAGCCGCAGGTGTCGGCAAAAGACCGTCTGGCGATGGTCGAGTGCGCGGTGGCCGGTGTGGCGCCGTTGGTGGTGGACGCCCGCGAATTGCAGCGGGACAAGCCGTCCTACACCATTGATACCCTGGAACTGATGCGCGCCGAACTGGCCGTATCCGACCAGGTTTTTCTGCTTTTGGGCTGGGACGCTTTTTGCGGCCTGCCCACTTGGCACCGCTGGGAAGAGTTGCTCCAGCATTGCCATATCCTGGTGTTGCAACGCCCGGATGCCGACAGCGAACCGCCGGATGCCTTGCGCAACCTGCTGGCAGCGCGCTCGGTGAGCGACCCGCTGGCCCTCAAAGGGCCGAGCGGACAGATTGCATTCGTCTGGCAGACACCGCTCGCGGTATCCGCCACCCAGATCCGTCAACTGCTGGCCAGCGGTAAGTCGGTACGTTTCCTGGTGCCCGACGCGGTCCTGGCCTACATCGATGCGCACGGACTCTACCGTGCGTCGAACTGAATAGGAGTGCCTCAAGGCACGTGGCAACAACGTGTATTGAAGCGCCCGAACAAACGAGCAAAACGAGTTTTATATGACGAGCAACAACGAAAGCAAAGTAAAACGCAAAGGCACATTCAAGAGTGCCCCGCTGCCGGAAAAGGTCCTCGCCGCCGAGCCGCCGAAGGGCGATGAGCTGGTCAAGATCGCCGTAGCCGCCCTGGAAGACGTCAAGGCCCAGGACGTGCTGGTGATCGATGTTCGCGACAAGCAGAGCATCACTGACTACATGATCATCGCCACCGGTACCTCCAACCGCCAGATCGGCGCGATGCTGGACAAGGTCCGCGAGGCCGTCAAAGCCCTGGGCATCAAGCCGCTGGGTGAAGAAGGCAAGGGCGACAGCGACTGGGTGCTGTTGGACATGGACGACGTGATCGTCCACATGATGACTTCCAACGCCCGTCAGTTCTACGACCTGGAGCGTCTGTGGAAAGGTGCCGAGCAGAGCCGTGCGGCCGATGGCAAGCACCACAGCCCTGAAGTTGGTCACGAGCACTTCAACAAGCTCAACAAAGACCAGGAATAAGGGACCGCTGTGCGACTGCGACTGATCGCCGTCGGTTCACGCATGCCCAAGTGGGTGGAAGAAGGCTGGCATGAATATGCCAAGCGTCTTCCGTCCGAACTGGCGCTGGAACTGGTGGAAATACCGCTCAATACCCGTGGCAAGAATGCCGACGTGGCCCGCTTCATCCGTCAGGAAGGCGAAGCCATGCTGGCCAAGGTCGGGCCGAACGAGCGCGTTGTCACCCTCGAAGTCCATGGCAAGCCCTGGAGCACCGAGCAACTGGCGGTCGAGCTCGATCGCTGGCGGCTGGACTCGCGCACCGTCAACTTCATGGTCGGCGGCCCCGAAGGGCTGGCGCCGGAAGTCTGTGCCCGGGCTGACCAGCGCTGGTCGTTGTCGCCGCTGACCTTGCCGCACCCGCTGGTGCGGATTCTGATCGGCGAACAGTTGTACCGTGCCTGGACCGTGCTGTCCGGTCACCCTTACCACAAGTAGTTCTGCCCTCATGTCCCAGCCGATCCGCATCAAGGACCACGAAAAAGACGCCCGTCTGGTGCGTGGCCGCGTCGTGTTCGGGGCCATTGCAGTGGTGGCGCTGATCGGCGTGCTGATTGCGCGCCTGTATTTCCTGCAGGTGATCCAGTACGAGTACCACTCGACCCTGTCGGAAAACAACCGCGTCCATGTGCAGCCGATTCCGCCGACCCGCGGCTTGATCTTCGACCGCAATGGCGTGGTGATCGCCGATAACCGGCCCAGCTTCAGCCTGAGCATGACCCGCGAGCGTTCCGGCGACTGGCAGCAGGTGCTCGACGTGATCGTCGAAGTGCTGGAACTGACGCCCGAGGATCGGGTGATCTTCGAGAAGCGCATGCGTCAGGGGCGCCGGCCGTTCGAGCCGGTGCCGATCCTGTTCGAGCTGACCGAAGAGCAGATCGCCCGGATTGCCGTGAACCAGTTTCGCCTGCCAGGCGTGGAAGTGGTCGCGCAACTGGTTCGTCACTACCCGCAAGGCGCGCACTTTGCGCACTCGGTGGGTTACATGGGGCGGATCAACGAGAAAGAACTCAAGTCGCTGGACCCGGTCAACTACAGCGGCACCCACCACATCGGCAAAACCGGCATTGAGCGCTTCTACGAGCCCGAGCTGCACGGCCAGGTGGGTTACGAGGAAGTCGAGACCAACGCCCGGGGCCGCGTACTGCGCGTGCTCAAGCGTACCGATCCGATTCCCGGCAAGGACATCGTCCTGAGCCTGGACATCAAATTGCAGGAAGCCGCCGAAGCTGCGCTCGGTGGTCGTCGTGGTGCGGTGGTCGCGCTGGACCCGAAAACCGGCGAAGTGCTGGCGATGGTCAGCCAGCCGAGTTTCGACCCGAACCTGTTCGTCACCGGCATCAGCTTCAAGGCCTATTCCGAGCTGCGCGACTCCATCGACCGGCCGCTGTTCAACCGCGTGCTGCGTGGCCTGTACCCGCCGGGCTCGACCATCAAGCCCGCGGTGGCGATTGCCGGTCTGGATGCCGGCGTGGTGACGGCGTCGACCCGAGTGTTCGACCCCGGTTACTACATGCTGCCCAACTACGATCACAAATACCGTAACTGGAACCGTACTGGCGACGGCTTTGTCGACCTTGACACAGCGATCATGCGTTCCAACGACACCTACTTCTATGATCTGGCGCACAAGCTGGGGATCGATCGGTTGTCGGCGTACATGACCAAGTTCGGCATTGGCCAGAAAGTGTCCCTGGACATGTTCGAAGAATCGCCGGGGTTGATGCCGTCCCGCGAATGGAAGCGCGCAACCCGTCGCCAGGCATGGTTCCCCGGCGAGACGCTGATTCTGGGGATCGGCCAGGGCTATATGCAGTCGACTCCGTTGCAGTTGGCACAGGCCACCGCGCTGGTGGCCAACAAAGGCATCTGGAATCGTCCGCACCTGGCCAAGACCATCGAGGGTGTGAAGCCGGTGGATGAGAATCCGATGCCGGACATCATCCTGCGCGACCCGTCGGACTGGACCAAGGTCAACCACGGCATGCAGCAGGTTATGCATGGTGCCCGTGGTACGGCGCGCAAAGCCTCGATCGGCGCGCAATACCGAATCGCCGGCAAGTCGGGTACGGCCCAGGTGGTCGCGATCAAACAGGGTGAGAAGTATGACCGTTCCAAGGTTCAGGAGCGCCATCGCGACCACGCCTTGTTCGTCGGCTTCGCGCCGGCCGACGATCCGAAAATCGTGGTGTCGGTGATGGTCGAGAACGGCGAGTCCGGTTCCGGTGTCGCTGCGCCAGTGGTGCGTCAAGTCATGGATGCCTGGCTCCTGGACCAGGACGGTCGGTTGAAGCCCGAATACGCCAGCCCTATCAGTGCAGAGGCTACCGCCCGTGATGAATAACTTCGATCGCATGCTCTCCAGTGAGGATGTGATGCGTCGCCGTGCGACGCTGCTGCAACGCCTGCACATCGACGGGCCGCTGCTGATCCTGCTGCTGACCCTCGCCGCCGGCAGCCTGTTCGTGCTGTATTCGGCCAGTGGCAAGAGTTGGGATCTGCTGGGCAAGCAGGCCACTTCGTTCGGCATCGGCCTGGTGTCGATGATCGTCATCGCCCAGTTCGAGCCGCGCTTCATGGCGCGCTGGGTGCCGCTGGGCTACGTGGTCGGGGTGATGCTGTTGCTGGTGGTGGACATCATGGGCCACAACGCCATGGGCGCTACCCGCTGGATCAACATTCCCGGGGTGATCCGCTTCCAGCCCTCGGAATTCATGAAGATCCTGATGCCGGCGACGATTGCCTGGTATTTGTCCAAGCGCACCTTGCCGCCCCAGCTCAAGCACGTGGGCGTCAGTCTGATGCTGATCGGCGTGCCGTTCATTCTGATCGTGCGGCAACCGGACCTCGGCACTTCGCTGCTGATCCTGGCCGGCGGCGCTTTCGTGCTGTTCATGGGTGGCTTGCGCTGGCGCTGGATCCTCAGCGTGCTGGCTGCCGCCGTTCCCGTGGCGGTTGCCATGTGGTTCTTCATCATGCACGACTACCAGAAGCAGCGAATCCTGACGTTCCTCGACCCGGAGAGCGATCCGCTCGGTACGGGCTGGAACATCATCCAGTCCAAGGCCGCCATCGGCTCCGGTGGTGTGTTCGGCAAAGGGTGGTTGCTGGGCACCCAGTCGCACCTGGACTTCCTGCCGGAAAGCCATACCGACTTCATCATTGCCGTACTGGGTGAAGAGTTCGGCTTGGTGGGGATCTGCGCGCTACTACTGATCTACCTGCTGTTGATTGGCCGCGGCCTGGTGATTACTGCCCAGGCGCAGACATTGTTCGGCAAGTTGCTCGCGGGCAGCCTGACCATGACGTTTTTTGTTTATGTTTTCGTCAACATCGGTATGGTCAGTGGCCTGTTGCCGGTGGTGGGGGTGCCGTTGCCGTTCATTAGCTACGGAGGAACTTCGCTGGTGACGCTGCTGTCAGCGTTTGGGGTTTTGATGTCGATCCATACCCATCGCAAGTGGATCGCGCAGGTTTGAATAAGGTGAAATTTTCAATGCAAGTAATGCGTGGCTGGGCGACTCGATTTGCGCCATGGGTCGGCCTGGTAAGCATCCTTGGCAGCGTGCAGGAAGCGTTGGCCGGCGACTACGAAGGCTCACCCCAGGTGGCCGAATTCGTCGGTGAAATGACCCGCGACTACGGTTTCGCCGGTGAACAATTGATGGGCGTGTTCCGCGAAGCCGAGCGCAAGCAGTCGATTCTGGACGCCATCTCGAAACCCGCCGAACGGGTCAAGCAGTGGAGCGAGTATCGCCCGATGTTCATCACCGATGCGCGCATAGCCCGTGGGGTGGACTTCTGGCGTCAGCACGAAGCGGTGTTGGCCCGTGCCGAGCAGGAATACGGCGTGCCGGCCCAGGTGATTGTCTCGATCATCGGCGTTGAAACCTTTTTCGGCCGTAATACCGGAAATTTCCGGGTGATCGATGCCTTGTCGACCCTGGGTTTCGACTATCCTCCCCGTGCCGAGTTTTTCCGCAAGGAATTGCGTGAGTTCCTGCTGCTGGCCCGCGAAGAGCAGGTCGATCCGTTGACGCTCAAAGGCTCCTACGCTGGCGCAATGGGCTTGCCGCAATTCATGCCGAGCAGTTTTCGCGCCTATGCGGTGGATTTCGACGGTGATGGCCATATCAACATCTGGACCAACCCGGACGATGCCATCGGCAGTGTAGCCAGTTACTTCAAGCGTCATGGCTGGGTCGCCGGCGAACCGGTGGTCAGCCGCGCCGATGTCCGTGGCGATCAGGTTGACGAAGGTTTGACCGCAGGCATCGAACCGACGAAAACCGTCGGGGAGTTGCGAGCCCTGGGGTGGTCAAGTCATGATGCGCTGCGCGATGATATGCCGGTTACTGCTTTCCGCCTGGAAGGCGACAATGGCCCCGAGTACTGGATGGGCCTGAAGAATTTTTACGCGATCACGCGTTATAACCGCAGCGTGATGTACGCCATGGCCGTACATCAACTGTCTGAACAGCTGGTCCAAGCACGGGGCGTCAAGTAATGCGGGCATTGCCTATCAATAAACCCCTGAAGCTGATGGCATGCGCCGCGCTGGCAGTGCTGGTCGCCAGTTGTTCGACCAGCCGCGCGCCGGCCCAGAAGCCCACCACCGCCGTGCGCACGACGCCGGGGCTGGACATCAACCGCGCCCACAAGGATGGCGCGCCATGGTGGGACGTCGATGTGTCGCGTATCCCGGACGCCACGCCGACCCTGCACACCGGCCCGTACAAGGCCAACCCGTACACCGTGCTGGGGAAGACCTACTTCCCGCTGCAAGAATCCAAGACCTACGTGCAGTCGGGTACGGCGTCCTGGTACGGCACCAAGTTCCACGGTCAGAACACCGCCAACGGCGAAGTGTATGACCTGTACGGCATGAGTGCCGCGCACAAGACATTGCCACTGCCGAGTTACGTCCGGGTGACCAACCTGGACAACAACAAGAGCGTGATCCTGCGAGTCAACGACCGCGGTCCGTTCTACTCGGACCGGATCATCGACTTGTCCTACGCTGCCGCGAAGAAACTCGGTTACGCCGAAACCGGTACGGCGCGGGTCAAGGTCGAAGGCATCGATCCACAGGCGTATTGGGCGGCCAAAGGCCGTCCGGCACCATTAATGCTCAACGAACCGAAAGTCGCGCAGAATAGCGCCCCGGTGATCACGGCTTCGGCCGGCACCGTCGAGCAGTGGACACCTCCACCGCAGCAACACGCCGCTGCGGTAGTACCGGTTCAGCTCGATGCAAAAAAAAACGCTTCTGTACCAGCCTCTGGCCAGTATCTGCAGGTGGGCGCGTTCGCCAACCCGGACGCTGCAGAGCTCCTGAGATCCAAGCTCAGCGGGATGGTGAGCGCTCCGGTGTTCATCAGCTCGATCGTGCGCAATCAGCAAACCCTGCATCGGGTTCGCCTGGGCCCGATCGGATCGCCGGGTGAAATCCAGCAGGTGCAGAACAGTGTGCGCCTGGCCAACCTTGGTTCGCCAAGTGTGGTCGCGGAATAAGCAACACGTAGAACTTGATTGACGATTCACCAGCGGTTGGGGGGTGAATCAGGTTGTTGGC
Organism: Pseudomonas sp. GW821-FHT07G06; assembly: GCF_058986625.1. Classification (NCBI taxonomy): domain Bacteria; kingdom Pseudomonadati; phylum Pseudomonadota; class Gammaproteobacteria; order Pseudomonadales; family Pseudomonadaceae; genus Pseudomonas; species Pseudomonas sp. GW821-FHT07G06. The sequence continues at coordinate 125,512 of NZ_JBYSVW010000009.1, forward strand.
TCGTTGAAGAACAAAAGCCCGGCAAGGGTTACAGAGTGAGCAACTGAACACGCGATGACTCGTTAGAAAGTCATCTGATTAGTTTTGCCCTTGGGCAGTTTCCATTAGCGATTTCGAGAGACGGATGAACATCACCACCTTTGCCAAACGCCTGTTCCTGTTAGTCCCGCTGCTTCTCTCACCCGCCGCTTTTGCGGTCGAGATGATGCCTTCGCCACCACAATTGGCTGCCAAGGCCTATGTGCTCATGGATGCCAGCAGCGGCAACGTGCTGGTCGAAAACAACGGTGACCAGCGACTGCCACCGGCCAGCCTGACCAAGCTGATGACCGCGTACATTGCGACCCTGGAAATCCGTCGTGGCCAGATCGGTGAAAACGACCCGGTGACCGTCAGCGAAAACGCCTGGCGCACCGGTGGTTCGCGGATGTTCATCAAGGTGGGTTCGCAAGTCACCGTCAGCGACCTGCTGCACGGCATCATTATCCAGTCGGGCAACGACGCCAGCGTCGCGCTCTCCGAGCACATCGCCGGCAGCGAAGACGCCTTCGCCGACATGATGAACAAAACCGTTGGCGACCTGGGCATGACCAACAGCCACTTCATGAACCCGACCGGTCTGCCGAATCCTGAGCACTATTCGTCGGCTCACGACATGGCTGTGCTGGCCCGCGCGATCATCCACGAAGACCCGGCTCATTACGCGATCTACTCGCAGAAAGAGTTCTTCTGGAACGGCATCAAGCAACCCAACCGTAACCTGCTGCTGTGGCGCGACAAGACTGTCGACGGTCTGAAGACCGGTCACACCGACGAAGCCGGCTACTGCATGGTGTCCTCGGCCGTACGTGACGGCATGCGCCTGATCGCCGTGGTGTTCGGCACCAACAGCGAAGTGGCCCGTGCCGCCGAAACCCAGAAGCTGCTGACCTACGGTTTCCGTTTCTTCGAAACCCAGACTTTCTACCAGAAGGGTACCGAACTCGCCCAGGCTCCGGTCTGGAAAGGCGCCACCAACCAGGTCAAGGCCGGTCTGGCTGAAGACCTGACCATGACCCTGCCAAAAGGCCAGCTGAAAAAGCTCGCCGCCAGCATGACCATGAACCCGCAATTGGTTGCGCCAATCGCCAAGGGCGACGTGATCGGTAAAGTCGAAGTCAAGCTGGAAGACAAGGTGGTGCACAGCGCCGACCTGATCGCTCTGGATGGCGTCGAAGAGGGTGGTATCTTCCGTCGCATGTGGGATAGCATCCGTCTATTCTTCTACGGCTTGTTCAACTGATAGTGTGCTCCTGCAAGGCCCCGTGCTGATCCGGCGCGGGGCTTTGCCGTCGCCACGGCTTACGCTTACGAGGCCGTTACGCCATGACCGATACCGAAGTAAAGGCGCCAAAGATCGAATTCCCTGCCACTGATTATCCAGTCAAGGTGATCAGCGACACCGGCGTGGGCAACAAGGACAAGATCATCGACATCGTCCGCAAGCACGCCAAGATCAACGATGAGCGTGTTGACGAGCGCCAGAGCAGCAACGGCAAATACACCACCATTCAGTTGCACATCGTCGCGACCGACCAGGATCAGCTGTACAACATCAACAGCGAACTGCGGGCTACCGGTTTCGTGCACATGGTGCTGTGATGTCCGGCACGCTGGGCTTTCGCGAGCTCGGCCAGATGGCTTACGAGCCGGTCTGGCATGCCATGCAACGCTTTACCAACGAACGCGGCACCGATGTGGCCGACGAGGTCTGGCTGGTGGAACACCCGGCGGTGTTCACCCAGGGCCAGGCCGGCAAGGCCGAACACCTGCTGCTTCCCGGTGACATTCCGGTGGTGCAGGTCGACCGTGGGGGGCAGGTGACCTACCACGGCCCCGGCCAGTTGGTGGCTTATCTGTTGCTGGACGTACGCAGGCTCGGGTTTGGCGTGCGCGATCTGGTCAGCCGGATGGAGCAATGCCTGATCGAGCTGCTGGCCAGTTACGGTGTCACCGCCGCGGCCAAGCCCGACGCACCGGGTGTCTACGTCGACGGGGCGAAAATCGCCTCCCTGGGTCTGCGGATCCGCCATGGCTGTTCCTTTCATGGCCTGGCCTTGAACGTGGACATGAACCTGGAACCGTTTCGACGGATTAATCCCTGCGGCTACGCCGGGCTGGCGATGACCCAGCTGAGCGATCACGCAGGATCGATTGAATTTGCCGAGGTAAGTGCCCGGCTGCGCGCGCAGCTCGTCAAACACCTCGACTATGCTGAGCAGACGACCCTCACGGGCGGAATCGACTGATATGACTACTGATGCAGTGCAAACCATGATCCCGACGCTCGATGTCACCGAGCGCCCGGCCCCGCGTCCCAAGGTTGAAGCCGGCGTCAAGCTGCGCGGCGCCGAAAAGGTTGCACGCATCCCGGTGAAGATCATTCCGACCACCGAACTGCCGAAGAAGCCGGACTGGATTCGTGTGCGCATCCCGGTTTCGCCGGAAGTCGACCGCATCAAGGCCCTGCTGCGCAAACACAAGCTGCACAGCGTGTGCGAAGAAGCGTCCTGCCCGAACCTGGGCGAGTGCTTCTCGGGCGGCACCGCGACCTTCATGATCATGGGTGACATCTGCACCCGTCGTTGCCCGTTCTGCGACGTCGGCCACGGCCGTCCGAAGCCACTGGACGTCAACGAACCGGAAAGCCTGGCCATCGCCATTGCCGACCTGCGCCTGAAGTACGTGGTGATCACCTCGGTGGACCGCGACGACCTGCGCGACGGTGGCGCCCAGCACTTTGCCGACTGCATCCGCGAAATCCGCAAGCTGTCGCCGAACGTGCAGCTCGAAACCCTGGTTCCGGACTACCGTGGCCGCATGGATATCGCCCTGGAAATCACTGCCGCCGAGCCGCCGGATGTGTTCAACCACAACCTGGAAACCGTGCCGCGCCTGTACAAGGCTGCGCGCCCGGGTTCGGACTACCAGTGGTCGCTGACCCTGCTGCAACGCTTCAAGCAGATGATGCCGCACATTCCGACCAAATCCGGGTTGATGCTGGGCCTGGGCGAGACCGACGAAGAAGTCATCGAAGTCATGAAGCGCATGCGCGAACACGACATCGACATGCTGACCCTGGGCCAGTACCTGCAACCGTCCCGCAGCCACTTGCCGGTGCAACGCTTCGTGCACCCGGACACCTTCGCCTGGTTCGCCGAGGAAGGCTACAAGATGGGCTTCAAGAACGTTGCCTCGGGTCCGTTGGTACGCTCCTCGTATCACGCCGACGAGCAGGCCAAGCTGGTCAAGGCCGAGCTGATGTCGTCCTGATCTGCGCACGGAAATGAAAAACGCCCGCACGGTATTAAGCCTTGCGGGCGTTTTTTTGCCTGGCCTACGGCACTGGCCGCTTTTTCCTGCAACCTGCGGGGCGACTGACCCTCTTCAGTTTGTCCCCGTTCCTGACTACTGTGTGCTGACGTGTTCACACAGGGAGATTCACGAATGACCGCTCGACCAACCCACACCCTTTGCCCTCATGCTCCCGTCCCCGCACTGCCGTCGGAAGGCATGATCGGCGTTATCGCACCCGCCGGTCCCGCGACGCTGGACACCGACAAGGCGGTGCAATGGATGTGTGCCCGAGGTTACTCACTGAAAGTGTTTCCCGGGGTCTACGAAAAAGACGGCTACCTGGCCGGCAGCGACGACGTAAGGCTCAATGACCTGCACGCTGCGTTCGCGGATCGTGAAGTCGATGCCATCATCTGCCTGCGCGGAGGTTACGGCACGCCCCGGCTGCTTGATCGCATCGATTTCCAATTGCTGCGCGACAATGCCAAGCCATTCATCGGCTACAGCGACATCACTGCCGTGCATTTGGCGATCAGTCGTTATGCCGGCTTCGTGACATTTCATGGTCCGCTGCTCAACGCCGACCTGCTGGGTGGCAAGCAAATACCAACGGAGTCTTCCTTTTTCAACATGCTGCGCGGGCAGGTGAGGGCGGGCTCGGTGCTGGCGCATCCGGTGGCCTACCCGCTGACCACGATCGAGCCGGGCGTGGCTCATGGGCGCTTGCTCGGAGGTAATCTGGCCATGATCGCCGCGACCATGGGCACGCCCTACGAGATTGATGCCGAGGGTGTCATTCTGTTGATCGAGGACATCAACGAGCCGCTGTATCGCATCGACCGGTTGCTGACCCATCTGCGGCTGGCGGGCACGCTGCACAAGCTGCGCGGCGTGTTGGTCGGGGATGTGGCGGGGGTGGAGGTGGCCGCGCTGGACAGGTTGCTCAAGCAGACCTTCGCGCCATTGAAGATTCCGGTGTTGTCCGGGTGGCGAAGCGGGCATTGCGACCCGAACCTGACGCTGCCCATGGGGGCGTTGGTCAGGCTGGATGCGGGGAATCAGGAATTGATGTTGGAGCAGGATGTGGTAATCCGGTAGGGCGCGAACATCTGGAAAAGATCGCAGCCTGCGGCAGCTCCTACAGGTGAACGCTATCCCCTGTAGGAGCTGTCGCAGGCTGCGATCTTTTGCTTTTAGCGGTTACGCAACCCTTCCAGCAACTTGTGCGTCGGATACCCATCCGCTGGCCAGCCAAACGACTGCTGGGCGCTGCGGATCGCCTTGCGGGTGTTGGCGCCGATGATCCCGTCGGCGGTGCCGGCATCATAGTTTTGCGCGCTCAGCAGGTTTTGCAGCTCGATCCGCTCGGTGCGGCTCAGCGGCAAGTCATCTTTGGGCCATGTGCCACTGATCAAGCCCGCACCATTGAAGCGTTCGGACAACAGGCTCACCCCCAGGGCGTAGGACGACGAGTTGTTGTACTTGAGGATCGCCCGGAAGTTATCGAGCACCAGAAACGCCGGGCCACGGTAACCGGCCGGCAGCAGCAGGGCGGCGGACAATTGCTCGGAGCCGGCCGGGACCTGGCCACCGTTGGGCAGGGTAATGCCCAGTTGCCGCCATTCAGCGACGCTCTTGCGAATCGTGCCGTCGGCCAGCAGGTAGTTGAACCCGCTCGGCAGCTGGACTTCAAAGCCCCATGGCTGACCTCTCTGCCAGCCAGAACTCTGCAGATAGTGCGCGGTAGACGCCAGGGCATCGGCCGAGCTGCTCCAGATATCGCGACGCCCGTCACCATCGAAGTCCACGGCATGGGTGTTGTAGGTGGTCGGGATGAACTGGGTCTGGCCCATGGCGCCGGCCCAGGATCCCAGCATCTTCTCGGGCTCGATATCGCCTTGTTGCAGGATTTGCAGGGCGGCAATCAATTGCGCATGGGCGAAACCGGGGCGACGGCCTTCGTAGGCCAGGGTCGCCAGTGAGTTGATCACCGACTTGTTGCCCTGAAACTGGCCAAAGTTGCTTTCCATGCCCCACACAGCCACCAGCGCCTGACGATCAACGCCATAACGCTGCTCGATGCTTTGCAGGATGTCGGCGTACTGGTTGACCAGCGACTGGCCTTTGCGTACCCGCAGCGGCGACAGGGCGCCATCGAGGTATTCCCACACCGGTTTTGCGAATTCCGGTTGGCTGCGGTCGGCACGAATCACACTGGGGTCGAAGCTGACATTGGCGAAAGCGCGGTCAAACAGGTCGGCGCGAATACCCGCCGCCAGGGCATCCTTGCGGAAACCTGCCTGCCATTCGGCAAAGGTCTGGGTTGGCTGGATGTCGAGGTTCTCACCCGTCGGAACTACAGGCGGAACAACCGCCGGGGCGGTGGCGACAGGAAGCGTCTGAAGCGGCTGAGCATCGGCTGCGGTCGGTTTTTCCGCACAGGCGACAAGCAAAACAAGGCTGGAGGCAGCGATCAATTGGCGTAGGTGCCAACGATGGGGAAGACAAAAGGGCATGCACGGGTCCAGGGAGTACGAATCAGGTACAGACCTTAACATGTTGAAGGGGTGTTCTGCTTTACGCAGCCAGAAAGTAAGAAGCCTCCCAGTTGTCAGACTGGAAGGCTTCGCGGCGGTAACTGCCTTTGCCCTTGGCGGGACGTTCCTGGCGGCTGCGGAACAATGGCTGGGCGATGATGGATTTGGCCTTGTTGGGGCCATGCTTCGATGGCTTTTTGCTCATGATCGGGTCTCACGGGTAGGTGGGTTTTGCGGGGGAAATAATCTGCCGAAGTCGGGGTTCTGTCTATAGGGCAGAGGGCGGTGGGTTTTGTGGGAAGAAAGATCAATAGATCGCAGCCTGCGGCAGCTCCTACAGGGGATTGCGTTCACCTGTAGGAGCTGCCGCAGGCTGCGATCTTTTGAATTATTCGGCGGGTAACGACAATCTCTGCCCGGCCATCAACAACGTCAACCGGCTCAAGCTCATCCACGGCGAACCCGCCGCCTGGCCCTTGATCTGCGCGTCGATGCGTTGCGCTTCCAGCAGCAGTTGCGCCCAGCGTTGTGCCGAGTAGCGTTGCAGGGCTTTGCTCATCAACGGTTTGCGTTTGTCCCAGACCGGCGGTTTGGCCTGGCTGAAGGCCTTGTCCAGTGGTGTCCCCTGGCTGTATTGCAGGGAAATATTGGCCAGCAGACGAAGCTCCCGGGCCAGGGCCCAGAGAATCACCGGCGGCTCGACGCCTTCGCCGCGCAAGCCTTCGAGCATGCGCAACGCATGGGCCGCTTCACCATTGAGCACTGCATCGGTCAGGCCAAACACGTCGAAGCGCGCACTGTCGGCCACCGCCGCCTGCACGGTTTCAACGGTGATCTGACCCCCTTCGGCCATCAGTTTGAGCTTTTCGATTTCCTGGGCGGCTGCCAGCAGGTTGCCCTCGACCCGTGCTGCGATCAGCTCAACAGCGTCCTGGCTGGCGGACAGCCCGGCCTGGGACAGGCGTTGGCGGATCCAGCTGGGCAACTGGGCAACATCGACTGGCCAGATCTGCACGAACTGGGTCTGCTGTCCTTCAACCAGCGCTTTGCCCCACTTGGTTTTCTGGGCGCTGCCATCGAGTTTCGGCAAGCTGATCAGGAGCACGGTGTCGTCGGCCGGGCGCGAGCAATACTCTATAAACGCGGCGGCACCTTTGTCGCCGGGTTTGCCGGAAGGCAGGCGCAGTTCCAGCAGGCGCTTTTCGGCGAACAACGACATGCTGGCACCGGCTTGCAGCAAGGTCCCCCAGTCGAAATTGGCGTCGGCGGCAAATACCTGGCGTTCATCGAATCCCTGCTGACGGGCGGCAGTGCGGATGGCGTCGGCCGCTTCCTGGCACAGCAGCGGATCATCGCCGCTGATGATGTAGACGGGCGCAAGGGCGCCTTGCAGGTGTTTGGCGAGTTGGGCGGGGGCGAGCTTCATAAGAGAGGGCGAACGGGGCGCCTGAGCGCCCCGTAAGTCTTACTGCTGCGGCAGTTCGACAGGCGACTGGCGCGGGGTTTCCGCTTCAGCCTTTCGTGCCGCTTCCAGTGCCGCGGCGTCAGCCTTGGCCTTGGCTTCGGCAGTCTGCTGCAAATGGTCCAGTTGGCCTGGAGTCAGTTGTTGCAGACGCAGCATCATGCGTTGAACCATCTCCCGGCGGCCTTCTGCACGGGCTGTTGCGGCTTCCTGGTCGGACCCCACCAGGTTGCTGCCGTCGTGCATATAGACTTTCTGCACTTCAAGCTTGTCGCTCAGCAATGGCAGGCCACCGCGACCACGGATGTCGTAGCTCAGCACGGTGGTGAGCTGGTACTCGCCGGTACTACTGGCGCCTGCGTAGCTGAGGATGCGCTGGCTTTCCTGCTCATTGGTCAGCACCAGCTTGTACGGTGCGCCGGTATAGACCTTGACGCCGCTGCCGACCAGTACCTGACGCAACTGGGTCACGGTTTCGCCATAAGCGTTACGGGCGCTCAGGTCGAGCTCCTTGATCGCCAGTTCGTTGGTACCGGTGCCACGCAGCTGGAAACCGCAGGCGCTCAGCAAAACCGCGAGGCCCATCACCAGCAGATTGCGTTTGATCATCTTGTTGCTCCCCTTGAAACCATGTGGGCCGATCAAGCGGCCCGAAAGGTTTTACTCGGCGCCAGGCTACCTGGCGCCTGATCCAATTAGCTGGCGACGATATTGACCAGTTTCCCGGGCACTACGATCACTTTACGAATGGTCAGACCGTCGACGAAGCGCAGGACGTTCTCGTTGGCACGGGCGGCGGCTTCGACTTCTTCACGGCTGGCACTGGCCGGCATTTCGATGTGACCACGCAGCTTGCCGTTGACCTGAATCACCAGTTGCAGACTGTCCTGCACCAAAGCGCTGTCATCCACCACCGGCCAACCAGCGTCGATCACAGGATCAGCGTGGCCCAGTCGATGCCACAGCTCGTGGCTGATGTGCGGCGTGATCGGGGCGAGCAGCAGGGTCACGGTTTCCAGGCCTTCCTGAACCAGCGCGCGATCCTGTTCTGTGCCTTGTGCGGCTTTTTCCAGCACGTTCATCAGCGTCATCACCTGGGCGATGGCGGTGTTGAATTTGTGGCTCTGGCCGACGTCCTGGCTGGCCTGCTTGATGGCCAGGTGGATCGAGCGACGAACGGCTTTCTGCTCGTCATTCAGGCCGGCGACGTCCAGTTTGCCCGGCAGGCCCTGAGTGACGTGCGCTTGAGCCAGACGCCAGACGCGCTTGAGGAATCGGTGCGAGCCCTCTACGCCGGAGTCGGACCATTCCGCGCTCATGTCAGGTGGCGAGGCGAACATCATGAACAGGCGGCAGGTGTCTGCACCGAACTGGTCAATCATCGACTGTGGGTCGACGCCGTTGTTCTTCGACTTGGCCATCTTCTCGGTGCCGCCGATTTCCACCGGCAGGCCGTCAGCTTTCAACTTGGCGCTGATGACCTTGGCCTTGCTGTCACGCTCGAGCTCGACGTCCGCCGGGTTGAACCAGGTGTAGGCGCCATTGGCTTCGCGGCGATAGTAAGTCTCGGCGATCACCATGCCCTGGGTCAGCAGGTTCTTGAACGGCTCGTTGGAACTCACCAGACCTTCGTCGCGCATCAGCTTGTGGAAGAAGCGCGCGTACAGCAGGTGGAGAATCGCGTGTTCGATACCGCCGATGTACTGATCCACCGGCAGCCAGTGGTCGGCCGCCGATTTTTCCACCAGGCCGCCTTCAAAGTGTGGCGAGGCGTAGCGGGCGTAGTACCACGAGGACTCGACGAAGGTGTCCATGGTGTCGGTTTCACGCTTGGCCGGCGCGCCGCATTTAGGGCAACTGCACTCGTAGAACTCGGGCATGCGCGCCAGTGGCGAACCGGCGCCATCCGGCACCACGTCTTCCGGCAGCACGACCGGCAGTTGATCTTCCGGTACCGGCACGTCACCGCAGGTGGTGCAGTGGATGATCGGAATCGGGCAGCCCCAGTAGCGCTGACGGCTGATGCCCCAGTCGCGGAGGCGGAACTGGGTACGCGAGGCGCCCAGTTCTTTCTTGATCAGCGCGACTTCGATGGCGTCGAAGGCGCCCGCGAAGTCGAGGCCGTCGAATTCGCCGGAATTGATCAGCGTGCCGTGCTCGCCATAGGCGTCTTGCCATGGCGCGGGGTTGGTGTCACCGGAACTGGTGCGCACGACCGATTTGACCGGCAGGTTGTATTTGTGGGCGAATTCGAAATCGCGCTCGTCATGGGCCGGAACTGCCATCACCGCGCCGTCGCCGTAATGCATCAGCACATAGTTGGCGACCCAGACCGGCAGCTTTTCGCCGGTCAGCGGGTGTTCGACGAACAGGCCGGTCGGCAGGCCTTTTTTCTCCTGGGTGGCGACGTCGGCTTCGGCCACGCTGCCGCCCTTGCATTCAGCGATGAACGCTTGCAGCTCGGGATTGTTTTGTGCAGCCAGGGTGGCCAGGTGGTGTTCGGCGGCCACGGCGACATAAGTCGCTCCCATTAAAGTGTCCGGACGGGTGGTGAAGACTTTCAGTGCACCGGTTTCGCCGATGGAGTCGACGTTGTATGGGAACTGCACTTCCATGCCGCGGGATTTGCCGATCCAGTTGCGCTGCATGGTCTTGACCTGTTCAGGCCAGCCAGTCAGTTCGTCGAGGCTCTCCAGCAGTTCATCTGCGTAGGCGGTGATCTTGAAGTAGTACATCGGGATTTCGCGCTTCTCGATCAGCGCGCCGGAACGCCAGCCGCGACCGTCGATCACCTGCTCGTTGGCCAGGACGGTCTGGTCGACCGGGTCCCAGTTCACGGTGCCGCTTTTCTTGTAGATCACACCTTTTTCGAACAGGCGGGTGAACAGCCATTGTTCCCAGCGGTAGTAATCGGGCTTGCAGGTGGTCACTTCGCGCGACCAGTCCACCGCCAGGCCCAGGCTGCGCAGCTGGCTTTTCATGTAGGCGATGTTTTCGTAGGTCCACTTGGCGGGCGCCACGTTGTTCTTCATCGCGGCGTTTTCCGCCGGCATGCCGAAGGCGTCCCAACCCATCGGTTGCAGAACGTTCTTGCCCTGCATGCGCTGGTAGCGGGAGATCACGTCGCCGATGGTGTAGTTGCGCACGTGCCCCATGTGTAGCTTGCCGCTGGGGTAAGGGAACATCGACAGGCAGTAGTAAGTCTCCTTGCCTGGCTGTTCACTGACTTCAAAGGACTTTTGCTCGTCCCAGAACGACTGGGCGGCGGCTTCGATTTCACGGGGCTGATATTGTTCGTGCATGGCTACTTTTGAACTGAATAGGGGTGGCCTAATCCTCTTCAATGCAACGCTGGACGTTGAAGCCGCCATATTGGCGTTTTCGGTGTCCAGCCGAGCTGGAAGTGGAGTTACAGGAAGCGCCGTAGCATACATGACCGCGCTCTACCGAGGGAAACCCTGATTGCTGCCACACGTCCTGCGAAAACCGCTGCGAGGGCCGTTGGTCGCGGCGTTCAGCCGGTTTGTTCATGGAAGCTAAGCTCTAACTGGGGAGTAGGTCTTATCTTCCAATGAGGTGAGGGATGGTTGAGTCACAGCAAAAAGCTACAAAACCGGAGCTATACGAAAGGCTGATTGATCGTTTGGCCTTGGCCCTGGAAGCGGCAAGGACCGCTGGCCGGTTGCGCGACGAACGCCCTCTGGAGCTGGAACTGCGAGGTCTGAGCCCCGCAGAGTTTGCACTGGTCAAGGCGTATCTGGATCGCAGTGAACGTGAGACGCACGGATGCTTGTCAGAAGCGGTAAAGCAACTCGACGCACCACGTTCAGCCAAGATCATCTGGCTCAAGGACAAGGTTCCCGGCAGAGACGCGGTAAAGGTCCGGTCTTTGCAGTTCAAATAGGACACGGTGCCATGCTCCATGAGTTTTTGAAGCATAGTCCTTCCATATTGATTGTCGCATTGCGCCAACCCACTTAGGCTTCGGGCATCTCCAGGAGATGCTCGATGCCGTTCCGTTATTTCGTAAAACAACTTCTATTGCCGCCCGGCATTCTATTGCTGCTGCTTTTGCTTGCCTGGTGGTTGCGCCGCTCAAGGCCGAGGCTTGCCAGTGCGTGCTTTGCTCTGGGCCTGGGCGGTTTCTGGCTGATGAGCCTTCCGGTGGTTGTGCAGTGGAGTGCCAGTCTGCTCGAGCGGGAGCCGCCGCTTGCCCGCAGTGAGTGGGCAGTCCTGGGGCAGCGTGCGGACGCGATCGTGGTCCTTGGCGCGGGGCGTGAGCGCGGTGACGTGGCCTGGGGCGCCGACCAGCCCACGGGCGTCGGTCTGGAGCGCCAGCGCTTTGCCGCGCGGCTGGCCAAGGCTTCCGGATTACCGGTACTGACCAGCGGCGGCCTGCATTACGGCACACCGCCCAGCGAGGCGCAGATGATGGCTGACGCCTTGCGTGACGATTTTGGCTTGAGCGTGCGCTGGCAGGAAGGGCGCAGCCGCACGACCTGGGAAAATGCGCAGTTCAGCGCCGAGGTGTTGCTTCCCCAGGGCATCAAGCGTGTGGTGCTCGTGACTCAGGCCTGGCATATGCCACGGGCGGCCTGGAGTTTTCGCAAGGCCGGTTTTGAGGTGGTGCCGGCGCCGGTAGGGTTTCTGGGCGGCGATAACGCGCGGCCGCTGGGCGGCTGGATGCCGGAGTTCAAGGCGATCTGGCAGAACGGGCAGTTGATGAACGAGGCGGTGGGGCAGGTCGGTTATTCGTTGTTTTATCGATGAAGATCTAAAGATCGCAGCCTGCGGCAGCTCCTACAGGGGATTGCATTCCAAATGCAGGAGCTGCCACAGGCTGCGATCTTTTCTAGACGGTCTTGGCCATCCGGCTGGCAATCAGTGCCCAGCCAAACAACAACACGCAGAGAATGAGCAATGGCCATGAACGCCATTCCAGGTACGGCGTCAGGTTGTGCATCGGCACCACTTCGCCATACAGAATGCCGCGTTCGAACTGCGGGATCTGATCGGTAATCTGACCGAACGGGTTGATCAGGCCGGACACGCCGTTATTGGTGGCGCGGATCATCCAGCGGCCGGCTTCCAGCGCGCGCATCTGTGCCATCTGCAGGTGTTGCAGCGGGCCAATGGAGGTGCCGAACCAGGTGTCGTTGCTGATGGTCAGCAACAGGTCGCTGCGAGCGGCAAGGCTGGCGGCGAACTCCGGATAAACCACCTCATAGCAGATGAACGGCGCGATCTGATAACCCTTGGCCTGCAGCAGCGGCTGGTCAGCCGGGCCGCGAGCGAAGTCCGACATTGGCAGGTCGAAGAAGGCGATCAGCCCGCGCAGGATGTCCTGCAAGGGAACATATTCACCAAAGGGCACCAGTTTTTGCTTCAGGTAAGTGCCGTCGCCTTCACCGGTCACGGTGATGCCATTGAAGAAACGCTTCTCGTGGCGTACCTCCATGCGGACCGGGACACCGGTGATCAACGCCGATTTACGTTCGGCCGCGAAGTTGCCCATCATGTTCAGGTAGCCCTCGGCGGACTCCTTGAGCACCGGGATCGCCGTTTCCGGCCAGATGAGCAAATCGACGCGTTTGGAGCTGAAGCTCATGTCGCGGTACAGCGCCAACTGCGCGTTGAGCTGCGCCGGATCCCACTTCATGCTTTGTTCGATGTTGCCCTGAATGGCGGCGACGCTCAGTGGCGGGCCCGAAGGGCTGGTCCAGGCGTGGTGCTTGAGCGCCATGCCGACCAGCCATGGGCCGACCAGCAGCAATACACCGGCAGCGATGAAGCCTTTGCGTCCCGTGCGAACCAGGCGCAAGCCGTTGTAGATCAGCGCCGCTGTCAGCGCCAGGATAAAGGAAATCAGCCACATCCCACCGAGGGGCGCGAGCCCGGCCAGCGGGCCGTCGAGCTGGCTGTAACCGGAATACAGCCACGGGAAACCGGTCAGGAACCAGCCGCGGAAGGCTTCCTGGGCGACCCACAGCGCAGCGAAGGCCAGGGCGTCGGCCAGCGGCGCCTCATTGCGGCGCAGCCAGCGCGCCCAAATCCAGGCGGGCAGGGCAAAGAACCAGGCAATCGCCGCCGTGAAAAGCAGCATCAGGAAACCGGCCAGCATTACCGAAGCGCCGCCGAAGTGGTGAATGCTGTAGTAGATCCAGCTGGTGCCGGCACCGAACAGGCCGAAACCGAAACACCAGCCGCGACCCAAGGCTTGACGTGGGCTCAGTTCGCGCAGGCCGGCATAGAACAGACCGACGGCGAGCAGTGCCAGTGGCCAGATATCGAACGGCGCCAGGGCCAGGGTGGTGATTGCACCGGCCGCCACGGCCAGCAGGTTACCGGGCCAGCCGGGGCGGGTTGTCCAGCGCATTTCAATCCTTAGCGAGCAATGGGCGTCAGGCGAAGCAAGTGAATCCGACGGCTGTCGGCGTTCAGGATGCGGAAGCGGTATGGGCCGATTTCAGTGATTTCGTTACGTTTTGGCAGATGCCCGAACGCACTCATCACCAGACCGCCAACGGTGTCGAATTCATCGTCGGAGAACTCGCTGTCGAAAAACTCGTTGAAGTTCTCGATCGGTGTCAGGGCCTTGATCAGAAAATCACCGCTTGGCAGCGGCTTGATGTAGCTGTCTTCTTCGACATCGTGTTCGTCTTCGATGTCGCCGACGATTTGTTCCAGCACGTCTTCGATGGTGACCAGGCCTGCCACGCCACCGTACTCGTCGATGACGATGGCCATATGGTTGTGGTTGGCGCGAAACTCGCGCAGCAGCACGTTAAGGCGCTTGGATTCCGGCACGAAGGTGGCCGGACGCAGCAGATCCTTGATGTTGAAGCTGTCGCCGTTCTCCTTGAGGATCAACGGCAGCAAGTCCTTGGCCAGCAACACGCCCATCACGTCATCGTGGCTTTCGCCGATGACCGGGTAGCGCGAGTGGGCCGAGTCGACCACGGCAGGCAGGAACTCGCGAGGTGTCTGGTTCGCCTTGATGCTGACCATTTGCGAGCGCGGGACCATGATGTCCCGCACCTGCAGGTCAGCCACCTGGATGGCGCCTTCGACGATGGCCAGCGCTTCGCTGTCCAGCAACTTGTTCTGATGTGCATCGCGCAGCAGCTCCAGCAGCTCCTGGCGGTTTTTCGGCTCGTGGGCAAAAGCCTGGGTGAGCTTACCCAGCCATGACTTCTGCCCGTTGCTCGATCGATCTTCGCTCATAGCGATTACTCTGAATCCTTTGTTGTTTCTGTGGGGGATAAATCGGTTTCGTCGTCCGCGTACGGATCGGGAAAGCCCAGTTCTGCAAGCAACGTTCGTTCCAGCGCTTCCATCTCTTCGGCTTCGTCGTCATCAATATGGTCGTAACCGAGCAGATGCAAGCAGCCGTGAATCACCAGGTGTGCCCAATGGGCCTTGAGTTCCTTGCCTTGATCCCGGGCCTCACGCTCGACCACCGCCACGCAGATCACCAGATCGCCCAGCAGCGGGATGTCGAGGAACTCATCCGGCACATCGGCCGGGAATGACAAGACGTTAGTTGCGTAATCCTTTTGCCGCCAGGTGTGGTTCAGCTCGCGTCCTTCGGCTTCGTCGACCAGGCGAATGGTCATCTCCGAGTCGGCGCTGCGCTGGCGCAAAGCCAGTTCGCACCACTGGCGGAACTCGGCTTCGCTGGGGGCAGGGGCTTGGGTAGCGATTTGCAGGTCAAGCTCAAGCATCGCGGCGGCTATCCTTGGCGGCTGCATCATCGGCCGCACGGGTTTCGAAGCGCTCGTAGGCTTCAACGATGCGCTGTACCAGCGGATGGCGCACGACGTCCTTGGGCTGGAAATGGGTGAAGCTGATCCCGGGCACTTCCTTGAGCACTTCAATCACATGGTGCAGGCCGGACTTGGTGCCGCGTGGCAGGTCGACCTGGGTGATGTCCCCGGTGATGACGGCCGTGGAGCCGAAGCCGATCCGGGTCAGGAACATCTTCATTTGCTCGACCGTGGTGTTCTGGCTTTCGTCAAGAATGATGAAGCTGTTGTTCAGTGTACGGCCGCGCATATAAGCCAGCGGTGCGACTTCGATCACCTGGCGCTCGATCAGCTTGGCGACGTATTCGAAGCCGAGCATTTCGTAGAGTGCGTCGTAGAGCGGGCGCAGGTACGGGTCGATTTTCTGCGACAGGTCGCCGGGCAGGAAGCCGAGTTTTTCACCCGCTTCGACCGCCGGGCGCACCAGCAGGATGCGGCGAATCTGCTCGCGCTCCAGTGCATCCACCGCGCAGGCGACGGCCAGATAGGTCTTGCCGGTACCGGCCGGGCCGATGCCGAAGTTGATGTCGTTACCGAGGATTTCCTTCACATAGCGCAGCTGATTCAAGCCGCGGGGGCGAATCATGCCTTTCTTGGTGCGCAGCGCCACGGACGGTTCGGCGGGGGAGTGGTTGTCCAGCTGTTCCACGGCAGATTCCTGCAGGAACAGGTGCACCATGTCCGGCGACAGCTCGGTACCCTTGGTTTCCCGGTACAGGCGGCGCAGGAGGTTTTCCGCGGAGGTGGTGTGTTTGGGCTCGCCGATCAGCTCGAACTGGTTGCCGCGATTGCGGATCTCGATGGTCAGGCGTTGTTCGATCAAGCGCAAATGCTCGTCGAATTGCCCGCACAGATTGGCGAAGCGGCGAGCTTCAAAAGGCTCGAGGATGAAACGATGTGGTTCTATGGGTGCGTTCAAGGTCGTATTTAGCCGCCCTGGGGCAATTGAGATGAAATCAAGGATAACGCCAGTGGCGCGGGTGCGAAAGCTCTTAAATGAGGCAACCCGATTCCCGCCTATGGCGCTGTACCTGTGGGAGCGGGCTTGCTCGCGAAGACGGAGTGTCAGTCGACATTATTGGTGCTGACAGACCGCCTTCGCGAGCAAGCCCGCTCCCACAGGGATATTCGGTGTTATTGGATCAGCGAACCCCGCAGCGAATGCGGCTGCGCGGCATCGATGTGCACGTCCGCGAACTGGCCGATCAGGGTCGGATTGTCGCAGCGGAAGTTGACGATACGGTTATTCTCGGTCCGGCCTTGCAGCTCGCCCGGGTCTTTTTTCGAGTAGTCGGTCACCAGGATCCGCTGGATCGAACCGACCATTTGTCGGCTGATCTCGAAACCTTGCTGGTTCAGGCGGTGTTGCAGGGCGTTCAGGCGCTCTTTTTTCAGCTCTTCCGGCGTGTCATCGGCCAAGTCGGCGGCCGGTGTGCCCGGGCGTTGGCTATAGACGAACGAGTAGGAAAAGTCGAAACCGACGTCGGCAATCAGCTTCATGGTTTGCTCGAAGTCTTTCTCGGTCTCGCCCGGGAAGCCGACGATGAAGTCCGAGCTGATGCAGATGCCCGGCACGGCGGCGCGCAGCTTGCGCAGTTTGGATTTGTATTCCAGCGCGGTGTGGTTGCGCTTCATCGCGGCGAGGATGCGGTCCGAGCCCGACTGCACTGGCAAGTGCAGGTGCTTGACCAGTTCCGGCACATCGGCGTGGGCCTGGATCAGGCTGTCGGAGAACTCCAGCGGATGCGACGTGGTGTAGCGGATGCGGTCGATGCCATCGACGGCGGCAACCACGCGGATCAGCTCGGCCAGATCCGCCAGGCGCCCGTCATGGGTGAGGCCGCGATAACCGTTGACGTTTTGCCCCAGCAGTGTCACTTCGCGCACGCCGTTTTCGGCCAGGTGAATGATCTCGGCAATCACGTCGTCGAACGGTCGGCTGACTTCTTCGCCGCGGGTGTAGGGCACCACGCAGAACGTGCAGTACTTGCTGCAGCCTTCCATCACCGACACGTAAGCGCTCGGGCCGTCGATGCGCGGCTCGGGCAAATGGTCGAACTTTTCGATTTCCGGGAACGAGACGTCGACTTGCGGCAGCCTGGTGATGCGTGCGGCGTCGATCATTTCCGGCAGGCGGTGCAGGGTTTGCGGGCCGAACACCACGTCGACGTACGGCGCGCGATCGCGGATGGCCGCACCTTCCTGGCTGGCCACGCAACCGCCGACGGCGATCACCATGTCCGGGTTGGCCAGCTTCAGTTCGCGCCAGCGCCCGAGCTGGGAGTAGACGCGGTCCTGCGCACGTTCGCGGATCGAGCAGGTGTTGAGCAGGATGACGTCGGCGTCTTCAGCGCGCGCGGTGACTTCCAGGGCCTGATGTTCGCCCAGCAGATCGACCATGCGCGAGCTGTCGTACTCGTTCATCTGGCAACCGTGGGTTTCGATGTAAAGCTTCTTGGCCATGGAAAGAGTCATCACGTGATTCAAAGAACCGCGCATTATAGGGAACATGTCCCGTGGTTCCTACCATTGCGCGTCCGACGGCTGTGCTATAGTTTGCGCCCTCATTTTTACCCCGATGTGTTACCCGCCCACCATGACCAAACGTGAAGCTCCAATCTACAAGGTGATTTTCCTCAACCAGGGCCAGGTGTTCGAAATGTACGCCAAGCAGATCTATCAAAGTGATCTGTGGGGCTTTCTGGAAGTGGAAGAGTTCGTCTTTGGCGAGCGTACGCAAGTGGTCGTCGATCCGAGCGAAGAAAAGCTCAAGGCTCAGTTCGAAGGCGTTGTGCGCAGTTTCGTGCCGATGCATTCGATCGTGCGTATCGACGAAGTCGAGCGTCTGGGGACACCGAAAATCAGCGAAGCCCGTGGCGCGGTCGGCAATGTCATGCCGTTTCCGATGCCGATGCCTGAGAAGTAAGCCTCAAGATCGAGTCGCCCCTATCGCGAGCAAGCTCGCTCCCACATTTGACCGTATTTCCATGAGAAAACCCGGTTAACTGTGGGAGCGAGCTTGCTCGCGATGGGGCCAGTCAGATCAACGCAAAAATCAGGGAAGCGGCGCGAAAGGCGTGCGCCCGTCAGCACTCTGCAACTCCATCAGATACTTACGGAAAATTTGCCCGAGCACCTGGGTGGCAACCTCCAGTTCTTCGCGGGGCATTTTTTCGGTGACCTCGTCAGCGGTGTCCAGTGCATCTTCGGCGCCGTTGACCGCCGCCATCTTCAGCAGGATATACGCCTGAACGTTATTGGCCGGTACGCCTTCGCCGTGGAAGAACATGGTGCCGAGCTTGAATTGCGCCTGGGCGTGGCCTTGCAGCGAGGCCTTTTCGAAATAGCTCAGGGCTTGATTGAGGTCGCGCGGTGCGTTTTTGCCTTCGTAGTAGAACTCACCCAACTCGTATTGCGCTTGCGCATCCCCTTCATCCGACGCTTTCTGGCAGGCGGCGATCGCCTGTTCCAGGTCTTGCGGCTGGGTATTGAGGGTGCAGCGACCCATCGCTGGGATCAACAACGAGTTGCCGCCTGCTTGTGCGTGCGCGAGCAGGGGCTGAAGAAGCAACAGGCAGCCCAGTGCAAGGGTGCGGCCGGTGCGGTTCATGGGAATCGACTTACCTCTGAAGGGCGCGCGGACCCATCGAGGGATCCAATAAGCGCGCATTATGAAATAAGCAGGGCCAACCTTACAAAGTCTTTACTCGTTTTTCTGCTGCGCGGGAAATATATCTCCCGTTTTGCGGAGGATTTTTGCTGAAAGTGTAGGAATGCAGGCGTGCGTGTAGGTGAAAGCTGACGCTGGCAATGGCCAACGTCAGCGCTACAGCGTTATTTCAAGGCAGCGAAGGCACGCTCGGCGGCGTCCAGGGTCAGTTTCAGTTCGGCTTCGCCATGGGCGATCGAAGTGAAACCGGCTTCGAAGGCACTCGGTGCCAGGTACACGCCACCTTCGAGCATCAGGTGGAAGAAGCGGCCGAACAGGGCGGCGTCACTGGCCATCACGTCATCAAAAGTCACGATGTCGTCGGCGCCGCTGAAGTACAGGCCGAACATGCCGCCGGCTTGTGTGGTCACGAACGGAATGCCGGCCGCATCGGCGCGCTGTTGCAGACCGTCGAGCAGGCGAGTGGTGTAGTCGGTCAGCTCGGCGTGGAAGCCCGGACGGCTGATCAGGCGCAGGGTGGTCAGGCCGGCGGCCATCGCCAGCGGGTTGCCGGACAGCGTGCCGGCCTGGTAGACCGGGCCCAGCGGGGCGATGCGCTGCATGATTTCACGCTTGCCGCCGAAGCAGCCGACCGGCATGCCGCCACCGATGATCTTGCCGAAGGTGGTCAGGTCCGGCGTCACGCCGTAGTACGCCTGGGCACCGCCCAGGGCGACGCGGAAACCGGTCATCACTTCGTCGAAAATCAGCACCACGCCGTGCTTGTCGCACAGGGTCCGCAGGCCTTCGAGGAAACCCGGTGCCGGCGGCACGCAGTTCATGTTGCCGGCCACTGGCTCGACGATGATGCAGGCCACATCCTGGCCGACTTCGGCGAGCATGGCTTCAACGGCGTCGATGTCGTTGAACGGCAGGGTCAGGGTATGTTTGGCGAACGCTGCCGGTACGCCGGCCGAACTCGGTACGCCCTGGGTCAGTGCGCCCGAGCCGGCCTTGACCAGCAGGCTGTCGGAGTGACCGTGGTAGCAGCCTTCGAACTTGATGATGCTGTCGCGGCCGGTGAAGCCTCGGGCCAGGCGAATGGCGCTCATGGTCGCTTCGGTGCCGGAGCTGACCATGCGCACCATTTCCATCGACGGCACGAGGGAGCAGACCAGGTCGGCCATCTGCGTTTCCATCTCGGTCGGCGCGCCGTAGGACAGACCGTGCTCCAGCTGCTTGCGCACCGCGTCCAGCACATCCGGGTGGCTGTGGCCGAGGATCATCGGGCCCCAGGAGCCGACGTAATCCACATAGCGCTTGTTGTCTTCGTCGGTGACGTAGGCGCCTTCGGCGTGCTTGAAGAACAACGGCGTGCCGCCGACGCTCTTGAACGCGCGAACCGGCGAGTTCACGCCACCGGGAATGTGTTTCTGGGCATTGGCAAACAGCGTTTCGGAACGAGACATGATCGGGTTCTCAGATTTTAAGTAATTCGTTAAAGGCGCGGGCACGGCGGGTGACTTCAGCCGTGCTCTCGGCGCCGAACAGGCCATGCACCACCGCCAGCAGATCGACCCCATGGGCCACCAGCGGGGCGGCGTTGTCCAGGGTGATGCCGCCGATCGCACAAATTGGCAGGTGCAGTTGTTTGCGGGCCTGGTCGAGCAGTTCGAGGCTGCAGGTCGGTGCACCGGGCTTGGTGTTGGAATTGAAAAAGCGGCCGAAGGCGACATAACTGGCGCCCTCTTTGGCAGCCTGTTCGGCCAGTTCGAGCTGCGCATGGCAGGTTGAACCGATGATCGCCTGACGCCCGAGCAGTGCACGGGCCGGAGTCAACGGGCCATCGGTCTGGCCCAGGTGCACGCCCACATTGAGGCGCGCGGCCAGTTCGGCATCATCGTTGATGATCAGCTGGGTCTTGTAGCGTTCGCACAGCTCGCGCAAGGCTTCGGCCTCACGCAGACGGCGGGCCTCGTCGCTGCTTTTGTCGCGGTACTGCAGCAAGGTGACGCCGCCTTCCAGCGCCGCCTCCACGTACTTGAGCAACTTACCGTCCAGCAAATGGCTGTCGGTAATGGCGTACAGGCCACGTAGTTTCATCGGACAAGCCTCACCGCATTACAAATGGAAGTTACGAACAGAAATCCAGCGGCAGGCGGCGCGGCACAAACTGGCCTTTGCCCAACTGCTCGGCGTCACGCAGGGTGCGCCATGTGTAGTTAAGCGCGGTCTGCACGGCACTGGCGAGGTTTTCACCCTGGGCCAGACGACCGGCCAGCGCGCTGGCCAGTGTGCAACCGGAACCGTGATAACTGCCGGGCAGGCGCTGGCAGGTAAAGGTTTCGCGCAGGCCGTCGCGGCTGTACAGGCGATTGTGGATTTCGGTTTCGTCGCCATGGCCGCCGGTGATCAGCAGGTGTTTGACGAACGGCAGGAGTTTTTCAGCGCACTCGTCCGCGGTGCCTTCAGGCAGTTCGGCGAGGATCCGGGCTTCGGGAAGGTTGGGGGTGGCAATGATCGACAAGGGCAGCAGGCGTTCGCGCATGGCGTAGCCGACTTCGTCCTTGCCCAGGCGTCCACCGCCGCCGGCGCGCAGCACCGGGTCGCAGACCACTGGCAAATGCGGGTGCGCCGAAAGCAGTTCGACCACAGTGTCGACCATTTCCAGGGAACCGAGCATGCCCAGTTTGACCGCCGCGACTTCGGAATCGTTGAGCACGGCATTGGCCTGGGCCAGTACCCACTCACGGTCGAGGACGCGGAAGTCAGTGACATTGACGGTGTCTTGCACGGTCAGGGCGGTGACGGCCGGAGCCGCATGGCAACCCTGGGCGAGCAGGGCTTCGATATCTGCCTGCAAGCCGGCGCCACCACTTGGGTCGTGGCCGGAGAGACAGAGGACAACGGGGCGAGAGCTGTAGATATTCATGGTGCGCGAGCTTACCACCAAACAACGTTTTTCGGGTGTGCGTGCACTTCGGTGTGAGGCGTGGAAAAAGGCAAAAGATCGCAGCCTTCGGCAGCTCCTGCAGGTTTGCGTTGATCCGCCCTACTTGTAGGAGCTGCCGAAGGCTGCGATCTTTTGATCTTTTGCCCAAAACAAACAGCTATATCTCAACAATCTCCGCCGGAACGCCCGTCCTAGAGCCTTTGTAGGAAAGATTTCAATGGTGTTTAATGGCCATCAACGGCTATGCTAGAGTGGATCCAAACCAATAACAGGTGATACCGGTTTTACGTCTGCTCAAAAGGAATGGGGGGCTTCCTGACAGAACCGGACAGGCCACGCTGGGGCTTCAATGCGCTATTTGCTGATGTTGCTGTTGTGTTTGCCCCTCCTGGCAAACGCCGTCGAGTTCGATGAGTTCACTCAAAGCCTCCCCTTGGGCCGAACCCTGCAGGTCTATGAGGACGCAGGTGGTCAGGCGACCCTCGCGGATATCCGCGCGCAAGCGGCGGCCGGCAACTTCAAGGTGCACAACAAAGACACACTCAACGCCGGGTACTCGCGCTCGGTGTTCTGGCTGAAAATCGACCTGCATTACCGCCCGACCGATCCCGCGGCGCAACGGACCTGGCTGCTGGAACTGGCCTATCCACCCCTCGATCATCTCGATCTCTATTTGCCCGATGCGGCCGGCAACTATCAGTTGGTCAGGCAGACCGGCGATGCCTTGCCCTTCGCCAGCCGCGAGATTCGTCAGAACAACTATCTGTTCGACCTGACGTTCAAACCTGACCAAGCCGAAACCGTCTTCCTGCGCTTGCAAAGCGAAGGCTCGATCCAGGCACCGGTAACCTTGTGGTCGAGCACCGCCTACCTCGAAGAGCAGCCCGTGCGCCTCTACGTACTGGGGCTGATCTACGGCGTGTTGCTGGGGATGCTGGTCTACAACCTGTTCATCTACCTCAGCGTGCGCGACACCAGTTACCTCTACTACATCTTCTATATCGCCTCGTTCGGCTTGTATCAGCTGTCGGTCAACGGCGCGGCGGTGCAGTATTTCTGGCCGGACAACCCTTGGTGGGCCAACGCCGCGACGCCGTTTTTCATCGGCTGCGCGGGCCTGTTCGGCAGTCAGTTCGCCCGCAGTTTCCTGCAAATGGCTACCCACAGTCGCTGGCTCGACCGCTTGTTGCTGACGCTGGTTGCCTTCGGTGCGCTGGTGGTCGGCCTGTCATTGATGACCAGTTACGCCCTGGCGTTGCGCCTGGCCACGGCCCTGGCGCTGACGTTCACCGTGGTGATTTTTGCCGCCGGGATCTTTGCCTGGTTGCGGGGCCTGCGCGTCGCGCGGTATTTCATCATTGCCTGGTCGGCGTTTTTGCTCGGCGGCATCGTCAATACGTTGATGGTGCTGGGATACCTGCCAAACGTGTTCCTGACCATGTATTCCAGCCAGATCGGCTCGGCCATCGAAGTGGCGTTGTTGTCCCTGGCCCTGGCCGACCGCATTAACGACATGCGCGAGCAGCAGGCGCAAACGCTATTCGACGCCGGCCAGAAGCTTGAAATCCTCAACCAGCAACTGGCTCGCAGTAACAAGCTCAAGGACGAATTCCTGGCCACCCTGACCCACGAACTTCGCACGCCCATGAACGGTGTGATCGGTTCGCTGGAACTGATGCAGACGGTCGAAATGGACCCGGAGCTTGAGCAGTATCAGCAGACGGCTTCGGGGTCGGCGCGGGACATGATGCGCATGGTAAATGGCATCCTGACCCTCACCGAACTGCAGGCCGGCAAACTTCAGGCCTCGGCCGACACCTTCAGCTTGCGCGGCATGGTCGAGGCACTGCGCACGCAGTTCGAGGGCAACGCTTCGACCAAGTCGCTGGACTTCAAGGTCGACATCGCATCCGGCGTGCCGGATCGCGTGCACGGCGACAACACCAAGATCGCGCAATGCCTGGAGTGTCTGCTGGACAACGCCATCAAGTTCACCCGGATCGGCGGCCTGGCCTTGCGGGTGACCGGCAAGGTCGTTGAGCCCGACCGGCTGGCATTGACCTTTGCGGTGATCGACACGGGCATTGGCTTCACCGATCTGGGAGAGGCCACGATGTATCAACGGTTCTTCCAGGTCGACGGCTCTATGACCCGTGAATACGGTGGCCTGGGTGTTGGCCTGGCGATTTGTCGACAGTTGGTCGAATTGCTGGGTGGACGCCTGACGCATCGCTCCGAGCCAGGGCGCGGCAGCCGGTTTCAGCTGGATGTGGAAGTCGGGCTGCCGGTGGCCGAACGCCCGCTGGCGCCATTGATGCCCCGGGATTTTCCGCGCCTGCGCTTGCCTCAGGATTGCGCCGTGTTGTTGGTGGATGACAACAGCATCAGCCAGTTGGTGATGCGCGGCATGTTGCTCAAGCTGGGTTTCCGCGTGCGTACGGCCGATGGAGCCGATGTCGCGCTCGATCTCCTGCAACGCGAAGTGTTTGACGCGGTGCTGGTCGATTGTCAGTTGCCGCGTCAGGACGGTGAGTCGCTGTGCTGCCAGATCCGAGCGTTGCCGGGCCATGCCGAGCTGCCGTTGTTCATGATCGCCCTGGGAGGGGAGCGTGAGCGCTGCCCGACCGGCGCATTGATTGATTACTTGAGCAAACCGGTGAAATTCGAAGACTTGCAGGCCGCGCTCTACCGCCGCGTGCTCTGCTCGCAACAGGGCGAAAGCGCCGACAGTTAGGCGTGTATGACACTTTGTTCGGCCGTGGGGCGGTGCTTAACTGAAGTCCCTTGGCCGACCAAAGGAGCCCTGTCATGAACCTGCATCAGTTCGCCGAAACCCACGAAGTCACCAACCAGCCACCGTCACTGGACGGCGCCAACCTCTACCGCATCGACTTGCCGTTGCAGGAGTGGTCGCGGCGGTTCGGGGCCGGTTGGGCCGAGTCGCGGATCGACGCTTACGGCGCGCTGGCCGGTGGCCCGCTGATGGAGGCCGGGTTCCTCGCCAATCAGAACAAGCCGGTGTTCAACAGTCATGACCGCTTTGGTCATCGCATCGATCTGGTGGAATTTCATCCGGCCTATCACCAACTGATGCGCACGGCAGTCGAGCACGGCTTGACCTCGCTACCCTGGGCGCACCCGCAGGACGGCGCTCATGTGGCCCGCGCCAGCATGTCGTATCTGCACAGCCAGGCCGAAGCCGGCAGTGGCTGCCCGTTGACCATGACCTTCGCCAGCGTTCCGGCCATGCGGCTGCAACCGGACCTGGCGCAAAAGTGGTTGCCGAAAATCCTCGCCACCGAATACGACCCGCGCAACGTCGGCATGGCCCACAAGGCCGGGGTCACCATCGGCATGGCCATGACCGAGAAGCAGGGCGGCACCGATGTGCGGGCCAATACCACCAAGGCGTATCCGGTCGGAGCCAGTGGTCCGGGCCAGGCCTATGAGTTGGTGGGGCACAAGTGGTTTTGCTCGGCGCCGATGTGCGACGCCTTCCTGACACTGGCGCAGACCGACAAGGGCCTGACCTGTTTTCTGCTGCCGCGCCATCGCCCGGACGACACACGCAATCAGTTCTACATCCAGCGCCTGAAGAACAAGCTCGGCAATTGTTCCAACGCGTCGAGCGAAGTGGAGTTCCGCGGCGCACTGGCGTGGATGATCGGTGAAGAGGGGCGTGGCGTTCCGACGATCATCGAGATGGTCGCCATGACCCGTTTCGATTGCATGGTCGGTTCCAGTGCGCTGATGCGTCAGGCGCTGACCCAGGCCAGCCATCATTGCGCTCATCGTTCGGTCGGCGGCAAATTGCTCAGCGAGCAGCCATTGATGCAGAACGTGCTGGCGGATCTGGCGCTGGAAAGCGAAGCCGCCCTGGCCTTGAGCCTGCGCATGGGCCGGGCGCTGGATCATCTGGACGATTCGCAGGAAGCCAGGTTCGCCCGGCTGGTAACGGCGGTGGGCAAGTACTGGATCTGCAAGCGGGCGCCGGCGATGATCAACGAAGCGGCCGAATGCATGGGCGGTGCGGGTTATGTCGAAGACAGCATTTTGCCGCGGCTTTACCGCGAGGCGCCGGTGAATTCGACGTGGGAAGGTTCCGGCAACGTGCAGTGCCTGGACGTGCTGCGTGCCCTGTCAAAAGAACCGGGCGTGCTCGATGCACTGTTCAGTGAGTTGGGCGACGGCCATGGCGACAAGCGCCTTGCCGCGCACATCCAGCAATTGCAGGCGGCCTTCAAGGACACCAGCGACATTCAGTACCGCGCCCGGCAACTGACTGAAGACATCGCCTTGGGTCTGCAGGCCAAGTTGCTGCTGGAAGCCGGGAATTCTGTGGTCAGTGATGCCTTCATCGCCAGTCGCCTGGACGGTGGCGGCCGAGTGTACGGCGCGTTGCCACGTGGGTTGGATGTGGAAGCCATTGTTGCTCGCTCGACTCCGCAGGGCTTCTAAGCGACACCGGCCTCCTGTGGGAGCGAGCCTGCTCGCGAAGGCAGTGTCATATTCAACATTGATGTGACTGACAGACCGCTTTCGCGAGCAGGCTCGCTCCCACAGTTGTTCTGTGGATACTGCAATGATGCATTGCCAACACACCCCTGTTCCCGTGAAGCGACGATGCAGGCAAGATGAAGGTCTGCAAGTCAGAACACAGGATGCTGATCGTGACCGAAGCTTTTATTGTCGTTCAAACCGCCGAGCAAGCCGTGGATCGGCTTGCACTCTTGCACAATCGTGCAACCACCGCGCTGAGTCAGGCGCTCAAGCGTTACCTCAAGGACCGCGTCGAGCCTGATGCCGAGCAGCGGGCGTTGTTCCGTTATCCCGAGCTGCGCCTTACCTACCATTGCCAGGGCGAAGTCCCGCAGACCACCCGTGCCTATGCCAAGGTCCAGCTGCCGGGCACCTACAGCGTCACCGTCACCCATCCGTCGGCTTTCCGTAAGTACCTGCTGGAACAGCTGGTTCCGTTGATGCACGACTTCACCGTGACGGTGGAAGTCGGTGTCAGCCAGCAGAACATCCCGTATCCGTATGTGGTCGAGCAGGGCGATGAACTGGGAGGTTCCGGCGTCACCGCCGCCGTGCTGGCGCGGGTGTTCCCGAGTACCGACCTGTCGGCCGCGACCGACGGCATTGCCGACGGTTTGTACGACTGGGAAAACACCGATCCGCTGCCCCTGGCGCTGTTCGATGCCGCACGGGTGGATTTCTCCCTGCGCCGACTGGTGCATTACACCGGCAGCGACTGGCGCCATGTGCAGCCGTGGATTCTGCTGACCAACTACCACCGCTATGTCGACCAGTTCATCGTCCACGGCCTGGAACAGTTGCGCCAGGACCCGCGCTTCGTGCGCATGGTGCTACCGGGTAACGTGATCATTGAAAAGAGCATGGATCACGGCGAAGCCTCGGCGATTGCTGCCGGGGTGGTCTGGCACCGTTACCAGATGCCGGCCTATCACCTGATCGCCAGTGACGGCCACGGCGTGACCCTGGTCAACATTGGTGTCGGCCCGTCCAACGCCAAGAACATCACCGACCACCTCGCCGTTCTGCGCCCGCATTGCTGGCTGATGATCGGCCACTGCGGCGGCCTGCGTCAGTCGCAGACGATTGGCGACTATGTGCTGGCCCACGCCTACATGCGCCGCGACGGCATTCTCGACCGGGTCGTGCCGCCGAACATTCCGATTCCGGCCCTGGCCGAAGTGCAACTCGCGCTTCAGCAGGCGGCGGCCAACATCACCGGCGAGAGGGGCGACGAACTGAAAAAACGCCTGCGCACCGGCACCGTGCTGACCTACGACGACCGTAACTGGGAGCTGCGTTGGGCGCAGGAACGGCCGCTGATCAACCTGTCCCGCGCCGTGGCGGTGGACATGGAGAGTGGCACCATCGCCGCCCAGGGTTATCGTTTGCGGGTGCCGTACGGCACGTTGCTCTGCGTCTCGGACAAACCGCTGCACAGCGAAATCAAGTTGCCGGGCTCGGCCAACGCCTTCTATGAGCGCGCGGTCAGCCAGCACTTGAAGATCGGAATCGAGGCGGTGGATCTGTTGCGCACCGAACTCAATTCACTGCACTCGCGCAAACTGCGCAGCTTCGACGAGCCGCCGTTCCGCTAACGGTTGTCATGGTCATTTGACGGTTGGGGCACTAGCATTAGCAGCCCTGACCGTTAGATGTTTCCTTTCTCATGTCTCGTCCTCCTCAACGTCCCGTTTCCCGCCGCCCTGGCACGAAACCGTCGCCTGCAGCCCCGCGCCGTGTCGCCAAGGCACCACCGGCCGAGCCGAAGCTGATCCTGTTCAACAAACCTTTTGATGTGCTGACGCAATTCAGTGACGGCGAAGGGCGCGCGACGCTCAAGGACTACATCGATGTACCGGGGATCTATCCGGCGGGACGGCTGGACCGTGATAGCGAAGGCTTGTTGCTGTTGACCAACGACGGCCAGCTTCAGGCGCGAATCGCCGACCCGAAGCACAAACTGGCCAAGACCTATTGGGTTCAGGTCGAGGGCGAGCCGAGCACCGAGCAATTGCAGCGCCTGCGTGACGGCGTCGAATTGAATGACGGCATGACCTTGCCCGCCGAGGCGCGACAACTGGACGAGCCCGAGCTATGGCCGCGCAATCCGCCGGTGCGCTTTCGCAAAAGCGTGCCGACCAGTTGGCTGGAGTTGGTGATTCGCGAAGGTCGCAACCGGCAGGTGCGGCGCATGACCGCTGCGGTCGGTTTGCCGACCTTGCGCCTGGTGCGGGTCAGGATCGGTGACTGGACGATCGAAGGACTCGATCAGGGACAGTGGAAAGAAGTACCGGCGCGCTTATAAGGCGCCGGATTCGATCAGGCCGATCACCACGCTCTTGATGATGAACGCGGCCACGCCCAGGCCCAGCACGAAGAACAGGATGAACGAGCCAAAGCGCCCGGCCTTGGACTTCTTCGCCAGATCCCAGACGATGAAACCCATGAAAATGATCAGGATCGTGACCAGACCGGTCATCATCCACTCTTCAAAGACTGCAGGATCCATCGAACATCTCCAGCGCGGGCGAGGCTAAAAGGGCGCGGGGAGTATACGCCTCGCTGGCTGCGTGCAGTATTGACCTGCGTCGGTGTGTCGCAGTCATTCGTCGCCCGGTCCGCCCTTGTAGGAGCTGCCGCAGGCTGCGATCTTTTGATCCTGATTTTTTAAGATCAAAAGATCGCAGCCTGCGGCAGCTCCTACAGAATGGGGCGTTTTAACTGCGCAGATGAGTCAACGGCAGTTCGGTGCTGTTGAGCACCTGGTTCAGCACAAAACTCGAACGCACGCTGGTCACGCCTTCAATCCGGGTCAGATGCCCGAGCAGCAGTTTCTGGTAGTGATCCATGTCCGGCACCACGACCTTGAGTTGATAGTCGGCATCCATTCCGGTCACCAGGCTGCATTCGAGCACTTGGGGCAAGGTGCGAATGGCCGCTTCGAAGTTCTCGAAACGTTCCGGCGTATGACGGTCCATACCGATCAGCACGTAGGCCGTCAGGCTCAGGCCGAGCATTTTGCGGTCGAGCAGGGCGACCTGACGGGAAATGTAGCCGTCGTCTTCCAGTTGCTTGACCCGCCGCGAGCACGGCGAAGGCGACAGACCGATGCGCTCGGCCAACTCCTGGTTGGAGATGCGTGCGTCGCGCTGCAATTCCGCCAAAATACTCAGGTCGTAACGATCGAGCTTGCTCATCAATCAGTCCTTTGTCGTAACTATTGCGGCAGATTATGTATCCGGGGTTAAAAATTGCGCAAGTGGTGTTTAATTCAGCAATCTTCGCAATCCTCTGTCGGTGCTTGCGGCCTATTCTTATCACCAGAATCACTGCTCGGACAAACAGTCCAGTGCGGCTCGCCCAATCAGGCCCGCCGCGGTCGCCACCCCCACCGGGGATGTGCCGGCCCCCGAGCTACACACTGTCCAGAAGACGGCGTGAGGTGAGCCGGCGCCACAAGCGTTGAGCCAGGACGAAGTTCTCCAAGGGGAGGCCGACGGGTCTCCCCTTTTTCTTGCGTGGAATTTGACCCTCCTGGCCTCAATAAATAAGTTTCGTGACTGATAACCTGTCGCAGAACCGGCCACTGCTTTCCAAGTCTTACGTACAGGCCCTAACCCGCAATGAGGATAAGCATGAAATCGCGCATCTGGCGTTTGGCCGGTGTTGGTTTGCTGTGTGTCAGTGTCACTGCGCAAACGCTGGCCGATGAGCAGCAAAACCGCGGCCATGATGGCGGGCAGCATGGCCAGGATGGGCATCAGGGTGGTAATCAGGGGGGTAGTCAGGGCCATGGTGGCAACAACCAGCCGCGCCCGCAGAACGGCCCGCCACAGAACCCGCCGCGTGCGCAGAACAACGACAACCGCCAGTACGAGCACAACGGCCAGAATCAACATCAGAACAATAGCCAGCGGCAGCCCCGCCCAGCGCCGGATTTCAACAGCCCGGTTCGCTCACCGCCGCCACCGCCGCAGGCACCGGCCACTGACATGCCGATCCAGCCTCGCCCGGACACCGTACGCCAGACCCAGCCGCCGCAGCGCCATGACTACCAGGATCAGCACTACCAGGATCAGCCGCATCGCAACGATTACAATCAGCGCTGGAAGGGCTATGTCGGTGCGCCGAACAATGACAATCACTGGGACGGACGCCCAGGCGGACAGGGTAACGGCTGGGGGCCAGGTCCCAGGTATCGCCCCGGCCAGCTGATCGACCGCTTCCCCGAGCGTAACTTCCGCGTGCCTTACCGTGGCATGGATTACTACTATTCCGGTGGCTACTGGTATCGCCCGTTGGGCCCGCGTTATGAGGTGGTAATGCCACCCCGCGGGATTCGCGTCAGTTACCTTCCTGATTATGCCGAGCAGGTGTGGATCGGCGGGGCGCTGCTGTTCCTTGCGGCCGGTTCGTATTACGCCTATCAGGAGAGCACCCGGGATTACGTCGTGGTCGAGCCGCCGGTTGGCCAGCTGCAGTCGCCACCACCGGCCGCCAGCAATGGTTATGACGTGGAGGCGTATCCGGCCAACGGCCAGTCGCCGGAGCAGGTCAGTCGCGATGGTTACGAGTGTTATCAATACGCGGTGCAGCAGAGTGGTTTCGATCCACGCACCGCCACCTACCAGCCAGCCCCGTCAGTGGTGCAAGCCTACCGACAGGCCCAGGGCAGTTGCCTGAGCAGTCGTGGTTATCAGGTGAACTACTGAATCCGAGCGTTTTTCACCACTTCCTGCGGGTCCGCGTGCACCAGCACTTCGGCTCGCGGGTAGGCGGTGTGAATGGCAGCGGCAGCCTGATCGCTGATACCGTGGGCGACTGACAGCGTCAGTTCCCCCGGCAGTTCCAGATGCAATTGCACAAACCACTGGTTACCGGAGATCCGCGTGCGCAGGTCATGGGCACCCAGCACGCCGGGCACGCTGCACGCCAATTCCAGCATGTGCTGGCTGACCTCCGGCGGCAGTTCTTCATCCATCAATACCGCAAAACTCTCCCGGGCGATCTGCACCGCGCTCCACAGAATGTAGGCGGCGATTCCCAGGCCAAACCAGGGGTCGACCTGATGCAGTCCAAACCCGGCCAGCACCAGCGCGATCAGAATGCTGCCGTTGAGCAGCATGTCCGAACGGTAGTGCAGGGAGTCGGCGCGCACCGCGTTGGAGCCGGTGGCCTTGACCACCCGATGTTGAAACATCAACAACGCCAGGGTCAGTACGAGGGAGAACACAATCACGCCGATACTGATCCACGGCGCGCCGACCGGTTCGGGGTGTTTGAGCCGATCATAGGCCTGCAACGCAATCAGTACCGCACTGCCGCCAATGAACAACGCCTGGGCCATGCCTGCCAACGACTCGGCCTTGCCGTGCCCGTAGCGATGATCATTGTCGGCGGGCCGCAGGGCGTAATGCACCGCCAACAGGTTGAGCAATGACGTGACGCCGTCGAGTGTCGAGTCGGTGAGCCCGGCGAGCATGCTCACCGAGCCGCTCAGCCACCAGGCGATGGCTTTGGCGATGATCAACGTGCACGCCACCGCCACCGAGGCACGGGTCGCCAGCCGCAGCAGGCGGGCGTGTTCGGAGCTGGAGGTCATAGTGGCCATCGTTCCTTGAAGAGTCCTGTCGCTTTTAGGGATTACGCGGCCGGTTGCAGGCCGAACATCGCCAGTTGCTGGGCGCTGCCCTTGCTCTGGATCAGGCGTGGATCGTCCAGCGGGAAGCTGCGGCCCAGCTCGCTTTCCAGAATAGTCTGCAACTTGCGGTTATCGACCTGGCCGTCGGGGCCGATGGCGTCCTTGAGTTTTTGCGGATCGACCTGGGCGGTCTTGCCCGGCTCGAAATAAATCGCGCCGGTGGCGAAGTCCACGGCAAACGCGATCAGGCCGGGGATGATGTAGAACAGCAGGCCCACGGCATCGAGCGCGGCGATGGCCGGGTCGATCTTGCCTTCGATCTGGCCACGGCGATCGGGGTAGAAGATCGACCCGCAGGCAGTCACTTGAGTCAGCAAGGTTGCGACCAGAACACCGCCAATCAGGCGAAAGGGAGCACGCATATGAAATCTCCTGGGTAATCTCAAAACGAAACGTCGTCGGTATGAATTAAGACCCTGACGAACGCCTGGCAGTTCGCCGTTATACTCGGCCCTCTGTTTTGGAGCCAGCATGATTTCTTTGCCAATCGATGAAGTTTTACCCGCCCTGCGTGAAGCCCTCGCTACACGCCACGAAGCCGTGCTCGAAGCACCGCCCGGTGCCGGTAAAACCACCCGCGTACCTTTGGCCTTGCTCAACGAGCCGTGGCTCGCCGGGCAGACCATCCTGATGCTCGAACCCCGTCGGTTGGCCGCACGCGCAGCGGCAGAACGGCTGGCCAGTGAGCTGGGGGAAAAGGTCGGCGAAACCGTGGGCTATCGCATTCGCCTCGACAGCAAGGTCGGCCCCAATACCCGAATCGAAGTGGTCACCGAAGGCATCCTCACCCGGCGCCTGCAGGATGACCCGGCGCTGGAAGGCGTGGGCCTGCTGATCTTCGACGAATTCCACGAACGTAGCCTCGATGCTGACCTGGCCTTGGCCCTGAGCCTCAATGGCCGCGAACTGTTCCGTGATGACCAGCCGCTGAAAATCCTCCTGATGTCCGCCACGCTTGAAGGCGAACGCTTGGCCGGGTTGCTCGACGACGCACCGATCCTGCGCAGCGAAGGGCGCATGTACCCGGTGGCGATGCGCTGGGGCCGGCCGTTCCAGGCCGGTGAATTCATCGAGCCGCGCCTGGTGCAGACCATCCTTGAAGCCTTGAACGACGAGACCGGCAGCGTGCTGGTGTTCCTGCCCGGGCAAGCGGAAATCCGCCGTGTGCATCAGCAATTGGCCGATGCCTTGGGTGACAACCCACAGGTTCTGTTGTGTCCGTTGCACGGCGAACTGGACCTGACGGCGCAACGGGCGGCGATCGATCCGGCGCCGCCGGGCAAGCGCAAAGTGGTGCTGGCCACCAACATCGCCGAAACCAGTTTGACCATCGACGGCGTGCGCGTGGTGATTGATGCCGGGCTGGCGCGGGTGCCGCGTTTCGACCCGGGCAGCGGCATGACCCGTCTCGACACCCAGCGCATTTCCAAGGCCAGTGCGACCCAGCGCGCGGGCCGGGCCGGGCGTCTGGAACCCGGTGTTTGTTATCGCCTGTGGTCCCAGGACCAGCACGAGCAACTGGCGGCTTATGGCAGTGCGGAAATCCTCTCGGCGGACCTTGCCGGGCTGGCCCTGCAATTGGCGCGCTGGGGAGTGACGCCCGGGCAACTGGTGTGGCTTGACGTGCCACCGGCCGCCGCTTATGCACAGGCTCAGGACTTGCTGGAACGCCTGGGTGCACTGGACGGTGAAACGCTGACCCGTCACGGCCAGGCCATGGCCGAACTGCCGGCCCATCCGCGTATCGCGCATTTGCTGTTGCGCGGCCAGGCGCTGGGTCTGGCGGATATGGCTTGCGACGTCGCCGCACTGCTCGGCGAACGCGATATCTTGCGTGGCGCCGGGGCGGACTTGCACAGCCGACTGGTATTGCTGTCTGGCGAAGAACGCGCCGCCCGTGGCGCGCAGGGTGGCGTGCAACGCGCACGGCAACTGGCGCGACAATACCGTGGTTACTTGCGGGGCAAAGCCTCGGAGCCGGTCAGCGATCCGGATCACCCGCGCTGGCTCGGTGCATTGTTGGCGTTGGCCTATCCCGACCGCGTCGCCCAACAACGGCGCGCTGGTGGCGCGGAATATCGCTTGGCCAACGGTCGTGCCGCGCTGTTCGCCGAGGCTGACAGCCTGATGAAGCAGCCGTGGCTGGTGATCGCCGATCTCGGCAGTCGTCAGGGGCAACGCGAAGAGCGGATTTATCTGGCGACGGATTTCGATCCGGCGCTGTTCGACTCAGTGCTGGCCGAGCAGGTGCGTTGCGTCGATCAACTGGATTGGGATGAGCGCGAAGGCGTGCTGCGGGCCGAGCGTCAGCGCAAGGTTGGCGAATTGATCCTCAGCCGGGAACCGCTCACCGGCCTCGACGAAAGCGCCCGCAGCCAGGCGCTGGTGAATCTGGTGCGGCGCAAAGGCCTGGAGCTGTTGCCGTGGACCCCGGAGCTGCGTCAGTGGCAGGCACGAGTGGCGTTGTTGCGGCAACTGGACCTCGCCGGCAAAGGCGAGAGCGAATGGCCGGATGTCAGCGATGCAGCGTTGCTCAAAGGCCTGGAACACTGGCTGATGCCGTATCTGGGCAAGGTGTCGCGTCTCAGTCACTTCGCCAATCTGGACCTGTCGAGCATCGTCCACAACCTGCTGCCGTGGCCGCTGCCGCAGCGGCTGGACGAGTTGGCGCCGCATCATCTGAGCGTGCCGTCGGGCTCGTCGATTCGCCTGGACTACAGCGAACAGCCGCCGATTCTGGCGGTGCGACTGCAGGAGTTGTTCGGCCTGGCCGAAACCCCGCGCATCGCCGGAGGGCGGCAAGTGGTCAAGCTGCACCTGCTGTCCCCGGCGCGGCGGCCGGTGCAGGTGACGCAGGACCTGGCGAACTTCTGGCGCAGCACCTACGCCGAAGTGAAGAAGGATTTGAAGGGCCGTTATCCCAAGCATTACTGGCCGGATGATCCGCTGGTGGCCGAAGCGACTGCGCGGATCAAACCGAGGAAATAATCGCATCGCGATTACGTAGGAGCTGCCGCAGGCTGCGATCTTTTGCTCTTGAAAAAATCAAAATCAAAAGATCGCAGCCTGCGGCAGCTCCTACAGAGGGCGGTGTGATCGTTCGGATTTCGCAGTGAGTTGTTCGCGGCAATAGTCGGCAAACAACTGTGCCGGTTTGGTCAGTTGCCCGCGCTTGAGCCAGGCCGCCACCAGCCCGGAGCCCGTGACGTCTTCGGCGATGTCCACGCACACCACTTTCTGCCCGTCGTAGGTGCACTCCGAATGCGGCTTGGTCACCAGGATCGAGAAGCCGAATCCTTGTCCGACCATGCCCCGCACCATCTCGATCGATGGCGAGCTGAAGGCAATGCGCGGGGTCAGGTCCAGCTCTTCGAAAAGGCTGACGAAATAGGTCCGGCTCGGCTGCACGTCCAAAAGAATCATCGGCTCCAGGCACAGGTCCCGCAGTGAGACTTGTGCCTGCTGGGCAAAACGGTGATCGGCCGGCAGTAGCGCGTAAGGCCGTTGCGCCGGCATCAAGGGTTCGGTTGCGATGGTGCCATCGAGATCGTGCTCATAGAGGATCGCCAGATCGAAGGCGCCGGAGGTCAGGCCCTGCACCAATTCTTGCTGCTCGCCGTCGCGGATGCGGATTTCCACTCCCGGGTACAACGCCGAAAACCCGGCGATCAATTGCGGCAGGTACAGCGGCGCGACGGTTTCGAAGCAGCCGATATCGATCTGCCCGGACACCACATCGTTGTCGGCCAGGGCGTTCTGCTCGAACTCCTTGGCCATGCGCAGCAGTTCCTGGGCCTTGCGGTAGAAGCGTGCACCGCTGGGCGTCAATGACACGCCCTGGGCGTGATGGCGAATCAGCAGTTGCACACCGAAGCTGTCTTCCAGCCCTTTGATGGCCGTGGAGATCGACGGCTGGGCGATGTACAGCTTGCGCGAGGCCTCGGCGACGCTGCCGCACTCGACGGTGGTGATGAAGTATTTCAGTTGACGCAGATTGTAGGCAGCCACAGCAAACCTCGGGGGAGAACGAATCAGGCATCCAGGCAATTTGCGCGCCACCCCTATCCGCTCGGGTAGCGATTTGTTGTGGTTGAACAATAACCACATGCTGCGCCAGAAGGGAGATTGGCTACGTAGTTTTTTCTTGGCCTGCGAACACATTTTTACTGGTTTTCCACCGCTCGGGCCTGAGCGACTATCCAATACACAAGAATGTCCTCTGGAGCATCCGATCGTGTTCGAGCTTGAGTATTGGCAACGCAAGGCCGCTTCCCTGCGGTTTCCCGACCAGGCCGTGATCGATGGCCAGCGCCGAGCAGCGCAATCGGGGCAGACTTTCGCCGCGATCAACCCCGCCACCGGGCAATGCCTGGCCAATGTCGCAGCCTGTGGCGAGGAAGATGTAAACGCGGCGGTGCGCAATGCGCGGCAAGTGTTTGAATCCGGCACCTGGTCGGCACGTTCGCCGACCGAACGTAAACAAGTGCTGTTGCGCCTGGCCGACTTGATCCTCGAAAACCGTGAAGAACTGGCCCTGCTCGATTCGCTGAACATGGGCAAGCCCGTCACGGACGCCTACAACATCGATGTGCCGGGTGCTGCCGGGGTGTTCCGCTGGTACGCCGAGAGCCTCGACAAACTCTACGATCAGGTCGCACCGAGTGCGCAGAACGTGCTGGCGACCATCACCCGCGAAGCCCTTGGCGTGGTGGCTGCCGTGGTGCCGTGGAATTTCCCCTTGGACATGGCCGCGTGGAAACTCGCCCCAGCCCTGGCCGCTGGTAACTCGGTGATTCTCAAGCCGGCCGAGCAGTCACCGTTTTCGGCCTTGCGTCTGGCGGAGCTGGCGCTTGAAGCCGGTGTGCCTGCGGGGGTGTTGAACGTGCTGCCGGGCCTGGGCGAGCAAACCGGCAAGGCCCTCGGCCTGCACCCGGACGTCGATTGCCTGGTGTTCACCGGCTCCACCGAAGTCGGTAAATATTTCATGCAGTACTCGGCCCGGTCGAACCTGAAACAGGTGTGGCTGGAGTGCGGCGGCAAGAGCGCGAACCTGGTGTTCGCCGATTGTCAGGATCTGGATCTGGCTGCCGAAAAAGCCGCGTTCGGCATCTTCTTCAATCAGGGCGAAGTCTGTTCGGCCAACTCGCGGTTGCTGGTGCAGCGCTCGATTCATGACGCGTTCGTCGAGCGCCTCAAGGCCCAGGCCGAGCGCTGGCAGCCGGGCGATCCGCTGGACCCGTCGAGCGCCGCCGGTGCCATCGTCGACAGCCGTCAGACCGCGCACATCATGAAGTTCATCCAGCAGGCCGAGCAGCAAGGTGCGACCAGGATCTGTGGCGGTCGACAGTCGATCTTCAATGGGTCCGACAACTTCATCCAGCCGACGATCTTTACCGGCGTGACGCCGGACATGCCGCTGTTTCGCGACGAAGTATTCGGCCCGGTTCTGGCCGTCACGGCGTTCGACGACGAGGCCCATGCACTGCAATTGGCCAACGATAGCGTCTACGGCCTGGCGGCTTCGCTGTGGACCGATGACCTCAACCGTGCCCACCGCGTGGCGCGACAATTGCGAGCGGGCACGGTGTCGGTCAACAGCGTCGATGCACTGGACGTGACCGTACCTTTTGGCGGCGGCAAGCAGTCCGGTTTCGGCCGCGACCTGTCCCTGCATTCATTCGATAAATACACCCAGTTGAAGACCACCTGGTTTCAATTGCGCTGATAACAAAACGGAGAACTGGCGATGACCACACCACGTGAAACCCGCGACTATCAGGCCGCCGACGCTGCGCACCACATCCATGCGTTCGTCGATCAGAAAGCCCTCAACGACGAGGGGCCACGGGTGATGGTCCGTGGCGAGCGCCTGCACCTGTGGGACAACGATGGCCGCCGTTACCTCGACGGCATGTCCGGGCTGTGGTGCACCAACCTCGGTTACGGGCGCAAGGACCTGGCGGCCGCGGCGAGCCAACAACTGGAACAGCTGCCGTACTACAACATGTTTTTCCACACCACCCACCCGCAAGTGATCGAGCTGTCCGAGCTGCTGTTTAGCCTGCTGCCGGGTCACTACAGCCACGCGATCTACACCAACTCCGGCTCCGAGGCCAACGAGGTGTTGATCCGCACGGTGCGGCGTTACTGGCAGGTGCTCGGCAAGCCCGAGAAGAAAATCATGATCGGCCGCTGGAACGGTTACCACGGTTCGACCCTGGCCGCGACGGCGCTGGGCGGCATGAAGTTCATGCACGAAATGGGCGGCATGATTCCGGACATCGAGCACATCGACGAGCCGTACTTCTTCGCCCACGAAGGCAACCTGACGCCGGCCGAATTCGGTCTGCGTGCGGCCCAGCAACTGGAAGCGAAGATTCTCGAACTGGGGGCGGACAAGGTCGCAGGCTTCATTGCCGAACCGTTCCAGGGTGCCGGCGGGATGATCTTCCCGCCGGAAAGCTACTGGCCGGAAATCCAGCGCATCTGCCGCAAATACGATGTGCTGCTGTGCGCCGATGAAGTGATCGGCGGCTTCGGTCGTACCGGCGAATGGTTCGCCCACGAGTACTTCGGTTTCGAGCCGGACACCCTGTCCATCGCCAAGGGGCTGACCTCGGGCTACATCCCCATGGGCGGCTTGATCCTGTCGAAGAAAATGGCCTCGGTGCTGGTGGAGCAGGGCGGCGTGTTTGCCCACGGCCTGACCTATTCCGGGCACCCGGTGGCGGCGGCGGTGGCGATTGCCAACCTCAAGGCCCTGCGCGATGAAGGCGTGGTGACGCGGGTCAAGGACGACATCGGCCCGTACCTGCAACAGTGTTTGCGCGAAGTGTTCGGCAAGCACCCGTTGGTGGGCGATATCCAGGGCACCGGCATGGTTGCAGCGCTGCAACTGGCCGAGGACAAATCCACGCGCAAGCGCTTCGCCAATGAGAATGACATCGCCTGGCGCTGCCGTACGATTGGCTTCGAGGAAGGGGTGATCATTCGTTCGACATTGGGCCGGATGATCATGGCGCCGGCGTTGATTGCCAGCCGTGAAGAGATTGACGAGTTGATTGCCAAGACCTTGAAGGCGGTGGATCGTACGGCGCAGGAGTACGGCCGGCTCTGATCTCACCTGAAGGTCCAGCTCGCAAAAGATCGCAGCCTTCGGCAGCTCCTACAGGGGATCGCATTCCAATGTAGGAGCTGCCGAAGGCTGCGATCTTTTTGCTGTTCTCAAGCTTTGCACCCACCTCGGGCATCCCCGCCCACAACGCCCTTTCGCGGTGCGCGCTAGCGAGTTTTTTCATCGTTCGCATCCACATATTTCCTCATTTTCCTAATCCCGCCCTTGGGCCAACATCGATCTCGCCAGCCCGCCGAATGCTGCCCGCCGAAGGGTCCCTCAGAGACCACAGGTTGCAGCCGATTCAGGGCTCGCCGTACTGCCCATGACAAAACTAAATCAACAGCTTTGGGAGTGCTCCATGATCAAGTCCTTGCTTACCCGCGTTGTCCATCCACTGGCGGTCACCGCCATCGCCGCGACGGTCGCCACCAGCGCCCAGGCCGGCACCCTGTCCATCGGCCATACCACCTGGGTCGGCTACGGCACCCTGTACCTGGCCCAGGACCTGGGCTACTTCAAGGAAAACGGTTTGACCGTCGAATTGCCGGTGGTCGAAGAAGCGGCGATGTACATGGCCGCACAAGCGTCCGGCGAGTTGTCCGGCTCGGCGTCGACCATCGACGAGGTGCTCAAGTACCGTCCGCAATTCTGCTTCAAGGCCGTGGCCGCGCTGGACGACAGCCATGGTGGCGACGGCGTGCTGGTGGGCAAGGACGTCAAGAGCCTGCAGGAGCTCAAAGGCAAGGCCGTGGCGGTGAACGAAGGGTCGACCTCGCAGTTCTGGTTGTCGTATCTGCTGAAAAAGAACGGCATGAAAATGAGCGACATCACCGTGCAGAACATGACGGCCGATGATGCCGCCACCGCGTTCATCGCCGGTCGCGTACCCGCTGCCGTGACCTGGGAGCCGCACCTGTCGATGGTGCGCGACAAGCAGCAGGGCAAGGTGCTGATCGACAGCAGCAGCACGCCGGGCGTGATCGTCGACGTGGTGGCGCTGAACTGCAATGTCATCGAAAAACAGCCGGAAGACGTCAAGGCACTGGTGGCCGGTTTGTACAAAGCCGTGCAGTACACCAAGGATCATCCGCAGGAAGCCTACAAAATCATGGCCAAGGGTGTCGGCGGCTACCTGGCCGATCCGAAGGAAATGGAAGCGGCCGCCCAGGGCGTGCGTTTCTACGATCAGGCCATGAGCGAAAAACTGCTGGGCTCGCCGGGCAAGCCGGGTGACAGCGCACCGCTGATCAAACTGGCCAACGAGACCGCCAGCGAGCTGCAAGGCAAGCCCTACAACGTCAGCAATGACGACCTGATCGACAACCGCTTCGTCACCCCGCTCTAGGAGGCTGCATGTTCAAGCGCAATTCGTGGCTGAGCCGCTGCATCACGCCCAAGACCGGGTTGCCGGTCTCGGTGATCTGGAGCGCGAGCGGCCTGGCCTGGGTGCTGTTGGTCGGCCTGTGGGCCGGGTTGTCCTACGGCGGTGTGGTGCCGGGCATGTTCCTGCCGACGCCGGGCGCGGTGGTCGAGGCCGCCGTACGCCTCGGTCGCGACGGCACCCTCGGCCAGCATGTGTGGGCCAGCGTCGAAGTGGTGATGGTCGGTTTCATCGTGTCGTCCCTGGTGGCGGTGCCGCTGGGGCTGTTGATGGGCAGCTTCCGCATCGTCCAGGCGTTCCTGGAGCCGATGGTCAACTTCATTCGCTACCTGCCCGTGACTTCGTTCGTACCGCTGTTCATCCTGTGGATCGGCATCGGTCTGGAGCAGCGGGTATCGGTGATCATTTTCGGCGTGTTCTTCCAGCAACTGGTGATGATCGCGGACGTGTCCAAAGGCATCTCCAAGGACCTGATCAACGCCTCCTATACCCTCGGTTCCAATCGTCGCGATGCGGTGCTGCATGTGATCGCCCCGGCTTCCCTGCCCGGTGTGCTCGACACCCTGCGGGTGACCATGGGCTGGGCCTGGACTTACCTGGTGGTGGCCGAACTGGTCGCCGCTTCCAGTGGCCTGGGTTACCTGAGCCTCAAGGCCATGCGCGGCTTCCAGGTGGATGTGATTTTCCTCGCCATCGCGATCATCGGCCTGCTGGGCCTGGTCACCGATCAACTGTTCCGTTTCCTACGTCTGAGGATTACCGCATGGGCTCAGTAACCGCCGCCACTCATCGTTTTGTCGCCCCTCAGGCTGTCCCGGTGAACGCGCCCCGGCTGCAAGTGGACAAGGTCAGCCTGCGTTACAAGAAGCCGGATGGCGGAACCTTTACCGCGTTGGAAGAAGTGTCGTTTGAGGTGCCGGACCAGCAATTTGCCGTACTGGTGGGGCCCTCGGGTTGTGGCAAATCGAGCCTGCTGTACCTCACCGCCGGCCTGGCCGAACCGACGTCGGGGGAGATCTACGTCGGTGGCCAACAGGTGGAAGGCCCCGGCGCGGATCGCGGCATGGTGTTCCAGAGCTACACGCTGTTCCCGTGGCTGACCGTGCGACAGAACGTCGAGTTCGGTCTCAAGCGGCGCGGCATGCCGGCGGCGCAGCGCAAGGATATTGTCGACTACTACGTCAATGAAGTGGGCCTGAGCGGCTTTGCCGACAACTACGCCAAGCAGTTGTCCGGCGGGATGATGCAGCGCGTCGCCATCGCCCGCGCCTTGGCCAATGACCCGCAGATCCTGCTGATGGATGAACCCTTCGGCGCCCTCGACAGCCAGACGCGCCTGCAAATGCAGCAGTTGTTGCTGCGGGTGTGGGGCAACAGCAAGAAGACCGTGTTGTTCGTGACCCACGACATCGACGAGGCGATTCTGCTCGGCGACCGGGTCTACGTCATGGGCGCCAGGCCGGGGCGGATCAAACAGATCCTCGATGTGCCGATCGAACGTCCGCGCAACCTGGACATGGTCATGGAGCGCTCATTCATCGAGATGAAGCGCGAGATCTTCGGGCTGCTGCATGATGATCTGGAGGAGGTGCATTAAGCCTGATTCGAGCCGATGCACCATCCCTGTGGGAGCGAGCTTGCTCGCGATAGCGATTTGTCATTCAACAATGATGTCGACTGACACGACGCCATCGCGAGCAAGCTCGCTCCCACAGGTCTTGTGTTGATTCGGGGTCAGGGCGTAGCGGGCAACAGGAACCGCGCAATCACCGGCAAGTGATCGGAGATGCGCAACGTATCGTCCTGCCGCACCATCGCCTCGACGCGTCTGAGCCGCGGACTGTAGAACAGGTAGTCGACGGTCCGGTCCGGTCCGTTCAGCCCGGGATCGTTCGGGTAGTGGGTCAGCCAGCGCTCGCGCTCGATCCCGCTGGCTTCGTTGTTGGTCGGGATCATCGGGTACTTGTCCCACAGCAGGTGCAACGGGCTGTCGGCGGAGTAGGGGGCGCGTTGCGCATCGGACAGGCGTCGATACTGACCCAGCGGCAACAGGTTGAAATCCCCACCGATCAACCACGGCGTGCCACGGCTTTCGAATTTATCGAGGGTCCTCGCCACGGCGCTCACCTGGTTTTGCAAGGTGTTGTCGGCTTGGGTCGCACGCTCCAGATGGGTATTGAGCACCGCCATCTGCCCACCGTCACTCAACGGCAAGTAACTCACCAGCAAGGCGTTTCTGGGTTTGAACTGGCGGCTGAGCGGATTGCCCGAGACGGCGGGCAGTTGCAGGCGTTGGGCATGTTCGATCCGGTAACGGCTCAGGGTTGCCAGTTGCCGGCCGACGCTGCCGAAAATATGCAGGTCCGGGACGAAATCGGCCTTCCAGTCGAAAGCGCTGACGCTGCATGGGTACAAATCGGCGAGCCGTTCCTGCAGAAGTTTGAACTGGTGCTGGTAATCGCTGGCCTTGGCGCCGTCGTCCAGCTCCTGCAACAGCACGATGTCCGGTTGTTCGTCGCGAATCACCCGCGCCACTTCGTCGAGGCTGAAGGCCATGTCTTCCGCTGTGGGGCGTTCGTCGGTACCGGCGGCCAGGTCATTCCAGAACACGTAACGCTTGCCGGCCAGGAACTGGACGTTCCAGGTCATCACTTTCAGTGCCTGCCCGGGGACCAGGGTGGGGGCCTGGGCACTGCAACTGACGGGCAACTCTTCTTTGGCGTCGGGGCGCCAGGTCAGGCTGTAGGTCATCACGGCGATCAGGCCGATCACGATCAGCAGGCCCAGCAGGGTGTGGCGCAGTAGACGGGTCATGGCTCGGCTTATTGGCGTTGCAAAATTGTTCCCGAGCATACCCGAGAGCGATGGGCGCGCCCAAGGTCAGAGCGAGCTGTCATTGCTCTCAGGCAACGGGTTGATCAGCATGAACAGACGGAACAGCACCACGCTGGTAAACAGCTGCAGGAAACTGTGGGCGCTGTCGATCAGCAGCGAGATCACCGGGTTCTGCGGTTCGGGGTACACCGCCAGGGTCGCCCCCTTGAGCAGCCACAGCGGCCCCATTACACACAGAATGCACAGCAGGATGCGCAGGAAGTGACCTTGGGTCATGCGCAGGCTTTCCTTCATGGCCGCCAGCGGTGCCATGCCGCGCAGCACCAGCAGATATTCGCCAAACGCCAGGGTCACCATCAGATAGATACCCGGCAGGAAATACAGCGACAGGCCCAGCAGAATCAGTACGGTATTGAGCGCCGTCAGCAGGGCGAAACGCGGCCACAGGCTCGCCGCCATCGCCAGCAGGTCGCGGTTGCGCGGTGATTCACCCCGGCTGCGGGCGTCGAGAAACAGGATCAGCGCGGCGGTGTACAGCGGATACACCAGCAAGCCGACAATCACGCTGATGCCGGGGAAACTATCCGGCTCCGTGGAGTGGTCGACCACTTGTTGCAGCAGCGCCTCAAAAATGACCAGCGGCAGGCACAGCTGCACGATCTGGCCCAGATTGCGCTTGAAGAAATACAGAGAGTCACGCAGCACATCTAACGGATTCATCGGTTGGTATCGCAGGTTGGAAGCAGTGGTCCACTTTAACCGATCAAGTGCCGGGAGACGCAAACGTAAACGTTCAGTAAAGGTCATTGAAACAGTTTGTTTCAGCCTCCATTAAGGTCGTGCACCTTATCCTCATTGGATAAAGGCAACGATTTTCCCGGCAATCTACGAGGTCGCCATGAACAGCGAAGAACAAACCCTGATCGATGGACTGTTTTCCCGGCTGCAACAGGCCGAAACGGACTCAGCCCCGCGCGACGTCCAGGCCGAGGCGCGGATCAAGGAACACCTGACGCGCCAGCCTGCGGCAGGATATTTCATGACCCAGGCGATTCTGGTGCAAGAGGCAGCGATCAAGAGCCTCGATGAGCAGAACCAGCAACTGACCCGGCAAGTCCAGCAATTGCAGGCCGAACTGCAACAGGCCAAGGCCCAGGCGACCCCGGCTCCGGCGTCGAGCAGCGGTGGCTTCTTGTCGAGTATCTTTGGCGGCGCTTCCCGTGATCCACAACCGGCACCGACCCAGAACTCGATGCCATCGAGCGGTGGCTGGCGTGAACCGGGGCGCTCGTCGTTCGGTTCGCAAGCGCCACAGCAGAACTTCGGTGCTCCGCAACAGAACTCTCCACAACAGGGCTATGCCCCGCAGCAGCAAGCACCGGCAGCGGCCGGCAGCAGTTTCCTCGGTGGTGCGCTGAAAACCGCCGCTGGCGTGGCGGGTGGCGTGATGCTGGCACAAGGCATCAGCAGCCTGTTCCATCACAATCAGCAACCGGAAGTCGTCGAAGTCATCAAGGAAGAGCCGGCCCAGGTCAACGACCAGGGCAACAATGGCTGGGGCGATGACCAGCGCATGGCCGGT
Organism: Pseudomonas sp. GW821-FHT07G06; assembly: GCF_058986625.1. Classification (NCBI taxonomy): domain Bacteria; kingdom Pseudomonadati; phylum Pseudomonadota; class Gammaproteobacteria; order Pseudomonadales; family Pseudomonadaceae; genus Pseudomonas; species Pseudomonas sp. GW821-FHT07G06. The sequence goes on from NZ_JBYSVW010000009.1 coordinate 170,409, forward strand.
AACGACTCCTACAGTAACGATCAGGGCAGCTTCAGCGACGCTGACTACAGCGATGACTCGTTGTTCGGCGGCGACGACGATTCCTTCGTCTGACACCCAGTGGCGAGGGTGCTTGTCGGATCGCCGCACCGTCCCGCTGGGGTGCGAAGCAGCCCCCTTACTTTAGAACCCGCGGGGTTGCTACGCAGTCCAACGGGAGCAAGCTCCCTCGCCACATAGCCGATTATTCGCGGAACAATCCTCTGGGCTGGCATACTGGGCGACCTTTCGGGCCTGGTGCCTGATTCAGCCTTGAGGAAAGCCGGTGAAAAAAATCGCAGTGTTCGCCGATGTCCAGAACCTCTACTACACCGTGCGTCAGGCTTATGGTTGCCACTTCAACTATGCCGCGCTGTGGGCGGACATCAGCCAGCAGGGCGAGATCGTCGAAGCCTACGCCTACGCCATCGACCGTGGCGACAGCAAACAGCAGCAGTTCCAGCAGATCCTGCGTAACCTCGGTTTCACCGTGAAACTCAAGCCGTACATCCAGCGCAGCGATGGTTCGGCCAAGGGTGACTGGGATGTGGGCATCACCCTCGACATCATGGATGCCGCCGACCATGTCGATGAAATTGTCCTGGCCTCTGGCGATGGCGATTTCGACATGCTGCTCGAACGCATCATCAGCAAGCATGGCGTGCAAGCCGTGGCCTACGGCGTGCCGGGGCTGACGGCCAATTCACTGATCCGCGCCGCCAGCCGCTACGTGCCGATCGAAGGCGCGTTGTTGCTCAAGAATTGATTTTTACGGAGTTGAACCAGGTTGGAACGCATCGCAGTCATCGACTTTGAAACCACCGGGATCTCCCCGAGCAGCAGCTGCCGGGCCACGGAAATTGCCGTGGTGATCCTTGAACAGGGGCGCATCGTCGAGCGTTACCAAAGCCTGATGAACGCCGGCGTGCGCGTCCCGGCTTTCATCGAGCAGCTAACCGGCATCAGCAACGCCATGCTGCGCACCGCGCCGTCGGCGGAGCAGGTGATGAACGAAGTGAATGAGTTCGTCGGCACCACACCGTTGCTCGCGCATAACGCCGCGTTCGACCAGAAATTCTGGGACTTCGAACTCGGGCGAATCAAACGCACCCGCTTGCAGAACTTTGCCTGTTCGCTGCTGTTGGCCCGCCGCCTGATGCCTGCCGCACCGAACCACAAACTCGGCACCCTCACCATGTTTGCCAACCTGCCGCACACCGGCAAGGCTCACCGGGCCATGGCCGATGCCGAGATGGCGGCCAACCTGACGGCGCATCTGGAGGAAGAGTTGCTCCAGAAGCATGGCCTGCGCGAGCTGTCCCATGACTTGCTGTGCAAGTTGCAGAAGGTGCCAGCGGCGAAAGTGGGTGAACATCTCAAGCGCTATCGCGGCTTTTGAATACACCGCGAATCCCCTGTAGGAGCTGTCGAGTGCAACGAGGCTGCGATCTTTTGATCTTGATCTTAAAAAATCAAAGTCAAAAGATCGCAGCCTCGTTGCACTCGACAGCTCCTACAGGGGGCGTTATTTGCCGTTGCCTTCGATATGCCCCAACGGCACCCGCTTCTCTATCGCACTGGACAACACGATCGACGTCTTGCTGAACCCGAACGTGGCAATCCGGTTGATCAGCTCTTCCAGCTCCGGCATCGAACCCACCGCGGCCTGCATGATCACGCATGGATCGCCGGTCACCCGATGGCATTCGGTCAGTTGCGGGATTTTGATCAGGTCGTCGTAGGCCTTCTGGTTGCCGTGCTGGTTCAGACGCAGTTCGATCACGCACTGGATCGGCAGGCCGAGCTTGGCCATGTCGACCTTCGCCTGATAGCCGGTGATCACGCCGTTGGCTTCAAGCTTGGCCACGCGCTCGGCCACCGCCGGGGCGGACAGGTTGACCTTGCGCGCCAGGTCCGCGTAGGACGCGCGACCATTTTCCAGCAGGGCGCTGAGCAGCATGCGGTCGTATTTGTCCATGGTGCGACTCCTGAAAGTGGTCGACTTTCGAAAACACGGTTTATAGCGCTGAACTCCGTGTTTTGAAAAGTGTACTGGCGCTTTAAACAGGTTTTGTAACTTATTTTCCGTCGCCAGCCTTTCTAGAATAGCCGTTCACTTGTCCTTGCCTGTGAGCTGCCCCCCATGTCCGGCCTTCGTCGCTTTCCCTTACCTTTGATCGCTGCCTTTTTCGCCTTGTACGTGATTTGGGGCTCGACTTACCTGGTGATCCGCATCGGTGTGGAATATTGGCCACCGCTGCTGCTCGCCGGCATCCGCTTCGTCATAGCCGGGACCTTGATGTACGCCTTCCTGCGCTGGCGCGGGGCGCCGGCACCGACCTGGGCACAGTGGAAAGCCGCCGGGGTCATCGGGATTTTGCTGCTGGCGTGTGGCAACGGCGCGGTCAGTGTGGCAGAGCACACGGGCGTGGCCTCCGGGGTGGCGGCTTTGGCGGTGGCGACGGTGCCGCTGTTTACCCTGCTGTGCGGATATTTCTGGGGCGCACGTAATACCCGTCTCGAATGGGCCGGGATTGTGCTCGGGCTGATCGGCATTGCCATGCTCAACCTGGGTTCCAACCTGCAATCGAGCCCGTTGGGTGCGGCGTTGCTGATCTTTGCGGCGGCGACCTGGGCGTTTGGCTCTGTTTGGAGCAAACACCTGCCGTTGCCTCAGGGCGCGATGGCCAGCGCGGTGGAAATGCTGGTGGGCGGCGTCGTGTTGCTGTTTGCCAGCGCAGTCAGCGGTGAACACCTGGAAAAGGTACCACCCATCGAAGGTTGGGCAGCCCTGGCGTACTTGACCGTGTTCGGCTCGATCATCGCCTTCAACGCCTACATGTACCTGTTGAAACACGTGCGCCCGGCGGCGGCTACCAGTTATGCCTACGTCAATCCTGCAGTGGCGGTGTTGCTGGGGATCGTGTTCGTCGGCGAGACCATCGGCATCGAAGAAGCCCTGGCGATGGCGGTGATCATCAGCGCCGTGGTCTTGATTGGCCTGCCGCAGTGGCGCCGCGCACCAGAGCGGCCGGTGGTGACGTCGGCAGTACCGACAGAATCCCGAGTGAATTAGGGTAAACTGCGCGGCATTGCATCTTGTTTTGCACACTTGTTTTGAACAACCCGCGCTGAATTTTCCTACGGTACTCCCATGACTTTCGCCACCCTTGGCCTGATCGAACCCTTGCTGCGCTCCCTCGAGACGCTCGGCTACCAGACTCCGACGCCGGTTCAGGCGCAAGCCATTCCGGCGGTGCTGGCCGGTCGCGACCTGATGGCCGCCGCCCAGACCGGCACCGGCAAGACTGCCGGTTTCGCCCTGCCGCTGTTGCAACTGCTGGCCATGGAAGGGCCGAAAGTCACCGCCAACTCGGTCCGCGCGCTGATCCTGGTACCGACCCGCGAGCTGGCCGAGCAGGTTCACGAGGCCGTGCGCCAGTACGCCGAAAACCTGCCGCTGCGTACTTACGCGGTGTACGGCGGTGTCAGCATCAACCCGCAAATGATGAAGCTGCGCAGCGGTGTCGATCTGCTGGTGGCAACCCCAGGCCGCTTGCTCGACCTGTTCCGCCAGAACGCGCTGAAGTTCAACCAGCTGCAAACCCTGGTGCTGGACGAAGCCGACCGCATGCTCGACCTGGGCTTTTCCGAGGAGCTGGCGAACATTTACCGCGCGCTGCCGAAGAAGCGCCAGACGCTGCTGTTCTCCGCGACCTTCTCCGATGACATCCGCCTGCTGGCCGGGCAGATGCTCAACGACCCGCTGAGCATCGAAGTCAGCCCGCGCAACGTGGCGGCCAATACGGTCAAGCAATGGATCGTGACGGTGGACAAGAAGCGCAAGCCGGAGCTGTTTGTGCACCTGATGCGCAAGGGCAAGTGGAAGCAAGTGCTGGTATTCGCCAAGACCCGCAACGGCGTGGACGCGCTGGTGGAAAAACTTCAGGGGCTGGGCATCAACGCCGACGGCATCCACGGCGACAAACCCCAGGCGACCCGTCAGCGCGCACTTGACCGCTTCAAGGCGAGTGAAGTGCAGATCCTGGTCGCTACCGACGTGGCGGCCCGTGGCCTGGACATCGAAGACCTGCCGCTGGTGGTCAACTTCGACCTGCCAATCGTGGCCGAGGACTACATCCACCGCATCGGTCGTACCGGCCGCGCGGGCTCGACCGGCGAGGCGATTTCCCTGGTGTGCGCCGATGAAGTGAATCTGCTGTCGGCCATCGAGATGCTGACCCGCCAGACCTTGAAGCGGCAGAACGAGCCGGACTTCGAGCCGGAGCACCGCGTGCCGGACACCGATGCCAGCGGTCAGGTCGTCAAGAAGCCGAAAAAACCGAAGAAGCCCAAGGCTTCCGGCGGTGGCGGTGGTAAACGTAATCTTGGCAAGTGGGTGGATAGCGGAGAGGTTGCACCGGCGGAGCCTTCGATCAAGCCTGTGCGTAAAGTGCCGGTGTTCAATACCGGGCCGCGTAAGCGTAAGCCTTAATAGCAGTAGCGTCGGCTAGACCGCTTTCGCGAGCAGGCTCGCTCCCACACTGGATCTGTGTCGTTCACAAATTCTGTGTTCACAGAAGATCAATGTGGGAGCGAGCCTGCTCGCGAAGGGGACGCCTCGGTCTTCAGCCCTCGCGCCGCAACCACTCCACCATCCCCAACCCCGCCGCCCGCCCACTGGCAAAGCACGCGGTCAGCAGATAGCCGCCCGTCGGCGCTTCCCAATCAAGCATTTCCCCGGCGCAAAACACGCCAGGCATTTGCTTGAGCATCAGGCGCTCATCCATCGCCTCGAACAACACACCGCCAGCGCTGCTGATGGCCTCGTCCAGCGGACGTGTTTTCACCAGTGACAGTGGCAATGCCTTGATCGCCTTGGCCAGCAAGGCCATATCGGCAAAGCACTCGGCGCTGGTCAGTTCACGCAAAAGCGCCGCTTTTACCCCATCGATGCCCAACTGACTGTGCAGATGCTTGGCCATCGAGCGTGAACCTCGTGGTTTGCTCAACGCCGCGAGAACTTTATCCACAGGGCGGCCCGGCAACAGGTCCAGATGAATCGTTGCCAAACCGTGCTGGTTGATCGCTTCACGAATAGGCGCCGACAGGGCATAGATCAAACTGCCCTCGATCCCGGTGGCGGTCATCACACATTCGCCGAGCCGTGGCACGTCATCGTTCAAGCCGATGGCGATATTTTTCAGCGGCGCGCCGGCGAATTTGCTGACCATCAATTCGCTCCAGACCTGCACCTCGAAGCCGCAATTGCTCGGTTGCAACGGCGCCAGTCCTACGCCGTTCTGCTCCAGTGCCAGCGTCCAGGCGCCGTCCGAACCCAGCCGTGACCAACTGCTGCCACCGAGGGCGAGCAGGGTGGCATCGGCTTGAACGGTCTTTTCGCCTTCCGGGCTGTCGATGCGCAAACCGCCATGCTCATTCCAGCCGAGCCAGCGGTGGCGGGTGTGGATAACTACACCGCTGTCGCGCAGGCGCTTGAGCCAGGCGCGCAGCAGCGGTGCGGCTTTCATGTCGGTGGGGAACACCCGGCCGGAACTGCCGACGAAGGTCTCGATGCCTAGCCCGTGAATCCACTGGCACAGCGCTTCGGCGCCGAAGCCGCGCAACAGTGGGGCGATTTGCGGGGCGCGTTCGGCGTAGCGCGAGAGAAACGCCGGGTAGGCTTCAGAGTGTGTGATGTTCATGCCGCCGACACCGGCCAGGAGAAATTTTCGTCCAACCGAAGGCATGCCGTCGTACAGGTCGACCTTGATCCCGGCCTGGCTCAGCACTTCAGCTGCCATCAAACCGGCGGGACCGCCGCCGATGATGGCGACGTTAGGGAGGAGGGCTGGTGAATGAGTCATGGGATGCACTGCGGTCTGGCGGGATAAGCCGGGCATTCTACCAGCCCGAATCCCTGTGGGAGCGAGCCTGCTCGCGAAAGCGTTGTATCAGTCGACATCCATGCTGAAGGACAGATCGCCTTCGCGAGCAGGCTCGCTCCCACAGTTGACTTGTGGTGTTTTCAAAAGGTGGTTAAAAAACAACCACCGATCTGTAGCCTATACGCCGTGGGGCCTGCAGGCCCTTTCACTCAGGTTATCCACAGGCAGCTCCACAGGCATTGTGGGTAAAGCATCCACAACTCAGTGACAACCTGATGACTGCCAGACGCGCTGCGCGCTGTGATGGAGGATGCCGTGGCGGCGGGCCAAGGCCTGGCGGTCCTTGCTGTAGCCGCCGCCGATCACCCCGACCAGCGGGATGTCCCGGCCCAGGCAATGGCGCATCACGCTTTCATCGCGGGCGGCGACGCCTTCGTCTGTCAGCTTCAGATAACCCAGGGCGTCGTCCTTATGCACATCGACCCCGGCGTCATACAGCACCAGGTCCGGTTGGTAGAGCGGCAGCAGGTAGTTGAGCGCATCGTCCACTACCTTCAGGTAGTCGGCATCGCCCATGCCGTTGGGCAGCGGAATGTCCCAGTCACTTTCGGCTTTGCGTGCAGGAAAGTTCTTTTCGCAGTGCAGGGAAACGGTTACCGCTTCCGGGGTGTGGTGCAGGATTCGTGCGGTCCCGTCGCCTTGATGCACGTCGCAATCGAAGATCAGCACCCGATTCACTCGACCACTTTCCAGCAGGTAATGGCTGATCACCGCCAGGTCATTGAAGATGCAGAACCCGGCCGGGTAGTCGTAGTGCGCATGATGGGTGCCGCCCGCCAGGTGACAGGCCAGACCATGCTCCAGCGCCTGCTCGGCCGCCAACAGCGAGCCGCCGACTGCCCGCACCGTGCGCCGGGCCAGGGCTTCGCTCCAGGGCAGGCCGAGGCGACGCTGGTCTTCGCGGGACAATTCGCCACTCATGTAGCGTTCGATATACGAAGGGTCATGGGCGAGGGCGAGAATGTCTGCCGGACACAGATCCGGGCGCAGCAGGTCGGCGTCGCGGGTTAGGCCGCTGTCCACCAGGTGATCGCGCAGCAGGCGGAACTTGTCCATGGGGAAGCGGTGATCCGCCGGAAACTCGGGACTGTAGTCTTCGTGATAAATCAGCGGCAGTGGCATGGTCATTTCATGTAGGAATGAGAGAAGGATCCTACCAGCGTTGTAGACTGGCGACATTGTAATGGAGGGGCGGGGCACGATGGAGCCAATACTGGAGCTTGAAAGCGCTCGGCTGCTGTTGCGCCAGTGGCGCGATGAAGATTTGGCGGACTTTGCGGCGATGTGTGCCGATCCGCAGGTGATGCGCTATTTTCCAGCCCCCCTGAGTCGGCTGGAAAGTGCGTCATTGATCGGGCGAATCCGTGGTCATTTCGCCGAGCATGGTTATGGGCTCTGGGCCTTGCAGCGAAAGGACTCTGGCCAGTTCATCGGGTTTACCGGGCTCAATGTGGTCGGATTCGACGCGCCATTCACCCCTGCGACGGAAATCGGCTGGCGCCTGGCCCGCGAGCACTGGGGCCTCGGTTATGCCAGTGAAGCGGCGTGGACCGCTCTGCGCTGCGGGTTCGACCGCTTGCCGCTGAAAGAGGTGGTGGCCTTCACGACGCAAACCAACCTGCCGTCAGAGAAAGTCATGCAGGCCATCGGCATGCACCATGACCCGGCGGATGACTTCGATCACCCGCGACTCGAAGCCGATCATCCGTTGCGTCGGCACGTTCTGTATCGCATCAGCCGCGAACAATGGCTGCAAACCTTGCATGGATAAGCTGGCACGGACGTTTACAATGGCCCCATGCTGGCCCGGGCCGGAAACTGAATCGACCGTTGCAGCCAAGACTGCGCGGCAATGTTTTGCGTGAGGAGAGTCTGAATGAGCCAAGTGTTGGAAGATCTGGTCGACTTGCTGACCCTGGAACCGATCGAAGAAAACCTGTTCCGCGGCCGTAGCCAGGACCTGGGTTTTCGTCAGCTGTTCGGTGGCCAGGTACTCGGCCAGTCGCTGTCGGCGGCGAGTCAGACGGTAGAAGAGGCGCGCCATGTGCATTCGATGCACGGCTATTTCCTGCGTCCGGGTGATGCCGGGTTGCCGGTGGTGTATCAGGTTGACCGGGTGCGTGACGGCGGCAGTTTCAGCACCCGCCGGGTGACGGCGATCCAGAAGGGCCACCCGATCTTCACGTGCAGTGCGTCGTTCCAGTACGACGAGGAAGGCTTCGAGCACCAGAGCAAAATGCCGGTTGTGGTTGGCCCGGAAAATCTGCCTTCGGAGCTGGAAATCACCCAGCAGCGCGCGCACCTGATTCCCGAGAAAATGCGCGAAAAGCTGTTGTGCCCCAAGCCGATCGAATTCCGCCCGGTGACTGAAAAAGATCCCTACAACCCGCTGCCGTCCGATCCGGTCAAGTACGTCTGGTTCCGCGCCGACGGGGCGTTGGCCGATTCGCCGGCGCTGCATAAATACCTGCTGGCCTATGCATCGGACTTCGGCCTGCTGGTCACCTCGATGCAGCCCCACGGCAAATCGGTCTGGCACAAGGACATGCAAGTCGCCAGCCTCGATCACGCATTGTGGTTCCACCAGGATCTGCGTGCCGATGACTGGCTGCTCTACGCGATGGACAGCCCGTGGGCCGGCAACTCGCGCGGATTCTCCCGAGGCAGCGTGTTCAATCGTGCCGGGCAACTGGTGGCCTCGGTCACCCAGGAAGGCTTGATCCGTCACCGCAAGGATTGGGCGTGAGCCTGGCCGACGTGCGTCACTGGGTGTTCGACATGGACGGCACCCTGACCGTGGCCGTGCACGACTTCGCGGCGATTCGCGTAGCCTTGGCGATTCCTGCCGAAGACGACATCCTGACCCACCTCGCCGCACTGCCGGCCGATGAGGCCGCAGCCAAGCATGCGTGGCTGCTGGAGCACGAACGGGACCTGGCCCTCGGTTCGAAGCCGGCGCGGGGCGCGGTGGAGTTGGTGCGCGAGCTGGCCGGGCGCGGTTATCGCCTGGGCATTCTCACGCGCAATGCCCGGGAGCTGGCGCATGTCACGCTGGAGGCCATTGGCTTGGCCGACTGCTTTGCGGTCGAGGACGTGCTGGGGCGTGATGAAGCACCGCCGAAGCCGCATCCGGGCGGTTTACTGAAACTGGCCGAAGCGTGGAAGGTGCCGGCAAGCGAGATGGTGATGGTCGGTGATTACCGCTTTGATCTGGATTGCGGACGGGCAGCGGGCACGCGGACTGTGTTGGTGAACCTGCCGGATAATCCTTGGCCGGAATTGACCGATTGGCATGCGGCGGATTGTGTCGAGTTGCGGCAGATGCTGTCCGCTTGAGTGCCTTCGCGAGCAGGCTCGCTCCCACATTTGATTTCTGGTGTTCACAAATGATGTGTTCACCGCAAAATCCTTGTGGGAGCGAGCCTGCTCGCGAAGGCGTCAGATCAGGCAGTGCAACACCTACTGCCCAAACAATGCCTTCTGCCCCTCCGGCGAGGTAAACATCCCGTCCCCGTCATGCCCGACGCCGGGCACTTCTATCAATTGCTGCTTCAACCCTTGCGGTTGCAGCCGCTTCAGATAATCAAAGTAAAAACGCCCGCGCGCCAACCGATACGGCCCTTGCGCCTTGGCCTCACAGCTTTTATCCAGTGCCGGATGATTCGGGTCGGTGTCCTGCTGGCCCAGGAGGTAAACGACGTCACGCTTAAGGTACTTTTCCTGCAGTTGTGCGGGCGCTTGTCCTTCGGCGTAGGCGGGCAAATCCGCTAGCCCATATTTCCAGCGATTGAATTGCGGGCAACCGGCGTGGCTGAACGCCACGGGCCGACGCTCATCGAAATAGGCGTAGGACGACGGGTTGGCAATCACGTATCGAACCTGTACGCCGGCCGCCTCGAGAGCCGGCTGATCATGACCGAGCACTGCATAGCGCTGAACCACCTGCGCGCCACCGGAGTGCCCGGCGATGACGATTTGCTTCACATCCGGAAACTGCTGGCGATCTCCCAGGCGGGCAATGATTTCGTCGAGCGCCGCATAGGAACTCAGCCGAAACGGCGCCGTGGATTCGCCGCCGGCCATCCATTCATTGCCTTGCCAGCGCAAAACCGTGTCGGCCACCGGATGAGCCGCAATATCGGTTTCATTGAGGAATTGTGGGGCGATCACCAGGGTCGTTGCGCTTTGCCCGGCCAGTTCGGCCGCGTGCTCACCGCTCTGCAGATAGGTTTGCGCGTTGCGCAAGCGACCGTGGAGGATGATCAGTACCCGTTCGATTTTTGCCGGGGCGGGGCTGATGCCCACCGCGATTTCACCTGATTTCAACAGCAGGCGTCCGGGACTGAGCTCCTTGACCTCATGCTCGGCGGCCTGGGACGTTGCGCAAGTAAACAGAACAACCAACAACCACTTCTTCATTTACAGATTTTTCGTCGCAAAGGTATCGCACTGGCTTACCTGGCCTTGGGCGAAACCGGTTTTGAACCAGCGCACCCGTTGCGCCGACGTACCGTGGGTGAACGAGTCCGGGACCACCCGGCCCTGACCCTGCTGCTGCAAACGATCGTCACCGATGGCGTTCGCTGCGTTCAGTGCTTCTTCGATGTCGCCCGGTTCCAGCCAGTTCAGGCGCTTCTGCGCATTGTTGGCCCAGACACCGGCCAGGCAATCGGCTTGCAGTTCCTGACGAACCAGCAAACCACCGTCGCCTTCCATCTGCCGGCCTTGTTGGCGGGCTGCCTGGATTTTTGCGGACACCCCAAGCAGGGTTTGCACATGGTGTCCGACTTCGTGTGCGATGACGTAGGCCTGGGCGAAGTCGCCCGCGGCGGAAAAGCGTTGGGACATTTCCTGGAAGAACGCCATGTCCAGGTAGACTTTCTGGTCCGCCGGGCAATAGAACGGCCCGGTCGCCGAAGTGGCCAGACCGCAGGCCGAATTCACTCGGTTGCTGAACAGCACCAGGGTCGGTTCTTTGTACTGACGGCCGGCCTGCTGGAATATCGTGCCCCAAGTGTCTTCGGTGTCGCCGAGGATCGAGCGCACGAACTCCGCGCCTTCGTCATTGGCCGGTGGTGCCTTACGGCTCTGGTTGGTGGCGGGGGCCGATTGCTGGTCCATTTGCCCGGTCAGTTGTCCGAGGATTTGCAGCGGATCCTGGCCGGTGATCCAGCCGATGCCGACGATCAGCAGGATCGCCGTCAGGCTCAGGCCCTTGCCACCGCCGAAGCGCATCCCGCCGCCGCCACTGCCGACATCATCACCACGGGCATCGACCACGTTGTCGCTGCGTCGGCCTTTTTTCCATAGCATGTGGGAATCCTCTTCTGTTCCGGGTAACGAGCCGTGCGATGAGTGTTGCTGCCAAGTGGGAGCCGCGCCAGTCCGGTCGTCAGACTGCCGGTTGAGCGACTGGTTCCACATTTTGCTTCGTGGGGCTTCTCTTCTAGAATCAGCCAAATTTTGTTTGGGACATACCATGGCTGGCAGTCAGATCGAACGTGTCTTCAGCGTGCTGGAAAGCCTGACCGGTGAACCGCAGGGTTTGCCGATGCAGACGTTGGCCGAGCAACTGGGAATCCCTAAAAGCGCGACTCATCGTTTGCTCGCTGAACTGATTCGCCTGGGGTACGTGCGGCAGAATCCGGACAACCTGCGCTATCACCTGTCGACCAAGCTGGTGGCCATGGGCTTTCGATACTTGTCCGGCAGCGGCGCGGATATCATCCAGCCGGTGCTCGATCGTCTGGCCGGGGAAACCGGTGAGCTGGTGCGTCTGGGGGTGATCCAGGGGGAACGCCAGGTGTGGATCGCCAAGTCCCAGGGTGCCCGTTCCGGTCTGCGCTACGACCCCGACATGGGTCGCGATGCGCCGTTGTTCTACACGGCTTCCGGGCACGCGTGGCTGGCGTGCATGAGCGATGCCGAGGCGCTGTCGCTGGTCGAGCGGCAAGGGACGAAATTGCCTCGGGACGTCGGGCCTAATGCACCGCGTTCGAATATAGAACTGCTGGAGCGCTTGCGTCTGGCGCGGGAGCAAGGTTATGCCTGGGTCGAGGAAAGTTCGGCGGTGGGCACCTCGGCGATTGCCGGCGTGGTGCGTCATCCACTGGATGGCCGGGTCATCGGAGTGCTCAGTATTGCCGGGCCAAGCGCGAGAATGCCCGGCGCGCGATTGCATGAGTTGGCGCCGACCTTGTTGAAATACGCCGAAGAACTTTCGCTGGCGAGCCAGGCGTCAGAGTTGTTCAGTTGAACCTGGAATCTGCTTGAATAAACAGTGTGCGGTATTCGCCCACTTTCTTGAGTCGTCGATATCATAAAGTGGAACCAGGTTCTAAATTATTCAGGTCTCGCCTCAACCGATAAAAGGACTTTGTCTTGACGTCGCCCAGCAGCACCCCGCTTTCCGGCGTCAATCAGCCCTTCAAAGGGATCCTGCTGATCGTTGTCGCGACTTTCCTGTTTTCCAGCCACGACGCCTTTTCCAAATACCTCTCAGGTTTCTATCCCATTGTCATGGTGGTCTGGGCGCGCTACGTGGTTCACACCTTGCTGATGGCCGGGATTTTCCTGCCGCAATCCGGGCTGCGGGTGCTGCGTACCAAGCGGCCATTTCTGCAACTGGCCCGGGCATTGTGCCTGCTGGGCACCAGTCTGTTTTTCACCACGGGGCTGATGTACATCCCGTTGGCCGAGGCCACGTCGGTCAACTTCCTGGCGCCGGTGCTGGTCACCGCGCTGTCGGTGCCGCTGCTTGGCGAGCGTGTGACGCGGGGGCAATGGCTGGCGGTGATCTGCGGTTTTATCGGGGTGCTGATCATCGTTCACCCGGGGGGTGATCTGTTTACCCCGGCAGTGTTGCTACCGTTCTGCTCGGCGCTGTTTTTCTGCTTCTATCAACTGCTGACGCGCAAGCTCAGTGAGATCGACAGCCCGACCACCAGCAACTTTTTCGCGGGTCTGTGCAACACGCTGGTGATGAGTGCGCTGGTGCCGTTCTTCTGGCAGACGCCGAACCTGGTGCATGGCGCGATGATGCTGGCGCTGGGGGCCTGCGGGATGACGGCTCACCTGTTCCTGACCCAGGCTTTTCGTCTCGCCGCACCGGCACTGCTGGCGCCGTTCAGCTATTGCCAGATCATCTTCGCCGGCCTGCTGGGCTGGCTGCTGTTTTCCCACACGCCGACACTGACTACCGTGCTCGGTATTGCCGTGATCTGTTGCAGCGGATTGGCGGCCGCGTGGCAGCAAAGCCGCCGGTAGGAGGGCAACGATCAGAGACCTGTGGGAGCGAGCCTGCTCGCGAAGACGGACTGTCATTCAACATTGACGTTGGCTGACGTACCGCTTTCGCGAGCAGGCTCGCTCCCACAGGGACTGATGACTTCTTTAGTCGGTGATGGCTGGAATCTTGCGCGGTGCCATGAAGTACATCCAGGTCAGCGCAATGAAGTACATCGCCGGAATCAGCGTGAACAGCACGGTGTAGTTGTTGTTGGTGACGGTCAGGATGTGGCCGACCAACTGGGTCATGAACATCCCGCCAATCGCAGCACACATACCGCCGAAGCCGAATACCGTGCTCATCATGTGCTTGGGCGTGTAGTCCATCACCAGGCTCCAGATATTTGCGGTCCAGGCCTGGTGCGCGCCGATGGCCAGGGAGATGGCGGCTACGGCGACCCACAGATTGCTGGAGCCGGCCGCCATGACCACGCCGATGATGCAGCAGGCGAACAGCAGCATCGACACTAGCCGCGCCTTGATCGGGTTGATCCCGCGACCGATCAGGAACGAGGAGAGGATGCCGCCGCCAACGCTGCCGAAGTCGGCGGTGAGGTAAATGATGATCAGCGGAATGCCCATCTGGGTCACGTTGATGCCCAGGTTGTATTGCTGATTGAGGAACGGCGGCAGCCAGTACAGGTAGAACCAGAACACTGGCGCGGTCATCGAGTAGGCGAGGGCGAAGGCCCAGGTGCCGCGCATGCGCAGGATTTTCGAGAACGGTACGCGGGTTTGTTCCGGTTCGACTTCGTTCTGGATGTAGTCCAGCTCCGACTGTTTGACGTTCGGGTGGTCTTCCGGGTTGAAGTACTTCAGGCCCCAGAACAGCAACCAGATCCCGCCCAGTGCCGACATGCACAGGAACGCGGCTTGCCAACCCCAGACGTGCAGGATCAGTGGCAGCAGCATCGGGGTGAACATCGCACCAACGTTGGTGCCGGCGTTGAAAATGCCAGTGGCCACGGCGCGCTCGCCGGCCGGGAACCACAGGCGCGTGGTTTTCACGCAGGCCGGATAGTTCGCCGCTTCGGTCAGGCCGAGGATGAAACGGCAGACCATGAAGCCGACCGCCGAAGTGGCCAGGCCGTGGGCGCCGGTTGCCAGGCTCCAGAGCAACACCGCGCAGAAGAACACGCGCTTGACGCCGACCCGGTCGATCAGCCGGCCCTGCAGCACGAAACCAATGGCATAGCCGACCTGGAACCAGAAGTTGATGTTGGCGTAATCCATCGCCGTCCAGCTCATTTCCTTGGCCAGGATGGGCTGCATCACACCCAGTGCGGCGCGGTCGATGTAGTTCAGGGTAGTGGCGAAAAACACCAGCGCCAGCATGCCCCAACGGGTTTTGCCGACCGCCATGGCGCCGCGGATCTTGTCGCCGATACCACCGGCAGTGACGCTCATGGCCGGAGCCATGCGTGAGCTTTGGGAAGGAAGCATATGTACCACCCGTTTTTTTGAATTTGTTATTTGGTGTTTTGGACATCGCGGCCGGTGCTGCGAGTCCGGACTCAATGTGGGGTCGATGTTGGGCAGTGGACAAAAAATCGTCAATTCGCCAACCACCATTGTGTTCGATAATCGAACACAAAACTAACCGGATAGTACACTTTGAATTGCTGTGCGGGATCGCCAAGCCAATAATTTACCCAGGACAAACGCTACCCCCTGTAGGAGCTGCCGGAGGCTGCGATCTTTTGATTTTATTTTTCAAGATCAAAAGATCGCAGCCTCCGGCAGCTCCTACAGGATCCGTGCGTGCGATGCCCCCTAACAAGATGGTCCCCATTACCGGGAGTCGAAATATGCAGCGTTCCATTGCCACCGTATCCTTGAGCGGTACCCTGTCGGAAAAACTCGAAGCCATTGCCGCCGCCGGGTTCGACGGTGTGGAGATTTTCGAGAACGACCTTCTCTACTACGACGGCAGCCCACGGGAAATCAAACAGATGTGCGCCGATCTCGGGATCGCCATCACCCTGTTTCAACCTTTCCGTGATTTCGAAGGCTGCCGGCGTGATCGGCTGTCGCGCAACCTGGAACGCGCCGAGCGCAAATTCGACCTGATGCAGGAACTGGGCACCGACCTGGTGCTGGTGTGCAGCAACGCCTCGGCCGACTCCATCGGAGATGAACAGATTCTGGTCGACGATCTGCGCCTGCTGGCTGAGCATGCCGGGGCCCGTGGTCTACGCATCGGTTATGAGGCGCTGGCCTGGGGCCGGCACGTGAACACGTATCAACAGGTTTGGAACATCGTGCGTCAGGCCGATCATCCAAGCCTTGGCGTGTTGCTGGACAGCTTTCACACGCTGTCGCTCAAGGGCGATCCGAGCGCTATCGCCGAGATTCCCGGCGACAAGATCTTCTTCGTGCAAATGGCCGACGCACCGATCCTGGCCATGGACGTGCTGGAGTGGAGCCGGCATTTTCGCTGCTTCCCGGGGCAGGGGGAGTTCGACTTGCCGGGGTTCCTCGCGCCGATCATCCAGAGCGGCTACACCGGGCCATTGTCGCTGGAGATCTTCAACGACGGCTTCCGAGCCGCGCCGCCACGGGCCAATGCCGCCGACGGTTTGCGCTCGTTGTTGTACCTGGAAGAGAAGACCCGCGAGCGTCTGGCACAGGAAACCAGATCTGCGGCCACCCCCGGGATTCTGTTCGAAACACCCAAGGCCAGCGAGTACAACGGCATCGAATTTCTCGAATTCGCCGTGGATGAAAGCCTCGGCGCCAAGCTCTCCCATTGGCTGGAGCGACTGGGTTTCGTCAAGGCCGGGCAGCATCGCTCCAAGAGCGTCAGCCTGCTGCGTCAGGGCGATATCAACCTGATCCTGAACTCGGAGCCTTACTCTTTCGGCCACAGCTTTTTCGAAGCCCACGGCCCTTCGCTGTGCGCTACGGCCGTGCGGGTCAAGGACAGCGCCAGCGCACTGGCCCGCGCCGTGGCTTACAAGGGCCAGCCCTATCGCGGGCTGGTCGGCCCCAACGAACTGGAGCTGGCGGCGGTACGCGCACCGGATGGCAGCCTGATCTATCTGGTGGATCGACACGCCGATGTCTATGGCACGGACTTCAATCTGTACCCGCAAGCGCCGGTCAGCGGCGGCCTCAAGCGTATTGACCACATGGCCATGGCGCTGCCGGCCGACAGCCTCGACAGCTGGGTGCTGTTCTACAAGAGCCTGCTGGATTTCGAGGCGGACGATGAAGTGGTGCTGCCGGATCCTTATGGTCTGGTGAAGAGCCGTGCCTTGCGCAGTCGCGACAGTTCGATCCGCCTGCCGCTGAACATTTCCGAGAACCGCAACACCGCGATCTCACACGCGCTGTCGAGTTATCGCGGCTCCGGAGTGCATCACATAGCCTTTGATTGTGATGACATCTTTGCCCAGGTCAGCCGTGCAAAAGAGGCGGGCGTGCCGCTGCTGGATATCCCGCTCAACTACTACGATGACCTGGCGGCGCGCTTCGATTTCAACGATGAGTTCCTCAGTGAGCTGGCCTATTTCAACGTGCTGTATGACCGTGACGCCCAGGGTGGCGAGTTGTTTCACGTGTATACCGAGCCGTTCGAGGGGCGGTTCTTCTTTGAAATCATCCAGCGCAAAAACGGGTATGCCGGCTACGGCGCGGCCAACGTGGCGGTGCGGCTGGCGGCCATGGCCAAATCCCGAAGCGGAGCCATCCGTCAGGCCAAGTTGTAGGAAATTCGTAAACGCGGGATTAAACGTAGGCCGCGCGGCTTCCTTCACCGTGCCGCGCAGCCCATAATCGCCAGCCTGTGCAGTGATGGCCGTGAGCCCGCAATGACAATGACTTCAGAACTCCCCGCAGCCTCCGTAGAACCCGGGACCGAGCCGCGCAAGAGTCGCAAGAACAACCCGGAAAAGACCCGCGAAAACATCCTGCAGGAGGCGATTGTCGAATTCGTCCAGCAGGGGCTTTCCGGGGCCCGCGTCGATGCCATCGCCGAGCGCATCCACACCTCCAAGCGCATGATCTACTACTACTTCGGCAGCAAGGAACAGCTCTACGTCGAGGTCCTGGAAAAACTGTACGGCGATATCCGCAGCACTGAAAGCCGTTTGCACCTGACTGAACTGGCACCGGTGGAAGCGATTCGGCGGCTGGTTGAATTCACATTCGATCACCACGATCGCAATGTCGATTTCGTGCGCATCGTCAGCATCGAAAACATTCACAACGCCGAGTACGTGAAGCGCTCCGATGCGATCAGGGCGATGAACAACACCGTTCTCGATTCCCTCGATGTGATCCTGCGTCGGGGCGTTGAAGAGGGTGTATTCCGCGCCGGCCTGGTGCCGCTGGATGTGCATCTGCTGATCAGTTCGTTCTGCTTTTATCGCGTCTCGAACCGCCATACCGTGGGTGAGATTTTCCAGATTGACTTGCCGGATGAGCGCATCAAGCAGCGTCATCGGGAGATGATTTGCGAGTCGGTGCTGCGCTATTTGCAGGCTTGAAAAGATCGCAGCCTTCGGCAGCTCCTACGTCAATCGCATTGATCTGTAGGCGCTGCCGAAGGCTGCGATCTTTTGATCTTCAGTCATTCATGCCCTGGAAATGTTCGAGCATTCTCTGGGCATCCGGCACCACGCCGCTGAACAACTCGAATGCCTTCACCGCCTGAAACACGGCCATGTTGCCGCCGTCCAGCGTCCGGCAACCGAGGGCGCGGGCGTTGCGCAGCAGTTCGGTTTCCAGCGGGAAGTAAACGATCTCCGCCACCCACAACTCGGCTCGAAGCAACTCGACCGGCACCGGCATGCCGGGCAGTTTTTTCATGCCCATCGGCGTGGTATTCACCAGGCCGTCAGCCTGGGCCAAGGCGTTTGACAGGTCATACCCGGCCACCGCCAGAGCGACACCGAAATGCTGATTGAGGTTGTCGGCCAGATCCTGGGCGCGGCGGATGTCCACGTCAAAAATGCTCAGTTGTTGTACGCCTTCGCTCAACAGGGCGTGGGCCACCGCCGCTCCTGCGCCGCCGGCGCCCATCTGGACGACACGTTCAACGGCAACGCCTTTCAGACCCCGTCGGAAGCCTTCGGCAAAGCCCAGGCAATCGGTGTTGTGGCCGATGCGTTTGCCATCCTTGAGC
Organism: Pseudomonas sp. GW821-FHT07G06; assembly: GCF_058986625.1. NCBI lineage: Bacteria > Pseudomonadati > Pseudomonadota > Gammaproteobacteria > Pseudomonadales > Pseudomonadaceae > Pseudomonas > Pseudomonas sp. GW821-FHT07G06. The sequence goes on from NZ_JBYSVW010000009.1 coordinate 188,790, forward strand.
ACCACCGTGTTGACCGCACCGATACCGCGGGCCTCCGGCGAGAGTTCGTCCAGCAGCGGGATGATTGCCTGCTTGCAGGGAAAGGTGATGTTCAAGCCGGTGAAATTCATGCGCTCGGCAGCCATCAACAGGTCGGGCAGGGCGTTGCTGTCGAGTTTCAATTGATCAAGATCAATTAGGCGATAGAGGTAGCGCAGCCCTTGGGCATCGCCTTCATGCTCGTGCAGGGCCGGTGTGCGGGAAGCCTGGATGCCGGCGCCGATCAGCCCGGCCAGTACCACGTTGTTCTGAGTCACGGCGATCACCCCTTCAAACGATGACTGAAGTGTTCCAGCGCCAGGCGATAGCCGTGACTGCCGAAACCGGCCATGACCGCTGTTGCAATAGCGGATACGAACGAGTGGTGGCGGAAGGGCTCGCGGGCGTGCACGTTGGACAAGTGGACTTCGATGACCGGCAGCTCGCTGGCGACCAGGGCGTCGCGGATGGCGACCGAGGTGTGAGTCCACGCGGCGGGATTGATGACGATCCCGGCGCAGCGACCGCGGGCCGCGTGAATCCAGTCGAGCAATTCGCCCTCATGGTTGGTCTGGCGAAACTCCACCGCCAGGCCGAACTCTTCGGCGGCGCGTCCGCACAGGGCCGAAATGTCTGCCAGGGTTTCGTGACCGTAAGTCGCCGGTTCACGGGTGCCGAGCAGGTTCAGGTTCGGGCCGTTCAGCACCAGAACGATAGGGGACATCGGAATCTCTCCACTTATTATTGTTGGAATCGGCCAGGTTTCAGCCTGTGGAGATAAATTGTACTAACTAGTTAATTCGGTCAATTGAAGAGAGGGCACGCTGGCGGTTTGTGGGCGATGATCGGACACTTTCTGTGTTCAGCGCGGCAAATGCTCCACCAGAAAATCAATGAACGCCCTCAAGCGCAGCGGTACATGTCGACTTTGCGGGTACAGCAGGGTGAATGGTCGCGAACGCCCGCCATAGGGCTTGAGCACTTCCACCAGTGAGCCGTCGGCCAGCTCCTTTTCCACGATAAAACGATAGGTCTGAAACAACCCCGCCCCGTGTTTGGCCAGCGTCACCCCGCCCAGTACATCATCGGAGCAACTGAGGTTGCCCTCGGCCAGAATCTCCCGGGGCACGCCTTCATCGTTGAACAACCAGGCAATGCGCCGGCCGCTGCTGGGCAATTCATACTGAATGCATTCGTGGTGTTCGAGGTCATCGAGGGTTTGCGGAGTGCCTGCCTGTTTCAGGTAATCAGGGCTGGCGATCAGCACAAGGGCGGCATCCTCCAACTGTCGGGCGATCAGGCCGGAATCCGGGATGGCTCGCACGCGAATTGCCATGTCGTATCCTTCGCCGACGAAATCGATGTTGCGATTGCTGATATGCGACTCGACTTTCACTGCGGGATAGCGCGCCCGAAATTCGGGCAGCAGCGGCAGGATCCGATGATGCGCGTAGGTCGTCGGAATACTGATGCGCAAAGTACCGGACGGCACTTGTTGTTGGCCCATGACCTCACGCTGGGCCTCGACCAGTTGCGCAAGGGCCTGGCGACATTCTTCGTAATAACGGCGACCACTGTCAGTGAGCTTCACGCTACGCGTGGTGCGCGCGAACAGGCGCACGCCCAGGCGTTCCTCCATGCGCGACACCGATCGGCTCACGGCGGCGGGCGTGACACCTGCCACCAGCGCCGCGGCAGTAAAACTGCCAGCCTCGGCGGCCAGGCAAAACAGCTCGATGCTGCCCAACTGAAGATCGTCGAATTGTCGCTGCATGATTGATGACACCGGGGATCAAATGAAGAAGCTGGATCAGCAATTATCAGGTGCCAGCGCTGTAAAGAAAGGATTTCTTACCAATTCGAGTGGTGTTCCGCAGGTCCGGGAATTGCCGGGACGCTAGCCTGAGGACAGAAGAAATGATTCGGCTGCCAAGGCCAGCGGTCGGATTTTCCAGGGAATGCCGGATTCTCGGATTCAAAAACCTAACGGATGGGTTAGCATGAAGGTATGCAGTTTCAAAGGACTGTCGGTAGTGATCATGTTGCGAGACGAGCATTGTCCGCCTCATGCGCATTTGGAAGCGGGGACGTGGAGTGCGAGATTCAGGTTCAGCTTTTGGCACAACGGTGTCGAGCTCTGGGATGTCGTTCCGCTATCGTGTCGGCCACCATTGGCGGTGCTTGAGGGTTTGCGCCAATCGCTCAAGCAACCTGCCCATTTGCGACGCGCCCGCGGCATCTGGTGGCGAAAACTACAAACGGCCTGTCTTGATAATCAACTGTGGGACTGGCAAAGCAACGAAGTCGTTGTGGTGAAAAGGGTTGTCAGCACGACCAATATGATTGGATCGGCTTGCTACGTACCTGAATCGAACAAGACATTGCTGTCCCTGATCGGTGCACAGGAAGGTGTGGAGATCGAGTTATGAAAACGATAAAGGCCAAGGTTCAGGCCGATAATCCCGTAACGGAAAGTAGCCTGGACAAGGCCATTGAACGTGGTGAGTTACGTAGAAAAAATAGCCTGCAAGCGACAGCGGTGACCTACCTGGCTCCCTGTCTGGCAGTGCTCTTCGAAGACGGCAGCGGCGTATTGCTGCCCGTGGTCAACTATCCGGAGTTCGATGATTTTGAGGTAGAGGACTATGCCAGTCTGACTGTCGGCTATGCGGGGACTGCACTGTGCCATGAAGGCAAGGACCTGCATGTGTCTATCGCCGGAATGATTTCTGCGAGCAAGCCGCTGATGGCCATGGCGGCCTCGGTCGTCGCTTCGCGCAATGGTCGCCAGAGCAGCGCCGCAAAGTCTGAAGCCGCGCGGGCCAACGGCAGGAAAGGCGGGCGCCCGCGCAAGGTCGATGTTGTCGTCTAGGTACCCATAAAAAAGCCGTCGTGAAGACGGCTTTTTTATGCCTGGCAGATGCCATCAACGCCGGGTCAACATCACCCCGGATTCCATGTGATGGGTCCACGGGAACTGGTCGAACATCGCACACCGGCTGATGCGGTGGGTGTCATGCAGTTGGGCGATGTTGGCTGCCAGGGTCTCCGGATTGCAGGAGATGTACAGGATGTTGTCGAAGCGCCGGGTCAGTTCGCAGGTGTCCGGGTCCATGCCGGCGCGGGGCGGGTCGACGAACACGCTGCCGAACTCGTAGCTCTTGAGGTCGATGCCGTGCAGGCGGCGGAACGGACGCACTTCGTTCAGGGCTTCGGTCAGCTCTTCGGCGGACAAGCGCACCAGGGTGACGTTATCCACCGCGTTTTCGCTGAGATTGCTCAGCGCCGCGTTGACCGAGGTCTTGCTGATTTCGGTGGCCAGCACTTTGCGTACTCGGGTGGCGAGGGGCAGGGTGAAGTTACCGTTGCCGCAATACAGCTCCAGCAAGTCATCGGAGCGATCGCCAAGCGCATCGTACGCCCAGTTGAGCATCTTCTGGTTCACCGTACCGTTGGGCTGGGTGAACGCGCCTTCCGGCTGGCGGTAGCTGAAGGTGCGACCGCTGACGTCCAGTCGCTCGACCACGTAATCGTGACCGATGACTTCGCGCTTGCCCTTGGAGCGGCCGATGATGCTGACGTTCAGGTCCGTCGCCAGTTTCGAAGCCGCCGCGTGCCAGTGCTCGTCCAGCGGGCGGTGATAGCACAGGGTGATCATTGCGTCGCCGGCCAGCGTGGTCAGGAATTCCACCTGGAACAGCTTGTGGCTCAGGGCCGCACTGGCTTGCCACGCGGCCTTGAGCTGGGGCATCAACTGGTTGATGCGCAGGCTGGCAATCGGGAACTCTTCGATCAGGATGGGCGTGCGTTTGTCTTCCTGGGAAAACATCGCGTAATGCCGCTCGCCGGCCTCGCGCCACAGGCGGAATTCGGCGCGCAGGCGGAAGTTTTTCAGCGGCGAATCGAAAACGGCTGGCTCCGGTGCATCGAACGGGGCCAGCAGGTCACGCAAACGCGTGACCTTTTCTTCGAGTTGAACGGCATAGGCCTGGGAATCAAAAGTCATGCGTTGAACCAACCCAGCTTGATCACGAACAGAATCGACAGGATCACCAGTGCCGGATTCAGCTCACGGCCACGACCGGACATCAGCTTGATGGCGGTCCAGGAAATGAAACCGAAGGCGATGCCATTGGCGATGGAATAGGTGAATGGCATCGCCAGCGCGGTGATCACCACGGGCGCGGCAACAGTGATGTCGTCCCAGTCTATTTCGGCCAGGCCGGATGTCATCAGCACGGCGACGAACAGCAGGGCCGGTGCAGTGGCGAAGGCTGGAACACTGGCGGCCAGTGGCGAGAAGAACAGCGCCAGCAGGAACAGGAACGCCACCACGATGGCGGTCAAGCCAGTGCGGCCACCGGCACTCACGCCAGCAGCGGACTCGATGTAGCTGGTGGTGGTCGAGGTGCCCAGCAGGGAACCGGCCATGGCGGCGGTACTGTCGGCGATCAGGGCACGGCCCATTTTCGGCATGTGGCCGTCCTTGCGCATCAGGCCGGCGCGCTTGGCGACGCCGATCAAAGTGCCGGAGTTATCGAACAGGTCGACGAACAGGAAGGCGAAAATCACGCTGACCAGACCGATGTCCAGTGCACCCTTGATATCCAGTTGCAGGAAGGTCGGGGCCAGGGACGGTGGCATCGACATCACGCCGCCGAATGGGGTGAAGCCCATCACGATCGAAACAATGGTCACCACCAGAATGCCGATCAGCACCGCACCGCGCACGGCAAGTGCTTCAAGCGCGACGATCAGGGCAAAACCGAGGGTGGCGAGGATCGGAGCCGGTTGTTTCAGGTCACCGAGGCCGACCATGGTCGCCGGGTTGCTGACCACGATACCGGCGTTGTGCAGGGCGATCAGCGCCAGGAACAGGCCGATGCCGGCAGCGATCGCCGAGCGCAGCGGCAGGGGGATGCTGTTGATGATCCATTCACGGATGCGGAAGATCGACAGCAGGAAGAAACACACCGCCGAGATGAACACCGCGCCGAGCGCCACTTGCCAGGTATGGCCCATATGCAGGACCACGGTATAGGTAAAGAAGGCGTTCAGGCCCATGCCCGGTGCGAGGGCGATCGGGTAGTTGGCGATCAGGCCCATGGTCGTCGAGCCGATGGCAGCTGCCAGACAGGTGGCGACAAACACCGCGCCCTTGTCCATGCCGGTCTCGCCGAGGATGCTCGGGTTGACGAACAGAATGTAGGCCATGGCCAAAAAGGTCGTGACGCCCGCCAGAATCTCGGTCCGCACGTTGGTATTGTGTGCCTTGAGTTGAAACAGCCTTTCCAGCATGTCTGCTCCCCGTGGCGCGCCGGGCGCCGTGAATGTATCGACCTCAACAGCAAAGCACAGGCAGCAGAACGCGCCTGGAAATTACTGTGGGCCGGAAAAAGCCGCGCATCATACCAGTAGCTTGGGCATATGGCTGCTTATGGCGGTGATCGTCGTCGATGTTTTGCGACAAAGCCAAGTGCGCCATACTGCGCGCTGGTTTTTCGGGGTGGAAAGTACTGCATGAAAAGGCGTCTGGTTAGCGTGTTCGGCGTATTGATGGCATTGCTTCTCGGGGCCCAAACGGCCACGGCGGCATCGGCCCCGCCATTGAGTCAATTGAAAGTGCTCAAAGTCGCGTCGCCTTCCTGTGGTGTTGAAAATATCGACGAAGGGCAAACCCGGACGCGCTGCGATCACAATGGCCCGAACATCACGGTGTACGTGCTGGAAGTGGGTTACGGGCGTGAGGCCCATGTCGCCATTGACGGTTTTGAGGTGAACGGCACGCGTACGCCGGTCTGCGCGTTCAAGAACGGCAACCTGACCAGTTGCACCCCCGGGGGGAAAACCGTCGGCTATTTGTATGCACTCGATCTGGCTGGCAAACAGGAAGGCACTCTGACCTTCAGCAATACCTCGATCAATGCGCCCGGCAATACGATGTCGACGCAGCTTTACATCCAGTAGCCACATGTCTCGAACAAGGCGCGGGAAAGCTGACTACGCTTAGAAGATCATTCCGTGGACAGTGCCTGATGACCTTTAGAGCCTTGATTGCCCTCGCCGAGGGCACCGATGACCTGCAGACCGTGACCCTGATCGACGTACTGCGCCGCGCCAAAATAGAAGTGGTGGTGGCCAGTATCGAAGGACGGCGCATGCTCACTTGCGCCCGCGGCACTCGGCTGACGTCCGATGCCATGCTGGTGGACTTGCTTGCGCAGCCTTTTGACCTGATTGCCTTGCCGGGGGGCGCGGTGGGGGCGCAGCACTTGGCAGCACACCAACCCCTGCAACAATTGATCAAGGATCAGGCGGCAGCCGGTCGCCTGTTCGCCGGCATCGCCGAAGCGCCCGCCGTGGCGCTGCAAGCCTTTGGCGTTTTGCGTCAAAGGCGCATGACCTGCCTGCCATCGGCCAGCCATCAACTGTTGGGCTGTAACTTCGTCGATCAACCGGTAGTGGTCGATGGCAACTGCATCACCGCCCAGGGTTCGGCTGGCGCATTGGCATTTGCCCTGGCGCTGGTGGAGCAACTCTGCGGCAAAGCCACACGTGCGGCGGTGGCAGGGGAGTTGTTGGTTTAGCCTGTTTAGACTTTCGCCTCTTCCTTCTCTTCATCTTTAGCCACGTGCATGCGATCGCGGCTGGCCAGGGTCGGGAACAGTTTGACCCACACCCCGGTCACCACCAGCGTGCCGATCCCGCCCATGACCACGGCTGGCACGGTGCCGAACCAGTGGGCCGTCAGGCCTGATTCGAACTCGCCCAACTGGTTCGAGGCCCCGATGAACAGACCGTTCACGGCGCTGACCCGGCCGCGCATTTCGTCCGGGGTTTCCAGTTGTACGAACGAGGCGCGGATCACCATGCTGATCATGTCTGCCGCGCCCAACACCACCAACACCGCCAGGGAAAACCAGAACGAGGTCGACAGGCCGAAGGCGATGGTTGCCACGCCGAAGATGCCCACGGCGGTGAACATCACCCGCCCGACGTTGCGTTCCACGGCAAACCGCGCCAGGAACAGCGACATCAGCAGCGCACCCACTGCCGGTGCCGAGCGCAACAGGCCCAGCCCCCACGGGCCGGTCAACAGGATGTCCTTGGCGAACACCGGCAGCAGTGCCGTGGCACCCCCCAATAGCACCGCGAACAGATCGAGGGAGATCGCCCCGAGAATGTCCGGGCGACTGCGGATGAAGCGGATGCCCGCGAGCAGTGAATCCAGTGTCGCCTTGCCCTTGTTCAGCGGCGTCTGCCGGGCCGGCAGGTTGAGCATCAGCGAACAGGCGATGACATACAGCAGCACCGTCGGGCCATACACCCAGACGCTGCCGAAGGCGTAGAGCAAACCGCCGAGGGCCGGGGCGACGATGGTGGCTGATTGCTGGGCCGATTGTGCGGCGGCCACGGCCCGGGGAAACAGTGCGCTGGGGACGATACTTGGCAGCAGGGCCTGGGTGGTCGGCATTTCAAAGGAACGCGCGGCGCCGAGCAGGAAGGCCAGGATGAAGATCATTTCCCGAGTGACATGGTCGGTGGCGCTGCCGATGGCCAGCGACAGGGCGATCAATGCCTGCAGAGACTGGCAGATCGCCGCGACCTTGCGCCGGTCATAGCGGTCGGCGACGTGCCCTGTGTGCAACATGAACAGCACGCGCGGGGCGAATTCGACCAGGCCGACCAGACCCAGGTCGAGCACGTTGCCGGTCAATTGATACAGGTTCCAGCCGATGGCCACGGTGAGCATCTGGAAGCCGCTGGCGGTAAATATCCTGGCCAGCCAGAACGCGAGAAAAGGGCGATGGTGGCGTAACAGCAAGGGCTCTTGGCTGGGCATCTGCGGGGAAATCTGGGGAGAGGGGGAACAGCGAGATTATCACCAACCTGTAACAAGAAGTTGCCATGACAAAAAATTTAGTTAGCCAGACATCGATATCGAGAACACTGCCATTAACTGTGGGAGCGAGCCTGCTCGCGATAGCGGTGTGACATTCAGCGTTGATGTTGACTGACAGATTGCTATCGCGAGCAGGCTCGCTCCCACAGGAATGTATTGCAGCTCATGACAGAGCCCATGAGGCAACTTGTCACGCGGCAATAGACCACGCGGTTCATCCCCGAAATTGGGACTACTCTTTCAACGTTGATTGATCCAGATCAAAACCCACAAAAGGAATTGATCCGGCGGCCGCAAGGCCAGACTCCCTGCGTTGTGATGCGTGCAAAAAAAGAACAAACAGAGATTCGCCACACTCCATATCCGTGGGGGCCGTGGGTGCAGGCTTCCAGCCAGCAGCCGTACTACCTGACAGAGGAAGACTTATGTTCGGTTTAGAGGCACTTGATCTCGCCCGAATTCAGTTCGCGTTCACCATCTCGTTCCACATCCTGTTTCCGGCCATCACCATCGGCCTGGCGAGTTACCTGGCGGTACTCGAAGGCCTGTGGTTGAAAACCCATAACGACACCTACCGTGACCTCTACCATTTCTGGTCGAAGATCTTTGCCGTCAACTTCGGCATGGGCGTGGTTTCCGGCCTGGTCATGGCCTATCAGTTCGGTACCAACTGGAGCCGTTTCTCGGACTTCGCCGGATCGGTTACCGGGCCGTTGCTGACCTATGAAGTGCTCACGGCGTTCTTCCTCGAGGCCGGGTTCCTGGGGGTCATGCTGTTTGGCTGGAACAAGGTCGGGCGTGGCCTGCACTTCTTCGCCACCGTGATGGTCGCCATCGGTACGTTGATCTCGACCTTCTGGATTCTCGCCTCCAACAGCTGGATGCAGACCCCGCAGGGCTTCGAGATCGTCAACGGGCAGGTCATCCCAACCGACTGGTTGGCAGTTATCTTCAACCCATCGTTCCCGTATCGCCTGATGCATATGGCCACGGCGGCGTTCGTAGCCACGGCCTTCTTCGTGGGTGCCTCCGCGGCCTGGCATTTGCTGCGCGGCAAGGACAACCCGGCGATCCGCAAAATGCTTTCGATGGCCATGTGGATGGCGTTGATCGTCGCGCCGATACAGGCGGTCATCGGCGACTTCCACGGTCTCAATACACTTGAGCATCAGCCGGCGAAAATCGCCGCGATCGAGGGGCACTGGGAAAACAAGGGTAACGAAGCGACTCCGCTGATCCTGTTTGGCTGGCCGGACATGAAGGAGGAAAAAACCAAGTTCGCCGTCGAGATTCCGTACCTGGGTAGCCTGATCCTGACTCACTCCCTGGACAAGCAAGTCCCGGCGCTCAAGGAGTTCCCGCCTGAAGACCGGCCAAATTCAACCATTGTGTTCTGGTCGTTCCGGATCATGGTGGGCCTGGGCATGCTGATGATCTTCACCGGTTTGTGGAGCCTGTGGCTGCGCAAGCGCGACACCCTCTACACCTCGCGGCCGTTCCTGTACCTGGCGTTGTGGATGGGGCCGTCCGGCCTGATCGCGATCCTCGCCGGCTGGTTCACCACGGAAATCGGCCGTCAGCCATGGGTGGTCTATGGCCTGATGCGTACGGCGGATGCGTCGTCCAACCATAGCGTCATGCAGATGAGCATCACCCTGATCCTGTTCGTCGTGGTGTATTTCGCCCTGTTTGGCGCCGGTCTTGGCTACATGATGCGCCTGGTGCGCAAGGGGCCGAAGATCGACGAAGGCAAGGAAACCAACGACGGAGGCCCCGGCCAGAAACGCACACCGGCCCGTCCGCTGTCCGCCGCCGACGACGATCACGCCGATGCCGGCCACAGCCTGACCAAGGAGATTTGAATCATGGGTATTGATCTTCCGCTGATCTGGGCCGTGATCATCATCTTCGGCATCATGATGTACGTGGTCATGGACGGCTTCGACCTGGGCATCGGCATTCTCTTCCCGTTCATTCCGGGCAAGACCGATCGCGATGTGATGATGAACACCGTCGCCCCGGTCTGGGACGGTAACGAGACCTGGCTGGTGTTGGGGGGCGCGGCGTTATTCGGCGCGTTTCCGCTGGCCTATTCGGTGGTGCTCTCGGCGTTGTACCTGCCGCTGATCCTGATGTTGATCGGGCTGATCTTCCGCGGCGTAGCCTTCGAGTTCCGCTTCAAGGCCAGAGACGACAAGCGCCACCTCTGGGACAAGGCGTTCATCGGTGGCTCGGTCACCGCGACGTTCTTCCAGGGCGTTGCGCTCGGCGCGTTCATCGATGGGCTGCCGGTGGTCAACCGGCAGTTCGCCGGTGGTTCACTGGACTGGCTGACACCGTTCACGATGTTCTGTGGCGCGGCGCTGGTGGTGGCCTATGCGTTGCTCGGTTGCACCTGGCTGATCATGAAGACCGAAGGCAAGTTGCAGGAGCAGATGCATGACCTGGCACGGCCATTGGCCTTCGTACTGCTGGCGGTGATCGGCATCGTCAGCATCTGGACCCCGTTGGCCCACACGGATATCGCCGCACGCTGGTTCACCATGCCGAATCTGTTCTGGTTCATGCCGGTGCCGATTCTGGTGCTGGTGACGATGTACGGCCTGATCCGCGCCGTGGCCCGCAACGCGCACTACACGCCGTTCCTGTTGACCCTGGTGCTGATCTTCCTCGGTTACAGCGGCTTGGGCATCAGCCTGTGGCCGAACATCATCCCGCCGTCGATCTCGATCTGGGATGCCGCCGCGCCGCCGCAAAGCCAGGGCTTCATGCTGGTGGGTACGCTGTTCATCATCCCGTTCATCCTGGGCTATACCTTCTGGAGCTACTACGTGTTCCGCGGCAAGGTCACCCATGAAGACGGTTACCACTAACCCTGTTGTGGGAGCGAGCTTGCTCGCGATGGCGTCGGATGCGACGCCATCAATCTTGAAGAGGATTGACGTTATGGCTGCCAAACATTCCCTGCACGACATTGAAGAAGCCGAAAAAAAACCGCTGTGGCAGCGGCTCGGCTGGTTGGCCCTGATCTGGGTCGGCAGCGTGGGCGCCTTGTTCATCGTCGCCAGCCTGATGCGTCTGTTCATGAACGCGGCCGGCCTGACGACGCACTGACATCTCCCCCGTAGCCTCAAGGCGCGGATTTACAACCCTCCGACCGGAGGGTTTTTTTTACCTGTTACTTACGCGCCTTGAGGATCACGAATTTCGGATTGGCTGCCACTTGCTCGACGCCACGGAACAATCGCGCCAGCTTGCTGTGGTAACCCAGGTGACGATTGCCGACGATGTACAGCGCGCCGCCCACAACCAGCGCTTCGCGCGCTTGCTGGAACATCCGCCAGGCCAGGAAGTCGCCCACGACCTGTTGCTGGTGAAACGGCGGATTGCACAGCACCACGTCAAGCGATTGCGGTTCCTGGCCGGCCAGGCCATCGCCGGCACGTACGGTCACTTCCCGTTCACCCAACGCTGCGCGCCAGTTTTCGGCGGCCGATTGCACGGCCATGAACGATTCGTCCACCAGCGTGTAGTGGGCCTCGGGGTTTTGCAGGGCGCTGGCGATGGCCAGGACGCCGTTGCCGCAACCGAGATCGGCGACCCGCGCCGAGCCAAGGTTTTTCGGCAGGTGTGGCAAAAACGCCCGGGTGCCGATGTCCAGGCCTTCGCGGCAAAACACATTGGCGTGGTTGAGCAGTTCGATAGCGGGTTCGTCGAGTCTGTACCGCGTCGGGTAAGGCGACACAACCGGGGTTTTGTCTTCCGCCGTGGCAATCAATAACCGCGCCTTCTTCACCGCCAGCGAGGCCTGCACGGGGCCGATGTAACGCTCCAGCAAGTCGCCCGCCGCCCGGGGCAGGTGCTTGATCATGGCCGCGGCGACCACTTGGGCGCCGGGTGCCAGTTGGCCTTGCAGGCGGATCAGTTGCTCTTCCAGCAATGCCAGGGTTTTCGGTACGCGGATCAGCACGCAGTCGAATGGCCCGACGGGTGCCTCGCTGGCGGGGACGCTCGGTACCGCATCAAACGCCAGGCCGTTGCGCACCAGGTTCTTTTCCAGACCCTGCAAGGCCAGGAACGAATCTCCGCTGCTGACCACCCGCACCTTGCCCGCCAGGCTGGCCGCCAACGCGCCGAAACTGTCGTTGAGCACCAATACCCGCATCTCGGCCGTGGGCTGCTGTTCGGCCAGATAGTTGAGCAAGTATTCATCAGCCGCATCGAAAGCCTGCAACGGTTCGTTCTGCTGTTCAGGCTGGCGGATCAGGTCGAGGCTGGCGAAGGGTGTTTCGAGCAAAGGCATGGGGCGGGGCTCTGGGTAATCAACGGATGTCCCGCTGCCCTAAGGCGTTGGTGCGGGCGGAGCCGTCCGAGTGTACTGCGTCGTGAAGGTCTACACGCCATCACTCAGGAGGGACCGCAAATGGTACGTTTTTTTTGCCTGGATTACCCGAAGGTTTTCCCGTAGTCGGGCGCTTTCAGATGGCTCCGGACCGGGCTGCGGCCATGACTGCCGCCATCTTGTTGTTGACGCCGAGCTTTTCGATAGCCCTGTGCACATGAAAGTTGACCGTGCGTTCACTCAAATTGAGGATCCTGGCGATTTCATAGGCCGTCTTGCCATCGGCCGACAGTTTCAAGACTTCGAGCTCCCGCCGTGACAAGTGGGGGACCTGAAGGCGAGCCGGTTTTTTCGGTTGCATTCCTATCGCCAACGCGTGCAGATGGCGACTGATGAACACCGAGAATCCAAGATTCTCGTACAGCTCATAGGCTGAAATCGGGCAATGACTTCGGGCCAGGCTGAGAATGCTGCACAGACCGCTTTCTTCATCGTGGATTGCTTGCGACCAGCCATGCGCCAAGCCTTGCTGTTGCAGCAGTTGCCATAACCACGGGGTTGCGCAGAAGAGCTCTTTGCTCCAGAGCACGGGTAGCATGGAGTGATTGCAATAGGCCGCTACGGGGTCAATCTCGCTGGCATTGCTTTGTTCATACTGTGTGTTCCAGTCATGTGGATAATTGTTCAGGTTGACGGGGCAGCAATCAGTGCGACTGTTGGCTGAAATGGTTGAAAAGGCACAAAATTTATATCCAAGGTTCCTGACGAAATTCAGTGATATTCGATAGGCCGTATTAATATCCTGTGTTTGAGAAAGCAGTTGAAGCTGTGACTCCTTCCAGATTTCCATATACGGGGTCTCCAACAGTATGTTCCGGGAGGGTGCTGAGTTTTGGATCCGAGATCCGGCACGTGACGGAGTGTAGGATATATCCGACAAATGTAGTTCGACGATTTTGCTCTTTTAACTGCTGAAAAAGTGTGTGTCAGGTTCTTAAGCCGTGTGTGAAATATAAAATGCCATTTGTCATTTTATATTGGCTGGTGTTTCTCTCATCGAATAATCAATAAGTTGCACACTTAATAACACTACAAAATGTCTGTGGTTACGCTGCCGTCTTTGCGGGACACTGGGGTATCTTTCGATTGGAGCCTTCCATGTCCGTCAGCGAAGAAAAATTTACCCGTCAGACCTTGCTCGAGGTTCATCCGTTGACGCCGAACCTGTTTACCCTGCGTGCCACGCGGGATGCGGGGTTTCGTTTTCGGGCGGGGCAGTTTGCCCGGTTGGGCGTCACCAGGGCTGATGGCAGCACGGTATGGCGCGCCTACTCCATGGTGTCCTCACCCTATGACGAGTTCCTCGAGTTCTTTTCCATCGTCGTACCGGACGGTGAGTTCACCAGCGAGCTCAGCCGGCTGGTCGTTGGCGACAAATTGCTGGTCGACCGCCAGGCCTTTGGCTATCTGACGCCGGACCGTTTTGTCGATGGGCGCGATCTATGGCTGTTATCCACCGGCACCGGCGTGGCGCCGTTCCTGTCGATACTGCAGGACTTCGAAGTCTGGGAGAGATTCGAGCGGATTATCCTGGTCTACAGCGTTCGTGAAGCCCGGGAGCTGGCTTATCAGGAGTTGATCGCGGGGCTGACGCAACGTGACTATCTGGCCGAGTACGCACACAAACTGCAATTCATCACCACGGTCACTCGTGAACAGCATCCTGGTTCATTGAACGGGCGGATCACCACGCTGATTGAAAGCGGCGAACTGGAGCGCACCGCGGGTGTTGCGCTGACGCCTGAACACTCACGGGTCATGCTGTGCGGCAATCCGCAGATGATCGATGACACGCGCAAGCAGCTTAAACAGCGGGACATGCACTTGAGCCTCAGCCGGCGACCCGGTCAGGTGGCGGTGGAAAACTTCTGGTAAAAAAAACGGCGCCTCGAAGGCGCCGTTTTTTATGCGGGTGCGGTCAAGGCCGGTTGTTCTGGACCTTGAGCAAGTCGCGGATCTCGCCCAGCAACTCTTCTTCCTTGGTTGGAACCGGCGGCAGGCTGGGGGCCACGGCCTCTTCGCGCTTCAGGCGGTTGATGGCCTTGACGCCTACGAAGATCGCGAGAGCGACGATGATGAAGTCGATGATGGTCTGGATGAATTTGCCATAGGCCAGCACCACCGCCGGCGTCGCACCCTCAGCTGCCTTGAGCGTTATGGCCAAATCACTGAAGTCCACGCCACCGATCAGCATCCCGATTGGCGGCATGACCAGATCACCGACAAACGATGTGACGATCTTGCCGAAGGCTGCGCCGATGATGATGCCGACGGCCATGTCGACCACGTTGCCTTTGACCGCGAAGGCCTTGAACTCGTTTAGCACGCCCATAGGTTATTTCCTTGTTACAGATGAGGTTGATGAACGCAGTGTAATTCAGCCAATCGCATTCTGCTCGAATCAACGGCCTGCCGTGCTTGCCAGCAATCGATCCGGGTGCTCATGGAAATCTCACCGATTGATTTCATCTGTGGGCCAGCCAGCCCGTCTGCGACGGTTCACCTACGGCTTTTTTTCAGCGATATGACTTGGCTTGTGTGAGCGAATCAGGTTGAAGGACCATCCTTGAGTTGGGGGGTTGAAACTGTTCGGGTAATTGTTAAACAAAAAAACGGTATTGAAAATTAATTGCGGCTGCAATGCTGTTAACTGTTTCGTTAGTTTGGAGTGCGCTTTGTATGAGTGTTTTTGAAGTTATGCATCAGGTGTGTAAATGATTAAAGTTTGTATAGGTTTTTAAGAGGGGTAGTAAGGCGCGTCTCAAGCATTTGTTGAGTGTGTTGGATAAAAACCTATACAAGGTTTTGTATAACGGTCGTATCTCAAGAAAAGCACGAATGTAATAAGGCAATTTGGAATCATCAAAGAGGTTACAAAATATCTGGCCGCACTCGCATGCCTCAGCTGAGCTATCATCGCGTTTTTTTCCGGGAGTTCCGATGGCCAAGGCCAAGCGCATGTACGGCTGCACCGAGTGCGGCTCAACCTTCCCCAAATGGGCCGGCCAGTGCGGTGAATGCGGGGCCTGGAACACGCTCACCGAAACCATGGTGGAAAGCGGCGGGGCAGCCGCCCCCAGCGGTCGTACCGGCTGGGCCGGCCAGCAGGCGCAGATCAAGACGCTGGCTGAAGTCAGTGTCGAAGAAGTTCCGCGCTTCTCCACCGCTTCCAGCGAGCTCGACCGGGTTCTGGGTGGTGGTCTGGTGGATGGCTCGGTGGTGCTGATCGGTGGCGATCCGGGCATCGGCAAGTCGACCATTCTGTTGCAAACGTTGTGCAACCTCGCCAAGAGCATGCCGGCTTTGTACGTCACCGGTGAAGAATCCCAGCAGCAAGTGGCCATGCGTGCGCGACGCCTGGGCTTGCCTCAGGATCAACTGCGGGTCATGACCGAAACCTGCATCGAAGCCATCATTGCCACGGCCCGTCAGGAAAAGCCCAGGGTGATGGTGATCGACTCGATCCAGACGATCTTTACCGAGCAACTGCAATCGGCACCGGGCGGTGTATCCCAGGTGCGTGAAAGCGCGGCGTTGCTGGTGCGTTATGCCAAGCAGAGCGGTACGGCGATTTTTCTGGTGGGCCACGTCACCAAGGAAGGCGCGCTGGCTGGCCCTCGGGTGCTGGAGCACATGGTCGACACCGTGCTGTATTTCGAAGGCGAGTCCGACGGCCGCCTGCGTCTGCTGCGGGCGGTGAAGAACCGTTTCGGTGCAGTCAATGAGCTGGGCGTGTTCGGCATGACCGACAAGGGCCTGAAAGAAGTCTCCAACCCGTCGGCGATTTTTCTGACCCGCGCCCAGGAAGAAGTTCCGGGCAGTGTGGTAATGGCGACGTGGGAAGGCACGCGGCCGATGTTGGTGGAGGTACAGGCGCTGGTGGACGACAGTCATTTGGCCAACCCGCGGCGGGTCACGCTGGGGCTGGATCAAAACCGGCTGGCGATGTTGCTGGCGGTGCTGCACCGTCATGGTGGCATTCCGACCCACGATCAGGACGTGTTTCTCAACGTGGTCGGCGGGGTCAAGGTGCTCGAAACGGCGTCCGATCTGGCGTTGATGGCAGCGGTGATGTCCAGTTTGCGCAACCGGCCGCTGCCTCATGATCTGCTGGTGTTCGGCGAAGTGGGGCTTTCTGGTGAGGTGCGACCGGTGCCGAGCGGTCAGGAGCGTTTGAAAGAGGCTGCCAAGCACGGCTTCAAGCGGGCCATCGTGCCCAAGGGCAATGCGCCGAAGGAGGCGCCACCGGGGTTGCAGATTATTGCGGTAACCCGTCTGGAGCAGGCCCTCGACGCACTCTTCGAGTAACGCCTGTCTCCCCGTAGGAGCTGCCGCAGGCTGCGATCTTTTGATCTTGCATTGAAAAGATCAAAAGATCGCAGCCTGCGGCAGCTCCTACACAGGGGTAGGTTCAGATTTCGATCAGCGCGCCCAGCTCTCGCTCGAGTTCGACCTCGTCGCCCAGGTTGAGCTCGATCAGCCGCCGCAGCTGTTCTATGGATTCCAGACTGATGTGCAGGCAGACAAAGCCGAGTTGGCCATGGTCATCGTGGGCCAGTTGCGCATCCATGGTGATGTCGACGTCCTCACTCAGATGAATGTCGACCAGAAAATCCTGCTGCGGATTGCCCAACCAAGGATCGGGCCGCTCAATCAGCAACCCCTTGAGCGACAGATCAATCAACTTCACCGGCCAGGTGGACTCGCCCTGGCTCAGCTCGGTTCGGGCATCGAACGCAATACGTTTGAAGCGGCGACGTTCGGCAGGGTGCTCGCTCATGGCACGATCCTCGTAGATGTACGCTGACTATAGACCTGCATTCTTCAAGGCTGCCAGCGCTGGCAGGTGTCCAGACCTATGTCGGGGTATGGCCTTTGTCGTCAGGAGCGCTAAACTCGGGGTGGCTGTCTTTCTTGTCCACTCTGGCTGGAATAATAAAATGAAAAATAATAATAGCCCGCTACGCCATCTGCCCTGGCTGGTGCTGGCAATCGTAGGTGCATGCGCCCTGGGTGTCGTGGCATTGCGCCGAGGGGAGGCAATCAATGCCTTGTGGATTGTGGTCGCTGCCGTGGCCATCTATCTGGTCGCATACCGTTACTACAGTCTGTTCATCGCCAACAATGTCATGCAACTCGATGCGCGACGGGCCACGCCGGCTGTGCTCAATAACGATGGTCTGGACTACGTGCCGACCAACAAACACGTGCTGTTCGGTCACCACTTCGCGGCCATTGCCGGTGCGGGGCCGCTGGTCGGCCCGGTACTGGCGGCGCAGATGGGCTACCTGCCCGGCACGCTGTGGCTGATCGCCGGTGTGGTGCTGGCCGGTGCCGTTCAGGACTTCATGGTCCTGTTCATGTCCACCCGCCGCAACGGCCGCTCCCTGGGCGACATGGTCCGTGAAGAAATGGGCCGCATCCCCGGCACCATCGCGCTGTTCGGCTGCTTCCTGATCATGATCATCATCCTCGCGGTGCTGGCGCTGATCGTGGTCAAGGCCCTGGCCGAGAGCCCATGGGGCATTTTCACGGTAATGGCGACCATCCCGATCGCGATGTTCATGGGCATCTACATGCGTTACATCCGCCCGGGTCGCATCGGTGAGATCTCGGTGATCGGCGTGCTGTTGCTGCTGGGTTCGATCTGGCTCGGCGGGCAGATTGCCGCGGATCCGGTGTGGGCCAAGGCGTTCAGCTTTACTGGCGTACAAATCACCTGGATGCTGATCGGCTACGGTTTTGTCGCGGCGGTGTTGCCGGTGTGGCTGATCCTGGCGCCCCGTGACTACCTGTCGACCTTCCTGAAAATCGGCACCATCGTCGCCCTGGCCATCGGCATCCTGGTGACCATGCCCGAGCTGAAAATGCCGGCCCTGACCCAATTCATCGACGGCACCGGCCCGGTCTGGAAGGGCGGTCTGTTCCCGTTCCTGTTCATCACCATCGCCTGTGGCGCGGTCTCGGGTTTTCACGCGCTGATCTCTTCCGGTACCACGCCGAAGCTGCTGGATAACGAAACCAATGCCCGCTACATCGGTTACGGCGGCATGCTGATGGAATCGTTTGTGGCCATCATGGCCATGGTCGCCGCGTCGGTGATCGAGCCTGGTGTGTACTTCGCCATGAACAGCCCGGCGGCCGTGGTCGGCGGTGATGTGGTGGCCGTTGCGACAGCCGTCAGTAACTGGGGTTTCGCCATTACCCCGGAAGCCCTGCAAGCGGTGGCCCATGACATTGGTGAAACCACCATCCTGGCCCGTGCCGGTGGTGCGCCGACCCTGGCGGTGGGGATCGCGCAGATCCTGCACAGTGTTCTGCCGGGCGAGAACACCATGGCGTTCTGGTACCACTTCGCGATCCTGTTCGAAGCGCTGTTCATCCTGACCGCAGTCGACGCCGGTACCCGTGCCGGGCGCTTCATGCTCCAGGACCTGCTCGGCTCGTTCGTGCCGGCCCTGCGCCGCACCGAATCCTGGACCGCCAACCTGGTCGCCACCGCCGGTTGCGTGGCCATGTGGGGTTATCTGCTGTACCAGGGCGTAATCGACCCGCTGGGCGGCATCAACACCTTGTGGCCGCTGTTCGGCATCTCCAACCAGATGCTGGCCGGTATTGCGCTGATGCTCGGCACCGTCGTGCTGATCAAGATGAAACGCCAGCGCTACATTTGGGTGACCCTGGTGCCAGCCATGTGGTTGCTGATTTGCACCACCACCGCCGGCTTCATCAAGCTGTTCGATGCCAACCCGGCGATCGGTTTCCTCGCCCTGGCGAAAAAATACAGCGACGCATTGGCTAACGGCCAGATCCTCGCCCCGGCCAAGGACATCACGCAGATGCAACACGTGATCTTCAACGCCTACACCAACGCCACGCTGACCGCGCTGTTCCTGTTCGTGGTGTTCAGCATCCTGTTCTATGCGCTCAAGGTCGGTATTTCCGCCTGGGGCAGCAAAGAGCGTACGGATAAAGAAGCGCCATTCCAGGCTCTGCCGGAAGCGTGATCGAGGATTTGCATCATGTTCAATGACCTGAGTCGCCTCGGTAAATACCTCGGTCAGGCCGCGCGCCTGATGGTCGGCATGCCCGACTACGACAACTACGTCGAGCACATGCAGAGCAAGCACCCGGACAAACCGGTGATGAGCTACGAGATGTTCTTCCGCGAACGTCAGGAAGCCCGTTACGGTGGCAAGGGCGGGCCGAAGTGCTGTTGATCCGGCTTTCGGATTAACGGCAATCCCTGTGGGAGCGGGCTTACTCGCGAAAGCGGTGTGTCATTCAACATTCATGTCGACTGACACGACCCCTTCGCGAGCAAGCCCGCTCCCACATTTGTTCTGTGTTGTGTTTTCATCTTGTGAAAAAGGAGATCCAGTTTGTCCTCCCCCATCCCGGTCACGATCCTCAGCGGCTTCCTCGGCGCCGGCAAGACCACCCTGTTGCGCCACCTGCTCAAGGCCGAGCACGGCCTGAAAATCGCCGTGATCGAGAACGAATTCAGTGACGCCGGTATCGATACCCAGTTGTTGGGTGATGAACCGGTCCAGGTGATGACACTCTCCAACGGCTGCGTCTGCTGCACCATCCATACCGACCTGACCAAAGCGCTATATCTGCTGCTCGAGCGTCTGGACCAGGGCGACATTGCCTTCGACCGCCTGGTGATCGAATGCACCGGACTGGCCGATCCTGCACCCGTGGCGCAAACCTTCTTCATCGATGAAGAACTGCGCGAGCGCTACATCCTCGACGGCATCATTACGCTGGTCGACGCGGCACATGCCGACTTGCACCTGACCCAGACCATCGCCCAGGCGCAGATCGGTTTCGCCGACCGCTTGCTGGTGAGCAAGCGCGATCTGGTAGACGAGCCGACCTTCAGCGCGTTGAGCGAGCGCCTGACCCGCATCAACCGTCGCGCCCCGATCCGCGTGGTCGACCACGGCAAGATCGACCTGGCTGAATTGCTGGATGTGCGCGGTTTCAATCTCAACGCCGACCTTGGTGGCGGTGTGAGTTTGCGACCGGTCAGCCTGGCACCGTCCATCGATCGTATTTCCAGTCTGGTCCTGCGCACTGAAAAGCCGCTGGATATCGACAAGCTCAGCGAGTTCATGAACGAACTCCTGGAAGAGCATGGCAAGCAGTTGCTGCGCTACAAAGGCGTATTGAACATCCTCCACGAACCACGGCGCATGGTGTTTCAGGGGGTACTGAAGCTTTATGGTTTCGACTGGGATACCGAGTGGGCTGAAGACGAAGTGCGCGAGAGCGTGATCGTGTTCATTGCTGACGATTTGCCGGAAGAGAGAATTCGTGAGGGGTTTGCACGGGTGGCGGCGGCGTGAGGTTTTTATGGCGTCTATGAGGACGCCATCGCGGGCAAGCCCGGCTCCCACAGGTTTCTGGTTGAACACAATTTCTGTGCTCATCCTCGAACACTGTGGGAGCGGGCTTGCCCGCGATGCAATCTAGCCGGCAACACAATGTTCACGGGTTGTATTGAGCAGTGTCTGTTCCAGATGATCCAGATACCGGTTAATCAGCATGGTCGCTGTCGCAGTATTTCCACGTTCAACAGCATCAATAATCGCCAAATGATCCTGCCAGGCACAACAACTGTGCATCTGCTCCTCACACTGCGCAATCGCCAACGAAGTCAACGGGACAAGGCTCTCAAGAAAATGCGCTAGCGGTGCATTTCCCGCCATTTGTGCCAACTGCAAATGAAACTCTCCCGACAAACGAATCGCCCGGCCACGCTCGGCGCATTGACGCTCGTTTTCGACCAGTGTCCGCAGGTGCTTCAAGTCTTGCGCGCACGCACGCTGACCGGCCAGGCGCAATAGCATGATCTCGGCCAGCCGCCGGGCATGCAGTGTCTGCCGGGTCTGCTCGACATCAGGCTCGGTGACGCGGGGACGATGGTTGGCGCGAAGGAGGATGATGTGCTGATGGGACAGGCGCATCAGCACCTCACGCATGTCGCTGCGTCGAGCACCGAACATCTGCGCAAGGCTTTCTTCCGTAAAGCGACTGGCCGCATGGATGCGCTGTTCGAAAATGGCCTCGAGGACCCGTGAATACAGATCATCCACTGAAGGACGGACGGGCAGGGTGGCGAGTGTTTGTGGCGAGGCGAAGCTGTTCATGGCCGATCTCCAGTTCGAAGAGGTTTCAACTGCCGAGGTTGTCTTCCGGGATGTTCAGTTCGATGCCCATACGTTGGCCTTCGCGCAGAATATGCCGGCGCATCTCGGCGCTGGCCTGGGCGCTGTTCTTGCTGCGGATGGCCCGCACCACGGCTTCGTTTTCTTCAAGTCGCTCGGCCAGATGCTCCGGAGAGTTGCGCAACACTTCGGCGCTTTGCTTGAGGGCATTGCTGGTTTGCTGCACCACACTCTGGAAGATCGGGTTCGACGTCAGCGTGAACAGTTCTTCGTGGAACGCGATATAGGCGGTTACGCCGGCTTCACTGTCATTGGCCTCCAGGGCTTCGCGCATGTCCATCAGGGTCAGGCGTAGTTGCCCGACCTCCTTGCTGCTGATGGACTGTGCGACGAGGCCGACGATGAATGGCTCAAGGGTGTAGCGCAGTTGCAACACGTCTTCCAGGCTCGCTGCGGCCACCGCGCTGTCATGCGCCTGGCTGTCGGCCAGATTGGCTTCGAGCACCACCACGCCTTTGCCCGGCATCGAGCGCACCAGTCCGAGGGTTTCCAGAACGATGACGGCTTCACGCAGGCTCGGACGGCTGATCCCCAGTTGTTCGGCCAGTTCACGTTGCCCCGGCAGCATTTCGCCGGAGCGCCACTGACCTCGGGCCAAAGCGGCCCGAAGTTTTTCTACCACTGAGTTGACGACGGTTGATGAGGTAATCACTTGTTCGCTCCATGAGCCGTGCCTGCGGTCGGCAGGCACGGCGATCATTCAGAATTCTTTGGCTGCCGCTTGAGCAACCGGTTTTCTCGGCTGAAAGGTGTAACCGGCCTGACCGGAAAGTACCTTGTTCGCCCGCTGCACATCGATGTCCTTTTCCCAGCGCGCGATGGCCACGGTCGCCACACAGTTGCCAATCAGGTTGGTCAGCGCCCGGCCGATGCCCATGAACCAGTCCACGGCCAGCACCAGTACCAGACCCACCACCGGAATTGCCGGAATGGCTGTCAGGGTGGCCGCCAGAATCACCAGTGCCGAGCCGGGAATACCGTGGGCGCCTTTGGATGTGATCAGCGACACCAGCAGAATGGTCAGCAGGTCAGTCATGGCCAGCGGCGTGCCGGTGGCGTTGGCGATGAACACGATGGCCAGGGTCAGGTAGATCGAGAAACCGTCGAGGTTGAACGAGTAACCCGTTGGAATCACCAACCCGACCGTCGAACTGCCGATGCCCAGGTGCTCAAGCTTGCGCATGATTTGTGGCAGCACCGCGTCGGACGAAGCGGTGCCCATGACGATCAGCAGTTCTTCACGCAGGTACTTGAGCAGCGGCCACATCTTCAAGCCGGAAAGGCGCATCACCAAGCCGAGAATCAGGGCCACGAAGGCAACACAGGTCAGGTAGAAGAGACCGACCAGGCTGCCCAGGTGCTGCAGCGAATCCAGGCCATATTTGCTGGTGGTGAAGGCGATCGCACCGAATACACCGATCGGTGCCAGTCGCACGATCATGCCCATGATGCGGAAGATTACGTGGCTGAGTTCATTGATCAGCCGCGAAATCCCCGATGCCGCCTCGCCCACCAGGTTCAGGGCACTGCCGAACAACACTGAAAACAGCAGGACCTGCAGGATGTTGTTATCGGCAAAGGCACCGATCACCGAAGTCGGAATCAGGTCCATCAAGAACTGCGTAGTGGTGTGCATGTGCTGACTACGCTGGGCAATATCGCCCATGTCGGCTGCGGAAAGCTGCTCCAGGTGAATGTTCGCGCCGCTGCCGATACCGGTGCTGAAGGCGAACACCAGGCCAATCACCAGGGCGATGGTAGTCAGCACTTCGAAGTAGATCACCGATTTCAGACCGATGCGCCCGACCTTTTTCAGGTCGCCGGCACCGCTGATGCCGCTGACCACCACGCAGAACACGATCAAGCCGATGAGCATCTTGATCAGCTTGATGAAGCCGTCGCCGAGGGGTTTGAGTTGGGCGGAGTATTCGGGAAGGGTCAGCCCGCAGACGATGCCGAGCACCAGTCCGAGAACCACTTGAAGGAAGATTGAACGCGAGCACCATCTGAGCATGGGAGGAATCCTGGTCGGTGTCCTGGCTGCCGTGTGCGGGGCACATCAGATTCAGGACTTAATTATTGTGGTCTTACCGGTATGTCCAGTGCGGGTGCAGTTTAGGCGCTGATTTTGGTGGGTCGCAAGCGAAATTTACAAAATTGGCATGACCGGTCTTACCAGTTGGGCGCATTGCCCCGGCCTTGAGCGGTTACCGGAAAAGTTTTTTGCAGACGGTTGAGGCTGCCCGGAAAGGAAGCCTGCGGGCTACACGTTGAAAGTCGCGCTTTGATATTTTTTAGACGTTGATGTGCGGCTCAAATGGAGCTTGAGGGACTTTTCTTTCGAGGATGCTCAGGATGAAAGTTATCTTCGACCGTTCTTCTGTTTTGCCAAGATAAACATAGGGCGAGCCGTTTAACTTAAGTCCGCCCACGTAATGGTTTTCTTTTGTCTTGAGCGAGATTGGCGAGTGAGTATCCGGTAAGTTATCCAGCGTCACGGGTTTGCCTTGAGGGTTGAGCAATATAAAAGTTGTCGGCTCGTCAGTGTATGTATTCATGCCTTCGAAAGTATCCAGCGCGTTCTCGGTGATGAACCGATTGTAATACTCCCCGTTATTTTTTATTGTAAGTATGTAACCGTCAGGAGTATGCAGAAAGTGCAGTTTCAAGCTTGTTACCTCACCGATCTGCTCGTTGGGTCGTATGCCGAGCACGTGGGAGTGGTCCTGGGTCTGCGGTCTGCCTGTGTAAAAGCCGCCGCTGAACAGACGTATCGTGGCCAGCGCCGGTTTGCCATGGAGCACTTCAAGAACGTTCACTTTATGGTCAAACATTCTCAGTGTTGCGATAAAGGATTTTTCAGTATTGCCATTCATGATATGACCCGTTCGTAATTTTTTGGATTGAATCGGGTATCAGATTAAGCGGTTTTTGTAGGTGGCAGGATTTGAGAGTGTTGCAAGGATTTTGGATTTGTAAGTGCTTGGCGGTCTTCGCAGGTGATTTCGATTTATTAGGCGTTATGTTTTGTTAGTGCCTGTCGCTTATTAAACTCCAGGCAATAAAAAACCGGCCATCTCTGGCCGGTTTTCATTACTGCGGTTTAGCGGGGCTGATTAAGCGCCGTACACCGGCAGCTTCTTGCAGATAGCTTTTACTTTCTCACGAACGGCGTCGATCACCGCTTCGTTGTTCAGGTCAGCCAGGATGTCGCAGATCCAGCCGGCCAGTTCCTTGCACTCTGCTTCCTTGAAGCCACGAGTGGTCACGGCCGGAGTGCCGAAGCGCAGGCCGGAGGTGACGAACGGGGAGCGTGGATCGTTTGGCACGGAGTTCTTGTTCACGGTGATGAACGCTTTGCCCAGAGCGGCGTCGGCGTCTTTACCGGAGATTTCCTGCTTGATCAGCGACAGCAGGAACAGGTGGTTTTCAGTACCGCCGGAAACCACGTCGAAACCGCGCTCGATGAATACGCCGGCCATGGCCTTGGCGTTTTTCACCACTTGTTGCTGGTATGCCTTGAACTCAGGCTGCAGCGCTTCCTTGAAGCAGATCGCCTTGGCTGCGATCACGTGCTCCAGCGGGCCGCCCTGGGCACCCGGGAATACCGCGGAGTTCAGCTTCTTCTCGATGTCGGCGTTGGCGCGAGCCAGGATCAGGCCGCCACGTGGACCGCGCAGGGTCTTGTGGGTGGTGGTGGTCACGACGTCAGCGAATGGAACCGGGTTCGGGTAGACGCCAGCGGCGACCAGACCGGCCACGTGGGCCATGTCGACGAACAGGTACGCGCCAACCTTGTCGGCGATTGCACGGAAGCGCGGGAAGTCGAGGATCTGCGAGTAGGCAGAGAAACCGGCCACGATCATTTTCGGCTTGTGCTCAACGGCCAGGCGCTCGACTTCGTCGTAGTCGATCAGGCCGTTGGCGTCGATACCGTACTGGATGGCGTTGTACAGCTTGCCGGAGGACGAAACGCTGGCACCGTGGGTCAGGTGACCACCGTGGGCCAGGCTCATGCCCAGGATGGTGTCGCCAGCCGACAGCAGGGCCAGGTAAACGGCGCTGTTGGCTTGCGAGCCGGCGTGCGGCTGAACGTTGGCGTAGTCGGCACCGAACAGCTCTTTGGCGCGGTCGATAGCAAGCTGCTCGACGATGTCGACGTACTCGCAGCCACCGTAGTAGCGCTTGCCCGGGTAGCCTTCGGCGTACTTGTTGGTCAGTACCGAGCCTTGAGCTTCCATCACAGCAGGGCTGGTGTAGTTTTCCGAAGCGATCAGCTCAATGTGCTCTTCCTGGCGCTGAGCTTCTTGCTCCATGGCGGCAAAGAGATCGGCGTCGTACTTGGCAATAGTCAAATCACGGCTGAACATGGCGGTCCTCAGGGATCGGGGGCGGAAAAGGGGGGCATTCTAACCCAATGGGTTTTAGATGGCATATGAAACGGCATCATGTCGCAGACAAGTGGCGTTCATGACCTCAAAGTCAAAAACATCGCAGCCTGCGGCAGCTCCTACAGGGAAACGCATTCAAATGTAGGAGCTGCCGAAGGCTGCGATCTTTTCAGGTTCAACACCGAGTTTCAGTCAAACATGAACAGCGCATCATTGCTGAACTGCCCTTCAAACCGCCCCGCCGGCATCGGCCGGCCGAACAGATACCCCTGCACCTCGTCGCAACCATGTTCCCTCAGAAAATCAAGCTGCTCGTGGGTTTCCACACCCTCGGCGATCACCGCCAGGTTAAGGCTGTGGGCCATGGCGATGATCGCCCGGGCGATCTGCGCATCCTGTTCGCCCGACGGCAATCCGTCGACGAAGGTGCGGTCGATTTTCAGTACGTCGATCGGGAACTGCTTGAGGTAGTTGAGCGATGAGTAACCGGTACCGAAATCGTCGACTGCAATGCTCAGGCCTAGGTTCTTCAGGCCATCGAGGATCTGCATCGCCTCGCTGACTTCGCGCATCAGGATACTTTCGGTGAGTTCCAGTTCCAGGCACGCCGGCGGCAGGCCGGTTTCCTTGAGGATGGTGGCGATTCGCGTACCGAGCTGGCCGTCGGAGAACTGCCGCGCCGAGATGTTCACCGACACCTTCGGCACCCGTACCCTGGCCTGATGCCAGGCCTTGAGTTGACGGCAGGCTTCGCTGATCACCCAGTCGCCGACATCCACCACCAGCCCGAGCTCTTCGAGCACCGGAATGAAATCCCCCGGCGGCACCAGCCCGCGGCGGGGATGACGCCAGCGCAGCAGCGCCTCGGCACCGGTCAGGCGCTTGCCATCGCCGCTGAACTGCGGCTGGTAATACAGCACGAATTCGTTCTGTTCCAGGGCATGGCGCAAATCGCTTTCCAGTTCCAGTCGCTCCAGGGCGCTGGCGTTCATGTCCGCCTGATAGAACTGGAAGTTGTTCTTGCCACGCTCCTTGGCGTGGTACATCGCCGTGTCGGCGTTCTTCATCAGCTGGCTGAGCTCGTTGCCGTCCTGCGGGCTCAGGGCGATGCCGATACTGGCCGTGACGAAGAACTCGCGGCCCTCGAGCACAAAGGGTTTCACCAGGCTGGCGAGTATCTGTTCGGCCACATGAATGGCCCGGTTCAGGGCGATTTCACGGTTGGCTCGTGGTTGCAGGAGCAAGGTGAATTCGTCACCGCCCATGCGCGCCACCGTGTCGTCATCGTCGACGCAACCAAGCAGGCGCGTGGCCATCTCCTTGAGCATGCGGTCGCCGGCGGCGTGGCCCAAGGAGTCGTTGATCGGCTTGAAACGATCGAGATCGAGGAACATCAGCACCACCCACGACTTCTGTCGTTCGGCCGATTGCAGTGCCGTGTGCAGGCGATCCTGAAACAGCGTGCGGTTGGGCAGGTGGGTCAGGGCGTCGTAGTAGGCGAGGCGATGAATCCGCTGCTCGCTGGCCTTGCGCTCGCTGATGTCGCTGAAGAAACACACATAACTGGCCAGGTCGCCTTCGTCGTCGAGTACGGCGGTAATCCCGACCCAGGCCGGGTAGTGCTCGCCATTGCGGCGCTTGAGCCAGACTTCGCCTTCCCAGGTACTGTGCTGGCCCAATTGCTTGAGCACATAACGCAGATGCGCTTCCTGCTGCTCGTCGACGGTCAGCATGTTCGGCAACTGGTCGAGCACCTGTTCCACGGCATAGCCGCTGACACGGCTGAAGGCTTCGTTGGCCTGGACGATGTAGCCGGCCGGGTCGGTGATCAGGATCGCCGAGGTCGAGTGCTCGAATACCGTGGCGGCCATGCGCAAGTCTTTTTCGGCCCGGCGTTGCTGGCTGATGTCGCGGCCGACGCCGAGCACGCCTTCGAACGTCCCGTGTTCGTCCCAGACCAATACCAGGCGCAGTTCGATGGGGATCTTGCGCCCGTCGGCCCGCAGGCAATCGAACAGGAACAGTTGGGTTTGTACCTGGTTGCGTAACACGGCCAGTTGGTCTGGCTGATCCAGCGCCTTGCTGACCCGGTCCATCAGGTGGTAGATGCCGGTCAGTTGTTGCGGGTTGGCGATGGTCGATTGCCAGCCGTTCTGGAAAATCCACTCGGCGTCATAGCCCAGCACGGCTTGCACCGATGGGCTGACGTAATTGAGGTTAAGGCGGCTGTCAGTGGAGAAAATCACGTCGCTGATGCTTTCGGCGAGCATGCGGTAGCGCTGCTCGCTGTCGCGCAGGGATTCGCTGGCTTCGATCTGGTCGGTGATGTCCTTGGCCACGCCGATGATCCGCGTGACCTGGTCCTCGTTGTCCCGCGCCAGTGCCTGCTCGCGAATCTCGAAGCGACGCCACTGGCCGTCCCGATGGCGGAAACGCAACTGACACTGCATCAACTGGTGATAACCGGCCTGGCGCTGGACCTGGCGGGAGCGGTGGTAATAGTCGGCGTCTTCGGGGTGCAGGAGGATTTCCCAGAAGTATTCGCCCATCTGGTGCAGTTCGGTACGGTTGTAACCCAGCGTCTGGCCTAGATGGTGGTTGCTGTAGATCATGCGCTGGCTGATCACATCCTGCACATACAGGTGATCCGGTACGGTGCGCACCACGTCCGACCAAAACCCTTCGCGCTCCTGCAACGACAGTTCGATGAGCTTGCGGCTGGTGATGTCGGTGATGCTCAAAATCACCGATTTATAATCGTCCTGGGTTTGCGGCAGGCGCAGTACCAGCCACAGGTGCTGGTCGCGCCCGCCGGCATCCTGCAATTTGATTTCCAGCTCAAGCTGTTGCTGCTGGTTGAGCACCGCGTCGAGCACCTGGTTGCCGATGGCGGTGCCGTCCAGCGGATGGCCGTCGATCAGCAGCTTCCAGGCTTTATGGGCGTTATCGACATTGAGCAACTGCAGCGCGACCTGGTTGACCTCGGTGATCCGCAGCTCCTGCAGCAGTTGCCGGCGTTTTTCCGGGATCGCCAGCCACGCTTGCAGTTGTTCGCTGTCCTGCAGTTGTGCCTTGTCGAAAAAGCTCTTCAGCCCGGACATGTCGAGGACACACAAGGCCACGCCGGTGCCTTCGAAAATGTCCTGATAACGTCGGCGGCCTTCATTCAATTGGCGTTGACGCCGGCGCATGTTCAGCAACGCGATGAACGGCAGCATGGAAAACGCCAGGCCCAGCAGGCATTTGCCGATGAACGCCGGCAGCAGTTCTTCCAGTACGCGCTGACGGTCAAACAAGCCGCGCAATTGCCAATCGCTGTTGCTCAGCGGAACCGTCAGCACACTGTTGGCGACATCGTCCTCGGTCAGTGTGCCCGGATTGACCGAGGGCAGCCCTTCGTCACGGCTGATGATCTGATGATTGATGCGGTTTTCCACCAGCCACAGCGGACGGCTGCCCATCTCGCTTTGCTTGGTCAAAGTGGAAAAGAAGGTCGGTGTCAGGCGCAAGGCCCAGTAGCCCCGGGAACTGCCGCTGGCCTGATGCAACAATAAATGCACCACGGAACCATCGGTGGCATTGCTGAAGTAGTGCGCCTGGGCGTGGCTGCGGCGTACCAGTTCACCCAGGTAGTCGCTGTCATCGCTGTCGGGAGCGCTGTCACTGATGATTTT
Source organism: Pseudomonas sp. GW821-FHT07G06 (assembly GCF_058986625.1). NCBI lineage: Bacteria > Pseudomonadati > Pseudomonadota > Gammaproteobacteria > Pseudomonadales > Pseudomonadaceae > Pseudomonas > Pseudomonas sp. GW821-FHT07G06. The sequence goes on from NZ_JBYSVW010000009.1 coordinate 218,414, forward strand.
CCCCGAGGGGCTGAGCAAGGCCAGGCTGCGCAGTTCCGGTAGGGACTGTTGCAGTTTGCGCAGCAGGGCCTGCAGCTCATCGGCATCCTGCGGTTGCTCTACGATGGGCAACAGGTTGAGGGCGATCTGCGCGTTGAGTGCCATGTTCAGGCTGACCTGAGCGGCCAGATCGGCGGTGTAGTCGATGGTGTACTGGCGCTGGTTTTTCTGGGTTTCGCGCAACTGATCGAGCAACTGCCAGAACAGCAATGCCAGCAACAACAATGCAAGTGTCGCCAAGGTGCCCTTCAAGGTCCCGCGCAGGGGGGAGCCGGGCGCTATGGTCGGCGCACTGGAAGTCAGGGGCGGAGGGACATTGGACAAGCTGTAATCCTGCGGTTTGGCTGGACTGGCGCGACGTGCACTATAAGCCGGACGCCCGAAGGGCGGCTAGCATGCCTTGAGTTGTGGCGAAGTGCCAGCCCCAGCCCGTCGGCTGGACTGCCATCGGTCATTAAGGTAGCTTTGCCGGTTACGCGGGAGCGTTCCAGCTCCTAGACTCAGGCTTTTTCAGCGCGCACGTATTGATAGCCTCAAGCGAGCGACGCGCACAGCCTGGCCAGGCATCACCTGCGCCCTAATCATTCATCAGTCACTGACCCTAGGTTCTCCATGGCTCAATACGTATTCACCATGCATCGGCTGGGCAAAGTTGTTCCGCCGAAGCGGGAAATCCTGAAAAACATTTCTCTGTCGTTCTTCCCCGGCGCCAAGATCGGTGTCCTCGGCCTCAACGGTTCGGGTAAGTCCACGCTGCTGAAAATCATGGCTGGCGTTGACACCGAATTCGAGGGCGAAGCCCGTCCGATGCCGGAGCTGAACATCGGCTACCTGCCGCAGGAACCACAACTGGATCCGACCAAGACCGTGCGTGAAGTGGTCGAGGAAGCGGTCAGCGTGATCAAGGACGCCCAGGCGCGTCTGGACGAGGTCTACGCGGCCTACGCCGATCCGGATGCCGACTTTGACAAGCTGGCCGCCGAACAGGCCAAGCTCGAAGCCATCCTGCAAGCCAGCGACGGCCACAACCTGGAGCGCCAGCTGGAAGTCGCCGCCGATGCGTTGCGCCTGCCGGCCTGGGATGCCAAGGTCGAACACCTGTCCGGTGGTGAAAAACGTCGCGTGGCCCTGTGCCGCCTGCTGCTGTCCGCCCCGGACATGCTGCTGCTCGACGAACCGACCAACCACCTGGACGCCGACTCCGTTGCATGGCTCGAGCATTTCCTGCACGACTTCCCGGGCACTGTGGTTGCGATCACGCACGACCGTTACTTCCTGGACAACGTCGCTGGCTGGATTCTGGAACTCGACCGCGGCGCGGGCATTCCGTACGAGGGCAACTATTCGGGTTGGCTGGAAGCCAAGTCCGATCGTCTGGCTGCCGAATCCAAGCAGCAGTCGGCTCATGAAAAGGCCATGAAGGAAGAACTGGAGTGGGTGCGCAAAGGCGCCAAGGCCCGCCAGTCGAAATCCAAGGCTCGTCTGCAACGCTTCGAAGAAATGCAATCGCAGGAATTCCAGAAGCGCAGCGAAACCAACGAGATCTACATCCCGGCCGGTCCGCGCCTGGGTGACAAGGTCATCGAATTCAAGAACGTCACCAAGGGCTACGGCGATCGCGTGCTGATCGACAACCTGTCGTTCTCCATGCCGAAAGGCGCCATTGTCGGCGTGATCGGCGGTAACGGTGCCGGTAAGTCGACCCTGTTCCGCATGCTGATGGGCAAGGAAACGCCGGATTCGGGCAGCATCGAAGTCGGCGAAACCGTGCAACTGGCTTGCGTGGACCAGAGCCGCGAAGACCTGGACGGCAGCAAGACGGTGTTCCAGCAGATTTCCGACGGTTCCGACCAGATCCGCATCGGCAACTACGAGATCCCGTCGCGCACCTACGTCGGTCGCTTCAACTTCAAGGGCGGCGATCAGCAGAAGTTCGTCAAGGACCTGTCCGGTGGTGAGCGTGGTCGCCTGCACCTGGCCCTGACCCTGAAAGAGGGCGGCAACGTCCTGCTGCTCGACGAACCGTCCAACGACCTCGACGTTGAAACCCTGCGTTCCCTGGAAGAAGCCCTGCTGGACTTCCCGGGCGCTGCCATTGTGATCTCCCACGACCGGTGGTTCCTTGACCGCGTCGCGACGCACATCCTGGCGTACGAAGACGACTCGCAAGCGGTGTTCTTCGAAGGCAACTACACCGAGTACGAAGCCGACCGTAAAAAGCGTCTCGGCGAAGCAGCTGCCCAGCCGCATCGTGTACGGCACAAAAAACTGGCCTGATATCGGGTTGGTTGCATAAAGAGCGGAGCCTTCGGGCTCCGTTTTTTTTGCCTGTGCTTTTTCAATGACACCGAGTCGCGCCATTCGCGAGCAGGCTCGCTCCCACATTTGAATGCGTTTCCCTGTGGGAGCGAGCCTGCTCGCGAAGGCGGTATTCCTGATGGTGCAGGAATTGAATGGTGAATCCCCATTCAGGTGCAATATCAGGCTAAAAAGCAGTCTGTTTTATATCCTGTGCACCATTTAATTTCATGAATGCGACATTTTGCTCTGTTCTTGTGCGCGAATCGTTTGTTACAGTCCGGCTCAATCTCCTCCAACGACAATAAATTTGCCGAGACTTTTCCATGATCGAATCCGTCGAATCCTTCCTTGCGCGCCTGAAAAAACGCGACCCGGATCAACCCGAATTTCACCAGGCTGTCGAAGAAGTCCTGCGTACCCTGTGGCCCTTTCTTGAAGTCAATCCGCATTACCTGACCTCCGGCATCCTGGAGCGCATCTGCGAGCCGGAGCGGGCGGTGGTGTTTCGCGTGTCGTGGGTCGACGATCAGGGCAAGGTCCAGGTCAATCGTGGTTTCCGCATCCAGATGAACAGCGCGATCGGTCCGTACAAGGGTGGCCTGCGTTTTCACCCGTCGGTGAACATGGGCGTCCTGAAATTCCTCGCCTTCGAACAGACCTTCAAAAACTCCCTGACTTCACTGCCCATGGGCGGCGGCAAGGGTGGTTCGGACTTCGACCCCAAAGGCAAAAGCGACGCGGAAGTCATGCGCTTCTGCCAGGCCTTCATGAGCGAGCTGTACCGCCACATTGGCGCGGACGTTGACGTGCCGGCCGGGGATATCGGTGTCGGCGCGCGGGAAATCGGCTTCCTGTTCGGTCAGTACAAGCGCCTGAGCAACCAGTTCACCAGCGTGCTGACCGGCAAAGGCCCAAGCTACGGCGGCAGCCTGATTCGCCCGGAAGCCACCGGTTTCGGTTGCGTGTACTTCGCCGAGGAAATGCTCAAGCGCCGCGGTCTGGCCGTGGAAGGTAAGCGCGTAGCGATCTCCGGCTCTGGCAACGTCGCGCAATACGCGGCGCGCAAGGTCATGGACCTGGGCGGCAAAGTGATTTCGCTGTCCGACTCCGAAGGCACGTTGTATTGCGAAAGCGGTTTGACCGAGGAGCAATGGCTGGCGGTGCTGGAACTGAAAAACGTACAGCGCGGACGCATCCGTGAACTGGCCGGCCGTTTTGGCCTGGAGTTCCGCGCAGGTGAGCTTCCGTGGAGCCTGAGCTGCGATATCGCGCTGCCGTGCGCGACGCAAAACGAACTGGATGCCGAAGCCGCTCGCACCTTGCTGCGCAACGGCTGCATTTGTGTGGCCGAGGGTGCGAACATGCCGACCACCCTGGAGGCGGTGGACCTGTTCATCGAGGCCGATATTCTGTTCGCGCCGGGCAAGGCGTCCAATGCCGGTGGCGTGGCGGTGAGCGGGCTGGAGATGTCGCAGAACGCCATGCGCCTGGCGTGGACCGGTGGTGAAGTGGACAGCAAACTGCACGCGATCATGCAGTCGATCCACCACGCCTGCGTGCATTACGGCGAAGAGAATGGCCGGGTCAACTACGTCAAGGGCGCGAACATCGCCGGCTTCGTCAAAGTTGCCGATGCCATGCTGGCCCAGGGCGTGGTCTAAGCCGGTTCGATACGGATCACTTCAATCAGTTGATCCCCGGCAGGGCGCTGCCACAGCACTTCATCGTTGAGTCGTGCACCGAGCAGTGCCCGGCCCAGCGGTGAACCCCAATTGATCAGGCCGTGGGCGGCATCGGCCTGATCTTCGCCCACCAGTTGTACCCGGCGTTCGGTGGCGTGTTCATCGGCGTAGGTCACCCAACTGCCGATCTGCACTTTTTCGGTCGAGGTCGCGGCGGGCACCACCTGAGCACTTCCCAAACGCTGCTTGAAGTAGCGTAAATCACGCTCGAGATCGGCCAGGCGCTGCTTGTCGGCCTGCTCGCCTTTTGCCGATTGTTCGGCGTGCAGGGCTTGCAGTTCGGCGACTTTGCCCTGCAACAGGCTCAGGCCTTGCGGCGTCACGTAATTGGGCTGCGCGCTGACCTGTCGTTCGACAGGCTGATCGGCCTGCGCGGCAGCGTTATCTTCATTGACGAAGGCTCGGCTCATGAAATTCTCCCGATATAGGATTTGGGCCATGGTCGCAGGCATTTGGTTTCACTGGATGTCTGAAAGCGACTTACGGCGAGCGATAGGCCCGGGCAGCGTCCTGGTCTTTCTGCTGCTGCCAGGCTTTGTCCCGTTCTTGCAGATGACTGTTGCGCCCATCCCCGCTGTCCTGGTTATCCCGCATGGCCTGGCACTGGCGAAAGCCATCGCCCCAGCCTTCGGCGTACAACGGATCCTTGAGGTAGCGCGGGACATTCTTGCGGAACTCGCCAGTGATCGCCCCGGCGGCCTGCCGGCCACTGCTGCAACCGTCATCGAAGCCATCGGCGAAGGCGGGCGGGTAACCTTTGGCGAGCAGGTCATCGTGGGTTGACTGGCAACCTGCGATCAGCAACAACACAGCCAACCATCCTGCAGGCCGCCACATTTCACTCTCCGAGGCCGATAAGCGGCTGATAGGGAAAGTCTAGAAGTGGATTCGTCGGGCGTCACATAACCTGTGTGGGAGCGAGCCTGCTCGCGAAGGCGGTGAGTCAGTCCAATAGATGTTGGCTGACACTACGCCTTCGCGAGCAGGCTCGCTCCCACAGGGATTTGCGGTGCGTTTGGGTCAGTAGTGATACCACTTCAGCTCAAGCATCACTTCGTTCTCGGCCGTCGCCAAATGGCTGAACTCGCGCTGGGCGCTCAAGCGCAGCCCGAGATTGCGGGAGATTTCCCACTGCTGATTCAGGCTCAAGCTGCGGCGCACTTCACCATTGGTGAAGTAATCGCCCTTGGCTTCGAGGCTCAGATTGCCCAGCGGGTTTTTCCACAGCACCCCACTGTTGAAACCGGCGGCCGGCGCGATGAATTCGGCGAAGTCGTTGTTGTGCTCGATGCGCACAGTGCCCAGGACAAATCCGAGCATGTCCTCGCTCAGTTGCCAGGTTCCACCACCACCGCCGTTGACATGGCTGACCAGGGTTTGGTCATCGTGCTTGCCCGGCACCCGTTCCAGGCCACCCGTGACTTGCCATGACAGCGGTTGCAGCAATTCGTTACGCGGGGTCAGGGAGCGAATGGTTGCCAGGTCCAGTTGCTGCACCTGCCAGTCGTTGCCTTCGTACTGGCGCAGTTTCAATTGCAGGATTTCGATCTGCGCGCCAAGGGGAAAGCTTTCGCTGTTGTCATTGAGGTCGTGATAGGCCATGCGCAAGCCGTACTCGCCAAAGGCCTTGTCTCCAAGGGTGCCGAGACCGAGCTGCCAGGTGCGCGACTCGTGACCGTCTTCGGGCAGGCCGGGTTGCGGGATATTCAGCTCCGGCGCCGGGTTCTGGTTGATCGCCCGCAGCAGTTCGAAGCTGCGCTGGGCGCGCGCCGGATCGCGTTCCTGGCCGTTGGCGCGATAGCGCTCCAGGCGATAGGCGGCATCGATGATCAGCGCCTGGCGGTCGCGGGGCTGAGCCTTGAATGTCGGATCCTGCAATCGATTCTGGTCGGCGCTGACTTTCAGCACCCATTGCTGCTCTTCAGGGTTCAACGGCTCGGCGCGACTGAGCAACTCGCGCTCCCGGGACGGGCGATACTGGATCGATTCCACCAGTCCGGCCGCTTTCACGGCCTTGACGGTGTCGGTGGGGATGGCCGTGAGAGGGAATTGCTCGGTCAGGCGCAGGCCCGGGCGAGCCACTTGCAGCAGTTCCAGCAAGCGGTACGAGCAGTTTTCATCGAAGAAGAAATAGTCGAATTTGATCTGCTTCAGCTCCCAGACATGCTCGACCATGCGCGCGGTTTCCTGTGGGGTCAGGTTAAGGCGGTACTCCCACAGGTCGCGGTTTTCCAGGCTGCGGTATTCCGAGAGCTTCTCCTGATAGGGCACCATTGCGAACAGGCCGGGATAACCGCCCATCAGGCCTTTCCAGGCATAAATGATGCTGTTGTCCGAGCCCTCGATGTAGGCGCCGAAGTTGATCGCGTAACTGAGCAGCGAAGTCTTGTCGCTCTTCACTTCGGCCTGGTCGATGCGCAGCAGGGTATGGCCGAACATCGAGGAAGGGCTGTTCAGGTAGGCCGCCGGGAATATCATCACCGCGCTGTCGGGCGAGACGTCCTTGAACCATTGTTTGAACGCTGCGCAGTCCGGCGTTGGCAGACCGGTCAGGTCGAGTTGTTCCTTGAGCCAGCGGGTACGGGCCGGGTAGACGCACTGCGCGTGTTGTTCACCGGCACTGGCCGGAGCGTACAAGGCTTGTACAGTCGCCGCCAGTTCATGGTCCGGATGTTCATTGCCATCGGCGGCGAGGAAGAATTTCCGGTCGCTGACATAGCTGCGCCAGCCGCCGAGCTTGGCGGTTTCGTAATGGCCCAGGGATATCCAGAAAGGGTCGTTGGCCAGTTGCTGCAAACGTTGTGGATCGATGTGAGGCGCGGCGGACAGCGGGGCGCAGACACACAGCGCCAGCCAGGCAAGGCGTTTGAACATAGTCGGCAACTTAAACAGGAAAAAAACAGGACCAGCGCAATTGTTGTCCTTCACCTGTAGGAGCTGTCGAGTGAAACGAGGCTGCGATCTTTTGATCTTTTAAAAACAAAGATCGCAGCCTCGTTTCACTCGACAGCTCCTACAGATGGTTGGCATTACCCGAAAAGGGGGCAGGTCCAAAAAACAAAACCCGCTTCCCGAAAGAAGCGGGGCGGGTCGAGCTTAAGCTTGAGTGGCGTACTTGGCCAGACGAGGGTCGGCTTTGAGCACGGCCAGGGTGTTGGTATGCACATCTTCGGCAGTCACGTCAGCCTTGCTGAAGATCTGCTGGAAGTGCTCGTGAGTGACAGCGGCGAAGTGCGCACGGTCTTCCGGCGCTACGCCCAGTACCACGGCATAGGTGGTCAGCGCTTCGCCCTGACCCTTGGCCATGTCTTCGGACAGCTCGTTCATCATGCCGTTCATGGCAAACCAGGATTTGCCGCCGTAGGTCAGCGACGCATTGGTTGCGCAACCGTTGGTGCCGGATGTCATGCCGAAGGTTGCGTTGCCGGAAGTGCCGTTGGTGGTGGATGCCAGGAAGTGAGCCGGAGTACCACGCTGGCCTTCGAACAGCATGTTGCCCCAACCGCAATCCGGGCCGCCTGGCGCCTGAGCCATGGCGTTGATGGATACAGCGGTGAAGAGAGTACCAAGAAGAATCCGTTTCATAGCTTTGTTCTCTTTATGTGCATACCAATTTGACAAGGGGTTCTGGCCCGTCTGGTGCCAGTGGGCCGGTCATTAGTCCAGCCGCGCAGTTTGGAGTTTAGGCACGATCGCGGGGTTCCGTGATTTTTTGCAAAACATTCATGGGAAACGTCGGCGCAAGCCCGGCCCGCCTGGGGTTGGCCGATTGACGATGCTCAGGCCTGCGGCGCTCCTTGCCAGTCGGGCATGGGCAGCGCCAGAATGCTGCCATCTGCCCCGCCTGATTGTTAAGGAAGCCCGATGCCTGATCCTGTTGCTGCCAGCTTGCGTCTAGCGCCCGAAGCGCTGACCCGTCCGTTTTCCGCTGAACAGTTCAGCTTCTCTACCACCAATGATCTGGAGCCCTTTCGCGGTGTGCTTGGCCAGGAACGTGCGGTCGAAGCCTTGCAGTTCGGTGTGGCCATGCCACGCCCCGGTTACAACGTATTCGTCATGGGCGAGCACGGCACTGGCCGGTTCTCGTTCGTCAAACGCTACCTCAAGGCCGAAGGCAAGCGCCTGCAGACTCCGGCGGACTGGGTCTACGTCAACAACTTCGATGAGCCGCGCGAGCCGCGCGCACTGGAACTGCCGTCGGGTACCGCCGGTGCCTTCATCGGTGACATCAACGGCTTGATCGACAACCTGCTGGCGACGTTTCCGGCTGTCTTCGAGCATCCGTCCTACCAGCAGAAGAAAAGTGGCATCGACCGCGCCTTCAATCAGCGCTACGACAAGGCCCTGGACGTCATCGAGCGTCTGGCGCTGGAAAAGGACGTCGCGCTCTACCGCGACGCCAGCAATATCGCCTTCACCCCGATGGGCGACGGCAAGGCGTTGGACGAAGCTGAATTCGCCCAGTTGCCGGAAGCCGAACGCGAGCGCTTTCACGAGGATATTTCGGCACTGGAAGAGCGTCTGAACGAAGAGCTCGCCAGCCTGCCGCAATGGAAGCGTGAGTCGAGCAACCAGTTGCGTCACCTGAACGAAGAAACCATCACTCTGGCCTTGCAGCCCTTGTTGTCGCCATTGTCGGAGAAGTACGCCGAGAACGCGGCGGTTTGCGGTTATCTGCAAGCCATGCAGGTGTATTTGCTCAAGACCGTGGTCGAGCAACTGGTGGACGACAGCAAGACCGACGCTGTCGCCCGCAAGTTGCTGGAAGAGCAATACGCGCCGAGCCTGGTGGTCGGTCACTCGGCCAGCGGCGGTGCGCCGGTGGTGTTCGAGCCGCACCCGACCTACGAAAACCTCTTCGGTCGTATCGAGTACAGCACCGACCAGGGCGCGCTGTACACCACCTACCGCCAACTGCGGCCGGGGGCCTTGCATCGGGCCAACGGTGGTTTCCTGATCCTTGAAGCGGACAAGATGCTCAGCGAGCCATTCGTGTGGGACGCGCTGAAACGCGCCCTGCAATCGCGCAAGCTGAAAATGGAATCACCGCTGGGCGAACTGGGCCGTCTGGCCACTGTGACCCTGACACCGCAACACATTCCGCTGCAGGTCAAAGTCGTCATCATCGGTGCTCGTCAGCTGTATTACACGCTGCAAGACCTCGATCCGGACTTCCAGGAAATGTTCCGCGTCCTGGTGGATTTCGACGAGGACATCCCGATGGTCGACGAGAGCCTGGAGCAGTTCGCCCAGTTGCTCAAAACCCGTACTTCCGAAGAAGGTATGGCACCGCTGACCGCTGATGCGGTGGCGCGTCTGGCGACTTACAGCGCCCGCCTGGCCGAGCACCAGGGGCGCTTGTCGGCGCGTATCGGTGACTTGTTCCAGCTGGTCAGCGAGGCCGATTTCATCCGCCACCTGGCCGGTGATGGAATGACCGACGCCGGGCACATCGAACGGGCGCTCAAGGCCAAGGCCACGCGAACCGGGCGGGTTTCGGCGCGGATTCTCGACGACATGCTGGCCGGGATCATCCTGATCGACACCGATGGCGCAGCGGTCGGCAAGTGCAACGGCTTGACCGTGCTGGAGGTCGGCGACTCGGCTTTCGGTGTGCCGGCGCGGATTTCCGCCACGGTGTACCCGGGTGGCAGCGGTATTGTCGACATCGAGCGCGAGGTCAACCTCGGCCAGCCGATCCACTCCAAGGGCGTGATGATCCTCACGGGTTATCTGGGCAGCCGCTACGCCCAGGAATTCCCGCTGGCGATTTCCGCGAGCATCGCCCTGGAGCAATCCTATGGTTATGTCGATGGCGACAGTGCGTCCCTGGGCGAGGCTTGCACCTTGATCTCGGCCTTGTCGAAAACCCCGCTCAAACAGTGCTTTGCCATCACCGGTTCGATCAACCAGTTCGGCGAAGTGCAGGCGGTCGGTGGGGTCAACGAGAAGATCGAGGGCTTCTTCCGCCTGTGCGAAGCCCGCGGGTTGACTGGCGAGCAGGGGGCAATCATTCCTCACGCCAACGTCGCCACGCTGATGCTCGACGAGAAGGTGCTGGCGGCGGTGCGTGCGGGGCAGTTCCATGTCTACGCGGTCCGTCAGGCTGACGAAGCCTTGAGTTTGCTGGTCGGCGAGCCGGCCGGCGAACCGGACGAAAATGGCGAGTTCCCTGAAGGCAGTGTGAACGCGCGGGTCGTGGAGCGCTTGCGGGTTATCGCGGAAATGATCAGCGAGGATGATCTGAAGGAAGCCGAGAAGGAGTTGGCGCAAGAGGCATTGGCGGAAACCAAGCCGGCGTGATGCATCGTTGATCTGAAACTGTGCAATCCCTTGTGGGAGCGAGCTTGCTCGCGATAGCGGAATTTCATTCGACCAATATGTTGAATGTTCGACCGCCATCGCGAGCAAGCTCGCTCCCACAAGTTTTTTTGTGGTGGGCATCGAAAAGCGTCGTCGAAATGACGTCAATATTCACACTATGACCATTCGGCGCCTTTCGGTCTTGCCTCGGCCTGCAAGCCGGACTTTTCTTCTATTCTCTGCTCAGGGATATCGACAGTAATCACAGGATCGAAACAGCCTTCACATGGGGGCTGAATACCGGATCTACCGAGGGTCGCCGCCATGTCGCGCAACCTCTGCCTCACCCGTCAATGCCTGGGTCTTGTGACCCGTATCGAGTGTGCCATCCGTCCGTTGGCAGGAGACACAGGCATGTGGACTCTGCTGTTCGCCGCCGGAATGGCCGGTGAACAACCTTCGGCCATCAAGGCCCAAGGTCCGTTTCATGGTCCAATCGCCGCTGAATCAATCCTCGACACCATCGTTGAAAGCCTGACCTTGCACGGCTACGAGTTGGCCGACGATCCGCAAATCTGGTGCCTGCACCTGCAAGCCCAATTGCGGGAAATCAACGGTGGTCGCTGCCGCAACCTGGGCGGCTTCGAGTTTCACCCCGAGCATTGAGTCGCACTATTGATCAAGGCGTGTCATGTCGGCCTTGTCGAGCTTGACCTCGAAACCATACTGCACGGTGGCGAGGTCAGTGCGCTGATAGGTTTCCAGGCGCGTAGGCTGCCCGTAGAAGTAATGCACGGCAAATTGCGCCCGGCCCTGTGCGTTCGCGCCATGGCTGACCGATAGAATTTCCTTCAAGTAATTGCCGCTGTCGTCCTTGGCGAAAAAGCGCCAGTCCTGGGCGGGAAATGCTTTCAGATTCACCACCAGGGCATTGTCCTTGAGCTCGAGGCCTTTGGGCAGTTGACGGGTATCGACGGTTTTTTGCTCGATTGTGGCCAGGAACAGTGGCATCGAGCCCACGGCGTAGGCCGGCGTTTCCGGAAACAGATTCAGATCGTAGGTGATGGTGCCGCGCAACGGGTCGATCTGGTAGGCCTCGGGTGGCAGCTCGATCGGCTCGTCGCGTTTGCCACGCGCGTCTTCGGTAAAGAAACTCACCGGGCTTTCACCGGGGTTGAGCGATGTGCCCAGCAGCTCATCGTTGAAGCTGCGTAAATGGGTGAATTCGATTCGAGCAGCGCTGGGGTCGTCGACCGACTGACTGATGCTGACGTTTTTTTTCAGTTGATCCTCGCTCAGCGTTGCCCCTTTTAGCCAGGTTGCCGCCTGGTCGTCATAGACCACCACGGGCAGGTTCAAGGGCTGAATGGCCTTGTCCGAGGTCTCGGCATCGAAGCGCCGGACCGGCAGGTCGAGGTCCTTGCGGGTGACCGTGGCGGCGGAAAAATCCAGCATGTTGACTTCGAGGGTCTCGATCGTCCCGTTGAAATACACCTTCGAATAGCGTCGGGCCTGCCGTTTCTCAAAGGCGCGTTGTTCTTCGTCGAGTTGCTTTTCCAGTGCCTCGCTCCAGCTCTTTTGTTGCTGCATCTTGGCCAGTTGCTGCCGATAGAAGGCAATTTGTGCCGCGGTTTCGTTGATCGAGCCTGCGCGCGTGATGTATTGCCCGGTGCTGTCCCTGGCCTGGACGATCAACGGGCTCAGTGGTGTTTCACTGACTTCAGGCGCCAGCGGCGCACTGTTGTTGTATTCGATTTCCGCGTAGTTGTTCGTCAGTGAGAGCAAGGTGACGCTCAGGTTGTCATTGGTGCGGGTCTGGCCGATGTCCTTTTTCGTCAGGTCGAAACTGTAGAGCCGGCGGGGCGCGATGACTTCGACCTTACCCTGCAGGCTCACCGGCTGCGGCTGCTTTTTTTTGTCGATGTCGAGGCCTTCGATGAAGGGGTAGGCGACTGTCAGGTCGTCGGGGTTGGTCAGGTTGGAACTCGATGGGCTGAGTTGAATGCCGGGGTCGGTTTCCGACCATTCCGGCTGGAAGGCAATGACCCGTTTATTGCTCAGGGTGACGGACTGCCATTCCAGGCCGTGGGGAAACAAAAACGCGGCAGGAACGCTGAACGTGAAGGGAAACACCGGTTGCAGATCGGTCAGGTAGTCGGAACTGGAATCCTTTTGCAGCACGAACAACCCGTTGATGTAGGTGTCGACCAGGGCCTGCGGGGTCGGGTAGTGCTTGAGCATGGCAAGGGCGTCTTCGCCGTATTCGGTTTCCACCGGTTTGCTGTCGAGCTTGAGTTGCGCGCGCTCGAGCAGCAGCAGTGAGCCGCCCAGCTCCGACACGGCATCCTTGAGCTTCGGATCCTGGATGGCGTCCAGCGACTTTTCGAACTGCGCGGTTTTTTCTTCGAGGCTGACCTGGCGTTTTTCATCGCTGGGTGAGCAGCCACTTAGCAGCAGTGCCAGGCAAACTCCGGCACTCGTCATAGGCAATCGCACATCCATTTCCAGTCTTCCTGTCCAATATCACTGAGCGTTCAATGATTTGGACACTAGCAGAAAAACCTTGATACACAGGCGCAGGTGGCGGATTTTTCGACGTTTTCTGGCAGCTTCTGGATAGGGGCGGGCGACTGATATACTCGCCGCCATTTACAGTCCACATGTGAGATTCAATGGAACGCTTTATCGAAAATGCAATGTACGCCTCGCGCTGGCTGCTGGCGCCGATCTATTTCGGTCTGTCCCTCGGGCTGTTGGCGCTGGCACTGAAATTCTTCCAGGAAGTCTTCCACGTCATCCCGAACGTGTTCTCGATGGCCGAATCGGACTTGATCCTGGTGCTGCTGTCGTTGATCGACATGGCGCTGGTGGGCGGTTTGCTGGTGATGGTGATGATTTCCGGCTACGAGAACTTCGTCTCGCAACTGGACATCGACGACAGCAAGGAAAAGCTCAACTGGCTCGGCACCATGGACTCTTCGTCGCTGAAGATGAAGGTGGCCGCGTCGATCGTGGCGATCTCGTCCATTCACCTGCTGCGCATCTTCATGGACGCCAAGAACGTCGACCCCGAACATCTGCAGTGGTACGTGATCATCCACATGACCTTCGTGGTCTCGGCATTCGCCATGGGTTACCTGGATAAAGTCACCAAGCACTGATTTCAACTTCCATTGTGGGAGCGTGGCTTGCCCGCGATGGCATCACCTCGGTCTAACGATGAACCGCAGTGATGCCATCGCGGGCAAGCCACGCTCCCACAGGGTTGCAAAACAGACGGGCGGCGACGTCTGTGGCTTGTGCTTTGATGCACCGGAGCCTATCCCTGTAAGTATGTTGGCTCGCCATTGCGTGAGGTGCGTTCATGAACCTGCAAGAGTTGAATGCCTATGCCGTCGCCGGGAAGGTCGATGAGCTGAACCTGATCTCCATGGAGGGCGGCATCTACCTGCTTGAGGCGCGGATGCATGGCGCGGCGTATCCCTTGAGCGATACGCACGGGCACATGATGAGCCTGCGTTCGGTGGAGCATGCCCGTGATGTGCTGCGCTCCTTTCCGAAGCTGCACTTCAACCTTGTGCACACCGTCGTACATGACGAGATGTGCGGGCTGGTTGCCGATATGGAGGAAAACCTGAAGGTGCCGATCGCCTGACGTCCCTCATCAATGGCATGACATCTGTGCTAGTCTGCTGGCCCTTTTGGTTCCGGGCGCTCCGGGACGCGCTGTGCACGCACGGCAAGTTCCAGGCCGCCCGCACAGCGGAGCAGTGTCATGTCCGAAGTAAATCTGTCCACCGACGAAACCCGCGTCAGCTACGGTATTGGCCGTCAGCTGGGCGACCAACTGCGTGACAACCCGCCACCGGGTGTCAGCCTGGACGCGATCCTGGCGGGTCTGACCGACGCATTCGCCGGTAAGCCAAGCCGTGTGGGTCAGGAAGAAATGTCCGCCAGCTTCAAGGTCATCCGTGAAATCATGCAGGCCGAAGCTGCAGCCAAGGCTGAAGCGGCCGCTGGCGAAGGCCTGGCTTTCCTGGCTGAAAACGCCAAGCGTGAAGGCATCACCACCCTGGCTTCCGGCCTGCAGTTTGAAGTTCTGACTGCTGGCGAAGGCGCCAAGCCATCCCGTGAAGACACCGTGCGTACTCACTACCACGGCACCCTGATCGACGGCACTGTGTTCGACAGCTCCTACGAGCGCGGCCAGCCTGCAGAATTCCCGGTTGGCGGCGTGATCGCCGGCTGGACCGAAGCCCTGCAACTGATGAATGCCGGCAGCAAATGGCGCCTGTACGTGCCGAGCGAACTGGCTTACGGCGCTCAAGGCGTTGGCGGCATCCCGCCGCACAGCGTACTGGTGTTCGACGTCGAGCTGCTTGACGTTCTGTAATACCTGGCCCGATATTGCGTCGGGCTAATGTGGGAGCGGGCTTGCTCGCGAAGGCGTTTATTCAGTCGACAAACAGGTTGCCTGACACACCGCTTTCGCGAGCAAGCCCGCTCCCACAGTTTTTACGGTGTTTCATACTTCGATCTTGTGGTGCAGTTCACTGTGCGGACGCAACGCCCGGGCATAGCAGAACAGAAACAGGTTGCGCACCAGTTCCTTGAGCACCACCGGCTCGCTTGAACTCAGGCCGCTGACGTCCAGGTCACCCTGGTCCTGCAGCTCGCTCAAGGCTTCTTCTTCCAGCACGGCACAGACTTCCCCGGTTTCCCGATGCAGGATCCTGAGGTAAGGGTGTGGGCGGTCCAGCCAAGCATCGATCAAATAAGTCATGGTTCTCATCTCCACTTAAGGTTTGATGAGAATAATTCTTATTCATCAAATAGCAAGGGCCTATTGGCGGTTTGCGCTTTTTTCCGGGTAAAGATTGCGTCAGGTCAAAAGGACTGGCGTCTGGCTATTACCTGGATTGACCGGGGGAAGCGGGGGGGAGGCTCCATCCCGTGCGGGGCGCGGGATGGATAAAAGCAGGATCAGACTTTTCTGACGAACTCGGACTTGAGTTTCATCGGGCCGATGCCGTCGATCTTGCAATCGATGTCGTGATCGCCATCGCACAGGCGGATGTTCTTGACCTTGGTGCCGACCTTGACCACCAGGGAGGTACCCTTGACCTTGAGGTCCTTGATCACGGTGATGGTATCGCCGTCCTGCAGGACATTGCCGACCGAATCCTTTTTCACTGAGTCATCGGACGCCGCTTCGGCTTCACCGCTGGCGGACCATTCGTGGGCGCACTCGGGGCAGATCAGCTGGGTGCCGTCTTCGTAGGTGTATTCGGAATTGCATTTTGGGCAGGGTGGCAGCGTGCTCACTAAGGCTCCTTGGATTCAGGATCGCTAAAAAGCGCACATTGTATAGGGTTTTTGCCGGAAGAGGGCGGACAGCAAAAGATCGCAGCCTTCGGCAGCTCCTACAGGGTTGGCGTAGGAGCTGCCGAAGTCTGCGATCTTTTGATCTTAATGCGTGCGGGCTACCGCGAACTCACTCAGTTCAACCAGCGCATCGCGGTATTCGCTGGCGGGCAGCGCTTCGAGGCACTTGATCGCGCGGGCCACATAATCGCGGGCCAGTTGCGCGGTGTACTCCAGCGAACCCGAGGCTTCCACGGCTTCGCGGATGCTTTCCAGGTCTTCGATTCCGCCTTTCTGGATCGCCTTGCGCACCAGGGCGGCCTGTTCCGGCGTACCTTCGCGCATGGTGTAGATCAACGGCAGGGTCGGCTTGCCTTCGGCCAGATCGTCACCGACGTTCTTGCCCAGGGTCTCGGCGTCGCCTTTGTAGTCAAGGAGGTCGTCGACCAGCTGGAAGGCCACACCCAGGTGATCACCGAATGTACGCAGGGCTTCGGCCTGTTCCGGCGTGGCTTCGCACAGGGCGGCGGCACTGTGGGTCGAGGCTTCGAAGAGCATCGCGGTCTTGCCGCGGATGACTTCCATGTAGGTTTCTTCGGTGGTGCTGGCGTCACGCACTTTCGACAGCTGCAACACTTCGCCTTCGGCGATGATGCGCGTGGCTTGCGAAAGGATCTTCATCACTGGCATGGAACCCAGCTCAACCATCATTTCGAAGGAGCGCGAATACAGGAAGTCACCGACCAGCACGCTTGGCGCATTGCCCCACATGGCGTTGGCGGTCGAGCGGCCACGGCGCATGCCGGACATGTCGACCACGTCGTCATGCAGCAGGGTGGCGGTGTGCAGGAACTCGATGGTGGCGGCCAACAGGCGCAGTTCGTCGCCTTCACGGCCCAGGGCCTTGCCACACAACAGCACTAATAAGGGACGCAGGCGTTTACCGCCGGCCGAGGTGATGTAATCGCCGATTTTCGATACAAGCGGCACCCGCGAAGTCAGCTGCTTCTTGATGATGCCGTCGACGGCGCTAAAATCGTCCGCCACCGCGCGGTAGAAAGCTTGGGGTTGCATCAGCGACAGTCGCTCCAGAAGGGTTGCGCGGCATGCTAGGACCCACGCCAGCAGGTGTCAAGGCGCGATGGACGGCCCCTTGCAAGGCTGGCGTGGCTTGCGTACAATCGCGCACCCTGAACTTCCTGGGCAGCACCTGCCTTACGCAATTGCAAGCGGGCCTTCCAGCCCCATGCAGCCATGCCAGCCAATACCTCTTCTTATAAAGAGCTGGGTGAGCAGGATTATCGGAGAAATACCATGTCTTATGCAGTAATCGTTACTGGCGGCAAGCAGTACAAAGTCGCCCCAGGTGAATACCTGAAGATCGAAAAACTGGAAATCGCTACCGGCGAATCCGTTACCTTTGATCGCGTTCTGTTGGTTGCCAACGGTGACGACGTGAATATCGGCGCTCCAGTTGTTGCTGGTGCTACCGTTGTGGCTGAAGTGATCTCCCAAGGTCGTCACGATAAAGTCCGCATCATCAAGTTCCGTCGCCGTAAGCACCACATGAAGCGTATGGGCCACCGCCAGTGGTACACCGAGATCAAAATCACCGGTATTCAGGCTTAATTTCAGCCTAATTCCTCACTAGGAGAATTGAACTCATGGCACACAAAAAAGCTGGTGGTAGTACCCGTAACGGTCGCGACTCAGAAGCCAAACGCCTTGGCGTGAAGATGTATGGCGGCCAGGCTATCAAAGCAGGCAACATCATCGTGCGTCAGCGCGGTACCCAATTCCACGCTGGCTACGGCGTTGGCATGGGTAAAGATCACACCCTCTTCGCTAAAGTCGAAGGCGTGATCAAGTTCGAAGTAAAAGGCGCCTTCGGTCGTCGTTACGTGAGCGTAGTCGCAGCTTAATTGCGCGATCGCTGGAAAAGCCCTGTCTCGCGACGGGGCTTTTTCGTTTGTGGGGTGAGTCTCTTGCAAAGCTGTTTGTATGGGCTGTCGGCGTACGATGTAGGTGTCGTGGTTTGGGGTCGCTGCGCTCATTTTTGCAAGAGTCTTATGTCTTGATTGTTTTTCGGCTCGTCCGTATGGCGAGAGGCGTTTGTTATGAAGTTTGTTGATGAAGTATCGATTCGAGTAAAGGCTGGTGACGGCGGCAATGGCGCCATGAGTTTCCGTCGCGAAAAATTCATCGAAAACGGTGGTCCGAACGGTGGTGATGGTGGTGATGGCGGTTCCATCTACATGATGGCCGACGAAAACCTCAATACCCTGGTGGACTACCGTTACACCCGGCACTTCGATGCCGAGCGTGGCTCCAACGGCGGCAGCACCGACTGCACCGGCAAGAAGGGTGAAGACCTGATCCTGCGCGTTCCGGTCGGCACCACGGTGATCGACTCCGCGACTCAGGAAGTCATCGGCGACCTGACCAAGGCCGGTCAGAAATTGATGGTAGTGCAGGGCGGCTGGCACGGTCTGGGCAATACCCGTTTCAAATCCAGTACCAACCGTGCGCCGCGCCAGACTACTCCGGGCAAGCCGGGTGAGCAGCGCGACCTGAAGCTGGAAATGAAAGTGCTGGCTGACGTCGGTCTGCTGGGTTTGCCGAACGCCGGTAAAAGTACCTTTATCCGCTCGGTTTCGGCTGCCAAGCCGAAAGTTGCCGACTACCCGTTCACCACGCTGGTGCCGAACCTGGGTGTGGTCAGCGTCGATCGCTGGAAGAGCTTCGTCATTGCCGATATTCCGGGTTTGATCGAGGGCGCTTCCGAAGGTGCGGGTCTGGGCATTCGCTTCCTCAAGCACTTGGCGCGTACGCGTCTGCTGCTGCACCTCGTGGACATGGCACCGCTGGATGACGCCAGCGCACCGGATGCCGCTGAAGTGATCGTCAACGAGCTGATCAAGTTCAGCCCGTCCCTGGCGGAGCGTGATCGCTGGCTGGTCCTGAACAAGTGCGACCAGATTCTTGATGAGGAGCACGATGCTCGCGTCAAGGAAATCGTCGATCGCCTGGAGTGGACCGGTCCGGTCTACGTGATCTCGGCCATCTCCAAGCTCGGTACCGAGCGTCTGTGCCACGACATCATGCGTTACATGGAAGATCGTGCTGATCGCCTGGCCAATGACCCGGCATACAAGGAGGAGCTGGCCGATCTCGATCAGCGCATCGAAGACGAAGCTCGCGCTCAGCTGCAGGCGCTGGATGACAAGCGTGCCCTGCGTCGCAGCGGCGTGAAGTCGGTCCACGACATCGGTGACGATGATTGGGACGAAGAAGATGTGGATGACGAAGACGGTCCGGAAATCATTTACGTGCGTGACTGATTCGTTGCGATAAACTTAAGCGCCGCTCAATCGAGCGGCGTTTTAGTATCTGTAAATCGTTGGTCGCGAATAGCCACGAATAACGTCACGGGCAGTGCCAGGTCGCGCTGTCCTCAAGCTAAGGTTGAAGATGATGCGGAGCAAGGTGACAGGTGCGCAGCGTTGGGTCGTGAAGATCGGCAGCGCTTTGCTGACGGCGGACGGCAAGGGCCTGGATCGCGCGGCAATGGGTGTCTGGGTTGAGCAGATGGTGGCCTTGCATGAGGCGGGTGTCGAGCTGGTGCTGGTGTCCTCCGGGGCGGTGGCGGCCGGTATGAGCCGCTTGGGCTGGACTTCGCGACCCAGTGCGATGCACGAGCTTCAGGCCGCTGCTGCAATCGGCCAGATGGGGCTGGTGCAGGCCTGGGAGTCGAGCTTTGCCGAGCATGGTCGGCATACCGCGCAGATTCTCCTGACCCACGACGACCTGTCCGACCGCAAGCGCTACCTGAACGCCCGCAGCACCTTGCGCGCATTGGTCGAGCTCAAGGTCATTCCGGTCATCAACGAGAATGACACCGTGGTCACCGACGAAATCCGATTCGGCGACAACGACACCCTGGCGGCGCTGGTGGCGAACCTGGTCGAGGCGGATTTGCTGGTGATCCTGACGGATCGCGATGGCATGTTCGACGCCGATCCGCGCAATAATCCGGATGCCCAGATGATTTATGAAGCGCGTGCCGATGATCCGGCACTCGATGCGGTGGCGGGCGGTACGGGTGGGGCGCTGGGGCGTGGCGGTATGCAGACCAAGCTGCGCGCGGCGCGTCTGGCGGCCCGTTCCGGCGCTCACACCATCATCGTCGGTGGGCGGCTTGAGCGTGTGCTGGATCGCCTCAAGGCGGGCGAGCGCATCGGCACCCTGCTGTCGCCGGAGCGCGGCATGCTGGCGGCACGCAAGCAGTGGCTGGCCGGTCATCTGCAAACCCGTGGCACCCTGGTGCTGGATGCTGGCGCGGTGACCGCGTTGTCCCAGGGCAACAAGAGCTTGCTGCCGGTCGGGGTCAAATTGGTGCAGGGCAGCTTCCGTCGCGGCGAGATGGTGGTCTGCGTGGCGCCGGACGGTCGTGAGATTGCCCGCGGCCTGGCCAACTACAGTGCGCTGGAAGCGCAAAAAATCATCGGTCAGTCGTCCGAGGCGATTGTCGGTCTGCTGGGTTACATGGCGGAGCCGGAACTGGTTCACCGCGATAACCTGATCCTGGTCTGAAGGAATACCTGAATGCGCGTGGCAAAAGGATGGTTGGGATTGCTGTTGGCGATGCCGCTGCTGGCTTCGGCCGAGGAAATCGGCCAGGTGTCGACGGTGTTCAAGTTCGTCGGGCCAAATGACCGGATCGTGGTCGAGGCTTTTGATGATCCCAAGGTCGAGGGTGTGACCTGCTACCTGTCGCGCGCCAAGACGGGCGGGGTCAAGGGGGGTCTTGGATTGGCCGAAGATCGTGCCGAGGCGTCCATCGCCTGCCGGCAGGTCGGGCCGATCAGCTTCAGGGGTGAACTCAAGGATGGTGACGAGGTGTTCAAGGAGCGTACGTCCCTGGTGTTCAAGACCATGCAGGTGGTGCGCTTCCTCGACAAGAAGCGCAATACGCTGGTGTACTTGGTGTACAGCGATCGCTTGATCGAGGGTAGTCCGCAGAATGCGGTGACGGCGATTCCGATCTTGCCGTGGGCGCACGCCCAGTAATTTCACGCAAATCAAACTGTGGGAGCGAGCTTGCTCGCGATAGCGGATATCCAGCCAGCACAAGTGCTGAATGTTAATCCGTCATCGCGAGCAAGCTCGCTCCCACAGTTTTTTATGTGTTCATCAAATCGCAGGCAATAAAAAACCGACCCTGAGGTCGGTTTTTTAATGAGCGTGTCGCTTAGGCAGCAGCGGCAACGTTCAGGGCCTTCACGTGGCCATTCAGGCGGCTCTTATGACGAGCGGCCTTGTTCTTGTGGATGATGCCTTTATCGGCCATACGGTCGATAACTGGCACAGCCAGAACGTAAGCGGCTTGAGCTTTGGCAGCGTCTTTTGCGTCGATGGCCTTAACTACATTCTTGATGTAGGTACGAACCATGGAACGCAGGCTGGCGTTGTGGCTGCGACGCTTCTCAGCCTGTTTTGCACGTTTTTTGGCGGAAGGTGAGTTGGCCACCGTCGAGCTCCTCGAAAGACTTTTTAGGAAATAGCAAACAAAATAGGCCGCGAATCATGCCGATGAGTTGAAGTCTTGTCAAGGGCGCTTGAAACGTTCCGCTAAGTGGTAGGCGTGGTGC
Organism: Pseudomonas sp. GW821-FHT07G06; assembly: GCF_058986625.1. Taxonomy (NCBI): domain Bacteria; kingdom Pseudomonadati; phylum Pseudomonadota; class Gammaproteobacteria; order Pseudomonadales; family Pseudomonadaceae; genus Pseudomonas; species Pseudomonas sp. GW821-FHT07G06. The sequence goes on from NZ_JBYSVW010000009.1 coordinate 239,814, forward strand.
GACGGGATATTTCTTTCCGGCGTGTGACCTGTAAACTCGCGAGCTTTGGCTCTGTGCTGTTGCGGCGCGGAGTATCGCACAAGTAGGCGCTTAGTTCGCCTGCTGTTTATCGACAGGCACAAACTCTTTCCATGAATCTGCTCAAATCGTTGGCCGCCGTCAGCTCTATCACGATGCTTTCCCGGATTCTGGGGTTTGTCCGAGACACCCTCATCGCGCGCACATTTGGCGCAGGAATGGCGACTGACGCTTTCTTTATCGCCTTCAAATTGCCCAATCTGCTGCGGCGAATCTTTGCCGAGGGGGCGTTTTCCCAGGCGTTCGTGCCGATTCTTGCCGAATATAAAAGCCAGCAGGGTGAAGAGGCGACGCGTACCTTCATCGCCTACGTTTCGGGCCTGCTGACGCTGGTACTGGCGCTGGTCACGGCGCTGGGCATGATCGCCGCGCCGTGGGTCATCTGGGTCACCGCGCCGGGTTTCACCGACACACCGGAAAAATTCGAACTGACCTCCAGTCTGTTGCGGGTGACCTTTCCCTACATCCTGCTGATTTCCCTGTCGTCGTTGGCCGGCGCGATCCTCAATACCTGGAACCGCTTTTCGGTGCCGGCCTTCGTGCCGACCCTGCTGAACGTCAGCATGATCATCTTTTCGGTGTTTTTGACGCCGTACTTCGATCCGCCCGTCATGGCGCTCGGCTGGGCGGTACTGGTCGGCGGCCTGGCGCAGTTGCTCTATCAGCTACCGCACCTGAAAAAGATCGGCATGCTCGTACTGCCGCGCCTGAACCTGCGTGACAGCGGTGTGTGGCGCGTCATGAAGCAAATGTTGCCGGCCATTCTCGGTGTCTCGGTGAGCCAGATTTCGCTGATCATCAACACGATCTTCGCGTCTTTCCTGGTTGCCGGTTCCGTGTCGTGGATGTACTACGCCGACCGTTTGATGGAGCTGCCGTCCGGGGTGTTGGGCGTGGCGCTGGGGACAATTCTGCTGCCGACCCTGGCCAAGACCTACGCCAGCAAGGATCGCCACGAATACTCGCGCATCCTCGATTGGGGCCTGCGTCTGTGCTTCGTGCTGGTATTGCCTTGCGCCCTGGCGCTGGGGATTCTGGCCGAGCCGCTGACGGTTTCCCTGTTCCAGTATGGTCAGTTCGATGCCCATGATGCGGCCATGACCCAGCGTGCGTTGATCGCCTATTCCGTGGGGTTGCTCGGGATTATCGTGATCAAAGTGCTGGCGCCGGGCTTTTATGCGCAACAAAACATCCGCACGCCGGTGAAAATCGCAATTTTCACGCTGGTCGTCACTCAGTTGTTTAACCTGTTGCTGATTGGTCCTCTGGCTCACGCGGGCCTGGCGCTCGCCATCAGCGCCGGCGCCTGCCTCAATGCGGGGTTGCTCTTTTATCAGCTGCGTAAACAGCAGATGTACCAGCCGCAACCGGGCTGGGCAAAGTTCGGCTTCAAGCTGGTGATTGCGGTGGTGGTGATGTCTGGCGTGTTGCTGGCAGGGATGCATTTCATGCCGGCCTGGGGTGAGGGGCAGATGCTTGAGCGTTTCCTGCGTCTGGGTGCCTTGGTCGTTGCCGGTGTGGTGGCCTATTTCGGCATGTTAGTGTTGATGGGCTTCCGTTTGCGCGACTTCAATCGCAAGACGCTTGGCTGAGGTTCCGGCCTCGATAAACACGGGCGGGCCGGCGGTTTTGTCGGCTCGATCACTTTGGGTTACGGTGTTGCCTGTCGTCGGCCGCCGGGTGTGGTTATAATCGACCACTTTATGAGCAAGAAGCGCGTTATGCAGCTGGTTCGAGGCCTCCACAATCTGCGCCCCCAGCATCGGGGCTGTGTCGCCACTATTGGCAACTTTGACGGTGTACACCGTGGCCACCAGGCTATCCTGGCGCGACTGCGTGAGCGTGCGCTCGAGTTGGGCGTGCCCAGTTGCGTGGTGATTTTCGAGCCGCAACCGCGCGAGTTCTTCGCTCCGGAGACTGCACCGGCCCGTCTGGCCCGTCTGCGGGACAAGCTGCAATTGTTGGCCGCCGAAGGCGTAGACCGCGTTCTGTGCCTGGCTTTCAACCAGCGCCTGAGCAAGCTCAGCGCCAGCGAGTTCGTCGACACCATTCTGGTCGATGGCCTGGGTGTCCAGCACCTGGAGGTCGGTGATGACTTCCGTTTCGGCTGTGACCGCGCGGGAGATTTCGATTTCCTGCTACAGGCCGGCATCCTTCAGGGATTTACCGTCGAAGCGGCACAAACCGTCGAGCTGGATGGCATCCGGGTCAGCAGCACACAGGTCCGCAATGCCCTGGCCGCCGCGGATTTCGCCCTGGCCGAACGCCTCCTCGGGCGGCCGTACCGGATTGCTGGTCGCGTATTGCATGGCCAGAAGCTCGCTCGGCAGTTGGGTACGCCCACGGCCAACATACAACTCAAGCGCCGTCGCGTACCGTTTACCGGGGTTTACCTGGTGGACGTCGAGATCGATGGCAAGACCTGGCCCGGCGTCGCCAATATCGGCGTGCGGCCCACGGTTCAAGGTGATGGCAAAGCCCACCTGGAAGTGCATCTTTTAGATTTTGCCGGCGATCTGTATGACCGGCGTTTAACGGTGGTTTTCCACCACAAGCTGCGTGAAGAGCAGCGTTTCGCCTCTCTGGAGGCACTGAAAACGGCGATCAGCGCGGATGTCGCCGCCGCCCGTGCACTAGCCGCACCTAGCGCCCATCGCTAATGAAGAGCCTTAAATGACCGACTATAAAGCCACGCTAAACCTTCCGGACACCGCCTTCCCAATGAAGGCCGGCCTGCCACAGCGCGAACCGCAGATCCTGCAGCGCTGGGACAGTATTGGCCTGTACGGAAAGTTGCGCGAGATTGGCAAGGATCGTCCGAAGTTCGTATTGCACGACGGCCCTCCGTACGCCAACGGCACGATTCACATCGGTCATGCGCTGAACAAGATTCTCAAGGACATGATCATCCGCTCGAAGACCCTGTCGGGCTTCGACGCGCCTTATGTCCCGGGCTGGGACTGCCACGGCCTGCCGATCGAGCACAAGGTCGAGGTGACCCACGGCAAGAACCTGGGCGCGGACAAGACCCGCGAACTGTGCCGCGCCTATGCCACCGAGCAGATCGAAGGGCAGAAATCCGAGTTCATCCGTCTGGGCGTGCTGGGCGACTTCGCCAACCCGTACAAGACCATGGACTTCAAGAACGAGGCCGGGGAAATCCGTGCCCTGGCTGAAATCGTCAAGGGCGGTTTCGTGTTCAAGGGCTTGAAGCCCGTGAACTGGTGCTTCGACTGCGGTTCGGCCCTGGCTGAAGCGGAAGTCGAGTACGAGAACAAAAAGTCCTCGACCATCGACGTGGCCTTCCCGATTGCCGACGAAGCCAAGCTGGCTGCCGCCTTCGGTCTGCCTGCCCTGGGCAAACCGGCCTCGATCGTGATCTGGACCACCACCCCGTGGACCATCCCGGCCAACCAGGCGTTGAACGTCCACCCGGAATTCAACTACGCCCTGGTCGACGCCGGCGACAAACTGCTGGTGCTGGCTGAAGAGCTGGTCGAGTCGTGCCTGGCGCGCTACTCGCTGGAAGGTTCGGTGATCGCTACCGCCGCTGGCTCGGCGCTGGAACTGATCAACTTCCGTCACCCGTTCTATGACCGCCTGTCGCCGGTTTACCTGGCCGACTACGTCGAGCTGGGCGCCGGTACTGGCGTGGTTCACTCCGCACCGGCCTATGGCGTGGACGACTTCGTGACCTGCAAGAAGTACGGCATGGTCAACGACGACATCCTCAACCCGGTACAAAGCAACGGCGTTTATGTGCCGTCGCTGGAATTCTTCGGCGGCCAGTTCATCTGGAAGGCCAACCCGGCCATTGTCGACAAGCTGACCGAAGTCGGTGCGCTGCTGCACACCACCATCATCGAACACAGCTACATGCACTGCTGGCGCCACAAGACCCCGCTGATCTACCGCGCCACCGCGCAGTGGTTCATCGGCATGGACAAGCAGCCGACCACCGGCGACACCCTGCGCCAGCGCTCGCTCAAGGCCATTGAAGACACGCAGTTCGTCCCGGCCTGGGGCCAGGCGCGCCTGCACTCGATGATCGCCAACCGTCCGGACTGGTGCATCTCCCGTCAGCGCAACTGGGGTGTGCCGATCCCGTTCTTCCTGAACAAGGAAAGCGGCGAGCTGCACCCACGCACCGTCGAGCTGATGGAAGAAGTTGCCAAGCGCGTCGAAGTCGAAGGCATCGAAGCCTGGTTCAAGCTGGACGCCGCCGAGCTGCTGGGCGCCGAAGCGCCGCAGTACGACAAGATCAGCGACACCCTGGACGTCTGGTTCGATTCGGGCACCACGCACTGGCACGTCCTGCGCGGTTCGCACCCGATGGGCCACGAAACCGGCCCGCGCGCCGACCTGTACCTGGAAGGCTCGGACCAACACCGCGGCTGGTTCCACTCGTCGCTGCTGACCGGTTGCGCCATCGACAACCACGCGCCGTACCGCGAACTGCTGACCCACGGTTTCACCGTCGACGAGTCCGGCCGCAAGATGTCCAAGTCCCTGGGCAACGTGATCGCGCCGCAGAAAGTCAACGACACCCTGGGCGCCGACATCATGCGCCTGTGGGTTGCCTCGACCGATTACTCGGGTGAAATGGCGGTTTCCGAGCAGATCCTGCAACGCAGTGCGGACGCCTACCGGCGTATCCGTAACACCGCGCGCTTCCTGCTGTCGAACCTGACCGGTTTCAACCCGGCCACCGACCTGCTGCCGGCCGAAGAAATGCTGGCGCTGGACCGTTGGGCCGTGGATCGCACCCTGCTGCTGCAGCGTGAGCTGCAAGAGCACTACAGCGAATACCGCTTCTGGAACGTGTACTCGAAGATCCACAACTTCTGCGTGCAGGAGCTGGGTGGCTTCTATCTCGACATCATCAAGGACCGCCAGTACACCACCGGCGCCGACAGCAAGGCCCGCCGTTCGTGCCAGACCGCGCTGTTCCACATCTCCGAGGCGCTGGTGCGCTGGATCGCGCCGATCCTGGCGTTCACCGCCGACGAACTGTGGCAGTACCTGCCGGGCGAGCGTAACGAGTCCGTCATGCTCAACACCTGGTACGAAGGCCTGAGCGAACTGCCGGAAGGCTTCGAGCTGGGTCGCGCCTACTGGGACCGCATCATGGAAGTGAAGGTTGCGGTCAACAAAGAGATGGAAATCCAGCGTGCAGCCAAGGCTGTCGGTGGCAACCTGCAAGCCGAAGTGACGCTGTTCGCCGAAGACGCGCTGACTGCCGACCTGGCGAAGCTGAGCAACGAACTGCGTTTCGTGCTGATCACCTCGACTGCCAGCGTTGCCCCGTTTGTGAAGGCACCAGAGGACGCGGTCGTCACTGAAGTCAGCGGCCTGAAGCTGAAGATCGTCAAGTCGGCCCACGCCAAATGCGCCCGTTGCTGGCACTGCCGCGAAGACGTCGGCGTGAATCCGGAACATCCGGAAATCTGCGGTCGTTGCGTGGACAACATCAGCGGCGCTGGCGAGGTCCGTCACTATGCCTAATGCCGTTGGCCGTTTCGGACGGCTGAGCTGGCTCTGGTTGAGTTTGCTGGTCCTGGTCATCGACCAGGCGAGCAAGTTCTACTTCGAAGGCAAGCTCCAGATGTACCAGCAGATCGTGATCATCCCCGATTACTTCAGCTGGACCCTGGCCTACAACACTGGCGCGGCGTTCAGCTTCCTGGCTGACAGCTCCGGCTGGCAGCGCTGGCTGTTCGCCTTGATCGCGGTGGTGGTCAGTGCTGTGCTGGTGGTGTGGCTCAAGCGTCTGGGGCGCAACGAGACCTGGCTGGCGGTCGCGCTGGCGCTGGTGCTCGGTGGCGCGCTGGGCAACCTGTATGACCGCATTGCCCTGGGCCATGTGATCGATTTCATCCTGGTGCATTGGCAGAACCGCTGGTATTTCCCGGCGTTCAACTTTGCCGACAGCGCAATTACCGTTGGTGCGGTGATGCTGGCACTGGATATGTTCAAAAGTAAAAAGACCGGAGAAACCGTTCATGACTGAACAGGTATTGGCTGAGCAACGCATCGGCCAGAACACGGAAGTCACCTTGCATTTCGCATTGCGCCTGGAGAACGGCGACACGGTGGACAGCACCTTCGACAAAGCCCCGGCGACCTTCAAGGTCGGTGATGGCAACCTGTTGCCAGGTTTCGAAGCAGCCCTGTTCGGTTTCAAGGCCGGTGACAAGCGTACACTGAGCATCGAGCCGGAAAACGCGTTCGGCCAGCCGAACCCGCAAAACGTGCAGATCATTCCGCGCTCGCAGTTTGCAGACATGGAACTGTCGCCGGGTTTGCTGGTGATCTTCAACGATGCGGCCAATACTGAACTGCCGGGCGTGGTGAAAGAGTTCGACGACGCGCAAGTGACCATCGACTTCAACCACCCGCTGGCGGGCAAGACGCTGACTTTTGACGTGGAAATCATTTCCGTCAAAGCGCTGTAACTGACCGGACAGGGTCAAAGTGTGGGAGCGAGCCTGCTCGCGAAGGCTGACTGACATTCAATATTGATGTCGTCTGACACACCGCTTTCGCGAGCAGGCTCGCTCCCACAGTGTTTTTCATTGTTTTCGCGCGCAAGACACGAGGCACAGCATGCAAATCAAACTCGCCAACCCCCGTGGCTTCTGTGCCGGTGTGGACCGGGCGATCGAAATCGTCAACCGCGCCCTGGAAGTTTTCGGGCCGCCGATCTACGTGCGCCACGAAGTGGTCCACAACAAATTTGTCGTCGAAGACCTGCGCTCCCGTGGTGCGATCTTCGTCGAAGAGCTGGATCAGGTGCCGGACGACGTCATTGTGATCTTCAGTGCACACGGCGTTTCCCAGGCCGTGCGCAGCGAAGCGGCTGGCCGCGGGCTGAAAGTGTTCGATGCCACGTGCCCGCTGGTGACCAAAGTCCACATCGAAGTGGCGCGCTACAGCCGTGACGGCCGAGAGTGCATTCTCATCGGCCACGCCGGTCACCCGGAAGTCGAAGGCACCATGGGCCAGTACGATGCCAGCAACGGTGGCGCGATCTACCTGGTCGAAGACGAGAAAGATGTCGCGGCGTTGCAGGTGAACAACCCTGAAAAGCTCGCCTTCGTGACCCAGACCACCTTGTCGATGGACGATACCAGTCGCGTTATCGACGCTCTGCGTTCACGCTTTCCGGCCATCGGTGGACCGCGCAAGGATGACATTTGCTACGCCACGCAAAACCGTCAGGACGCGGTCAAGCAACTGGCCGACGAGTGCGACGTGGTGCTGGTGGTCGGCAGCCCGAACAGCTCCAACTCCAATCGCTTGCGCGAGCTGGCAGAGCGCATGTCCACTCCGGCCTACCTGATCGACGGTGCCGAAGACCTGCAAAAGAGCTGGTTCGACGGCGTCGAGCGTATTGGCATCACCGCTGGCGCATCCGCCCCGGAAGTCCTGGTGCGCGGCGTGATCCAGCAGTTGCAGGCCTGGGGCGCCACCGGTGCCGATGAACTGGCCGGTCGCGAGGAGAACATCACGTTCTCGATGCCTAAAGAACTGCGCGTTCGCTCGTTGCTCTGAATTCAGTCCTTTTCTCGCATAACGCCTGCTCAACCTTGTCGTTGCGCAGGCTGACGCGACCGGTCCGTGCCAAGACCACTTGATGTCGGCTTACCGGCTCGCGAGCGGCGCAAATGTGTAATGTGCCTCCGATCAGTGCTTCGCCCTGACCTCTGAATCGTATTGAGCTTTCGACCGAACCGTTCCCTGCAATCGACACGCGTGCGCCGCTCTGGCGTTCGGCCAACAGTGGATTGTCGCTGTCCATCTCCCCCTTGCCGCTGATATCCAGGATCATCCGCCAGCCTTGGCTCCAGTCGCCATTGATGCCGTGAATCACCACGGCCTGGTTGCGGACGATGGCTTCGCTCCGGGCGGTGCGAATACCACTGAAAAGAACCTGCGCCGCTTGCTGTCTTTGGTTCGACTCGATCAGCGTTGCGAACGCCGGAGTCACCAGAAGCAGAACAATTCCTGTAATTGCCAGTCCCATGAGCAGTTCGATCAGGCTGAAGCCGTGTTGCCGCATGATATTTCCCTCCGTGGCGTGCTGTGGCTCGCGCAATCCGTGCGCGAGAAATGGCAACGCACAGCATCGTTCGAACGTTGTGCTGCGCAACAGCAGGTATAGCCGAAGGAAACAGAAGGGCCCGATGGAGCATCGTACAAAAGGTTTCACGCTGATCGAGTTGCTGATCGCGCTGGCGATTCTTCTGATCCTGCTGACTATGGCCGTCCCGGCGTTTACCCGCTCGACGCAAACAACCAGGGCTGATACCGAAATCGCGGACCTGCGGCGAGCGTTGAATGTGGCCCGGCTCGAAGCCATCGATCGGGGCAATACCACGCGGGTGCGGCCGACAGCCGGCGGGGATGCCTGGAGTGGGGAGCTGGCGATTTACGACGGTACTGGCGCTTTGGCCAATGTATTGCGGGTTGTTCCGGCAATGAGCAGCGGCGCAATTCTGGCGCTAACCTCTGGCGTCACTGCCATCGATTTCAACAGTCTGGGCGGATTGTCATCGCCGTCCTCGGAGGTGGTGATCAGCTATGGGCGGGGAGCACAAAGCAGGACGCTGACAGTGTGTTTGAACGGACGAATTCTATTGGGTGGACGTTGCGGATGAGGGCAGGGATGCAAGGCTCGCAGGAGGGCATGACGCTGGTCGAAGTCCTGGTGGCGTTAGTCATTCTGGGAGTGGGGTTGCTGGGCGCAGCGGCGTTTCAGCTCAATGCGCTGAAGTACACGGACAGCGCGCGAATGACCAGTCAGGCCAGTTTTATCGCCTACGACATGCTGGACCGCATTCGTGCCAATGCCGTTGCGGACTACACCATTGCGCCTCCGGCTTCGGGCAATCCGGACGTTGCCCGGGATCAGGACCTCTTTGACTTCAACGCCAACATTGTCAGCTCACTCGGCGCCACCGCGACCGGCAGGGTCACCGTCAACCAGCAGCTGTACACCATCACGATCAACTGGGACGACTCACGGGCCGCGAATACTGCCGACTCGCGGCGCAGCTTCGTCCTGACCAGCCGCACAGCCGTCGATCCGGGGGCGACCCCATGATTCGTTGCAGCAAAGGCTTTGGCCTGGTCGAGTTGCTGATTGCCCTGGCATTGAGCCTGATCGTGGTGCTCGGCGTGGTGCAGGTTTTCATCGCGGCCAAGAACACCTATCTCAGTCAGAATGCGGCCGCGAACATGCAGGAGGATGCGCGTTTTGTGTTGAGCAAAATGATTAAGGAAATCCGCATGGTCGGGATGTTCGGTTGTCTGGAAACGATCACTGATTCAAGTAAGAACGGTGATTTCCATACCAGTCGTACAACGCCGATTCGTTGGGACAACGGCGGCCGCCAGTTGACGCTGGTGATGTCGGATGTCGGCAGCAATGGCGACAAGCCGGACTGGACTGTGCTTTCCGATTGTAGAACCCATTCGACGGCCTACAGTGAAGGCCGGACGCCAGCGGCAGGGCAGCAGGCATTTCCGATCCGGCGGCTGACTTACAGGTTCAGTAACAACCAATTGCTCATGAAGGGCGGGGCCGCAGCAGACCAGGTACTGGTGGACAATGTCGGCGCTTTCGACGTGAGCTTCGGCTTGGCCAGCACGGCCACTGATCTGGCTGCATCCCGCTACAGCAGCAACCCACCGGACCCCGCGCTGATTCGGAGCGTACGCCTGAGCCTGACCCTCACCGATCCGAGCCGCCGGGTGAGTGATCAAACCTTCAACGTGGTTGCCGCTCTGCGCAACCGCTTGCCATGAGGGGATGCCATTGAGTCGTTCTCCCATGACGTATTATTCCCAGCGCGGCATGGCGCTGCTGGTCAGTCTAGTGTTCTTGCTCTTGCTGACGCTGATTGGCCTCTCCTCGATGCAGAGCGCGACCCTGCAGGAAAAAATGGCCGGTAGCGTCGCCTTGCACAACCAGTCGTTTCAGAGCGCCGAGGCAGCATTGCGGGTGGGCGAGAGTGGCGTGCAACGGGACAGTTATGCGTTACCTGTTTGCAGCGGCATCGTTCAATGTGCACCACCGTCCGAGTCCTCGACTATTACCGCAGCCGGGTTCAACGCCACTTCCGGAGTGACCTGGATCGCATCGGGCAAGGGCTTTTATGGCGTGCAAAAAATCGGTGTCAGCCAGGATGCGGTGAATGTGCCAATCAATACCCCGGCGACCTTGTATCGGGTAACCGCAGTCGGCATCGCGGGGCATTCGCGCAGTGTGGTGGAGAGTATCTATGCGAAGTACTGAGCGACCTGGCAGGTTATGGTCACGCCTGTTCGGTGTTGTGGTCGCGCTTGACCTGTCGATGTCGGCGCATGCAGCCACGCCAGCGGATTCGCCAGCGCTGAACCGGCCAACCTGTCTGGCGAATGGCAACTGGTACGGTTTCTATCATGGCAATCAGGGCTTGAAGGCCGTCTGCCTGAAGCTGCCCGAAGCAATCAGCGTTAAGATGCTCGACAGCAACGCCGATGGAGTGGTCGACAACCTCGACACGCTGTCCGAGGGTGTGATCTTCGTCGGAGAGCATTCGACCCAGGATACCGGTGACAATGGCGGGGCCGTAAACGATTCCACTGGCGACGATACGCCGGGGATGGAAAAATCCGGCGGCAGCCGTCGCATCATGTGGCGACAAATACAGTAAGTGAGAGTTGAGGCATGCGTAGTTCCAACCGCGGTTTTACCCTGATCGAAATCATGATCGTGATTGCGATCATCGGGATTGTCATGACCATTGCCGCCCCGAGTTTCACCGAGTACCTGAACAAGGGCCGTCGCGCGGAAGTGGCGGGTCTGCTTTCGGAGCAGGCGCAGCTCCTGGAGCGCTTCTACTCGCAGAAAAATGTCTACACCGATGCGACGGGCCTCAGCGCCGGCAATGACTACTACAGCATCACTCCAGCCCTGACCGACCAGACCTTTCTGCTGACGGCGGTACGCAAGGCTGACTCAAGCATGGCCACTGACAAATGCGGTGATCTGACCATCACCAACACCGGTGTGTTGGGTATGGTCAATGCGAAGTCCGGCCTGACCAGCAAAGACTGCTGGGGGCGCTGAGTTTCTTTTTCGGGTGCCTTTTGCACCCTCTGTCTATTTAACGATTGGATCAGAACATGACCAGGCAACAGCAAGTGGTGATTGTCGGCGGTGGGGTGATTGGCTTGCTGACGGCCTTCAATCTCGCCTCCGAAGTGCAAAGCATTGTGCTGCTGGATCGCTCGAACGTCGGGCAGGAGTCGTCCTGGGCCGGTGGCGGCATCGTTTCGCCGCTTTACCCGTGGCGCTACAGCCCGGCGGTCACCGCGTTGGCTCACTGGTCCCAGGACTTTTATCCACAACTGGGCGAGCGCTTGTTCGCCGCCACCGGTGTTGATCCTGAAGTGCATACCACCGGTCTGTATTGGCTGGATCTGGATGACGAGGCTGAAGCGCTGGCATGGGCCGCCCGGGAACATCGTCCGTTGAGTGCCGTTGATATCTCGGCGGCACACGACGCGGTGCCAGTGCTGGGCAGCGGTTTTTCCCGGGCGATCTACATGGCCGACGTCGCCAACGTGCGTAACCCGCGTCTGGTGAAGTCGCTCAAGGCCGCGTTGCTGGCGCTGCCGAACGTGACGATCCATGAGCAGTGCGAAGTCAGCGGGTTTGTTCGTGACGGCAACAAAGTGGTCGGCGTGCAGACCGCCACAGGTGCTGTTCTCGGCGATCAAGTCGTCCTGACGGCGGGAGCCTGGAGCGGTGATTTGCTCAAGCGTCTTGATCTGACGCTACCGGTCGAGCCGGTGAAAGGGCAGATGATTCTCTACAAGTGCGCGGCGGATTTCCTGCCAAGCATGGTCCTGGCCAAGGGTCGTTATGCGATTCCCCGGCGCGACGGACACATACTGATCGGCAGTACGCTGGAGCATGAAGGTTTTGACAAGACGCCGACCGGGGCGGCACTGGAAAGCCTGAAGGCGTCGGCGGTGGAGTTGATCCCGGCACTGGCCGATGCCGAAGTGGTGGGGCACTGGGCCGGATTGCGCCCGGGATCACCCGAGGGCATTCCCTATATCGGCCCGGTGCCGGGGTTTGAGGGGCTCTGGCTCAACTGTGGGCATTACCGTAACGGACTGGTGTTGGCGCCGGCGTCATGTCAGTTGTTTGCCGATGTGATGCTGGGTCGTACGCCGATTATCGATCCGACGCCTTATGCGCCTGTCGGAAGACTTTGAACAAAGCACAAAAGATCGCAGCCTGCGGCAGCTCCTACAGGAGGTGCGCTCCCATGTAGGAGCTGCCGCAGGCTGCGATCTTTTTAAGGCCTCAATCCAGCCCTAATTTCTTGAGCCTGTAACGCATCGACCTGAACGACAGATTCAACCGCTGAGCCGCCGCCGTGCGGTTCCAGCGGGTTTCTTCCAGGGCCTGGAGCAGCAGTTGGCGTTCAACGTTTTCCAGATAGGTGTCCAGATTATCTATCCGGGTCAGGTCCGGCATTCCACCTTCAGCTGCGCAATTGCCTTCAGCCAGGCGCAGGTCACCGGCTTCGATCTGATTGTCCTCGCACAAGGTGTGAGCACGTTCGAGCATATTTTCCAGTTCCCGCACGTTGCCCGGGAAGCGATAGCTTTTCAGTGCATCGAGGGCTTGGGGGTGGAGTCTGGCTGCCGTTTGGCCCGTATCGGCGGCCAGACGCTTGAGTATGTGGCTGGCCAGCACCTCGATGTCATCACGACGCTCGCGCAAGGGCGGCACCCGGAGTTCGATCACATTCAGACGGTAGTAAAGATCATGCCGAAATCGCCCGGCGGCGACTTCGGCGCCAAGGTCCTTGTGTGTGGCGCAGAGAATGCGCACATCCACCGCCACTTCCTGCTGCCCGCCGACACTGCGTACGGCTTTCTCCTGAATGGCGCGTAGCAGTTTGACTTGCATTGCCAGCGGCAGGTCGGCCACTTCGTCGAGGAGCAGGGTGCCGCCGTGAGCTGTCTGGAACAGACCGGGTTTATCTTCGATGGCGCCGCTGAAGCTGCCTTTGCGATGGCCGAAAAACTCGCTCTCCAACAGTTCCGAGGGAATCGCCGCGCAGTTGATCGCAATGAACGGCTGCTTGGCGCGGGGGCTTTGATCATGGATCAGGCGCGCGACCAATTCCTTGCCACTGCCGGATTCTCCGCTGATGTATACCGTCGCATGGCTGTTGGCCAGTTTGGTGATGTGTTTACGCAGGTTGCGCATGGGTAAAGAGTCGCCCAGCAACCGGCGATCGATGTCGACCCCGCGGGCAGGAAGCAGCAGGGCGTTTGTGACCAGTTCACGCAGGCGTGTAAGGTCCACCGGTTTGGTGAGGAAGTCGAATGCTCCGGCCTTGAGCACATTGATAACGGTTTCGAGACTGGCATAGGCGGTGATCATCGCCACCTGGACCTGAGGGTGACGTTGCTGGATGTGCTGCACCAATTCCAGGCCGGTGCCATCCGGCAATTGCATGTCGGTCAGGCAGAGATCGAATGTTTCGCTTTTCAGCAGCGATTGCGCTTCGCCGACATTGCGGGCGTTGAACGTCTCCAGTTTCATCCTTCCCAGGGTGATTTCCAGGAGTTCGCGTATGTCTGGTTCGTCATCGACGATCAAGACTTTTTGTCGTGGTCTCGTGTTCAAACTAGGTTCCGTCCGTGAGCAAAGGTCATGCAAAAGCAGCCGCTTTCCTGGCGTGCCTTGAAGTCTAGGCGGGACGGAGTGCTTTCGCCCGGCTGGCCGGACAGATAAAGCCCCGGGCCCGTGATAGACGGGGCAGGGGCTTCGGGATGGAGTATTTCCAGTGATTTCAGGTCAAGCCATGGCGGCGACATTTGCGCGCGGCGCTGCAGGTACAGGACGTTTTCGATTACCCGGTTCATTCGCAGAGAGAGGTCTTGAATAATCTGCGTCAGACGTCACTCGATGCCTTTCAGTTCCTTGGGTGCCAGCGATAGTCCTCGATCGGCCGCCAATTCGGGGGAGTGTCAGCGGTCGCTGGAGTCCTTGTCCTGCTCGAGATGAGCCTGGCTGCAATACCACCGCTGGTCGAGACTCAGCGCGCGGTCACGGGGCAGGTGAACACCGCAATGGGCGCAGCGGACCATGGGCGCCGCTTCCCGTTCGGCAGGGGACCTGGGGGTGGAAGCCTGACCCTTGAATTTGCGCCAGAACCATACGGCAGCGGCAATCAGGGCAATCCAGAACAATAAACGAAGCATGGTGAGCTGCTTTTCGACTGATGATCCGGCAGTTTAGCCAAGGACCTGACAGGCGCACAGTGTAATAAAACACTGAAATAAAAAAGGGAGACCCGAGAGTCTCCCTTTTGCACAGCGCGAGGTATCAGTCGAACACGCCGAGGGTCATGTAGCTGAACCACGAGCGGTCGCTGTTGTTGCCTTCCGCTTCGTGATTTTCTTCTTCGATCACGTCGCCATTGTCGTCTTTTGGCTTGAGTTCGGATGGAATCGCATCCTTGGCGTCCTGGAACTGCTTCTGTACGTCCTGGTTGGCGCGGGTTTCGCCCGGTGGCAGCGGCGGACGGGATTCGATCAGGCCCAGGGTCGCCTTGCTCAGCCACGAGCGGTTGTCGGCTTCGGCCACGGTCGGCACGAACTGGCCGTCTACCAGCGTCGGGTGGTTCGGGTAGTTGAGCTTCAGGGTTTCCAGGCTGGTGGCAGCCAGTTCGTCCAGGTGCAGGCGCTGATAGGCCTCGGTCATCACCGCCAGGCCGTCGCCGACCGAAGGGGTTTCCTGGAAGTTTTCCACCACGTAACGACCGCGGTTTGCCGCCGCGACATAGGCCTGACGGGTCAGGTAGTAGTCGGCCACGTGAATTTCGTAGGCCGCCAGCAGGTTGCGCAGGTAAATCATGCGCTGCTTGGCGTCTGGTGCGTAACGGCTGTTCGGGAAGCGGCTGGTCAGCTGGGCGAACTCGTTATAGGAGTCGCGGGCGGCGCCCGGGTCACGCTTGGTCATGTCCAGCGGCAGGAAACGCGCCAGCAGGCCGACGTCCTGGTCGAAAGAAGTCAGGCCCTTGAGGTAGTAGGCATAATCGACGTTCGGATGCTGTGGGTGCAGACGAATGAAGCGCTCAGCCGCGGACTTGGCCGCTTCTGGCTCGGTGTTCTTGTAGTTGGCGTAGATCAGTTCGAGTTGCGCCTGGTCGGCATAGCGACCGAACGGATAACGCGACTCCAGAGCCTTCAGCTTGGCGATGGCGGAGGTGTAGCTACTGTTGTCCAGGTCATTTTGAGCCTGTTGGTACAGCTCGACTTCACTGAGGTTTTCGTCTACGACTTCCTTCGATGAGCAAGCAGCGGTCAATGCGAGGATGGCGATCAGCAGCAGGTGTTTCACTTGCATGGCGGCTTGCGTCCCTATGACGGCCGCTGTCTTGGGCGTGGCCGTCCTGTTATGATGAGCGCCCCGTTGAATAGCCTCGGGGCAAAAGACGCCGTATTTAACCACAAGCGCGCAGCCGAAACCAAAGGCTGTGCCGACGCCTAGTCTGAGCATGTCCGATAAAATTGAACTTCGCGCAGAGGTGCCGTCCGAATTGGGCGGCCAACGCCTCGATCAAGTCGCCGCACAATTATTCGCTGAGCACTCGCGCTCGCGCCTTTCCGCCTGGATCAAAGACGGCCGCCTGACTGTGGATGGGGCGGTTATCCGCCCGCGAGACATCGTCCATGGCGGCGCCATCCTTGAGTTGACTGCCGAGCAGGAAGCTCAGGGCGAATGGGTCGCTCAAGACATAGCCCTGGACATCGTCTACGAAGACGACGACATCCTGGTGATCAACAAGCCTGCGGGCCTGGTGGTGCACCCGGCTGCCGGTCATGCCGACGGCACCTTGCTCAACGCCTTGCTGCACCACGTGCCGGACATCATCAATGTGCCCCGCGCCGGTATCGTGCATCGCCTGGACAAGGACACCACCGGTCTGATGGTGGTGGCCAAGACCATACAAGCGCAGACGCAGCTGGTGACACAGTTGCAGAGCCGCAGCGTCAGCCGGATCTACGAGTGCATCGTGATCGGTGTGGTGACAGCCGGTGGCAAGATCAACGCGCCGATCGGTCGTCACGGCCAGCAACGCCAGCGCATGGCCGTGATGGAAGGTGGCAAGCAAGCCGTCAGCCATTACCGCGTGCTCGAGCGCTTCCGCTCCCACACTCATGTGCGGGTGAAGCTGGAAACCGGTCGTACGCACCAGATTCGCGTGCACATGGCGCACATCAACTACCCGTTGGTCGGAGATCCCGCCTACGGCGGTCGCTTCCGTATTCCGCCGGCCGCCAACCCGACCATGGTCGAGTCGCTGAAGAACTTCCCGCGTCAGGCGCTGCATGCGCGTTTCCTGGAACTGGATCATCCGACCACCGGTAAGCGCATGAGTTGGGAATCGCCGTTGCCGGAAGACTTCGTCTGGCTGTTGACCCTGCTCAAGCAAGACCGCGAGGCGTTCATCGGATGAGTGACTGGCTGATTCCTGACTGGCCCGCGCCGGCCGGGGTCAAAGCCTGTGTGACCACCCGTGCGGGCGGTGTCAGTGTGGCGCCGTTCGACAGCCTCAACCTCGGCGATCACGTCGACGACAACCCTGAAGCGGTTGCCGAGAATCGCCGTCGTCTAACCGATCATTTCTCCATTCAGCCGGCCTGGCTGCAGCAGGTCCACGGCATTGTCGTGGCTCATGCCGATCCGGGCCGGGTGGACACGGCTGATGCCAGCTGGACATCAACGCCGGGTGTTGCCTGCGCAGCGATGACTGCGGATTGCCTGCCTGCGCTGTTTTGCGATCGTGCCGGGACGCGTGTCGCGGCAGCCCATGCCGGTTGGCGTGGATTGGCAGCAGGTGTGCTGGAAGCGACTCTCGACAGCCTCAATGTGCCATCCGCCGAAGTACTGGTCTGGCTCGGCCCGGCCATCGGCCCGCAGGCCTTTGAAGTCGGCCCGGAAGTGCGCGAGACCTTCGTTCAGCAGTTGCCGCAAGCCGCTGAGGCTTTTGTGCCGAGTCAGAACCCCGGCAAGTTCATGGCCGACATCTATAGGCTGGCGCGCTTGCGCCTGGCAGCTTGTGGTGTAACCGCGGTCTACGGCGGCGGTTTCTGTACCGTCAGCGATCCGCGCTTCTTTTCTTACCGCCGTGCATCACGCACTGGTCGGTTTGCCTCCCTTATCTGGCTCGACCGCTAGACTTGCCTGACCTGCATCAACGTCACGACGCTTGAAACTCCCAGAATCGACCACATCTATTGTGGTATCTGGCAGGTTTCTTCATTCAGGATGTTTTATAGGTCCGGCCTGCTCAAAAGGAAGGTGACCCATGCGTATAGACCGTTTAACCAGCAAATTGCAGTTAGCGTTGTCCGATGCCCAATCCCTGGCTGTCGGCCACGATCATCCGGCCATTGAACCGGCGCACTTGATGCAAGCCTTGCTCGAGCAGCAGGGCGGCTCGATCAAGCCCCTGTTGATGCAGGTGGGCTTCGACGTCAACAGTCTGCGTAAAGAGCTGACCAAAGAGCTCGACCAGCTACCGAAAATCCAGAACCCGACCGGCGATGTGAATATGTCGCAGGATTTGGCGCGCCTGCTCAACCAGGCTGACCGTCTGGCCCAGCAGAAGGGCGACCAGTTCATCTCCAGCGAACTGGTGCTGCTCGCCGCCATGGACGAGAACAGCAAGCTCGGCAAGCTGTTGCTCGGCCAGGGCGTGAGCAAGAAAGCCCTGGAAAACGCGATCAACAACCTGCGCGGTGGCGAGGCCGTCAACGACCCGAACCACGAGGAAGCACGCCAGGCTCTGGACAAGTACACCGTCGACCTGACCAAGCGCGCCGAAGACGGCAAGCTCGATCCGGTGATCGGTCGTGACGATGAAATTCGCCGGACCATCCAGGTGCTGCAACGTCGAACCAAGAACAACCCGGTGCTGATCGGTGAGCCTGGCGTGGGTAAAACCGCCATCGCCGAAGGCCTGGCCCAGCGCATCATCAATGGCGAAGTGCCGGATGGCCTCAAGGGCAAGCGTCTGTTGTCCCTGGACATGGGGGCGCTGATTGCCGGTGCCAAGTATCGTGGTGAGTTCGAAGAGCGCCTGAAATCCCTGCTCAATGAGCTGTCGAAGCAGGAAGGGCAGATCATCCTGTTCATCGACGAACTGCACACCATGGTCGGCGCCGGTAAAGGCGAAGGCTCGATGGATGCGGGCAACATGCTCAAGCCAGCCCTGGCCCGAGGTGAGCTGCACTGCGTGGGTGCCACCACGCTGAACGAATACCGCCAATACATAGAGAAGGACGCCGCTCTCGAGCGACGTTTCCAGAAAGTGCTGGTGGACGAACCGAGCGAAGAAGACACCATCGCCATCCTGCGTGGTCTCAAAGAGCGTTATGAGGTTCACCACAAGGTGGCCATCACTGACGGCGCGATCATTGCGGCGGCCAAGCTCAGCCATCGCTACATCACTGACCGGCAGTTGCCGGACAAGGCCATCGACCTGATCGACGAAGCTGCCAGCCGCATCCGCATGGAGATCGACTCCAAGCCCGAAGTGCTGGACCGTCTGGAGCGTCGCCTGATTCAGCTGAAGGTGGAATCCCAGGCGCTGAAGAAAGAAAGCGACGACGCGGCGAAGAAGCGTCTGGAAAAATTGCAGGAGGAAATCGCTCGTCACGAGCGTGAGTACTCGGATCTCGAAGAAATCTGGAACTCGGAAAAAGCCGAAGTCCAGGGTTCTGCGCAGATCCAGCAGAAAATCGAGCAGTCCCGTCAGGAGCTGGAAGCGGCCCGCCGCAAAGGCGACCTGAACCGCATGGCCGAGTTGCAGTACGGGGTGATCCCGGACCTGGAGCGCAGCCTGCAAATGGTCGATCAGCATGGCAAAGCCGAAAACCAGTTGCTGCGCAGCAAGGTGACTGAAGAAGAGATCGCCGAAGTCGTGTCGAAGTGGACCGGTATTCCGGTGTCGAAAATGCTCGAAGGCGAGCGCGACAAGCTGATGAAGATGGAAAGCCTGTTGCACCAGCGTGTGATCGGCCAGGATGAAGCGGTGGTGGCCGTTTCCAACGCGGTGCGGCGTTCCCGTGCCGGGTTGTCCGACCCGAATCGCCCGAGCGGCTCGTTCATGTTCCTCGGCCCGACCGGTGTCGGTAAAACCGAGCTGTGCAAGGCACTGGCCGAATTCCTCTTTGATACCGAAGAGGCGATGGTGCGGATCGACATGTCCGAGTTCATGGAGAAACACTCCGTAGCTCGCCTGATCGGTGCGCCACCGGGCTACGTGGGGTATGAAGAGGGTGGTTACCTGACCGAGGCAGTGCGCCGTAAGCCGTATTCGGTGATCCTCATGGACGAAGTCGAGAAGGCGCACCCGGATGTGTTCAACATCTTGCTGCAAGTGCTCGAAGACGGCCGTCTGACCGACAGCCATGGCCGCACGGTGGATTTCAAGAACACCGTGATTGTCATGACCTCCAACCTGGGGTCGGTGCAGATCCAGGAACTGGTCGGTGATCGTGAGGCACAGCGTGCAGCGGTGATGGATGCGATTTCCAGCCACTTCCGGCCGGAGTTCATCAACCGGGTCGACGAAGTGGTGATTTTCGAACCGTTGGCGCGGGATCAGATCGCCGGCATTACCGAGATCCAGTTGGGTCGTCTGCGTAGCCGCCTGACCGAGCGCGAGCTGAAGCTTGAGCTCAGCCCTGAGGCCATGGACAAGCTGATCGCGGTCGGTTACGACCCGGTGTACGGTGCGCGGCCGCTCAAGCGAGCTATCCAGCGCTGGATCGAGAACCCGCTGGCGCAGCTGATTCTGTCCGGACGGTTCATGCCGGGCGATACCGCTCACGGCGTGGTGGAAAACGACGAAATCGTCTTCGTCTGATCCATAACGGCAACAAAATCGAAAAGGCCTCGCAATGCGAGGCCTTTTTTTCGTTAGGCTGTTGAACTCAAAGGAAAAGGCTTGTAAAGTGCGCCCCGCAGTCAGTCACCCGCCAGGGTTTCCGCTCCCCAAGCAGGAATCCAAAATAAGTTGCAAATCATTAACTTGAAAGCAATTTAGGGGGTTGACAGAGGTGCTGAAGATTGTAGAATAGCGCGCCTCAGACACACGAACGCAGCGATGCGAACGGGTCGAAGAGAACGCAGTAAAGCTTCAAAGTTGTAAATTGAAATGTGTAGTTCCGTGATAGCTCAGTCGGTAGAGCAAATGACTGTTAATCATTGGGTCCCAGGTTCGAGTCCTGGTCACGGAGCCAATTTCAAACCGGGGTATAGCGCAGTCCGGTAGCGCGCCTGCTTTGGGAGCAGGATGTCAGGAGTTCGAATCCCCTTACCCCGACCATATTTGGGTCGTTAGCTCAGTTGGTAGAGCAGTTGGCTTTTAACCAATTGGTCGTAGGTTCGAATCCCACACGACCCACCATTTTTGAAACCAGTTAGCGCTGGAATCGAATCTTAAGATCAGACGCCAAAAGCTCTGTTCGCAGAAGGCGCCTTTCGAAGGTGCCTTTTTTTTACCGGGGTATAGCGCAGTCCGGTAGCGCGCCTGCTTTGGGAGCAGGATGTCAGGAGTTCGAATCCCCTTACCCCGACCATATTAAAAATCCTCGTATCGAAAGATACGGGGATTTTTTTTGCTTTTTTCCTGATGTGAGCACTGCGGCCGCAGGTTCCGCCCGGTCGGTGTACACGTACCTCTGTAGGAGCTGCCGCAGGCTGCGATCTTTTGATCTTGCCCTTCAAAAAGCAAAGTCAAAAGATCGCAGCCTGCGGCAGCTCCTACAGTGGGCAGTTATCAGTGCAGCTTCAGGCGAGGCTCTGTGCCGCGTCCGATCTTGCTGCCCAGCATCAGCATCGCCGTGCGGAACGGGCCGTACAGTGCCATCTGGTGCATGCGGTACAGCGACACGTAGAACATCCGCGCTTAAAAATCCTCGTATCGAAAGATACGGGGATTTTTTTGGCTTTTTTTCCTGGTGTGAGCACTGCGGCCGCAATGGTTCCGCCCAGTCGGTGTACACGTACCTCTGTAGGAGCTGCCGAAGGCTGCGATCTTTTGATCTTGCCCTTCAAAAAGCAAAGTCAAAAGATCGCAGCCTGCGGCAGCTCCTACAGTGGGCAGTTATCAG
>NZ_JBYSVW010000009.1:261194-311411 GCF_058986625.1 Pseudomonas sp. GW821-FHT07G06
GCATCAGCATCGCCGTGCGGAACGGGCCGTACAGTGCCATCTGGTGCATGCGGTACAGCGACACGTAGAACATCCGCGCCAGCCAGCCTTCGAGCATCACGCTGCCGGTGAGGTTGCCCATCAGGTTACCCACAGCCGAAAAACGCGACAGTGAGATCAGCGAGCCGTAGTCGGTGTACTTGTACTCCGGCAGGGGCTTGCCCTCGATGCGCAGTTTCAGCGATTTGGCCAGCAACGATGCCTGTTGGTGAGCGGCCTGGGCGCGTGGTGGCACATTGCGGTCGCTGCCCGGTTGCGGGCAGGCGGCGCAGTCGCCGAAGGCGAAGATGTTCTCGTCGCGAGTGGTTTGCAGGGTCGGCAGCACCTGCAGCTGATTGATGCGGTTGGTTTCCAGGCCATCGATGTCCTTGAGGAAACCCGGCGCGCGAATCCCCGCGGCCCAGACTTTCAGGCTGGCCTTGATTTCGTTGCCGTCGGCGGTGATCAGGCTGTCGGCCGTCACTTCGCTGACCGCGGCATTGGTCATGACGTTGACCCCGAGTTTCTCCAGAGTTTTATGCACAGGCCCGCCAATCCGCTCCGGTAGCGCCGGCAGCACCCGTGGACCGGCTTCGATCAGGGTGATGTGCATGTTTTCCGGTTTGATCCGGTCCAGGCCATAGGCCGCCAGTTCGTGGGCGGCGTTGTGCAGCTCGGCGGCCAGCTCGACTCCGGTGGCACCGGCGCCGACGATGGCCACGCTGATTTGTTCGACTGCATCGGTCTGGCCGGCGTGCGCGCGCAAATAGTGATTGAGCAGTTGCTGGTGGAAACGCTCGGCCTGTTTGCGGGTGTCGAGGAACAGGCAGTGTTGCGCTGCGCCCTGGGTGCCGAAATCGTTAGTGGTGCTGCCGACGGAGATCACCAGCGAGTCGTAAGGCACTTCGCGGGCCGGGACCAGTTCCAGACCGGCCTCGTCGTAGGTGGCGGCCAGCTGGATTTTCTTATTCGCGCGATCGAGCCCGCTCATGCGCCCCAACTGGAACTCGAAGTGGTTCCATTTGGCCTGGGCGACATAGTTGAGTTCGTCTTCGGAAGAGTTCAGGGACCCGGCTGCCACTTCGTGCAACAAAGGTTTCCAGATGTGGGTCAGGTTCGCGTCGACCAGCATCACGCTGGCCGTACCGCGCTTGCCCAGAGTCTTACCCAGACGGGTAGCCAACTCCAGACCGCCGGCGCCGCCGCCGACAATGACAATACGATGGGACATGGGGATAACTCGCAAGGCTAAAAGAAATCGGTGCAGTCAACCGCGCGAGCGCAAGGCAGCTCATAGCGTCAGGTAACTGATAAGTCGGCTCAATAGGCCCAGACCAATGGTCACTGCCAATACCAGTACAAGGAGCATCCACGGCCGGAAAGGCCGGCGCTCGACTTGGTGCTGGGACAACTGCAGGTACTCTTCGACATGCTTTTGGTCGTCGGGGTTCAGGCGGCTGGTCATATCGGGCCTCGTCAAAGGTAGACGTTGCTGAATGTGTAGAAGCTACAGTGTTTTTACCCAGGGTTGAACGCAGCATAGCCGCTGTCTGGAACGGGTTCGACGCTGACGATATCGTCCAGGCGAATGATTCCACTTTGTAACACCCGGGCAGTGATTCCGCCATGTCCGCGCACGGCCTGAAAGGTACCGATGCCCAGGTTGCTTTCAAGGCGCGCGCAGGGTTGGCACCAGCCGGTGGTTTCGAACGTTGCCTGGCCAATCCGGAAGCGGCGGCCCTTGAGGCTGAACAGGTTGATGCCACTGATAACGAGATTGCGCCGCAGATCTTCAGGCCGGACCGGATGATCGAGTGCACGCCCCATCAGTGAACTGATCACCGCCAGATGCTCCCACTGAATCAGCGTGACCTGCCGCGCATTGCGCACGCCGGGGCGGGCATGGTCGCCGGTCAGGCCGGCCTCCAGGCGCGCTTCCACGGCATCGAGTTCAAGCATTGCCGAACGTGATTGCGGGCGCACGCCGATCCAGCGTACACGACCTTGTTGCGGCACCTCGGCGATCAGCGCCTGCAGCGGGCTCACAGGCTGATCCCGACGTCAAAGACAATGCTGCGCCCCAGGTTGCTGCGCAAGAAGTCCGGTGCATCCGGGTGGGCGAACAGCACGCGGGCGAATGTCGGTCCAACCAGGGACAGCGAACGCCAGCCCTGGCGCAGGTACTCGGTCGGCGGTGGGAAATGGCTGTTGAGGTCCAGCACTTCGCGTTTGAGGCTGGCGAAGGCAATGATGTCCAGTTCGCCCAGATCCATGCCGCGCTCTTTGTAGTTGTGCGCTTTTTTGCGCAAGGTCGGCGCCAATCGCAGCAAGAACTCGTTGGCGGGGATGCGTCGTGGCTTGGCCTCGCGGCGTACCAGCTGGCTCAGGGAAAACGCGCTGCGTCGGCGCTGCAGTTCGTCGCGCCATTCATCGTTGAGGCGCCGGCCCTCGTCGAGCACGAAGAACACCTCGAAACTGGCATCGCGAAACAACACGTCCGGCGGCTCCCCGGCGGGGGCGAATTCATCAGCACGATAGGGGATGTTCAAACCTTGCAACAGGCGCTGGCACACCCAACGCTCACGCTCCCATTTGCGGGCATTGGACAAAAACGCGTTGGCTTGCTCGGCCGCGATGGTCAGCAGGCGTAAATAATCTGAGTCATCCATAGGCCCAAGCTTAGCGTTCAAATGTGATCGCAAAGAAGACAATTTGTCGGAGAGGCTCATTGCCCTCCGTTCCCATGCCCGTTTCAGGGCCCTGCACAAAACGGATAGTGATCTGCGCGCACTGGCTATTGCCACGTGTCGGGCGGCTCTACCCTCGGCTGTACGGACGTAAGCCGTGTTACCGCCGCTCTAAAAAACAACAACAAGAGATAGATGCCATGCGCAAGATCGACGTACATGAGGTTATCGACAACGCTCGTTTCAACCGCTTTCACTGGATGGTGCTGTTCTGGTGTGCCCTGATCATCATCTTCGACGGTTACGATCTGGTGATCTACGGCGTGGTCTTGCCGATGCTGATGAAAGAGTGGGGGCTCAGTCCTCTGCAAGCCGGTGCACTGGGCAGTTATGCACTGTTCGGCATGATGTTCGGCGCGTTGTTCTTCGGACCGCTCTCGGACAGGATCGGCCGCAAAAAAGCCATCACGATCTGCGTGATGCTCTTCAGTGGCTTCACCGTGCTCAATGGTTTCGCCCGCAACCCCACGGAGTTTGGCCTCTGTCGCTTCATTGCCGGACTCGGCATTGGCGGCGTGATGCCTAACGTCGTGGCACTGATGAACGAGTACGCACCGAAAAAAATCCGCAGCACTCTGGTCGCGATCATGTTCAGCGGTTACTCGGTGGGCGGCATGCTGTCCGCCGGACTGGGCATTGTGCTGATCCCGAGTTTCGGCTGGCAGTCGGTGTTTTACGTGGCGGTCCTGCCGTTGCTGTTGTTGCCGCTGATCATGTATTTCCTGCCCGAATCGGTGGGCTTCATGTTGCGTCAGGGGCGTCATGAAGAGGCGCGCAATATTCTTCAGCGCATCGATCCGGCCTGCGTCGCGCAAACCTCCGATCAATTGCACATGGCCGAGGTGAAAGGCACGGGCACCCCGGTGTTGCAGCTGTTCCGTGAAGGCCGTGCGCTGCGCACGCTGATGCTGTGGCTGGCGTTTTTCTGCTGCCTGTTGATGGTGTACGCGCTGAGTTCCTGGCTGCCGAAACTGATGGCCAACGCCGGTTACAGCCTGGGTTCGAGCCTGTCGTTCCTGCTGGTGTTGAATTTCGGGGCGATCTTCGGTGCGGTCGGTGGCGGGGTGCTGGGCGACAAACTCAATCTGCCGCGGGTGCTGGCGGTGTTTTTCGCCATGGCGGCGGTGTCGATCACCCTGTTGGGCTTCAACAGCCCGATGCCGGTGTTGTACCTGCTGATCGCCATCGCGGGTGCCACCACCATTGGCTCGCAGATTCTCCTGTACGCCTGCGCCGCGCAGTTTTATTCCATGACGATTCGTTCTACCGGTCTGGGCTGGGCGTCGGGCATCGGGCGCAACGGGGCCATCGTCGGTCCGCTGCTGGGTGGCGCCTTGCTCGGGATCAGCCTGCCTCTGCAACTGAACTTCATGGCGTTTGCCGTGCCCGGTGCGGTGGCGGCCCTGGCCATGACCGTGTTCGCCATCAGCAGCCGGCGCAGCGCTGCAGGTCTCAACCCTGCGTTGTCAGCGACCGGTGCCTGAGTCATGAAAGCGTTTTTCCAGGACTTCTCGTTGTCAGCCGCGGTGGCTGGATTCATTGCCACGGTGATTTCCTATGCCGGCCCGTTGGTGATCATCTTTCAGGCGGCAGAAGCGGCGCATCTTTCGCGGGACGTGTTGTCGTCCTGGATCTGGGCGATCTCCATTGGCAGTGCCGTGCTCGGTGTCGGTTTGAGCCTGCGCTACCGCGTTCCGGTGATCATCGCCTGGTCGGCGCCGGGCTCGGCGTTGCTGGTGACGCTGTTGCCGGACATCTCCATGGCAGAGGCGGTGGGGGCTTATCTGGTCAGCAGCCTGATCATTTTCCTGGTTGGCATCTCAGGCGCTTTTGACCGGATCATCAGCAAGCTGCCCGCTGCCATCGCGGCGGCGATGCTGGCGGGGATCCTGTTCAGTTTCGGCACCGGTTTGTTCGTGTCGATGCAGCACAAGCCGGTGCTGGTCCTGGCGATGTTTGCCTGCTACCTGATCTGCAAGCGGGTGATGCCGCGTTATGCGGTGATGATGGTGCTGCTGGTGGGCTGTTCGATTGCCGCGTTCACCGGTGATTTGCACCGTGAAGCGCTGGTGATCGGCCTGGCCACGCCGGTGTGGATCACGCCCGAGTTCAGCCTGGGCGCGATCCTGAACATCGCCTTGCCGCTGGTGATGGTGGCGCTGACCGGTCAGTTCGTGCCTGGCATGGCGGTGCTGCGCGCCAGCGGTTATCCGACGCCGGCGAGCCCGATCATCGCCAGTAGCGCGCTGGGCACGGCACTGCTGGCGCCCTTTGGTTGCCATGGGCTGAATCTGGCGGCGATCACCGCGGCGATCTGCACCGGTCGCGAAGCCCACGAAGATCCTCGCAAACGCTACGTGGCCGGAGTCGTCGGCGGCCTGTGCTACCTGCTGTTGGGGATCTTCGGCGCCACGCTGGTCTCGCTGTTTTCAGCGTTCCCCAAAGAATTGATCGCGGCGCTGGCCGGGCTGGCCCTGTTCGCCGCCATTGCCGGCGCGTTGACGGGCGCGATGGCGGTGCCGAGCGATCGTGAAGCCGCGCTGGTGACCTTTCTGGTCACGGCTTCGGGCATGTCGTTGTTCGGTTTGTCGGCGGCATTCTGGGGGCTGATTTTCGGCATGGTCACCCATGTGCTGTTGAGCGTCCGTCGTCCCGTTCCCCGTCGCGAATCCACTGCAACTGAAGTCCTTCAACCAGTCGATCAATAACAATAAGAGAAAAACGATGAAGCAGATTCAACCAACAACCGGTTCGGCGTTGTCCCTGGCTGTCGTCTCGAGTTTTTCCACAGGCGCGATGGCGGCGCAAACCGGCTTTGTCGAAGACACCACCGCGACGTTGCAGGCGCGCAATTACTACTTCAGCCGCGACTATTCCGACATCGTCGGCGCCAACCAGCAATCGAAGGCTGAAGAGTGGGCCCAGGGTTTCATCCTCAACGTGAAGTCCGGATACACCCAGGGCACCGTCGGGTTTGGGGTGGACGTCATCGGCCAGCTCGGCCTCAAGCTCGACAGCGCTCCGGACCGGACCAATACCGGTTTGCTGCCGGTGCAGGACGACGGCCGCGCGGCGGACAACTACAGCCGCCTGGAAGGCGCGTTGAAGATGCGCTACTCCAGAACAGAGCTGAAAGTCGGTGAGTTGCAACCCAATCTGCCGGTGTTGGCATTCAGCGATATCCGCCTGCTGCCACCGAGTTATCAGGGCGCAAGCATCACCTCCAGCGAGATCAATGGCCTGACGCTGCAGGGTGGTCACTTGAGTTCAACCAGCCTGCGCAACGAGGCGGGCGACGAAAAGATGCAGGCGATGCTGGGGTACGTGCCGCAGCGCCAGGTCAGCAGTGACGGTTTCAATTTTGCCGGCGCTGATTATGCCTTCAACGACAAGCGCAGCTCGGTCAGCGCCTGGTACGGGCAACTGGAAGATATCTACAACCAGCGTTTTCTGGGTTTGAAGCACAGTGAACCGGTGGGCGACTGGACCCTCGGCGCCAACCTCGGTTACTACGATTCGCGCGAGGACGGAAAAAAGCTGCTGGGCAACATCGACAACCAGGCGTTCTTCTCGTTGCTGTCGGCCAAGCGTGGCGGTCATACGTTTTACGTCGGCTATCAGGGCATGTTCGGCGACAGCGCATTTCCACGGGTGTTTGCCAACATCTCGCCGCTGGGCAACGAAGTGCCGACCTACGAGTTCGCCTCCACCGATGAACGTTCCTGGCAGGCGCGCTACGACTACGACTTCGCGGCGCTCGGCGTACCGGGGCTGACCAGTACCGTGCGCTACATCAGCGGCAATAACGTCGATACCGGCAAGGGCTATGAAGGCAAGGATCGCGAGCGCGACCTGGACATCGGCTATGTGTTGCAGAGTGGCAGCCTCAAAGGCCTTGGCATCCGTGTGCGCAACGCGATGGCGCGTTCAAACTACCGCAGTGATATCGACGAGAACCGCTTGATCCTCAGCTACACCTGGACCTTGCTGTGAACCCATTGATCACAGGTTGCTGGTGCAATCACCGATGACGTTATAGGTCACGCGGTGGGTCTGGCCCTGATGATCGACATACTCCATGGTCGCCGGTACAACCCCGCACGCGGTCGCGGTGTCGGACACCGAAACCACCTTGGCGATGTCCAGTGGCTGCGCCGGGTTGTACAGGACTGCGAGCGGTTCGTTGTCAGCGGCCATGGCCGAGGTGGCGATGACGGTCAGCAACAGGCTGATCAACGTTTTCATGTTGGCGTGCTCCGTGTTGTTCGTGATGTTTGAATTTTAGTCTTTGCCACCGACGGATAAAGGGGCGAACGGCGGATGCAGCCTTACATAAACCGTAACAGTCATCGCCCGAGGGGGGCTTATGGATGTGCTTAACAACTTGCGCGTGTTCATCCGGGTGGTGGATTGCGCCAGTTTCACCGGGGCTGCCGATGCGCTGGATCTGTCGACCGCGCAGGTATCCCGATTGGTGGCGGATCTGGAGGAGCATGTACAGGCGCGTCTGCTGCAACGCACCACGCGGCGCTTGCGCCTGACCGACGCCGGCGAGCGCTTCCTGCTGCGCAGCCGGCAAATCGTCGACGCCATGGATGAGGCGACGGCCGAGGCCCGTGGCGCTCATATCAACCCGGCCGGACGCCTGCGGGTGCACAGCATGAACGGTCTGGGTGTGCTGCTCACGCCGTTGATCGCCCGCTACAGCGAGCTTTATCCCGATGTGGTGTTCGAGCTGACCTTGTCGCAGCTCAATCCCGATCCGCTGGAGGAGGGGCACGATGTGGTGATTTCGATAGCGCCCGAACTGGCCGACTCGCAAATGGTTGCGCAGGCCGTCGGGCAGATCTACAGCGTGCCCTGTGCCTCCCCGGCTTACTTGCAACGCCGGGGTGTGCCGCGGCAGCCGCTGGCGCTGAACGATCATCAATGCCTGCGCATGCTCGACCCGTTGTACAGCGATCAATGGCTTTTCCAGGATGAGCACGGCGAGCACGCCGTCAGCCCGGCCAAGACCTTTCAGTGCAATGTTGCCGAGTCGATGGTCAAGGCTTCGGAGGCGGGCATGGGCATCAGCCTGCTGCCGTTCTACACCGCGACGCGGCCCTTGAGCGACGGCACTTTGCTGCGCGTGTTACCTGCATGGCGCCTGCGCGAGCGCAATGTGTATGCGCTGTATCCTTCGCGACGCTTTCTCGATGCCAAGGTCCGCACCTGGGTGGACTTTCTCAAGTCTGAGCTGCCGAAGCTGTTTGCCGAACATGACGTGGTGATGAACGATCCGCGGCATTGGGCTTGAAGTCGAAGGGCAGGCGAGCGGCGGTGTAGACTGAGTGTCATTTGTCTTTCGCCAAGGAGTCGCGCGTAGCCATGATCGGTGCAGAGTTGCTGTCATCGCAGACCCTTGCGGTCGGCTGGCTGATCTATGTGCCCGTGTTGATCTGGGCGATCGCGCGCGCGCCGTGGGTTGAACTGTTCACCGACAGCCGTCGTCAGCATCTGCTGTTTGGAACGGTGTTTGCGCTGTTTCTGTTGTGGTTGGTGCGGCGCGACTTTGATACCGGCGTGTCTTACCACTTCATCGGCATGACAGCGGTGACGCTACTGCTGGACTGGCCGCTGGCGCTGCTCGGCGGGTTGGTTGCCCAAACGGGGCTGGTGCTGCTCGGGCGCCAGGACCTGGCGGCGGTCGGGGTCAATGGTGCGTTGTTGATTGCGCTGCCGGTGCTGGTCACCGAGTGCTGCGCGATCCTGGTGGAGCGGGCGCAGCCACGAAATCCCTTTGTGTATATCTTCGTTTCCGGATTTTTTGCCGCCGCGCTGTCGGCGTTGCTGTGTCTGCTGCTGGCGCTTTGGTTGTTATGGTTCGACGAGCGTTTTGCCATGCCGTACTGGCTGGAAGACTTTGTCGGATATCTCTGGCTGATCATTTTTCCCGAGGCGTTTATCAACGGCATGATCGTCAGTGCGCTGGTCGTGTTTTGTCCGGAGTGGCTTGAGACGTTCAACCGCACCCGCTACCTCTCGGCCCCCTGGAAGGACGACGATCCCAAGCCCTGAAATCGTCGACCCGGTGGATCAGTGGCGCGGGTCGAAGTCACCGCTGAACATCTCGTCCTCGGCATCGGGAGCCACTGGAATCTTGTGTTCTTCGGACGCCCAGGCGCCCAGGTCGATCAGTTTGCAGCGATCGGAGCAGAATGGCCGGAATTTGCTCTCGGCGGTCCATTCCACAGGGGCGCCACAGGTTGGGCATTCGACGGTTGTTGGTTGGCTCATGACTGGCCTCCGCGCAAAGTAAGATAAAAGTGATGCAGGCGTTCGACCTCGCTGTGCAGCCAGGCAAGGTCGCGGTCGTTGACCACGACGTCGTCGGCGTGGCTCACGCGATCCTGGCGGCTGGACTGGGCCTTGAGGATCGCCTGGACTTGCTGCTCGCTGGTCTGGTCACGGTGCAGGGTGCGTTCGATCTGCAATTGTTCCGGGGCATCGATCACCAGCACCCGTTGGGTCATGGCGTACTGACCGGACTCGATCAGCAGCGGCGATACCAGAATCGCATAAGGTGATTTTGCCAGCGCCAGGTGATGAGCGATTTCCTCGCCGATCAGTGGATGCAGGAGGGCCTCCAGCCAGCGGCGCTCTTCAGGCACTTCGAAGATCAATTTGCGTAGCGCCGCGCGGTCCAGTTGTCCGTCGGCCTGCAACACGCCGGGGCCGAAGTGTTCGGCGATTTGTGCCAGTGCCGGGCGGCCGGGTTCAACGACCCAGCGAGCGGCATGATCGGCGTCGACCACATGCACGCCCAGATCGATGAAGTGTTGGGCGGCCGCGCTTTTACCGCTGCCGATGCCGCCGGTCAGGCCGAGAATCCAGGGTTTTTCCACAGGGGTATTCATTTCAAACCGACAAACTGCCAATAGAGGTCGGTTATTTGACCACCCCAGAGCAAGGCAATCCAGCCGGCAATGGCCAGATAGGGACCGAAAGGGATAGGCGTCGAGGTTTTTGCATGGCGCAAGCGCAGGGTGATCAACCCGATGATTGCTCCCACCAGCGAGGACAGGAGGATGGTCAGCGGTAAAATCTGCCAGCCACCCCAGGCGCCCAGCATTGCCAGTAGCTTGAAATCACCGTAGCCCATGCCGTCCTTGCCGGTGATCAGTTTGAACAGCCAGAACACCGACCACAGCAGGCCGTAGCCGGCGATCGCTCCCCAAAGCGCTTCGTGCAACGACACGAACAGGCCGAAACTGTTGACGATCAACCCCAGCCAAATCAACGGCAGCACCAGTACGTCCGGCAATATCTGATGTTCGGCGTCGATCAGGCTCATCGCCAGCAACCCCCAGCTCAGGACCAGCACGAGGGCGGCCGGCCAACCGAAGCCGAAGTGCCAGGCAACAAACGCCGACAACAACCCGCAGGCCAGTTCGGTCAACGGATAGCGCGGGCTGATCGCTGCCGCACAGGCAGAACAGCGGCCGCGCAAAAACACATAACTGAGCAGCGGGATGTTTTCCCAGGCGCGGATTCGGTGACCGCAGTGCGGGCACTGGGAGTGAGGCAGCAACAGGTTGTAGGTCGGCAACGGCGTTTCGCCTGGCAGCCCGAGAATGTCATGGGCCTGCTCACGCCAGTCGCGTTCGAGCATTTTCGGCAGGCGCCAGATCACGACATTGAGGAAACTGCCGACCAGCAGGCCGGTGATGCCTGCGAGAAGGACAAAGGCCAGCGGAGAGTGAATCAGGATTTCATTCAAGGGCATGTCAGATCGCTGAGCCAAGTTGGAAGATGGGCAGGTACATGGCAACTACCAGTCCACCGACGATAACACCCAGCACCACCATGATGAACGGCTCCATCAGGCTGGTGAGGTTATCGACCATGTTATCGACGCTGTCTTCGTAGAATCCCGCGACTTTGTCGAGCATGGCGTCCAGGGTGCCTGACTCTTCGCCGATGGCCGTCATCTGTATCGCCATGTTCGGAAAGACGCCGGAGGTACGCATGGCGAAATTCAACTGCATGCCGGTCGAAACGTCTTGCCGGATACGCAACACCGCGCGCTTGAACACGCTATTGCCGGTCGCGCCGGCCACTGATTGCAGGGCCTCCATCAGCGGCACGCCGGCAGCGAAAGTGGTCGACAGTGTGCGGGCGAACCGGGCCACGGCGGACTTGTGCATCAGGGTGCCCACCAGCGGCAGTTTCAGTAGCCAGGTGTCCATCCGGTCACGCAAGGCCGGGGACTTCCCGAGGGCGTGGCGCACGCCGAAGGCCATCGTGAGCAGCGCGCCAAGGACCACCCACCACCAGGCCTGCATGAATTGCGACAGGCCAATGACCATCACGGTGAAGGCCGGCAGTTCGGCACCAAAGCCTTTGAACACCGACTCGAACTGCGGCACGACATTGACCAGCAGAATCCCGGTGACAATCGCCGCGACGAACACCACCACCAGCGGGTAGGTCATGGCTTTTCGGATCCTGGCCTTGAGGGATTCGCTTTTTTCCTTGTAGGTCGCGACCCGCTCCAGAAGGGTGTCGAGGGCACCGGCCTGCTCGCCGGCATCCACCAGGTTGCAATACAGCTCATCGAAATACCGGGGCTTCTTGCGCAGGGCGGCGGCGAAGCTGCTGCCTGCCGCAACTTCCTGTTTCAGTTCGTCCACCAGCGTGCGCATGACCGGATTGTCGAAGCCCTCGCCGATGATGTCGAAGGACTGCAACAACGGCACGCCGGCCTTCATCATCGTCGCCATTTGCCGGGTGAACAGGGCAATGTCCTGGGCCTTGATACGCTTGCCCATGCTGAAAACCGATGGGTTTTTTTTGCGAACCTTGCCGGGGCTGATGCCTTGCTTGCGCAGTTTCGCCTTGATCAGCGCCGGGTTTTGAGCGCTGAGTTCACCGTTCACTTTTGTACCTTTGCGGTCGATGCCTTCCCATGCATACACGCTGATTTTCGCTGCCTTGACCGCCATGTTCAGTCCTGGGTATTCCGATTGAATTGCTCTTATAGCCTAGTCAAAGGATGGGGCCAAACCCGCAAGGGTGAGGTGACAAAAAACGTCAGATAGTGCGGGTCCTGGTAGAAGGAAAAGGCCTGACGGCTACCAGGTCCCCTGCCAACAGGGGCTTCCGGCCTTGGCACAGGCTGTGCTGCCAAGGGGCAGGTCATGAGCCTTCGACTCATGCATGGAGCTTGTACATGAACAATCAGAAAGGTTTTACCCTGATCGAGTTGCTCGTCGTGGTGGCGATCATCGGGATCCTGGCAACACTGGGCCTGCCGATGTATTCCAAGTATCAGGCCCGAGCCAAGGTCACGGCGGCGATGGCCGAGCTGACTGCGATGAAGGTGCCGTT
This sequence comes from Pseudomonas sp. GW821-FHT07G06, assembly GCF_058986625.1. Classification (NCBI taxonomy): domain Bacteria; kingdom Pseudomonadati; phylum Pseudomonadota; class Gammaproteobacteria; order Pseudomonadales; family Pseudomonadaceae; genus Pseudomonas; species Pseudomonas sp. GW821-FHT07G06. Next base: position 273,332 of record NZ_JBYSVW010000009.1, read on the forward strand.
CGAGGATGTGATCAATCAGGGGGACACCCCGACAATTGCCAATGTGGCGCCCGCCGGTGCGGCATCGACCACCCATTGCACCCTGTCTGTGACGGCTACAACGCCGGAGGGCGCGGGATCAATCGTTTGTACGTTGCACAATGCCCCGGGGGTGGTCCAGGGTAAAACCGTCACCCTGACACGGGACGAAACCAAAGGCTGGTCATGCAAGAGCAGTGTTTCCCAGGATTACTTGCCTAAAGGGTGTTCCGGTTCTGCGGCATGAGTTGCTCAATCAATTCCCCCGCTTTTGCGTAATGCTGTTCATCTGTGGCGAGGGAGCTTGCTCCCGCTGGACTGCGCAGCAGTCCCATTTTCAGGGCCGCTTCGCGCCCCAGCGGGAGCAAGCTCCCTCGCCACAGATAGTGAGCATTACCGCTTTTGTGGGGTTTTTCCTGTTTGTCGACCCGTCGTCAAAAATCCCAGATAAAGCTCAGAAATTTCAGCATCTTAGGAACTTTCCATAAACCCGCAACTTGCATGCAGTGTTTGTGCATCTCGTGCATTTTGCATGATTCCGAAAATTGGCTGATTTTATAATTCATTGATTTATAAGGCTTTATTGTCAATTTAAAAGTTGGCACAGCGTTCGCAATATCCCTGGTAACCCTGCCGACAAGACACCCGGCAGACTTTCCGAAAAACAGGAGTTACTCGTATGAAGAAGTTCGCTATCACTGCCGCTGCTGCTACCGCGCTGACCCTGACCATGGCCAACGCCGCGTTTGCTCAAACCACCCAGGCAACCCAGTCGCCAATGGTGCTGGCTGCCGGTGAGATGACCGAAGCGAAAGAAGCTACTTCCGATACCTGGATCACCACCAAAGTCAAAGCTGACCTGATGACCGAAAAAGGCATCCCAGGTAGCGACATCAAGGTTGAAACCAATAAAGGCGTGGTATCGCTGTCGTCGACCACCGCCGTGACCGATTCGCAAAAGGAAATGGCTGTGGCCATCACCAAGAAAATCAAAGGCGTCAAAGCGGTCTCCGCTGACGGCCTGAAAGCCGAGTAAGGCAAGACTTCTCGCCTGGACCGGGAGAAGGCGCGACAGACGGGCTGAGTCATACGTCTGTTGCAACCTGAGTGTTCATGCGAAGGGCCAAACGGATGTTGGCCACCACAGGCCCCGTGCATTTTTGCCGGGGCCTGTTCTATATGTAGCGTGTAGCGCTGAAAACCCAATGTGGGAGCGGGCTTGCTCGCGAAAGCGGTTTTTCATTCAACGCCTGTGTTGAATGTCAGTCCGCCTTCGTCGGATCGCCGCCCGGAGCAAGCCCGCTCCCACATTGAATCGTGGTTAATCAATTGCCGCGTTTGCTGGTGATCTGCTTCAGCCGATTACCTTCGAACCGCAAGTATTGATACATGCCGCCATTCGGTCCGTAGGTCCATTCCTCGACCTGAAACTCCTCGCGCCGGTCTGCACTGCGCTTGTAGCCCAGCAGGTCGCGACTCACCGGTTCACCGCATTTCTGCACCACCTCACTCGAGCGATCACCGACGCTGATCAATTGGCTGCCGCAGCGCAGGGTATCGGCCGCCCAGGCCTGGCTGGCGGATAGCACCAGGACCAGGCCTGCCAGCTGCCGCATCATCACTCGGCATCCAGATGCATCGGTGTCACCACGCGGCCGTCACTTTCCGCTTCGCCCAGATTGGCGTCGATGAAGTACACCCGCTCATCTTCCAGTTTGGCCTTGTCGACCAGGTAATCCTTGATGCTGCTGGCGCGCTCCTGGCCCAGTTGACGCAACAGTACGTCACTGGAGCTCCAGAACTTGATCACCTCGGCGCGCATTTTCGCAGTGCGCTCTTCCTTGCCCAGGTCCTTCCATTCGGCAGGGGGCTGGGTCTTCAGGCGGGTGCGGTAGATACCTTCGAGCAACGGACCTTTTTCCCCATCCGGCACTTCCAGCAACGAAGCCTGGGCCGGGACCTTGTCACCGCGGCGCTGGAGCATTTTGTAGTAGTTGTACTGGTATTCCCGTTCCAGGCGTTGTTCGGCGATCAGCGGGCCATCGCTGCTCTGGGCGGCGGTGCCTTCGATTTCCAGGCGCAGGGCCGGGCGTTCCTTGAGCGCCTTGGACAGTTTGTCCAGGGCGCCTTCGGCGTCCTTGCCCAATTCGCTGGATCCCGCCGCGAATGAAACGCTGCCCAGGTCTTCCGAACCGCCACCGCTGACCAGCCCGCCAATGAGTTTGAACGGCGCCGCTGCGGCTTTGACGATCAGGTTGCGCAGGGTCTGCCAGATAATCGGCATGACGCTGAACTGAGGGTTGTTCAGATCGCCGGTGACCGGCAGCTCGATGGAGATCTTGCCGTCGACGTCCTTGAGCAAGGCAATCGCCAGTTTCAGTGGCAGGCTCACGGCATCCGGGCTGTCGACTTTTTCCCCCAGCTGCAGTTGCTCGACCACCACCTTGTTTTCGGCTTTGAGCTGCCCCTTGGTGATCTGGTAATGCAGGTCGAGATTGAGCCGGCCCTTGCGGATACGGTAGCCGGCGAACTTGCCGGAGTAGGGGGTCAGCGTGGTCAGCTCCACGCGTTTGAAGCTGGTGGCGATGTCGAGGCTGGCCATCGGGTCGAACGGATTGACCGAGCCCTTGATGGTCACCGGCGCGTAGCGGTCGACCTTGCCCTTGACGTCGACACTGGCCGGTTTCGGCTGGCGGCTGTCGATGGTGCCGATCTGCCCGTTGAGTTGCTGGATGGCGGTGGCGAAGTTCGGGGTCAGGCTGAAGTCGGCGAAGTTGGCCGAGCCGTCATTGATGAAAATGCCGCCGATGTGGATGCCCAGCGGTTTTTCGTTGCTGGCCGGTTTGCTCGCTGCCGGTTTTGCCCCGGAGTCCGCCGGTTGCGGGATCAGCAGATCGTCGATGTTGGTGGTGCGATCATCGTTGATCATGAAACGCGCATAGGGCTGGAACAGGTTGACCTTGTCGATCGACAGGCTGTCCCCATGCTGATAGTTCAGGCCTTCGACCACGACCTGTTGCCACTTGAGGAAGTCGCGGGTTTTCAGGGTGTCCAGGGTATGCAACTGATCGACCTGGGCGCGACCGGTGACGCCGAAGGCCAGGGGCTCGGTGCTTTTGAGGTTGACCGCCAGATCACTGCCGAGCATGCCGCTGCGCAGTTCCAGACGAATGAATGGCGTGATGTAGGACTGGGCAACCCGCAGGTCGATGTCCCTGGTCTGGACCTTCAGCCTGGCGCTGACCGGGGCCAGGTTGACCTCGCCGTCGGCCATGATCTTGCCTTGCTTGCCCACACCGGTATCGAGCTTGAGGGTAAAGGGCGAGCCGTTGAGGCTGTCGAAGTTTTGCAGGTCGAGGTTCAGCGGAGCCAGGTCCAGGGCGACGGCAGGCTGTGCCTTGCGGTCAGCCAGATGCACCTTGTAGTCGCGCAGTTGCACATCCTTGAGCAGCACCTGCCAGGGTTTGTCGGGTGCGCCCGGTTCGGGTTTCGGTGAGTCTGCCGCCGCCGGAGTGCTGGTCGGTTCGGCATCCGCCTTGGCTTTGGCGGTGGATTTTGACGGTTGGCTGGCGAACAGTTTCTGCCAGTCGAGTTGGCCGTCCGGTTCCAGCGCGGCCCAGGTTTCCAGTTTGTGGCTGCGGATCTTGCCGACCACCACCTGCTGTTTGGCCAGGTCCACCGTGGTTTCGCTGACGTCCAGACGCTCAAGCTTTACCAGCGGCCGGCCATCCGGCGCCTTGATCGCGAAGGGGGCGACAGTGACCGCGACATTGCTCAGCAGCAGCTCGGTTTCCTTGGACAGACTGAGTTTGTAGTCGGTGCTGATGCTCATGACGCCGTTTTCGAGATCCAGTGGAACGGCATCGCGCACATAGGGCCAAAAGGCTTTCATTTTGCCATCGGTGATTTTCAGCTTACCTTCGGAGGCGATCGGGATCAGGCTGAAATTGCCTGTCCAGTCGATCTGTCCGCCATTGGGGCCGACGGCCACCAGGGTCATGTCGGCACTGTCATCGGGCAGGGTGCTGAGGTTTTTCAGCTCGAAATCGAGGGAGTCGTAGAGAAACTCGATGGGCTCGCTGGGGCGGGCGTCTTCAAAGTGCACGGCACCGCCGGCCAGCTTGATCCGCTCGATGCGCAGCGGAAACGGCTGGGCGTTCGGGTCGGCGGGCGTGGGTTCGCTTTCTGGCAGTTTGAACAGCCCAAGCAGATTGAGTTTGCCGTCCTTGCCGAACAGGATTTCGGTCTTGGGCTTGTCCAGTTCGACATCGGACAGGTGCACCGCCTTGGTCCACAGGCTGTCGAGTTGCAGATTGGCGTACAAACGTTCGAAAGCGACCTGCTCCTTGCCGGGCTCGCCGATGTTCAAGCCCCAGAGGGTCAGTTCAAGGCTGAACGGATTGAACTCGATCCGCTGGATCGTGGCGGGGGTGGTGGCGTAGTTGGCCAGTTGCTGGTTGGCAATGCGCAACGCCACACCCGGTAAAATCAGAAAACCCAGCAAGCTGTACAGGGCCAGAGCAGTCAACAAGGCGCCGATGGCGCGAATCAATCCTTTGTACATGTGCGGCTTCATCTGTCTGAATCGGAGTGCCTTGGAGTATGGCACGCGTTTCCGGTTCCGAAGTGATTGACCTGTCGAGGAAGTTTCAGATTTCTCCCACAGCTGTCAGAGCTGCAGAATCAGGGTTTTCAGCGGTGGTTGCTGATCCATCGACGGAAAGTCGGCGCCTGGTTTCATCACGCTCCACTCAAGCACCGGCCGCCCGGCCTTCTCTGCGCAACGCAAAACCTGCTCGCGCCAGTCGTCCATGCTGACTTTCGCCAGGTTGTTGCAGCAGATCAGCACGCCGTTGTCGGCGGTGGTCAACAAGGCCGGCTTGAGCAGGCTCTGATAGTCGCGCAGCAGGTCGACGGTGCCAAATGCGCTCTTGGCCCAGGCCGGAGGGTCCAGCAGCACCAGATCGTACTGGCGCTGTTCCAGGCGCTGATAGCTCGGCAGTTTTTGCCCGCGGCGCTGGCTGATCGGCAGGCCGGCGAGTTGGCGAATGGCCGGGAAGTAGTCGGACTGGACAAATTCCATGGGCGGCAACTGCGGGTTGAGTAAACCGTTCTCGCGACCGACCGCCAGGTTGCCTTCGGCGAAGTCCAGGTTGCATACCTCGCGCGCGCCGCCGGCGGCGGCACTGAGGCCGACGCCACAGGTGTAGGCGAACAGGTTCAGCACGCTTTTGTTTTTGCTGTGATCCTTGACCCAGCCACGGGTGTTGCGCAGGTCGAGGAACAGCAGCGGGTCTTGTCCGGCATGGCGGCCACGCACCCGATAGTTCAGGCCCCATTCGTGGCCGACCAGGTCCTGCAGGGCGGCCTCGTCGGCGCGGTAGACGATGTCTTCGCGATCGATGCGCGAGTTGCCGCGGGAGCGGTCGTTGTAGACCAGCAGGGTTTCAAAGCCCAGGTATTGGTTGATCGCGTCGTGCAGTTGCAGCAGCGCCTCGCGCTCCAGCGGCTGATGGAAGCTCTGCACCAGCAATTGCGGGCCGTAGCGGTCGATGGTCAAGCCACCGGCACCTTCCTGGCTGCCGTGGAACAGGCGATAGCAGTCGGTGCCCTGCTGGTGCAGTTCGGCGAGCAGGTCCTGGCGTTGATCGAGGGCGGCGCGCAGCGCCTGATTCAAGGAAGACATGCTGGGCGCCTTGCAGGAGAGAATTGGGCGCGGGAGTTTAACAGTTTGGAGCTGGACCGAGGTGTTCCCTTCGCGAGCAGGCTCGCTCCCACACTGGATTCGTGTCGTACACGGGATCTGCGACCAACAAAAGTCCCCTGTGGGAGCGAGCCTGCTCGCGATGCTTTTCGGCTGTGTCTAACTCAACAACCCCATCCGTCGCTTGGCCCGATGCACCGATCCATTACGCACCGCCCAGCGCAGCATTGGCGCGCTGCGGTTGACGCTGGCGCGGATCAGCTTGCGTTGCAGCGGGTTCTGGCTGACGCCGAGCATGTCACTGGCCCAATCCGGCAACAGATCGATCCCCGCCTGCATCATCAACCCGCCGAACGGCTTGGCCAAACGACTGGGAGAGGGCGCGTTCAACAACAGGCGCAGCACCTCGCGGCTGCGCTCGTCGCACAGCAGTTGCGGGCGCACGCGCTCAAGGTAGTCGGCAATGGCCTGTCGCGAACGTGGCACATCCCGGGCACCGAGACGCTCGGCAACCAAGGCGATCTCTGTGTAATAGCGATCCTGGTCGACTGGGGACAGATGCGGGTTGCGATAGCGCAAATGCGCGGCAAGGAAGTTGCTGACCTCGGCGACGTGCACCCAGGTCAGCAGATCGGGATCGCTGGCGGCATAGGGGCGTCCATCCGGCGCCGTGCCGGTCACCTGCAAGTGAATGGTGCGAACCTTCTCGATCAACCAGTCGGCGTCTTGCCGCGAACCGAAGGTGGTGCCGGAGATGAACTGACCGGTGCGGCGCAAGCGACCGAGCATGTCCTCCCGAAAATTCGAATGGTCCCAGACCCCGGCCAATGCCAGCGGGTGCAGGGCCTGCAGCATCAGGGCGCTGATGCCACCGATCAGCATGCTGCTGAAATCGCCATGGACTTGCCAGCTCACCGAGTCCGGTCCGAACAGCCCGGGGTCGCCCTTGGGGTTTTCCAGGTCGAGCTTGCCCAGGGACAAACCGGTCAGGCTCATGATTTGGGTTTCAATGCGGGTGCGGATGAATTCCATGGTGTCCCGATAATTTCCTGTAGGAGCTGCCGCAGGCTGCGATCTTTTGATCCTGCAGAGCAACGTCAAAAGATCGCAGCCTGCGGCAGCTCCTACAAAGAGCGAGCATTATTGATTCAGGCGTTTGTCGATCAGGCCCTGCACCACGCTCGGGTCGGCCAGGGTCGAAGTATCGCCCAGGCTATCGAGTTCGTTGCAGGCGATCTTGCGCAGAATGCGCCGCATGATCTTGCCTGAGCGGGTTTTCGGCAAGGCCGGCGCCCACTGGATCAAGTCCGGTTTGGCGAAACTGCCGATTTCCTTGCCGACCAGGGCCAGCAATTCCTGCTTCAGTTCATCGTTGGTCTCGACGCCGTTCATGGGCGTGACGAAGACATAGATGCCCTGGCCCTTGATGTCGTGGGGGTAACCGACCGCAGCGGCCTCGGCGATGCTGTCGTGCAGCACCAGGGCGCTTTCCACTTCGGCGGTGCCGATACGGTGGCCGGACACGTTGATCACATCGTCGATGCGCCCGGTGATCCAGTAGTCGCCATCTTCATCGCGCCGCGCGCCATCGCCAGTGAAGTAGTAACCGGGATACGGCTTGAAATAGGTGTCGACCATGCGCTGCGGGTCGCCATAGACGCTGCGGATCTGCGCCGGCCAGCTGGATTTTATGGCCAGTACGCCGCTGCCGGCGCCTTTGATTTCCTTGCCTTGCTCGTCGAGCAGCACAGGCTGCACGCCGAACATCGGTTGTGTGGCGCAACCGGGCTTGATTCGTTGGGCGCTGACCAAAGGGCTGAGCATGATGCCGCCGGTTTCGGTCTGCCACCAGGTATCGACGATCGGGCAACGTTCTTCGCCCACCTCATGGAAGTACCACTCCCACGCTTCCGGATTGATCGGTTCGCCGACCGTACCGAGTAGCCTGACGCTGGCGCGGGAGGTCCCCTTCAGCGCGGCGGGCCCTTCGCGCATCAACGAACGCAGGGCCGTCGGGGCGGTGTAGAAAATGTTCACCTTGTGCTTGTCGATCACCTGCCAGAAGCGCGAGGTCGTCGGGTAGCTCGGCACGCCTTCGAAGATCAGCGTGGTCGCGCCGTTGGCCAGCGGACCGTAGACGATGTAGCTGTGGCCAGTGACCCAACCGACGTCGGCGGTGCACCAGAAGACTTCGCCATCGCGGTAATCCAGCACGTACTTGAAGGTCATCGCCGCTTGCAGCAGGTAGCCGCCGGTGGTGTGCAGCACGCCTTTGGGTTTACCGGTGCTGCCGGAGGTGTAGAGGATGAACAGCGGGTCTTCGGCGTCCATCGGCTCGGGCGAGCAATCGGCGCTGGCTTCGCGCAGGGCCTGCTGGTACTTGATGTCCCGTCCTTCGACCCAGTTCACTTGTACATTTCTGCGCTCGACCACCAGCACGGTGCTCACGTTCGGGCAGCTTTGCAGCGCCTTGTCGACGTTCTGCTTGAGTGGCACGGGCCGGCCGCCGCGCACGCCTTCGTCGGCAGTGATCACGGTGCGGCAGTCGGCGTCGAGAATGCGGTCGCGCAACGAGTCCGGGGAGAAGCCGCCGAACACCACCGAGTGCACCGCGCCGATGCGGGTACAGGCAAGCATGGCGTAGGCCGCCTCGGGAATCATCGGCATGTAGATGCACACGCGGTCGCCTTTTTTCACACCACGGCTTTTCAGCACGTTGGCCAGACGGCAGACGTTTTCATGCAGTTGTTTGTAGGTGATCGATGTCGAGTCGGCTGGGTCGTCGCCCTCCCAGATGATGGCGACCTGATTGCCGCGTTTCTCCAGGTGCCGGTCGATGCAGTTGTAGCTGACATTCAATTGCGCACCGGCAAACCAGCTGGCCTCACCGGTCTTCAGGTTGTAGCGCTGGACGGTTTCCCAAGGTGCGCTCCAGTCGAGAAAGCGCGTGGCCTGTTCGGCCCAGAAGGTGCTGGGGTGTTCAATGGATTCGCGGTACAGGCGCTGATAGTCGTCTTGACTCAGTTGTGCAGCCCGGCGGACGGCATCGGCTTTGGGGAACTTGCTGATATCGAACATGACGGTTCCTTATTCTTGTTTTGCGACAAAGATAAAGATGCGCCGAGTGGTCAATGGGTTCAAGCCGTACACAAAACAACTGTGGGAGCGAGCCTGCTCGCGAAAGCGTTGGGTCAGTCAACATCAAAGTCGACTGACAAACCGCATTCGCGAGCAGGCTCGCTCCCACAAGGTACAACAGGGCGGTGTCAGATTATCCGCGGTGACGACCGCGGAAGTAGTTGATCAGCCCTTGAGTCGAGGCGTCCTCGGCCGGGGTTTCTTCACTGCCGACCAAGCGGTTGTAGACACCTTTGCCCAGCTCTTTGCCCAGCTCCACGCCCCACTGGTCGAAGGCGTTGATGCCCCAGATCACGCTTTGCACGAAGACTTTGTGTTCGTACATCGCCACCAGTGCGCCGAGGCGACGCGGGCTGATGCGCTCGACCACCAGGGTGTTGCTCGGACGATTGCCCGGGATCACCTTGTGCGGCGCGAGTTTGTGTACCTCGGCTTCGCTCATGCCTTTGTCGCGCAGCTCGGTTTCGGCCTCGGCCAAGGTCTTGCCGAGCATCAGCGCCTGGCTTTGCGACAGGCAGTTGGCGTACAGCCACTGGTGGTGGTCGGACACCGGGTTGAAGCTGACGATCGGCACGATGAAGTCGGCCGGAATCAGTTGGGTGCCCTGGTGCAGCAACTGGTGGTAGGCGTGCTGACCGTTGCAGCCGACGCCGCCCCAGATCACCGGCCCGGTGTCGGTGGACACGGGCTTGCCGTCCTGGCGCACGCTCTTGCCGTTGGATTCCATGTCCAGCTGTTGCAGGTGCTTGGTGATGTTACGCAGGTAGTGATCGTACGGCAGGATCGCGTGACTTTGCGCACCCCAGAAGTTGCCGTACCACACGCCGAGCAAGGCCAGCAGCACCGGCATGTTCTGTTCGAACGGTGCGCTCTGGAAGTGCTGGTCCATGGTGTAGGCACCGGACAGCAGTTCCTTGAAGTTGGACATGCCGATGGCCAGGGCAATCGGCAAACCGATGGCCGACCACAGCGAGTAACGGCCGCCGACCCAGTCCCACATCGGGAAGATGTTTTCTTCGCGAATGCCAAACGCCACGGCGGCGGCGTTGTTGCTCGATACCGCGATGAAGTGGCGATACAGCTCGGCTTCCGAACCACCCTGGGCCAGGTACCAGGCACGGGCGGCCTGGGCGTTTTTCAGGGTTTCGAGGGTGTTGAAGGATTTCGACGAGACGATGAACAGCGTGGTCTCGGCGCGCAGCTTCATGGTCAGTTCGTGAAACTCGCTGCCGTCGATGTTCGCCAGGTAATGGCAACGCACGCCTTTCTGGGCGTAGGACAGCAAGGCTTCGGACACCAGTTCCGGGCCGAGGAAGGAGCCACCGATGCCGATGTTCACCACGTCGGTGATCGGCTTCTCGGTGTAACCGCGCCACAAACCATCGTGGATGCGGCCGACGAGGTCGGTGATCTGGTTCAGCACCTTGTGCACTTCGGGCATCACGTTGACGCCATTGACCGACAGCTTGTCGCCGACCGGGCGGCGAAGCGCGGTGTGCAGGGCTGGACGGCCTTCGGAAGCATTGACGATTTCGCCATCGAACAGCGATTTGATCGCGCCCTTGAGGTCGACTTCGTTGGCCAGGCCCACCAGCAGATTGCGGGTCTCGGCGTTGATCAGGTTTTTCGAATAGTCGAGAAACAGGCCGCAGCTGCTGAGGGTGAATTGAGTAAAACGCTGCGGATCGGCATTGAAGGCTTCGCGCATGCTGAAATCCTGCATGGCTTGGCGGTGGTCATTCAACGCTTGCCAGGCGGGCAGAGCGGTAACGTCATGAGGAGTGCGGTAATACGCCATCGCTGCGGGTTTCCTTATTACTTGAACGGCCTTTGGAACACTAAAAATCCCGGAGCGCTGTGGATGGGCGTTCCGGTCAACTGCGTCGACACGATTTCATGGCGCAGGGCGAATACAGTAAACCCCGCGCAATGATCTGTCTTGACTTTGTCTGACCTGTTTCCGGTACTTTTTTAACATCGAAGTTAGGAATGGTCCGACAAACGGAAGAGACAGGGCTCGGATCAGGCGACCTGGACCGGAATGGCGTTGCTGGTGTGGCTCAGATCATTGCCTGGTGCCATGTAGAGCATGCGCGGCTTGAAGTTGAGCAGTTCGGCTTCGCTGTAATGAGCGTAAGCGCAGATGATCACGCGATCACCGACCTTGGCCTTGTGCGCTGCGGCGCCGTTGACCGAGATCATGCGCGAACCTTCTTCGCCACGGATGGCATAGGTGGTGAAGCGCTCGCCGTTGTCGACGTTGTAGATCTGGATCTGTTCGTACTCGCGGATGCCGGACAGGTCCAGCCATTCACCGTCGATGGCGCAGGAACCTTCGTAATCGAGTACAGCGTGGGTGACTTCGGCGCGATGCAGCTTGGCTTTGAGCATGATGGCGTGCATGAATGTTTCCCAGGTCGGCGGGCAAGTTGCCCGAAGGGTTTGTGGGCGTCAGTAAGGTCTGTATGGGCGCAGCAGAACCCCTGTGGGAGCGAGCTTGCTCGCGATAGCGGTGGATCAGGCAAAACTGTTGTGACTGAACATCCGCTATCGCGAGCAGGCTCGCTCCCACAGGGTTATTGTGTTGGTCAGACGGGCGCGTCGAGGTTCAGATGCAGGTTGTCGATCAACCGCGTCGTACCGAGGAACGCCGCTACCAGAATCACCAGGTCACGATCCTGCGCCGTCGCCGGGCGCAGGGTCAGGGCATGGCGGATTTCCAGGTAGTCAGGACGCAGGCCAGCCGTTTCGAGCTGTTTGACCTGAGTGCCGATCAGCGCCGGGTAATCGCGTTCGCCCTGCTTGATCGCCTCGCTGATCGCATTCAGCGTGCGGTAGACCACCGGTGCTACAGCGCGTTGCTCTTCGTTTAGGAAACCGTTGCGCGACGACAGCGCCAGGCCATCGGCCGCGCGTACGGTCGGCTCACCGATGATCTGGATCGGCATGTTCAGGTCATGTACCAGCGCGCGAATCACCGCCAGTTGCTGGAAGTCTTTCTCGCCAAAGATCGCCAGGTCCGGCTGGACCATGTTGAACAGCTTGCTGACCACCGTCGCCACGCCTTCGAAATGCCCCGGCCGGCTTGCGCCACACAGGCCTTCGGACAATTGCGGGACACTGACGCGGGTCTGGCCGGCCATGCCGTCGGGATACATCTCCTCCACGGTCGGCGCGAACAGCAGATGGCAACCGGCCTGGAGCAGTTTTTCCTGGTCGGCGGCGAGGGTGCGCGGGTACTTGTCGAGGTCTTCGCCAGCACCGAATTGCAGCGGGTTGACGAAGACGCTCGCCACCACGAAGTCCGCCCGTTGGGAGGCCTTGGTCACTAGCGCAACGTGGCCGCTGTGCAGGTTGCCCATGGTCGGCACAAAGGCAATGCGCTTGCCTTCGCTACGGGCACGGGCCACGGCGGCCCGCAGTTCACGTACGGTCTTTACGGTGTTCATGCAGAGAATCCGTGTTCGATTCCAGGGAAGGTCGCCGCCTTGACTTCAGTCACGTAGGCATTCAATGCAGCTTCAATGCTGGTCTGGCCAGTCATGAAGTTCTTCACGAATTTTGGCACACGGCCGGTAATGGACAGCCCCAGCATGTCGTGCAGAACCAACACCTGGCCATCGGTACGATTGCCGGCGCCAATCCCGATCACCGGAATCTTCACCGCCTGGGTGATTTCTTCTGCCAGCTCGCTCGGGACGCACTCGAGCAGCAGCATGGCCGCGCCAGCCTGTTCCAGGGCGATCGCGTCGGCACGCATCTGCCGCGCCTGGTTTTCATTGCGACCCTGGACCTTGTAGCCGCCAAGGATGTTCACCGACTGCGGCGTCAGGCCCATGTGCGCGCAGACAGGGATGCCGCGCTCGGCCAGCAGACGGATCGAGTCGGCCAGCCACAACGCGCCTTCAACCTTGACCATGTGCGCGCCGGCCTGCATCAACAGGGCGCTGTTGGTCATGGCTTGTTCGGTAGTGGCATAGGCCATGAAAGGCAGGTCGGCGAGGATCAGGGCATCGCTGTTACCGCGTTTGACGGCAGCCACGTGGTAAGCCATTTCTGCGGTGGTGACAGGCAAGGTGCTGTCGTGGCCCTGCAAAACCATGCCGAGGGAGTCGCCCACCAGCAGCACTTCGACGCCGGCCTGGTTGCAGGCGTGGGCGAAGGTTGCGTCGTAGCAGGTCAGCATGGTGATCTTTTCACCTTTTTGCTTCAGACCTTGCAGGGTGGTCAGGGTGATGGCTGGCATGAAAAGTTCCTCATTCAGGCGCTGTGGAAACTACTGCGAGTAACGCGCGTGATTCTTCGTTGAATACAGGCGCACGCTCTTTCGTCGTGCTTTTAAGGCCTGGATTGCGCCCTTGAACGCCGTGTAGGCGGCAGCGGGACGCCTATAGTCGTGAGGAGAACGAGGGAAGTCAATTGCGTGTGTTACCGCATTGTTACGGGTGGGGTGTTACCGGAGTAACTGATGCGATTCAGCAGGTTTGTTCGATTCGGCGGTCAGCCGCACTTTTGTGTTCGCCACAAACCAATGTGGGAGCGAGCCTGCTCGCGATGGCGGTGTGTCAGTCCATATCCATGTTGAATGTACTACCGCTATCGCGAGCAGGCTCGCTCCCACAGGGGATTTGGGTCAGTTCGGGGGCAGGCGTTCCAGGCCGACGAACGGGCATGCCTTGAGCAGTTCGGCCAGGGTTCGGCCATCGGCGAGTTGCAAATCCGCAGGTGCCAGCTCCGCCAGCGGATACAGCACGAAGGCCCGTTCCTGCATGTGGTAGTGGGGAACCTTGAGGCGCGGTTCGTCGATCAGGCGATCACCGAACAGCAAGATGTCGAGGTCCAGCGTACGCGGTCCCCAGCGTTCAAGGCGCTCGCGACCCTGGCCGTTTTCGATGGCCTGCAAGGCATCCAGCAGTTCTAGTGGCGCCAGCGTGCTGTCGAGAGCGGCCACCGCATTGGTGTAGCGCGGTTGTCCGGGAAGCAGCGAGTCGCTTTGATAAAACGCCGAAACCCCGACCAGTCGGGATTGCGGCAAGGTCGCCAGCGCCTCGGCGGCGCTGCGTAATTGTTCGGCAGGGTCAGCCAGATTGCTGCCCATGCCGATGTAGATGCGTTCCATGGATTACTCGCCCGTGGTGCTCGAAGCGCCGGCGGCGCGCTTGCGCTTGGAACCACCGCTGCGGCGACGCTTGCGCGGGGCGCCGGTGCCTTCTTCCTTGCCGCTGAGGTCGCGGATCATGTCGCGGCGCTCGCTTTCATTGGCGTCCTGATAGTCGGTCCACCATTCGCCGAGGCCGTCAGTCTGCTCGCCTGCACTCTCGCGCAACAGCAGGAAGTCATAGCCGGCGCGGAAGCGCGGATTGTCCAGCAACAGATCGGCACGCTTGCCGCTGCGGCGCGGCAGGCGTTCCTGCATGTCCCAGATCTCGCGGATCGGCATGGTGAAGCGTTTCGGAATCGCGATCCGCTGGCACTGTTCGGCAATCAGCTCATGCGCCGCTTCCTGCATCGCCGGAATCGGCGGCATGCCACGCTCCTGCAGGCGCAGGACGCGCGCCGGCAGGGCAGGCCAGAGCAGGGCCGCAAACAGGAATGCCGGGGTGACCGGTTTGTTCTGCTTGATCCGCAGGTCGGTATTGATCAGGGCTTCGCTGATCAGGGTGTGGGTGTAGGTCGGGTTGTATTCCAGTGCTTCGGCGCTGGCCGGGAACAGTGGATCGAACAACTGCAGGTCGACCAGCATTTCAAACGTATCCGCGGCATGGCCGGAGAGGAACAGCTTGAGCACTTCTTCGAACAGGCGAGCCGACGGGATCTCGCGCAGCATCGGCGCCAGGTCGCGAATGGGCAGGGCGCTGTGTTTTTCGATACCGAAGTTCAGCTTGGCGGCGAAACGCACCGCCCGCAGCATGCGTACCGGGTCTTCCTGGTAGCGTTGCTTCGGATCGCCGATCAGGCGGATCAGGTGATTGCGGATGTCGTGTACGCCGTTGGCGTAGTCGAGGATGCGTTCGCTGACCGGATCGTAATACAGGGCATTGATGGTGAAGTCGCGACGTTGCGCGTCTTCTTCCAGGGTGCCATAGACGTTATCGCGCAGGATGCGCCCGCTTTCGTTGCGTGAAGACTGGTTGCTGTCTTCCTCGTCTTCGTTCTGCGGGTGATTGGCGCGGAAGGTCGCGACTTCGATGATTTCGCGGCCGAAGTGGATGTGCACCAATTTGAACCGACGCCCGATGATTCGCGCGTTACGGAATTCGGCCCGTACCTGCTCGGGGGTGGCGCTGGTGGCAACGTCGAAATCTTTCGGGGTAATGCCCAGCAACATGTCGCGCACGCAGCCGCCCACCAGGTAAGCCTGATAACCGGCGCTCTGCAGGCGTTCAACGATATTCACCGCGTAGCGGCTGAATTGCGCCTTTTGCAGCGAGTGTTGGCCGCTGTTGAGCACTTCAGGCGTGCTGCGAATGTGTTGCGTAGGACGCTTGGGAGAACGGAATGACTGGAACAGCTTCTTCAGCATGGGATGCACTGTTTGAAGGAATATTCGGCCATAACAGAAGAATGACCGCATGATGGGCGGGGATTCTAGCATTTAGTCGGGGGATGGTGTAGGACACAGCAGATATGAGCTGTAGGCCGCAGTCCGTGGGGGCGAGCTGTTCGCGATGGGTGTGAACGATGGCGTGTTAAGCCTGATGCCCAGATGCGCCCTCGGGTTTTTCGCGAGCAGGCTCGCTCCTACAGTGATACGCGGGTTTTTCTGAATCGCAGAAACTACAAGGGGAGCCGAAGCTCCCCAAGAAGTAGTTGCATGCTCTATTTTTATTTTTGGTTTCGGGCTTTTTGTTTTTGTTAAGTGCCCTTGCCATGAAGCTTTCCTTCATGACCCTCCCAATCGGGAGCCAAGAGCAAACGGATTGCTTTGGTCGCTGAATTGCAGTGATCTTTCGATCCAACCAGTACAGGCTCTGTCTTAGGACAGTTTTTGTTGTTCTCGGCCTGGTCGTGGGGCAAGCCCCAAATACAACGCCTCTCCAAAAGAATCAGTTAGCTGCGCCTCTCGCCGTCTTGTTTTTATTGTGCGTGAGTCGATTCGTCTTATTTTTATTGTCTTGTGCATTGCTTGTTATTGTTCTTGTACCAAACATATAGCAGGGTGCGTGCCAACTTTTGCGAAACCCAATAAAACAAGGGGTTAGGCCAGCTACTGGGTATTTCGAAGGCGAAAAAAAGCCGAGGCTTCGTTACCGTAAGCCCCGGCTTCTGTTACGTGAAAAAGCTGAGGTAACAGTTTTTTCACAATGTCACGTGTTACCCGCACATGAGACAGGTGGGGTTCAGCTTTCGCTGGCCACCCCGGTCTTGCGCCGCGGGATGCCCAGGCGCTGACGGCGTTCCCACAGACATTTACGGCTGACCCCGAGTTTGCGGGCCAGCTCGGTTTCGGTCATGTGGTCCTGATGCTCGAGGACGAAATGCTGGAAGTAGTCTTCCAGGGAGAGGTCTTCGGTCGGCTCGTGATTGTTGTTGCTGGCATTGCCATTGCCCTGTTGTGGGGGCAGGCCAATGAATTCGTCATCTTCCAGGTCGCCCAGTTCGATGTCGATGCCCAGCAACTCGGCGGAGATTTCCGGGCTTTCGCACAGGATAACGGCGCGCTCGACGGCGTTTTCCAGTTCGCGAACGTTGCCCGGCCAGGAGTAGTGACGAATGGCTTGCTCGGCATCCGCGGCGAACTTCAGGTCGGTGCGGTTGATCCGCGCACTTTGCCGCGCCAGGAAGGCGTTGGCGATTTCGTTGACGTCCGCACCGCGTTCGCGCAGGGCTGGCAGCTTCAGCGCAATAACGTGGAGGCGGTAATACAAGTCTTCGCGGAACTGGCCGATCTTCGCCAGGCTCTTGAGGTCGCGGTGAGTCGCGGCGATCAGGCGCACATCGACTTTTTGCGACTGCACCGAACCTACGCGACGAATTTCGCCTTCCTGCAATACGCGCAGCAGGCGAGCCTGGGCTTCCAGCGGCAGTTCGCCAATTTCGTCGAGGAACAAGGTGCCGCCGTCCGCTGCTTCCACCAGGCCGGCGCGCCCGGCGCTGGCGCCGGTGAATGCGCCTTTTTCGTGGCCGAACAGTTCGGACTCGATCAGGCTTTCCGGAATGGCTGCGCAGTTCACCGAAATCATCGGTGCCTTGGCGCGTCTGGACAAGTTGTGCAGGGCGCGGGCCACCAGTTCTTTACCGGTGCCCGATTCGCCCTGGATCAGCACATTGGAGTCGGTCGGCGCGACTTTGCGGATCTTGCCATACAGGTCCTGCATCGGCGGGCATGAACCGATAATGCCGATTTCACCGTTGCTGTTGTCGGCACCGGACTTCGCCGCACCATTGGCGGCTTTGCCGGCAACTGCTTCACCACCGGCTTGTGCCGTTTGTCGGTCACGCAGGATGCGTGCGGCGGCTTGCAGCATTTCGTCGTGGTCGAATGGCTTGGCAATGTAATCCACTGCACCCATTTTCATCGAGTCGACTGCCGAGCGCAGGCTCGCGTAGCTGGTCATGATCAGCACCGGCGTACCTTGGGCGAGCTTGATCAACTCTGTGCCAGGCGCGCCCGGCAAGCGCAGGTCACTGACGATCAGATCGAACGAGGGAATGGTGAAGCGTTCTTGTGCTTCCTGCACTGAACCGGCTTCGCTGACCTGGTACTGGTTACGTTCCAGCAGGCGGCGCAAGGCGGAGCGGATAATGGTTTCGTCTTCGACGATCAAAATGTGCGGCATTGATTCGATACTCTCGACGGTCTCAGTTCACAGCGGACGTCGCTTCGACATGACGCGGCAAGGTAACCCTGATTCGGGTGCCGCGTTGGCTTTGAACATCAGCCGGGCTGTCGATGGTGATTTGTCCATAATGCTCTTCAACGATGGAATAGACCAGTGCAAGGCCCAGACCGGTGCCTTCGCCAGGGTCCTTGGTGGTGAAGAAAGGTTCGAACAATCGGTCCATGATGCTCGACGGAATACCGCTGCCTTCGTCCTCCACGATCAGATCGACCGTGTGTTCGCCGGCTTCGCTCTTGACCCGTACCGCACTGCCGGGTGGCGAGGCGTCACGGGCATTTGAGAGCAGGTTGATCAACACCTGGGCCAGCCGTTGCGGGTCGCCTTCGACCCAGTGCTCGGGGTCGCACAGGTTGTAGAACTGCACTTCGAAATTGCGTCGGTTCAGCGCCAGCAGGCCGATGGCATCCTGAGCCACTTCGGCCAGACAGACGGGCTCGTCGCTGTGCTGATGGCTGCCGGCATGGGCAAAGCTCATCAGCGACTGGACAATGCGCGACACGCGCTTGGTCTGCTCGAGGATCTGCCCGCTGATCTCCTTCAGCTCGCCGTCTTCCTCGCGTTCTTCGCGCAGGTTCTGCGCCAGGCACGCGATACCGGTGATCGGGTTGCCGATTTCATGGGCCACGCCGGCCGCCAGGCGACCGATGCTCGCCAGGCGCTCGGAGTGCACCAGTTTGTCCTCGAGCATCTGGGTTTCGGTCAGGTCTTCCACCAGCAACACCAGGCCGCTGTTGCCCGGCGCGAGGGGTTCGTCGATCGCCGCTTTGTGCAGGTTCAGCCAGCGTGTCTGGCCGTCGAGGGCCAGGTGCTGCTTGTGCAAGTGCTCGTCCGGCAGATTGATGAAGCCTTGCAGCAGTTCTTTCCACGGATCGGCAATGGTGCTCAGGCGCGAACCGACCACACGCTGCGCGGCGATGCCGGTCAGCTCCTCCATGGCCTTGTTCCACATGAGGATTTCCTGATCTTTCGCCAGCGAACACACGCCCATCGGCAATTCCTGCAGGGTCTGGCGGTGATAGCGGCGCAGGGCATCGAGTTCGGCGGCCAGGCCGGTCAGGCGCGAGTGGTAGTCCTCGAGTCGGCTTTCGATGAAGTGAATGTCTTCGGTCACGTAGTTTTCGCCACCTGCCTTGTAAGGCAGGAACGTTTCGACCATGTCCTGGGCCACGCTCGGCCCCATCAGGCCGGAGAGGTTGGCTTCGATGCGGTCACGCAAGCGACGCAGGGCATAGGGTCGGCGTTCGTCGAATGGCAGATAAAGGTCGCGCAGTGCCTGTTCCACTTCTTTCTGCGCCGCTTTTGCACCCAATGGTTTTGCAAGCTGCGTAGCGAACTCCTGGGGCGAGGCGGCGTGCAGTTCGCGGCGTTGCGGGCGGCGCACGTTATCCACGGCGCAGGCTTCGGCAGCGCTGGCCTCTTCGGTGCTGGCGTTGGTGAACAGCGAGATCAGGGTGAACATCAGGACGTTGGCTGCCAGCGAGGCAATCGCCGCCATGTGCCAGCTGGTGTCGTCCAGCACGTAGATCATGTTCAGCAGCGGAATGTAGAAGCCCTGCAGGTTGCCGACCAGCGGTAACAACATGGTCACCAGCCAGACCAGTATCCCCGCCAGCAAGCCGGCGATGAAGCCGCGACGGTTGGCGGTCGGCCAGTACAGGACCGAGAGCACGCCCGGCAGGAACTGCAGCGTGGCGACGAACGCGACGATGCCGAGGTTGGCCAGGTCCTGTTCCGCGCCGAGCATCAGGTAGAAGCCGTAGCCGGCCATGATGATCGCGACAATCAGCGCCCGACGGGTCCACTTCAGCCAGCGGTAGATATTGCCTTCGGCCGGTGGCTGATAGAGCGGCAACACCAGGTGGTTCAAAGCCATCCCGGACAGCGCCAGCGTGGTGACGATGATCAGGCCGCTGGCAGCGGACAGCCCGCCGACATAGGCCAGCAGCGCCAGCGCCTTGCTGTTGGCGGCGATGCCGATGCCCAGGGTGAAGTATTCCGGATTGGTGGTGGCGCCCAGTTTCAGGCCGGCCCAGAGAATCAGCGGCACCGCCAGGCTCATCAGCAGCAGGAACAGCGGCAGGCCCCAGCTCGCGCTGACCAGCGAACGCGGGTTGAGGTTCTCGGTGAAGGTCATGTGATACATGTGCGGCATCACGATCGCCGAGGCGAAGAACACCAGCAACAGGGTGCGCCACGGGCCTTCCTGCAAAGGCGTGTGCAGGGCCGCGAGCGCGGTCTGGTTTTGCAGCAGCCACAGTTCCAGCTGTTGCGGGCCGTCGAACACGCCGTAAAGCGCATACAACCCGACACCGCCGAGGGCGATCAGCTTGATCACCGATTCGAAGGCAATGGCGAATACCAGGCCTTCATGCTTTTCCCGGGTGGCGATGTGGCGGGAGCCGAAGAAAATCGTGAACAGCGTAATCAGTGCGCAGAAACTCAGGGCCACGCGATTTTGTACGGGCTCGCGGGTGAGGATGCCGATGGAGTCGGCGACCGCCTGAATCTGCAGGGCCAGCAACGGCAATACGCCGACCAGCATGAAAATCGTGGTCAGCGCTCCGGCCCAGGTGCTGCGGAAGCGGAAGGCGAACAGGTCCGCCAGGGACGACAGTTGATAAGTGCGGGTGATCTTCAGGATCGGATAAAGCAACACCGGCGCCAGCAGAAAGGCCCCGGAGACGCCCAGGTAGCTGGACAGAAAGCCGTAGCCGTACTGATAGGCCAGGCCCACGGTGCCGTAAAACGCCCAGGCACTGGCATAGACGCCCAGTGACAGGGTGTAGGTCAGCGGGTGGCGAATGATCGCCCGGGGAATCATGCCCCGTTCACTGATCCAGGCCACACCGAACAGCACCGCCAGGTACGCGGCGCTGATCAGGATCATCTGGGTCAGGCTAAAGCTCATCGGCATCTTTTTGGCTCTGCAGGATGAAGGTCACGACGATCAGAATCAGCCAGAGCAGATAAGGGCGATACCAGGCGCCAGTGGCGTCGATCCACCAATCCATGATGGCCGGGGAAAACAGGTAAATGCCCACTACCAAAAGCAGGACCAAGCGATAGATGTACATCCCGGCCTCTCTTTTTTATGTGCGTGCCCGAAAACGTGCGGCGATGGTAACGGATGGGCGCGCCACTGCAAGTGCGATCACAGCAGCTGTGCCTCGGGCAGGCTCAGTGTGCGCGGGATCAGCGAGGCATCCCAGTGGGCAATGCCCCAGTTCAGCACTTCCCGTGGCGTGGCATCAATCAGTTCGGTTCCCGGGTTCTGTCCCAGCGCGCGCAGCGCCCGCAATAACAGGGGCGTTGCCTGATCCTCGGTCAACGGCGGCGAACGGTAGGACTTACCGAGTTTATGGCCATCAGGCTGAGTAATCAGCGGGATATGCAGATAGCGCGGTTGCGGCAGGCCGAGCAGTTCTTGCAGGTACAACTGGCGGGGCGTGGAGTCCAGCAGGTCGGCACCCCGAACGATATCGGTGATGCCCTGCCAGGCATCGTCCAGGACCACGGCCAGTTGATAGGCGTAGAGCCCGTCGCGACGGCGGATCACGAAATCGCCGACTTCCCGGCCCAGGTGCTGGCGGTACTCGCCCTGCACCCGGTCGAGGAAGTGGTACTCCAGCTCCGGTACGCGCAGGCGGATGGCGGCATCATCGGCGCCATGGCCGGCATTGCGGCACAACCCCGGATAAATCCCGTGATACGGTTCCAGCTGTTTGCGCGAGCAGGTGCAGGCGTAGGCCAGGCCGTGATTGAACAGGCGATTGAGCACCTCGGCGTAGGCGTCGTGCCGCTCGCTTTGGCGAACCAGGTCGCCATCCCACTCGAAGCCATAGCTTTCCAGGGCCTTGAGGATGGCCGCCTGGGCGCCGGGTTCCTCGCGGGGCGGATCAAGGTCTTCCATGCGCATCAGCCAGCGTCCGCCCACCGAGCGCGCATCAAGGTAAGAGGCCAGCGCTGCGACCAGAGAACCGAAATGCAGATGGCCGCTGGGCGTGGGGGCAAAGCGCCCGATGTAGGTGGGGGAGGTGGCGGTCATGAATGCAATATCACTTGTTTCGGGCTTACGCCAGGTACCTGTGGGAGCGAGCCTGCTCGCGAAAGCGGTGTATCAGCCAGCATCAATGTCGAAGTTGATGGCCCCTTCGCGAGCAGGCTCGCTCCCACAGTGTTTTACCGAGGTGAATCCTGGAAACAAAAACGGAGCGTTCGCACGCTCCGTTCTTCGTTCAAGTCGCAATTATTTGCCGACTTGCTTTTCCTTGATTTCTGCCAGGGTCTTGCAGTCGATGCACAGGTCGGCGGTAGGACGCGCTTCGAGGCGCTTGACGCCGATCTCGATGCCGCAGGATTCACACCAGCCGTACTCTTCGTCTTCGATCAGCTGAAGTGTCTTGTCGATCTTCTTGATCAACTTGCGTTCACGATCGCGGGCACGCAGTTCGAGGGCGAATTCCTCTTCCTGGCTGGCACGGTCTGCCGGATCAGGAAAGTTGGCCGCTTCGTCCTTCATGTGGTCCACGGTCTTGTCGACACCTTCCATCAGCTCTTTTTTCCACTGATTCAGGACCTTGGTGAAGTGCTTGCGCATGGGCTCGCCCATGTACTCTTCGCCAGCTTTCTGAACATAGGGCTCGAAGCCGCTGATTGCCTGGTTTTGCTGCTTTGCTTGGGTGGACATGAAATAGACCGCCTCTACTCTTGTAATCCATCTGCGCAGGATTGCTCCATCACCGACACCTGCCGGCCCTGCGGCTGCAAGCGGGCGAACTTACCAGATCAACTCGGGCCGCGCTACTCCCGGATGTCGAGCTTGCGGCTCATGGTGCTTGCCAATGATGACAAACCGTTGTCTGGCGGCTCCGGAACCCTGCTCAACTATTGATTTTAGTCAAACCTTGCGCACACGCTTGAATCGTTTGTGGTCGGGGTTATAAGCCCTCTGACCGCTTTAGGTTCTCGCTCGTTCCTGCGCTTGGGTAGAATCGGTTTTTTTCCCTGTTGAAGGAAGGCCAATGGCTCAGTCCTACAGTGCCCGCAGTCGCGCGATCGAACCCTTTCATGTCATGGCGCTGTTGGCGCGGGCCAATGAATTGCAGGCGGCCGGCCACGATGTGATCCACCTGGAAATCGGCGAGCCGGACTTCACCACCGCCGAACCGATCATCCAGGCCGGCCAGGCTGCGCTGACAGCGGGGAAGACCCGTTACACCGCCGCGCGCGGCATTCCGGAGCTGCGTGAGGCCATTTCGGGCTTTTATCAGCAGCGTTATGGCTTGAACATCGACCCTCGACGCATCCTCATCACACCCGGCGGGTCCGGTGCGTTGCTGCTGGCCAGTGCTTTGCTGGTCGACCCCGGCAAACACTGGCTGCTGGCGGACCCGGGCTACCCCTGTAACCGGCACTTCCTGCGACTGGTCGAAGGCGCGGCACAATTGGTGCCGGTCGGACCGGAGGTGCGTTATCAATTGACGCCTGGCCTGATCGAGCGCCATTGGGATCACGACAGCGTGGGCGCATTGGTGGCTTCGCCGGCCAATCCGACCGGCACGATCCTGACCCGCGACGAGCTGGCGAAGCTGTCTGTCGCGATCAAGGAGCGCCACGGTCATCTGGTGGTCGACGAGATCTATCACGGCCTGACCTACGGCACCGATGCGGCCAGCGTGCTGGAAGTCGACGACAGTGCCTTCGTGCTGAACAGTTTTTCGAAGTACTTCGGGATGACCGGTTGGCGGTTGG
Source organism: Pseudomonas sp. GW821-FHT07G06 (assembly GCF_058986625.1). Lineage (NCBI taxonomy): Bacteria > Pseudomonadati > Pseudomonadota > Gammaproteobacteria > Pseudomonadales > Pseudomonadaceae > Pseudomonas > Pseudomonas sp. GW821-FHT07G06. The sequence continues at coordinate 296,786 of NZ_JBYSVW010000009.1, forward strand.
GATGGCTGGTGGCCCCCGATGCAGCCGTCGGTGAGCTGGAAAAGCTCGCCCAGAATCTCTACATCAGCGCTCCAAGCATGGCGCAGCACGCCGCGCTGGCCTGTTTCGAGCCGGCAACCATCAGCATTCTCGAAGAGCGTCGCGCCGAATTTGGCCGGCGTCGGGATTACCTGCTGCCGGCCCTGCGTGAGTTGGGCTTCGGCATCGCCGTGGAACCGGAGGGAGCATTCTACTTGTACGCCGATATCAGCAAGTTCGGCGGCGATGCCTTCGCGTTCTGTAAGCATTTTCTCGAGACCGAGCATGTGGCCTTCACCCCGGGGCTGGATTTCGGGCGTTATCAGGCCGGGCATCATGTGCGGTTCGCCTACACGCAAAATCTCGAGCGTTTGCAGGAAGCGGTCGAGCGCATTGCCCGTGGGTTACGGAGCTGGCAAGGCTGATGCGATTTCATCCTCCCCTCGAAGAAGGTCGCCTGATTCGACGCTACAAGCGTTTTCTCGCCGATATCGAAACCGTTGACGGCGAGTTGCTGACCATTCACTGCCCGAACACAGGTTCGATGCTCAATTGTCAGGTCGAAGGCGGGCAGGTCTGGTTCAGCCGCTCCAACGACCCGAAACGCAAGTTGCCCGGCACCTGGGAGATCGGCGAAACCCCGCAAGGGCGGTTGTTTTGTGTGAACACCGCCCGGGCCAATGGTTTGGTCGAAGAGGCGCTTCGAGCGGGCGTCATCACGGAATTGAACGGCTTTACCGGGCTCAAGCGCGAAGTGGCTTATGGTCAGGAAAACAGTCGTATCGATTTCCGGCTCGATTACCCCGAAGGGCCTGCCTACGTCGAGGTCAAAAGCGTGACCCTGGGTTTCGACGGTACGGCGGTGGCGGCGTTTCCCGATGCGGTCACCCAGCGTGGCGCCAAGCATCTGCGGGAACTGGCCCACCTGGCCAGGGACGGTATTCGCGCGGTGCAGTTGTACTGTGTATGCCTGACCGGCATCGAGGCCGTGCGTCCGGCGCAGGAAATCGATGCGGTTTATGCGCAGGCCTTGCGTGAGGCTATTGAGTGTGGGGTCGAGGTGCTGGCTTACGCTGTGCGCTTGAATCACCAGGAAATGCTGGTCGACCGGCGTCTGGACGTGTTGCCGGGCGGCTAAAGGCTGATCCAGATCCCTTGTTCATCCTCGCGGCAGGCCACGCTGGTCAAGGCTTGCCCCGCGCAAGGGCCGGCGACGCATTCACCGTCTTCGATCAGGAACAGTGCGCCATGGGTGGCGCACTGGATCAGGCTGTTGCTGGGGTCGAGAAACTGGTCGGGATGCCACTCCAAAGCGACGCCCCGGTGCGGGCAGCGATTGATGTAGACATGGACCTGACCGCTGCGGCGCACCGCAAAAAGCTTTTGGCCGTCAATGTCGAAACCGCGACTGCTGTCATTGACCAGTTCGGCACCTGCGCAAAGCAACTTCATCTCTATCCTCAGTCCCGCAGCTCGTGACCGGATAGGTCGAGCTTGACGGTTAAATGCGATCAATTGGCCGTCTTGCCCGCCGGGGACAAGTGCCTATCGTCGAGGATACTTGGCCTGACCATTCGATGCCCGGGAAACTGACATGCGTCTGACCACCCGCGTTGTGGTGATCGGTATGGCGCATCCATCGCCGAATCCCGTCAGTACTTTTCCACAGGCAAAAAAAGACCCGGCAAGAGCCGGGTCAAATAACCGTGATTAGCCTGATGAGGAGATAATCTGAGAGTCCGAACCAAGGGCTTTTCAGAATATCGACCAGTCTCGCGACCAGTTGTGATAATCATATCGATTCTCATTACCAAGTCAACCGCTGTTTTTCTATTTCTTGGCGATTCGCCGAATTTACTTATGCAAGCCCCGTAATCATTGGGTTTCAGGTTGCAAAACTTCGGAAATATTTGTCGGATCAGTTCTTGTGGCGTGAAGAAATGGCTTCCAGTTGTTTGTTCAGCGCCTCCTTGCGCTCGGCAGGGATGTCATTCCAGTGAACGTCCATCAGGGCACCTTCAATTGCGTACAACAACACCTTGGACGCCCGAAAACCGCGCGTACGCACGGCCCGATAAGCATCCACCGCCCCGAGGCGACGCAAGTCCGATGCGCTATGGATGCCCACGGCATGCAGCCATTGCGCTGACGTCTTGCCAAGATTCTTCAGGTGTTGCAGTTCATCATTCATCAAGCCTCCTTGCGATGGCCGAATGGAGAGCGTGGGCAATCTTCTGAGGAGTGTAGCCATCAGTAGGAAAAGCGTGATTGTTTGCTCGTTTTCGACGCAAATGCTTCTAAGAGATAAGAGTTGGCAGGGTGTTGAAGGTCGGCGAACGCGCAAAAAAAAGGGGTAGGGGGGGAGCAATCAGGGGAGCGAGTGAATATCCCCGCAGTCCAGCGCAATGGGAGCACTGGACCTGTCTGCCGGCAACGGTGATCAGCGGGTGCGGTAGCGCAACCGCGTGCCGAAGTTCATGGACATGAGGATTTCGTCGGCACTCAGTTCCACTGGAAAGTAGGCGCCGGAGATTTGCGCGTGGGCCAGGCTCGCGCCTTCCAGGTTCGCTTTGCGAAAATCGATGCCGCGCAAGTCGGCGGAACGGAAGTAGGCGTCGCTGAAGTCCAAACCGTCGGCATTCAGTTCGCGCAGGTCCAGCCCCCGGAAATCTCCACCCACCATGTCGATGGGGCCATCCTTGGGGCGCTCACTGTTGAAGCCTCTGATGTCGTCTTTGTGCAGCAGGGCATAAAGCGGAGTGTCGAGAAGTTTTGGCTGGCTCATGTCGCATCACCTGATGGTTTTATGACGCCAGTATAGTGCCACTGTTTAACAGCCGTGAGGCCAGCGAGGGCCTCACGACTGAAATAGTTTTTACAGGCCCGGCAGGCGCTGGCGAATCTGTTCCACAACGGTATCCAGAGTCCCGCTTTCATTGGTCTGGACACGCTTGCTGCAGAGGATTTCTGCGGGGGTCAGCGCCTCACGGCTGGCTTGTTGGGCTTCGATCACGGCCAGAGTGGCGTCGGACGGGTCCTTCTTGTCGGCCTGGCGCACGGCCAGCCAGCTTTCGATCACGGCCTGTGGTGCATTGCAGTCGAGGATCAGGAAGGGTGCACCCGTGGCCTCGGCCACCTTCGCCGCACTGTCACGCTGCTCACGCTTGAGGTAAGTGGCGTCGACCACCACCGGGAAGCCCGCATGCAGAATGACGTCGGCGATTTCGTGCAGGCGGGCATAGGTCGCCGCGCTGGCGTCGGCACTATAGATGCCGGCCTGTACATCATTCTCGACGGTCTGCTCGCCGAACAGGCGCTTGCGCTCGACATCGGAGCGTAGGCGAATCGCGCCCAGGGCTTCGACCAGGCGCATGGCGACATGGCTCTTGCCGACTGCGGAAACGCCGCTGGTAATGGCCATGAAGCGCGAAGGAATGGTGCTGTAGCTTTCCGCGAGGTTGGCATAGTTGCGGTACTGGCGCAGGGTCGTGGCGCGCTGCACCGCAGTGGCGTCGGCCGGCATGCTGAACAGGGCGACCTTGGCGCGAACCAGGGCGCGGTAGGCTTTATAGAAGTTCAGCAGCTCGAGGCCGTGATAGTCGCCGGTCAGTTCCAGGTACTGGCTGACGAAACGACGCGCCAGGCACTTCAGGCCGCGATCTTCCAGGTCCATCGCCAGGAAGCCGGTGTCGGCATAAACGTCGGTAAATCGGAACGGTTCGTTGAATTCGATGCAGTCGAAGATCACGACCTTGCCGTCGATCACGGTTGCGTTACCCAAGTGGATGTCACCGTGGCATTCACGAATGAAGCCTTCGGCCTTGCGCTGGGCGAGCAGGGGTTTGAGGCGCTCGAAGCTGCTTTCGGCCCAGGCTTGCAGGGCGTCGAGTTGCAACAGGTCGGCTTTATCGCTGAGGAACGGACGGATCTGCTCGAAGTTCTGCCGTACCGGCGCCATGACGCTGTCCGGGGTGCCGGCTTCGTGCCCGGCCGGCACCTTGGGGGCGCTGAGGTGGAAGCGGGCGATTTGCTCGGCCATCTCGTCGATGTGCGCGGTGGTCAATTCGCCATTGGCTTGCAAGGTGCTGAGCAAGCCGGTTTGCGGGAACTGGCGCATTTTCAGTACATACTCGATGGCCGGGCCTTCGCCGCCCAATTGCGGAGCCTCGGCGCTGCCGGTGACGGGCAACACTTCCAGGTACAAATCGTCGGTCAGGCGCTGGTTCAGGCGCAGCTCTTCAGCGCAAAAATGTTCGCGAGCCTCAAGGCCGGTAAAGTCGAGAAAACCGAAGTTGACCGGTTTCTTCACTTTATAAGCGAAGGGGCCGGTGAGAATGACCCAGGAGATATGGGTTTCGATGACCTGGAATCCTTCTACCGGGTGCGGGTAGAGGGCAGGGTTTTGCAGGGCAGCGATCAAGGTCTGGCTCACAGGCGATCCTTCAGAGTCTGGAAAATCAAGGCCGTCATTATGGCTGCAAGTCCGCTTGACGCAAACCTCGGAGCGCTCCTGTTGAGTATGAATAAAGTGCGTATAATCCGCCGCCATGACTCGTACTCGAACTCCCCGTACCCCAAAAAAACCACCCTCCAGGGGCCTGCGCCCGTGGCTGGGCTGGGCCATTAAACTCAGTCTGGTCGGCCTGGTAGTGCTGGCCGGATTCGCCGTTTACCTTGATGCGATCGTCCAGGAGAAGTTCTCCGGCAAGCGCTGGACCATTCCGGCCAAGGTTTACGCGCGTCCCCTCGAGCTGTTCGTCGGACAAAAGCTGAGCAGGGATGATTTCCTGACCGAGCTCGATGCCCTGGGTTATCGCCGTGAAAGCGTGGCCAACGGTCCGGGCGCGGCGTCGGTCAACGGCAATACCGTTGACCTGAACACCCGTGGCTTCCAGTTCTATGAAGGCATGGAGCAGGCGCAACCGGTGCGGGTGCGTTTCTCCGGCGATTACGTGGCCGAGTTGGCGGGGGCAAAAGGCTCGAAACTGTCGGTGGTGCGCCTTGAGCCGCTGTTGATCGGTGGCCTGTACCCGAAAAACCTCGAAGACCGGATCCTGATCAAGATCGATCAGGTGCCGCCGTATCTGCTGGAAACGCTGGTGGCTGTCGAGGACCGCGATTTTTATCATCACTTCGGGGTTTCGCCGAAGTCGATCGCCCGAGCGATCTGGGTCAACGGTTCATCCGGTCGCATGCGTCAGGGCGGCAGTACCCTGACTCAGCAGTTGGTCAAGAACTTCTACCTGACCAACGAGCGCAGCCTGAGCCGCAAGCTCACCGAAGCGATGATGGCGCTGCTGCTTGAACTGCATTACGACAAACCCGAGATCCTTGAGGCTTACCTCAACGAAGTGTTTATCGGGCAGGACGGCCAGCGCGCGGTGCACGGTTTCGGTCTGGCCAGCCAGTTCTTCTTCAGCCAGCCGCTGGCCGAACTCAAGCTGCATCAGGTCGCGCTGCTGGTGGGCATGGTCAAGGGGCCTTCTTCCTATAACCCCCGTCGTTATCCGGAGCGTGCCCTTGAGCGGCGCAACCTGGTACTCGATGTGCTGCAGGAGCAGGGCGTTGCGACTGCCGAGCAGGTTGAGGCAGCGAAGAAAATGCCGCTGGGCGTGACCAAGCGCGGCAGTCTGGCGGACAGCTCGTTCCCCGGCTTCCTCGATCTGGTCAAGCGTCAGTTGCGTGAAGACTATCGCGACGAAGACTTGACCGAAGAAGGTCTGCGCATCTTCACCAGTTTCGACCCGATCCTGCAGATGAAGGCTGAAGCCTCGGTCAACGACACCTTCAAGCGCCTGGCCGGGCGAAAGGGTTCCGATGACGTCGAGGCGGCCATGGTCGTGACCAACCCGGAGACCGGCGAAGTACAGGCCATGATCGGCAGTCGCCAGGCCAGTTTTGCCGGGTTCAACCGGGCGCTGGATGCTGTGCGGCCGATCGGCTCGTTGATCAAGCCGGCGGTGTACCTGACCGCGCTGGAGAAACCGAGCCAGTACACGTTGACCAGTTGGCTGTCGGACGAATCCTTCTCGGTCAAGGGCGCCGACGGCCAGGTCTGGAAGCCGCAAAACTATGATCGTCGTTCTCACGGTACCGTCTTCCTCTATCAGGGGTTGGCGCATTCCTACAACCTGTCGACCGCGCGTCTCGGCCTGGCGGTCGGTGTGCCGAACGTCCTGAAGACGGTGGAGCGCCTGGGGGTGTCTCGTGAATTCCCGGCCTTCCCGTCGATGTTGCTCGGTGCTGGCGGGATGACGCCCATCGAAGTGGCGACCATGTACCAGACCCTCGCCAACGGTGGCTTCAATACGCCGATGCGCGGGATTCGCAGCGTGCTGACTGCCGAAGGCGAGCCGCTCAAGCGTTACCCGTTCCAGATTCAGCAGCGTTTCGATCCGGCCTCCATTTACCTGATCCAGAGCGCCATGCAGCGCGTGATGCGAGAAGGTACCGGCAGCTCGGTCTATAACGTGTTGCCAAGAACGTTGAACCTCGCGGGTAAAACCGGCACCAGTAACGACTCGCGAGACAGTTGGTTTGCCGGTTTCAGCCAGGACTTGCTGGCGGTGGTCTGGCTGGGGCGCGACGACAACGGCAAGACGCCATTCACTGGCGCCACCGGGGCCTTGCAGGTCTGGACCAGCTTCATGCGCAAGGCCGACCCGTTGCCGCTGGACATGCCGCAGCCGGATAATATCGTTCAGGCCTGGGTGGATTCGCGAACCGGTCAAGGTTCTGACGCCGGTTGCCCCGGTGCCGTGCAGATGCCGTATATTCGCGGCAGCGAACCGCCTCCCGGCGCCGCTTGCGGAGGTGAAAACCCTGCGGAGTCGGTGATGGACTGGGTCAAGGGCTGGATGAATTAAGCAAAGAGGATTTCAAGTGAACAAGTGGTTGATTCCAGCGGTTGCCGCCGTAGCTTTGCTCAGCGGTTGCTCTACCGTACAACGTGGTTCGATTCCGGTTGTGGATTCCGGCACCGCGGTGTCCAACAGTGAGCGGATCTCGGCCAATGGCGGCTTCCGCCAAACGACCGTCAAGCGTCCTGTACAAGGTCAGTCGCAGACCCAGGCGATTCCGCAAGGTGACAGCGGCGTCGTGGTGATGGTGCCAGGCGCGGCAACGACTTCAACGCCAATCAGCACCACGCCTATTACCCCGGGGCCGATCACGCCGGGGCCGATTGACACGTCGCCGGTACAATCGGCGCCGATCAACCAGGGCAACTACAGCATGCCGTCGTCGCCAAGCGGGATTCCGTCGGCCAGTTCGGGCGGGCTCTCTGCCGACGAGCAGTTGGACGGTCCGGTACTGGCTTTGCTGACCACCGCTCAGCAGCAACAGGCGAGCGGTGATCTCAACGGTGCCTCTTCCAGCCTTGAACGCGCCCAGCGCGTTGCTCCGCGTGAACCGCAGGTGCTGTACCGTCTGGCGCAGGTGCGGATGGCTCAAGGCGATGCAGCCCAGGCCGAGCAGTTCGCTCGCCGTGGGCTGACCTTGGCCAATGGGCGTCCGGCCCTTCAGGCCAACTTGTGGGAGCTGATTGCCCAGGCACGTGAAAAACAGGGTGACTCCCAGGGTGCGGCACTGGCGCGCCAGAAGGCCAAGGTAACGCTGTGATGGATGCGCGCTTTCTGAAAATCGCCGATCAACTGCTGCTGATCGAGCGCGAGTTGCGGGTGCAAGGCTGGTGGGATGAAGTCTCGCCATCGGCCGAAGCGCTTTCCAGTGTCGAGCCGTTTTCGGTCGATACACTGGATTTCGAGCAATGGCTGCAATGGATCTTCCTGCCGCGCATGAAGATGATCCTCGAGCAGGATCTACCACTACCCAATGCTTCGGGCATTCAGGAAATGGCTGAGATGGTCTTTGCCGGACGCAATGTCCAGGGCAGGGATCGGCAGTTGCAGGTATTGCTCAAAGAGTTTGATCAGTTGATCACAGCCTCTCGCTGAGCCAGAAGCTGCCAGCGTCCGCTGGCAGTTGTCCACAATCTCTCTCTATTTTGTCGGCCGTTGCAGGGTAAGCGCATGCGCGTGCCAATTTTTTGCCAAAAGTTGCGCAATCGAAGCTAACACGCGGCGGATTTACGGGTTTTTTCTTGCGTTCTCATGTGCTTAGTAGAATAAAGCTCATAGACGACTTGACTTGCGAAGGGCGAAACAGAAGAATCCAAAGTCCGCTGTACAGGGACTGCCAGAAGCAGACCCTCTCAGCAGATCATGAGGCGCATATCCGCGTCGACCTGTTACACCCGCAACGCGTTACCTCGCGCTGGGTGGGAAAGGCCCGCAACACTTGGGACGATCCCAATACTTGCTCAGTCAGTGCTGACGTAGTCGGCGACCACCGTCGCTCATGCTCTGCTGAGAAGTAAACCTATTAAGACCCGTCCCATTTTTCGTGGGCGGTATTCTGGCGTTTTAGAGGTGAGCAACGTGGAGCTTTTATCTGGCGGTGAGATGCTCGTCCGCTTTTTGCGCGACGAAGGCGTCAAATATATCTACGGGTACCCGGGTGGTGCTCTTCTTCATGTTTACGATGCCCTGTTCAAAGAACCGGAAGTGACCCACATCCTGGTTCGTCACGAGCAAGCGGCTACCCATATGGCTGACGGCTACGCCCGTGCCACCGGTAAAGCCGGTGTGGTACTGGTGACTTCCGGGCCGGGCGCGACAAACGCCATCACCGGTATTGCCACGGCCTACATGGACTCCATTCCGATGGTGGTCATTTCCGGCCAGGTGCCGAGCACCATGGTTGGCACCGACGCATTCCAGGAAACCGACATGATCGGTATCTCCCGGCCGATCGTGAAACACAGCTTCATGATCAAGCACGCGTCGGAAATCCCGGAAGTCATGAAGAAAGCCTTCTACCTGGCGCAATCCGGTCGCCCTGGTCCGGTCGTTGTCGATATTCCGAAAGACATGACCAACCCGGCCGAGAAGTTCGAATACGTCTTCCCGAAAAAAGCCAAGCTGCGGTCCTACAGCCCAGCTGTTCGTGGTCACTCCGGTCAAATCCGCAAGGCGGCAGAAATGCTCCTGGCGGCCAAGCGTCCTGTGTTGTATTCGGGCGGCGGCGTGATCCTCGGCGGTGGTTCCGCACCACTGACCGAACTGGCGAAGATGCTCAACCTGCCAGTGACCAATACCCTGATGGGCCTCGGTGGCTACCCTGGCACCGACCGTCAGTTCATCGGCATGCTCGGCATGCACGGCAGCTACACCGCCAACCTGGCGATGCACCATGCTGACGTGATCCTCGCTGTCGGCGCGCGTTTCGACGACCGTGTCATCAACGGCGCGTCGAAGTTCTGCCCGAACGCCAAGATCATTCACATCGACATCGACCCGGCTTCGATCTCCAAGACCATCAAGGCCGACGTGCCTATCGTTGGCCCGGTCGAAAGTGTCCTGACCGAAATGGTCGCGATCCTCAAGGAAATCGGCGAGACCCCGAACAAGGAGTCCGTTGCCAGCTGGTGGAAGCAAGTCGATGAGTGGCGCGGTGATCGTGGCCTGTTCCCTTATGACAAGGGCGACGGCAGCGTCATCAAGCCGCAGGCCGTGATCGAAACCCTGTGCGAAGTGACCAAGGGCGATGCCTTTGTAGCCTCCGACGTGGGTCAGCACCAGATGTTCGCGGCGCAGTACTACACGTTCAACAAGCCGAACCGCTGGATCAACTCCGGTGGTCTGGGCACCATGGGCTTCGGTTTTCCGGCGGCCATGGGCATCAAGCTGAGCTTCCCGGATGACGACGTCGTTTGCGTCACCGGCGAGGGCAGCATCCAGATGAACATTCAGGAGCTGTCGACCTGTCTGCAATACGGTTTGCCGGTCAAGATCGTCATCCTGAACAACGGTGTGCTGGGCATGGTTCGCCAGTGGCAGGACATGAGTTACGGCAGCCGTCACTCTCATTCCTATATGGAATCGTTGCCTGACTTCGTCAAACTGGCAGAGGCCTACGGTCACGTTGGCGTGCGTATCACCGATTCGAAGGACTTGAAGTCGAAGATGGAAGAGGCGTTCGCCATGAAGGATCGCCTGGTGGTGATCGACATTTCGGTCGACACCAGCGAGCACGTCTATCCGATGCAGATCAAAGACGGCTCCATGCGCGATATGTGGCTGAGCAAGACGGAGCGTACTTAATCATGCGGCACATTATTTCCTTGCTTCTGGAAAACGAACCCGGCGCTCTGTCTCGCGTGGTTGGCCTGTTCTCGCAGCGCAACTACAACATCGAAAGCCTGACCGTGGCCCCAACCGAAGACCCGACCCTGTCGCGTCTGACGCTGACCACTGTCGGTCACGATGAAGTCATCGAGCAGATCACCAAGAACCTGAACAAGCTGATCGAAGTGGTAAAACTGGTCGACCTGTCGGAAAGTGCTCACATCGAGCGCGAACTGATGTTGGTCAAGGTCAAGGCCACCGGCGCCCAGCGCGCCGAGATCAAGCGCACTACCGATATTTACCGTGGGCAGATCGTAGATGTCAGCGCCAGCGTGTATACCGTTCAACTGACCGGTACCAGCGACAAGCTCGACAGCTTCATTCAGTCCATCGGCACCGCCTCGATTCTGGAAACCGTCCGTAGCGGCGTGACCGGCATCGCCCGCGGCGACAAAGTACTCAGCATCTAAACCAAATTAGCGAACGGCCTGAACGGCCTGATATAGGGGAAATTCATGAAAGTTTTCTACGATAAAGACTGCGACCTGTCGATCATCCAGGGCAAGAAAGTTGCCATCATCGGTTACGGTTCCCAAGGCCACGCTCAGGCGTGCAACCTGAAAGATTCCGGCGTTGACGTGACTGTTGGCCTGCGTAAAGGTTCGGCTACCGTTGCCAAGGCAGAAGCCCACGGCCTGAAAGTGACCGACGTTGCTTCGGCTGTTGCAGCGGCCGACCTGGTCATGATCCTGACCCCGGACGAGTTCCAGTCCTCCCTGTACAAGAACGAAATCGAGCCGAACATCAAGAAGGGCGCCACCCTGGCCTTCTCCCACGGCTTCGCGATCCACTACAACCAGGTTGTGCCGCGCGCTGACCTCGACGTGATCATGATCGCGCCGAAGGCTCCAGGCCACACCGTACGTTCCGAATTCGTGAAGGGCGGCGGTATCCCTGATCTGATCGCTATCTACCAGGACGCCTCGGGCAACGCCAAGAACGTTGCGCTGTCCTACGCTGCCGGCGTTGGCGGCGGTCGTACCGGCATCATCGAAACCACTTTCAAGGACGAGACCGAAACCGACCTGTTCGGCGAGCAAGCCGTTCTGTGTGGCGGTACCGTTGAGCTGGTAAAAGCCGGTTTCGAAACCCTGGTTGAAGCTGGCTACGCGCCAGAAATGGCCTACTTCGAGTGCCTGCACGAACTGAAGCTGATCGTTGACCTCATGTACGAAGGCGGTATCGCCAACATGAACTACTCGATCTCCAACAACGCCGAATACGGCGAGTACGTGACCGGCCCGGAAGTCATCAACGCCGAATCCCGTCAGGCCATGCGCAACGCCCTGAAACGTATTCAGGACGGCGAATACGCCAAGATGTTCATCAGCGAAGGCGCTACCGGCTATCCTTCGATGACCGCCAAGCGTCGTAACAACGCCGCTCACGGTATCGAAATCATCGGCGAGCAACTGCGCTCCATGATGCCGTGGATCGGTGCCAACAAGATCGTCGACAAAGCCAAAAACTAAGTCACGCCCTTGTACGAAAAACGCGGCTTAGGCCGCGTTTTTTCGTTTGGGAGACCGGTTCTGGTATAAAGCTGCATCGTTTGCGGCCGAACCGTCGTCCCAGACACCTGTCCAAACTTTCCACCCCGTTGCAAGGTAATGTCCATGAGCGAACGCCCCGAAGAGCCAAACCAGGCTTCTGACGCCGAAAGCCTGCTGCCCATCGATGAACATGTCGAGGAGGGCCATGACGCTGAAGGTCGTAAAGTCCGGCATCGTGGTATCTATCTTCTGCCGAACCTGTTTACCACTGCGAACCTGTTCGCAGGGTTTTACTCCATCATCAACTCGATGAGCGCCCAGGCGGCCCTGAGTGCGGGTGACTCGGCCAATGCGAGCAAGTATTTCGCGTTTGCGGCCATCGCGATCTTCGTTGCGATGGTGCTCGATGGCCTTGATGGCCGCGTGGCCCGTATGACCAATACCCAGAGCGCCTTTGGTGCCGAATATGACTCGCTGTCGGACATGGTCGCCTTTGGTGTCGCACCGGCATTGCTGGCCTTCGGTTGGGCTCTGGGTGACATGGGCAAGGTTGGCTGGATGGTCGCCTTCGTTTATGTCGCGGGTGCGGCGCTGCGTCTCGCACGTTTCAACACTCAGGTCGGTACGGCGGACAAGCGCTACTTTATCGGCCTGGCCAGCCCGGCAGCGGCGGGCGTTGTTGCAGGCATCGTCTGGGCGTTCAGCGATTACGGTATCCAGGGGTCGAAGATGTCCTTCCTGGTTGCGCTGATGGTGGCTGCGGCCGGCATGCTGATGGTCAGCAACATCAAGTACAACAGCTTCAAGGAGCTGGACCTGAAAGGGCGCGTGCCGTTCGTGGCGATTCTCGCTGTGGTGCTGGTGTTTGCCGTGGTGTTCAGTGATCCGCCGCGCATCCTGTTGCTGGTGTTTCTTGCCTATGCAGCCTCTGGCCCGGTTCAATACCTGTTACGTCTTCGCCGTAACAAGAGCGCGTAATTTCCCTCATACTCCGCAGTCTATGGGTGCATCTGTCTTCCAGAGCTGCGGAGTAACCATGCTGATCAAAGTCACCAGAGCGTCCGACTGTCATGAGTCGGACGTCACGCCTGAATCCCTCTATCTTTCTCGACGCAATGTGCTCGGCGCCACGGTTGCCGGCTTCGCTTTGGGCAGTTTGCCGCAATGGGCCAGCGCTGGCGATGCTGCGCGTTACCCGGATGTCGAACCCGGCAAGGCGCCTTCCTGGTTCAGCGAAAAACTTCCTGCTACCCAGTGGGGGGCGGTCAACGTCAAGGATGAGGCGATCACGCCGTTCAAGGATGCGACCCACTACAACAACTTCTACGAGTTCGGCACCGACAAGGGTGATCCGGCCGCCAATGCCGGCGCGCTGAAGACTGAGCCGTGGTCGGTGGTCGTGGACGGGGAGGTGGGCAAGCCAGGGCGATATGCGCTGGAGGACTTCATGAAGCCGTACCGGCTTGAGGAACGAATCTACCGACTGCGTTGCGTGGAAGCATGGTCGATGGTCATCCCCTGGATCGGCTTTCCCCTCTCGGCGTTACTCAAGGAAGCAGAGCCGACCTCGAAAGCCAGATTCATCCGCTTCGAAACCCTGCAGGACCCCAAAAGCATGCCGGGCCAGCGCTCCGGTTTTGCCTTGATCGACTGGCCGTATATAGAGGGGCTGCGTCTGGATGAAGCGATGAACCCGTTGGCGATTCTTGCGGTAGGCATGTACGGGCGTGAGTTGCCTAATCAAAACGGCGCGCCGTTGCGTTTGGTGGTGCCCTGGAAGTATGGCTTCAAGAGCATCAAGTCCATCGTGCGCATCAGTCTGGTCAGCGAGCAGCCGAAAACCACCTGGCAGAGTATTGCTCCGGATGAGTATGGCTTTTATGCGAACGTGAATCCCACGGTTGATCATCCTCGCTGGACTCAGGCTCGTGAACGCCGTCTGCCGAGCGGTTTGTTCAAGCCCAATGTGCGCGACACGCAAATGTTCAACGGCTATTCAGAGGAAGTTGCCTCTCTATATACGGGGCTCGACCTGAGGAAGAACTACTGATGCGCTATCCGTTTTGGCGTATCGGTGTCTTTGTCGTGGTACTGGTGTGGCCGCTGCTGTGGTTGTATCAGGCCTGGGAGGATGTCCTCGGGCCGGATCCGGGCAAGGTGCTGGTCGATCGATTGGGGTTGGGGGCGCTTGTTCTGCTGCTCGTGACTTTGGGTATGACGCCTTTGCACAAGCTCACCGGTTGGTCGGGGTGGATTGTTGTTCGGCGCCAGTTGGGGTTGTGGTGTTTTGCCTATGTAGTGCTCCACCTCTGTAGCTATGCCGCATTCATTCTTGGTTTTGACTGGTCGCAGCTGGGTGTCGAGTTGCGCAAGCGGCCTTACATTATTGTCGGGGCGCTGGGCTTTCTTGGTTTGCTGGCATTGGCGGTGACGTCCAATCGATACAGTCAGCGGCGATTGCGGGCGAGTTGGAAGAAGCTGCATCGCCTGGCTTACGTCATTCTCGGGCTTGGATTGCTGCATATGCTCTGGATTGTGCGTGCCGACCTCAAGGAGTGGGCGATCTATGCATCTATAGGTGTGTTGTTATTAGTGTTGCGGCTACCGCCTGTAGCTCGTCGAATCCCGCGTTTAACGGCTAAAAAGGCCTCTTCTGCCAAATAGGCGTAAAAAGGTGTTGACGGCAGATTTCAGATGTCTATAATTCGCCCCACTTCCGGCGCAGTCGAAACGGAAAACTCCTTGGTAAACAAAGAGTTACGCAGTTTTCGGCAGCAGGTTGCTTCAGGTCATCGAAGCGCCAAGGAAGTTGAAAAAGAGGTGTTGACAGCAGCGAGTAACGCTGTAGAATTCGCCTCCCGCTGACGA
>NZ_JBYSVW010000010.1:0-244564 GCF_058986625.1 Pseudomonas sp. GW821-FHT07G06
TGTCCCCTTCGTCTAGTGGCCTAGGACACCGCCCTTTCACGGCGGTAACAGGGGTTCGAGTCCCCTAGGGGACGCCATTTGCGGGAATAGCTCAGTTGGTAGAGCACGACCTTGCCAAGGTCGGGGTCGCGAGTTCGAGTCTCGTTTCCCGCTCCATATTTAACGAAAACGCCGCTCATTGAGCGGCGTTTTTGTTTGCGCGTAAAAAACAAGCCTCAACCGCCGAGGCTTTGTACCAGGCTTTCGAGCGCGTCAGTGGTTGCTTCATCCTGCACCCGTTGCGTAGCTTCAGTCGCTCTGAGTTGGCGTGCCAGGCGGTACTCGCTGGGCGTGCAGTTTGCGAACTGCTTGAAGGCACGAGCGAAGTAGGAAGGATCCTTGAAGCCGGCCTCATAGCCGATGCTGGTAATCGGCATCTGGCTGTTGTCGAGCAGTTCTTTTGCGAAGTTCATGCGCTTGTCCAGGATGTAATCCGTGAAGCCAAGTCCATTGGCTTCCTTGAACAGGCGGCTGAAACGAAATGTCGTCATGCCGCAGCGCTGCGCCAGGTCCCTCTGATCGATGCTGTCTCGAAAGTGCTGTTCGATGTGCAGCATGACGCTGTTCAGTGCCTGGTGTTTTTGGTGGCCTGAGGTCAGCCGGATACTGTCCGGCAGGGTCGGGGAGTGTTCGATCTGCGATGACTTGTCCTGGCCTTTGGCATTTCGGCGCAGCTCGCAGAGCTGCAGCACCGCTGTCAGGTAGCGCTTCTTCTCGGTGGTCGAGAACGGGAGCACCATGTATTCCCAGACGCTGGAGCGCATGGCCCATACCGCCAGTTCCTCCGAGTGTTGCACGGTGAACATGGTGATCGGGATGGTAGGGGTGGTGCGTTTGATCTCCAGCAATAGCTTCAATCCTGGAGTGTCGGGGCGATCAAAATGGATGCAGATCATGTCTGCCTGTTCCCCGATGGGCAACACGGAGTTTTTTGCCAGTTTGCAGTCGCAGGCACTCTCGAACTGCGTGACGAGTTCTTTCGTGGACCGATCATGAGTCAGATCGAACCATAGGAGCGATGGCCTACTGGTCAAATTGGACGTCATGTCTTTACTCTGGTGGTTCTAGTGACTCTCATCGCCAGTATTGCCAATGTGCCATCAATTTGCAGATTTAATCCCGATAGAAAATGCGTTTTTTAGTTCTATTCGCTCTATGGGTTATCTGGAAGGCGGCTCCGGGCGATTATTTGCTCGTGTGTTCTCGAAAAAGCCGGGTTTAACCGCCTGTCGCTTGTGAATCAATGGCAATTGCCTTTGCGTTCCAATGCCTTGTTTACCCCTCCCGTGACTGCTGCATCGGCCAATGCTCCGTATTGGCCGCCCCGCAAAAAAGTCCTAGCGATGTGCAAAATCTTCCTAACGCCCATGCCTTGCTCCTGACTAGGGTTGCACTCAGGCAGCGCAGAAAGTACTGCCTCAGAAAAAACAACATTCGAGTGAGGTGGGCAAAATGATCATGCAAACAATCAAGGCTTCGGTACTGAAGTTCGTCAAAGACGAAGATGGCCTGACCATTGTGGAGTATGCGGTGGCTGGTGGGTTGGTTACGGTGGCTGTTGCCACTATGTTCGGTCTTTTGGGCGACGAGGTGCTCACCAGGATCACAGACCTGTGCGCTGCGGTCAAAGGTGCCGACTGCGCATAAGGGCAAATCACGGTGGGGATACACGCCATGTCCATGGAATTGCTGGTGTCAACAGTTGTACTACTAGGATTGCTTGGCGTGGCGGTGGTGAGCGATCTGCTTCGCCACCGCATCCCCAACGCACTGGTCCTGTTAGGCCTTGCCCTGGGATTGGCCGTTCAGAGCTATTCAGGAGGTATCAGCGGATTGGGTGACAGCCTGCTGGGTATCTTGATCTGTTTTGGGGTGTTTCTGCCCATGTACGTCTCGGGTGGCATGGCTGCCGGCGACGTCAAGTTAATGGCCATGGTCGGCAGTTTTCTACCGTTTCCTTTTGCGTTGTGGGCTGCCTTGTACAGCCTGATTGCCGGTGGCGTGTGCGGTTTTCTGATCGTGCTGGTTCGCGGTCAACTGCGTCAGACCTTGGGACGCTATTGGCTGATTCTTAGGGCGCAAGCTTATCTGGCGCCGACTTCGGATGAAGTAGCCGGCAAGCCTTTCCCTTATACCATTGCAATCTTGATAGGCACTTTGAACAGCGTTTACTGGCAACTTGTTGCCGGTGGAATGGGAGGTTAGTCATGCACGTCATTGTCGATAGTGATGCCTACCCCAGCGATCGGGAAGCGGTGCAACGATTGGCTCCTCAGCCATGCACAATCCGTGAGACCGGTCTGACCGACAGTTTTCTCGGTGAGTTGGTGTGCAAGCATCTGTATGACGCCGGCGTGCTGGACATGCCGCGGCTGGTGGAGCGCCTGGCGCTGACCGGCGCCGTACTTGAAGAGGTCCTGGCGTTTCTGCGCAAGGACGGTCGTGTCGAAGTGCTTGGCCAGATTGGCCAAAACGGTGGGCAGATGCTGCGATATGGCCTGACCGAGCGCGGCCGAAGTGCCGCCCGCGATGCCCTGTCGCGTAGTGGCTATATTGGCGCGGCCCCTTTCCCGGTCAGTACCTACCGGTCCCTGATCAAGCTGCAGACCATTCACCATGGTCGCATCAACGCCAACGATATGCGCAATGCCCTTACGGGCGTAGTGCTCACGGAGGGGATGCTCGATCAGTTGGGTGTGGCGATGAACTCCGGGCGCGCAATCATGATTTATGGCCCAGCGGGCACCGGCAAGACCTATGTCAGCAGTCGCCTGATCCGTCTGTTCGCCGAGGCCATCTGGGTCCCTCATGCCATCGTCATCAACGAGTCGGTGATCGAAATCTATGACCCGCAGGTGCATCAGCGGCTCGATGATAGCGCTCAACATAACAATCTGATGCTCAACGAAGGCATCGACCGTCGACTGCTGTGCTGCAAACGCCCGATCGTCATCACGGGCGGTGAATTGAGCATGGAACAGCTGGACGTTCGTTATGACCCCTTTACCCGTCAATACCAGGCCGCCTTGCAGCTCAAGGCCAGCAATGGCCTGTTCATCATCGACGACATGGGGCGCCAGCGCATGGCACCCGCCGAGCTGTTGAATCGCTGGATCGTCCCGATGGAGGAGAAACGCGATTTCCTCAACCTGGGCGGTGGTCGGCATTGCGAGCTGCCGTTCGATCTGATTCTGGTGTTTTCCACCAACCTCAATCCCCTGGAATTGGCCGATGAGGCCTTCCTTCGGCGGATTGGCTACAAGCTGCAGTTCGGTTACCTGAAGCCCGAGCAGTACGAAAAGATCTGGCGTCAGGAAAGCGAGCGTCTGGGCATTTCCTATGACCCGCTGCTGGTGCGTTATGTGCTGCAAAGGCTTTATGCAAGTGAAGGCATGCCCCTGGTGCCTTGCCATCCCCGTGATCTCCTGAACATGGCACTCGATCGCCAGCGTTATATGGGCGGTTCCGGACCACTGTCACCGAAAGAGTTGGAATGGGCCTGGCACAACTACTTCGTCCAGCTCGACTTTCTTTGATACGGAGATACTGACATGAGCTCTCGTACGCTTACCCTGATAGGCGTTTCCCTGGTCATGGGCCTTGGGGCTGCATGGATGGCCGACTCCTGGCTGAGCGCTCGGCTCAATGCCAGCCCGGATGATCATCTTCGAAGCGTGGTGGTCGCCACGGTAGAGATTCCATTCGGGCAGATGGTCGAGGCCCAGCAGGTCACGACCGTTCGCATGCCCATGGATACGATCCCCGACGATGCCTTCGATGCCAGCGAAAAAGCCGTGGGCAAGATCGCAACGTTCGACATTCTGCGAGGCGACATCGTGCGTGGTGCGCGTCTGAGTGAGCATCTGGGGGGCAGCACCCTGGCCTCTTTGATTGCGCCAGACAAACGCGCCATTTCGGTTCGGGTGGATGATGTGGTCGGCGTCGGTGGATTCCTGTTGCCGGGTAACCGGGTCGATGTACTGGCGACCAAAACCACCAATGCCGGCAGTAACAGCGCTACGTCCAGGACCATCCTCGAGAACTTGCGGGTGTTGGCGGTGGATCAGACCGCGGGCACCGACAAGACCCAACCGGTCGTGGTGCGTGCAGTGACCCTGGAGATGTCGACCGCTGAAGCGGAAGCCCTGGTCACTGCGCAGACGGAAGGCAAGTTGCAACTGGCGCTACGTAACCCGCTGAACCTAGAGAAGAAAACCGCGACCTTTGCGCCTGCTGCACCTGTTGCCCCAGCCATGGCTGTGGCCACCGCCGAGGCGCCAAAGCGCGTGGTACAGCGCAGCAGTGGCGGGGGTATCACCGTTATCCGCGGGATTGAAGCCAAAGTAGTCAACATTCGCTGACGGGACGCAACAGGTATCCGGGCACCAGGGAATTGGCGGAGCCGATCCGGATCAGTATCGGCAATCGAGGGCTTGATGATGAATCTTCGTATTCAGCGGCCGTTCACTTCGACGCCAAGGCGCCAGGAAGGATCGGTGAGTGTATTGATGGTGATCGCGTTGGCGGCGATGGCCATGATGGCGGCGTTGGCTTTGGACGGCGGGCATTTGCTGCTGAACAAAACGCGCCTGCAGAATGCGGTGGACGCCGCCGCCCTGAGTGGCGCCAAAACCTTGAGTCAGGTGGGGGGAGGCGTCAACGGTGCCAGCGCGACGCAAACCGCCGCGCTCTTTACGTTGGTACAGAATGCCAATGCCACGGGCAACAGCGAACTGGCTACGGCGGTCGGTGGCAACGCAGGTGCATTTGCGGTGGTGGAACTGGCAAGCAGCGTTTATGGCCCGTTCTCCTATCCCGGGCCGACGAATGCCAAGTACGTTCGGGTATCAGTACCGAGCTATAGCCTGACTGGATTTTTCTGGAACTTCGCCCAGGTATTTGGCACTGGTGGCCTGGGAGCCAAAGCGGTGGCAGCGATCGCCACCGCAGGTCCCAGCCCAACCAGCCCTTGCGATCTCGCGCCTTTGATGGTCTGTGGCAACCCGACTCAATACAACCCGGCTGCCGGCATGTTCTGGGGCTTTCAATATGGTGATTTGCAGGTTTTGAAAACGGCGGCCGGCAATTCGTCGCCCATTGGTCCAGGCAACTTTCAGTTGCTCGATTTTGGTTCGGGCGGCAATGCGGTCAGGGAGGAGATGGCCGGAGGCGGCAAGGTCTGCCGCAATGTGGGAGACAACGTCAAGACAGAGCCTGGCAACAAGGTCGGCCCTGCGTCTCAAGGCCTGAATACGCGCTTCGGCATCTACAACGGCCCGGTCAGTGCCTCGGCCTATCCGCCGGATCTGGTGACCACGTCCAGTACTCCCGAGATCACTTACGACGGAACAGTCCCCAAGTACAAAGGACAACCCGTCACCTCGGCCAACGGCAATCTTACGGCGGGCAGCAACTCGATACTGGACTACAACGACTGGCGTACGAGCGTTGCCGCGTGTGTAGCAGGGGGCAGTGGCTGTCTGGGCAATGGGGTGTTCGAGCGCCGGATGCTGAAAATCGTGGTGGGCAACTGCACAGGCAAACAGGGTGGCTCAACCTTGATCCCGGTCCTCGGTTTTGGCTGTTATTTCGTGGTGCAGCCCATGGATGGTGGCGGCAAGGACGCAGAAATCTTCGGCCAGTTCGTGATGGAGTGCGAAGGCGACAACGTGGCTGGCCCCTCACCGTCAACCGATTCCGGCCCGCAGATCATTCAGCTGTACAAAACCTATCTCAACGGCAGTGGTACTCCGAGCACTGACTCGTAGGGGGGCGTCATGAGACTTCACGGATTTAAAAGTCGGCAGCCCCAGCAAGGCCTGGCCATGGTGGAGTTCACGCTCGTCCTGCCGGTGTTGCTCCTGCTGTTGCTGGCCTTCGGTGAGTTCGGCCGCATGCTCTATCAGTACAACGTGCTGCTGCAGGCCAGCCGCGATGCCGACCGTTTTGTCGCCAGCCAGGCCTGGAACTCGACACTTGGCAAGGTCGTTCTGAGCAATACGCTGCAGACTCAGACAAAAAACGTTGCTGTGTATGGCGTGCCTGCCAACACCGGGACCGCTGTAGTGTCAGGTCTGACGACTGGCAACGTGGTCGTTGCCGCGGTGGGCACCGAGCATGTGCGGGTCACCATCACTTACACGTTCTGCCCGGTGATTGGCGCTGGCAATTGCACCGGATCGCTTCCCGGTTTTTTTGGTAATCAGATTGCACTGAGCATCCCGCTGGTTGCCACCACCGTGATGAGGGCACTGTGATGAACAGAAAACACATGCGCGGCACCTACACGGTGGAGTTCGCCGTCATTGGTCTGCTGGTGTTCACGCTGTTGTTCGGCGTAGTGGAAATAGGCCGCCTGTACTTCACGGTCAATGCGCTGGATGAGGCCGTGCGCCGTGGTACGCGCCTGGCGGCGGTGTGCAATATCAGCGATCCGGTGGTGCTACGGCGGGCGATCTTCAACGCGGCGGGCAATGCAGGTAATAGCCAACTGATCGGCGATCTGACCACCACCCACCTGACGTTGAGCTACCTGGACGCAAACGGTGCCTTGGTGGCCAACCCTGCTGACACTGTCAACGCCAACGGTTTTCGTGCCATCCGTTATGTCCGGTTGAGTCTGCAAAACTTCGTTTTCAATCTGTTCATCCCCGGGTTCGGCGTGCCCATTACCCTGCCCGTATTCAGGGCAACCTTGCCACGCGAAAGCCTTGGGCGTCATTCCGATTCCGGGGAGATCACGCCATGCTGAATACCAAGGACACTCCACTCTCTACCTCGACCGGCAAGGCCGGGCTCAGGTTGCTGATCAGCAGTCGTGATGCCACGTCGTTGCGCGACCTGCAGAGCGTCTGCCAACGCATGCCCAGCCTGGAGGTGAGCACTCGCCTGGTGAGCAACGGCCATGTCGACCCACTCTATGGCCTGGACCGGATGCCCGATCTTTTGCTGTTGCGCGTCAGCCACCTGTGGCGTGAAGAGCTGTCGGCACTGTTGCAGCGCCCGGCCCATGAGCGCCCGCCGATGCTGGTGTGCGGGCTGCTGAGCGAACAGGAGGGCATGCGCCTGGCGATGCAGGCCGGCGCCCGTGACGTGCTGCCCGAGCCCGTTGCCGAGACAGAACTGGTCGCTGCCTTGAATCGGCTGGTCATGGAGGTTCGGACCGGCAGCGGGACAGAAGGGAAATTGCTCGCCGTGATCAGCGCCAAGGGCGGATCGGGCGGCACCATGCTGGCTTGCAACCTGGCTCAGCAGCTCAGCATGAAGGGCGACAGTACCCTGTTGCTGGATATGGACCTGCAATTTGGCAGCGTGACGCATTACCTGGATGTGGCGCAAACCCACAGCCATCTTGAGGTGTTGCATCAGATCGACGGCATGGACAGTGTTGCGCTACGGGGTTTTTGCAGCCACTTCAGCCCGACCTTACATGTGCTGGGAGGCCGGGCCGGTGAGCTGTGTCTGCCGCAGGATGCCCAGCCTGAGCAACTTGACACCCTGATGCAGTTGGCCCGCGCCAGCTATGACTGGGTAGTGATCGATCTGCCACGGCAAATCGATCACCTCACCGGCTCCGTGCTGGAACAGGTGGACCGGGTGTACGTGGTGGTGCAGCAAAGCGTCAGCCATCTGCGCGATGCCAGCTCCCTGGTGCGGATTCTTCGCGAAGATCTGGGCGTGCGTGGTGATCAATTGCAGATCGTGGTCAATCGCTATGACAAGACGGCAGCGGTCAGCCTCAAGGATATCGGCGAGGCGCTGCGCTGCACGAACCTGTCGAAATTACCCAACGACTTCAACCTGGTCAGCCAGAGTCAGAACACTGGCGTGCCGTTGGGTCTGCATGCGCCGAAGGCAGCGATCACCGTTGCCCTGCGCAACGTGGCCGATGACCTGGTCGGCAACCAGATGGCCGGAAAAAAAGGCGTATTCAAACGTGCCTTCAACCGTTTTTTCGGGGGGTGACCCATGATCAGCGACTTTCGTAACCGCTTGCGCAAACATTCCGGTAAACCCGCCTCATCGCCGGCTACCCCGTTAGGCGGTGAGCTGCCGGATACGGCAGATGAATTGATGGCTTGGGAGCACGCAATCCCGGATGTTCTGTACGAAACCAGAAGCCAGGTCACCCCGGTGGAGGCCGAGTGGCGAGAAAAGATCTACCAGCAGTTGCTCAAGGTCATGGACCTGTCCTTGCTGGACTCCCTTGAGCAGGCTGAGGCCACGCGCCAGATTCGCGATATTTGCCAGCGCCTGCTCGACGAGCATTCGGCACCGGTGAGTACTTCCAGCCGCCAGTTGATCATCAAGCAGATCACCGATGAAGTGCTCGGACTTGGCCCCCTGGAGCCGTTGCTGGCCGATCACAGCGTGTCCGACATTCTGGTCAACGGCTTTGCCTCGGTCTATGTCGAGCGCTTCGGCAAACTGCAACGCACCGATGTGCGCTTTCGCGATGACCAGCATTTGCTCAACATCATCGACCGCATCGTTTCCAGCCTGGGGCGGCGAATCGACGAGTCCTCGCCCTTGGTGGACGCCCGGCTCAAGGATGGTTCGCGGGTCAACGCAATTATCCCGCCGCTGGCGATCGACGGCCCGAGCATGTCGATCCGGCGCTTTGCCGTGGACCTGCTCAATACCGACAGCCTGATTCAGGTGGGGACGTTGACCCCGGCCATTGCCCTGCTGCTCAAGGCGATTGTCCGTGGGCGCTTGAACGTGCTGATTTCCGGCGGTACAGGCAGCGGAAAGACCACCATGCTCAATGTCCTGTCCAGTTTCATTCCGCACAACGAGCGGATCGTCACCATCGAGGATTCGGCTGAACTGCAACTGCAGCAGCCCCACGTGGTGCGCCTGGAAACCCGGCCTTCGAACATCGAGGGGCGCGGCGAGGTGAGCCAGCGGGAGTTGGTGCGCAACAGCCTGCGGATGCGCCCGGACCGCATCGTGATCGGTGAAGTGCGCGGCGTCGAGGCGCTGGACATGCTGACGGCGATGAACACCGGCCACGACGGCTCGTTGACCACGATCCACGCCAACACCGCGCGTGATGCGTTGGGGCGGGTCGAGAACATGGTGTCGATGACCGGGGCGACCTTCCCGATCAAGGCCATGCGTCAGCAGATCGCTTCAGCCATCGATGTGGTGATCCAGCTGGAACGCCAGGAGGACGGCAAGCGCCGCCTGGTCAGCGTGCAGGAAATCAACGGCATGGAAGGCGAGATCATCACCATGACCGAAATCTTCTCCTTCGCACGCCATGGCGTGGGCGAAAACGGCGAAGTGCTGGGTGATTATCGGCCCAGCGGCATGATCCCCGCCTTCCGCGATGTGCTGGGCAAGCGTGGCATCGAGTTGCCGCTGACGATGTTCAGGCCTGAGTGGATGGAGGCACGGCAGTCATGAACAATATTCCTGGTGAATTCATTCTGATGTTCCTCGGCATGGTGTTCATCGCCGTCTTCCTCCTGTCCCAAAGCGTGGCGGTGCCGGTGTTTGGCGAGGCTGGCAAGATGCGCAAGCGCATTCGTGGTCGCTTGCATGTACTGGAGAAAGCCAACAATCAGCCCAACATGCAGACCGTGTTGCGACAGAAATACCTGACGCGTTTGTCGCCATTGGAGGCCAGGCTTGAGCAGCTGCCCTTTATGGAGGCATTGACGCAAATGATTGAGCAGTCCGGGTATGAATACCGGGCCTACCGGGTATTGCTGCTCGGGCTGGTGTTGGGGGGCTCGACGGGTATCTTGATCTGGATGGCCTCGTCAGTCTGGTGGATGGCGCTGGTGGCGGGTTTCGCGATTTTCTGGTTACCCATACTGAAAATCTCTTACGACCGTGGCAAGCGTTTCGCTGAGTTCGAGGAAGGCCTGCCGGATGCGCTGGATGCCATGTGCCGTGCTCTGCGCGCCGGGCACCCATTCAACGAAACCCTGCGTCTGGTGGCCGAGGAGCACAAGGGGGCGGTCGCTCATGAGTTTGGCCTGACCTTCGCCGATATCAACTATGGCAACGATGTACGTCGGGCCATGCTCGGCCTGCTGGAGAGAATGCCCAGCATGACGGTGATGATGCTGGTGACCTCGATCCTCATCCATCGTGAGACCGGCGGCAATCTGACCGAGGTGCTGGAGCGTCTGAGTCGCCTGATCCGCGGGCGATTTCGCTTTCAGCGCAAGGTCAAGACCTTGTCGGCCGAAGGGCGGATGTCGGCCTGGATACTGGTGGCCATTCCCTTCGTGCTGGCGATCGCGATCCTGGTTACAAGCCCCAAGTATCTACCTGTACTGATCAATGATCCTCTAGGACACAAGCTGATCATCGGGGCTTTCTGCGCCATGTTGATCGGGATTATCTGGATACGCAAAATTATCCGGATTCAGGTTTAAGCGGTATTCGCTACCGGGAGGTACAGGTCATGGATTTTTTACTCGGGTTGTTCAGTCGGGTCACGGGGAACGAGGAGATGGGGCGCCTGTTGTTCCTTGGCGCGATCGGTTTGAGTACGATGCTTGCGGTCATCGCAGTGATCTTGCTGATGCAGGGGCTTCAGGACCCGGTGCAGCGTCGTCTGGCGCTTATCAAGCGTGGTCATTTAGGCAACACGACAGGACAGGACGCTCCAGGTAACCTGCAACTCTTGTTGGAGCGGGTCGGCCAGCGTTTTGCCTCGGCTGAATCGGCTCAGGCGTCTGCCACCCAGACTTTGTTGACGCATGCGGGGTACCGCTCCTCTTCGGCGGTGCAGATGTACTGGGCGGTGCGCTTGCTGTTACCGCTGGTGTTGGTCGGCATTGCGTTGTTGCTGTTGCCGATGATTCCCAAGGTTTCGCTGAGCATGGGGCTGCTGTTGGTGGCCATGATGGCTGGTGTTGGATGGCTGGTGCCAGCGCTGTATGTCGGCAAGCGCAAGCAAATGCTACAAGGTCGGCTGCGTGCCGCGTTTCCGGACGCACTGGATCTGATGGTGGTCTGCGTGGAGTCGGGCCTGGCCTTGCCCACGACCATTGAACGGGTGGCTGAAGAGATGTCGGTCAGTCAGGTGGAACTGGCTGAAGAATTGGCCCTGGTCAATTCGCAAATCCGTGCAGGCATTTCCAGCACCGAGGCGCTCAAGCAATTGGCCGTGCGCACCGGGCTGGAGGACATTCAAGGATTGGTCAGTCTACTGGCGCAAAGTATCCGCTTCGGCACCAGCGTGGCCGACACTCTGCGCATCTATGCTGATGAATTCCGTGACAGGCGTACGCAGGCTGCCGAAGAGGCGGGGGCGAAAATCGGTACCAAGCTGATATTCCCGCTGATTTTCTGCCTGTGGCCGAGCTTCTTCCTGGTCGCCATAGGCCCTGCCCTGATCGGCGTGCTCAGAACATTCGGGTGAGGTAAACGGGCGAGGCTGTCGAGCAAGATGGCCTTGCCACCCGAGCCTGATCTGCACTTTCCTGCCATAGGTTTACACATTCCCTGTAGGAGCTGCCGAAGGCTGCGATCTTTTGATCTTCCTGCGATATCACGATCGCTTGAAGTCAAAAGATCGCAGCCTTCGGCAGCTCCTACGGGGTAATCCGGCCAGGATTGGATAATGTGCAGATTCCAATGCTTTTATGCACACGACGCCCGGCCCGGCTTTGCAGCCAGGCCACTATGGACTAAGCCAGAGGCAGATCACCCATCGACATGCCTCAGTTGCCGATGGTCATTTCTCCCGCTGAATCCTGGTCATAAAATTCCGGAATCGGAAAGTTGAAGCTGTTCAGCCAGCGCTGCATGGCCAGGTCACGTTCGGTGGCCGAAGCGGTTTGCAGGTGAGGGGAGGCAACCACTCCGCGAATCTGCAGCTGCAACCACTGCTCGGTGCCTTGTTGATACGGCGAAGAAGGGCCCGGCTCAATGCCCCAGGCAGTGGTGGACAGGCAAGCCATGCACCCGATCAACAGCCTTTTGGTCTTCATCTCGACTCCTCGTACGTTCTACTTGTTCGCACTGGAAGAGGCATCGGCTACCTCAGTCTTGCGATTGCCCTCGGAGGCCACCACTTTTCTGGCAGGGGCCTTGAGTTTTTCCGCGCGGGTTTGCGCTTCAGCGACTTGCTTGGGACTCAAGTCGGCGCGGGTCACGAGTTCGGCAGCCGCCTTCCAGTTATCCTGGTAGATCAGCAACGTCACCATATTGAGGGCCGCCAGTGTGTTCGCCTGCTTGAGCTCCATGGAGGTCATGAACTCAAAGCGAGCTTCAGGGATCCGTCGCTGATTGAGGTAGACGACCCCCAGGTCATTGCGCATCCTTTCGTCAGTGGGGGCCATCTTCACCGCACGCTCAAGGTGAGTGGCAGCGCTGGCATTATCATTTCTGGCGGCGGCCAACTGGCCCAGGCCATGCTCCCCTTCAGCCGCCAGACAGGTGCCGAGCAAGCTTTCGTACAACGGCTGCGCGTCGCCGCTACGCCCCATCAAGCGCAGTACCCGAGCCTTGCGCAGGCGAACCTGGACCAGGTTATCGGGCAATCCTTCCAGATTCGCCAGGCTGGCATACAAACGTCCTTCTTCGGCCATGTTGTCGGCCAGGTTCAGGGCCAGTTCTTGCTCCGAACCGGGCTTGGCACAGCTGGACGGTCGCGAAGACAGGCCATTGCTGGCACAACCTGCGAGCATTAATGTCGCCGCTATTGCAATGACTGCTTTCATTGAATGTCCTCTGGCTACAACAGGTTGAACGCCTGGCCAATGGCAGCACAGCTGGCCCGGCAAGCGTTCAAAGTCACCGTTACGAGTGAGGGCGAGGTCAGTGCGGTTCAGGCTGCGTTTCATTGCGAGAGTCCGCTGAGACTGTCGAAGTCACCATTTTCCAGGAAGAACATGCGGTAGAAATTCGGGTCGTAATTGCGTAGCTGCTCGCCAGGCAATGACGGCAGTTGTGCATTGGCAGCCAGTGGCTGGACCAGATGCGGAGTGACGATCATCAGCAGTTCGCGCTCTTCACGGTTGATGGTGTTGTCGCGGAAAAACGCGCCCAGAACCGGGATATCGCCCAGCCCCGGAAACTTGTTCACCTGGGAATCGTTGTGGGAGCTGATCAGGCCGCTGATGACGAAGCTTTCGCCGTCGGCCAGGGAGATGCTGGTATCGGTGCGGCGCACGGTCAGGGCCGGGACTACCGTTCCGGCGATGCTCACGGCGTTGGTGAAGTCCAGCTCACTGACTTCCGGCGCCACCTTCAGCGCGATACGGTTCTTCCCGACGATGGTCGGTGTCAGGGTCAGGCGGATACCGAACTCCTTGTACTCGATGAAAATGTTATCGCTGCCTGAACTGGGCACCGGAATCGGTATTTCACCGCCGGCCAGGAAGCTCGCACTCTGCCCGCTGAGCGCTACCAGGCTCGGCCGCGCCAGGGTGTAGGCGAAACCGCTGCCCTCCAGCGCGTTGAGCGCCACCAGGGTACTGCCGGTAGCAAACGTGAGGTTGAAGTTATTGTTGTTCACCGGTATCACCGGCGTGACAATGCCGCCGATGGTAGGCAAGGTTCTCGGCGAGCCGAACAGGAAGTTGCCCCGGATGCCGAAAATCGAGGCGGAGGCTTCCTTGAGTTTGGTCCGGCTGACTTCTACGAAGCGGATATCGGTCTGCACCTGGCTCGGCAGCAACGGGTCGTCGGAAGGCACCGACGGCGCGCTGGTCAGCGCCGACGTGGCCCTGCCCTTGACGAACACCATGCTTTGGCGCGGCGTTTTCGAACAGGCGGTCCAGACCATCAGGCTGGTGGTCCCCGGCGCAATGCCCGTGAGTATGAACGCGTTGCTGCCGCTGGGTTGCACGTCGGCAATTTTCGGGTCACCCACCGCCAGTTGCGTTACCGGAACGGGGCTGCGCAGTTCATTCTGCAGGCCCTGACCGACCTCGTACGTTGTTGGCCAATTGTCCAGTTGCGGACAGTTGGCCGGCGCGGCCTGAGCCGCATCCACGCTGAGGCCCATCCAGAACAGGCCATGGATAATTCGCTTGAAAGCGGGCACGGGACGAAGGCTCATCAAGTACATCCTCACTGAATAGGCCAATCTTCGGCAGACTGAGCTGTCTCGGATCACTTCACGGGGATCGGGCTATCCCCCCAATGCGCCAGTCCACTTATCCATGGCCTTGGCGTTATTCCTTGCGTGCTACACACGAGCGGGCGCAATTCGCTGATCTGGCTGGACCGCGAGCGACCTTTGCAAAAAACGGGTTGAGTGATCCGGTTATCTGAATTGCCTGTCAGAGCGATGCGTGTGGCTATGGACTGCACTGTCCGCCGACCTGGCTCCCCCGGAAAATAGTCGGCAATGAAGGTACAGCGCCGGAAATCGCCTGCCAGGATCATAGTGAGGTAACTCCTTTTGCCAATCCGCTATCTGATCACTGAAGCTAACGTGGAAAATCGAGCCGTTATGACTTCTTATGGTTTGACGTTAGTTCAATCAAACCAAAGTGCCATGAGTTAACGGAAAACTAATGGTGCAAAGACTGGAGACAGGTGGGCCGGCAGGGGTGTAACGCAGTGCTGACGGGATGTACTGAAGCAGAAAAGGCCCGCCAGTATGAATGGGCGGGCCTTTTGCGTTCCGGGCAATGCTTGCATCGATAAAATCAGGCGTCCCTCACGAACGCCCAGTGCTCAGTCCACGTGATAGTGGATGGACAGCGTGCCTTTTTTCTGCGAAAGGGCGGCGATGGTGACCGCGCCCAAATCCTTCAAGCTGCGAACATGGGTACCACCACAACCGTAGGCGGGCAGTTCACCGAAGCCGATTTCCCGGGCGCCTTCGCGCAGTGAGGTCAGGCGCGGCAGGTCGTGGTCGATCCACTGACCGATGCCGAGCTCGATTGCCTGGGCCTCGACGTCCTGCGCTGATTTGCCCGGCTGGAATTGCACGCGGCCTTCACCTGGCCAGTGATGCGCCTTGATCGGCATCCAGCCCATGGCCTGGACAAAGTGGCCGATCAAATGACCAGCCGAATGCATGCGCGTGTTGAACCGCCGGCGTTGTTCGTCGACGCGGATTGGCGTCATCCCGGTTTTTACCGGCTGGTCGACAAAATGAATGATCCGCTCGGGATCCTGAACCACGCGCAGCACCTGGCTTTCGCCGATCCAGCCAGTGTCGCAAGGCTGTCCACCGCCCTGGGGGTGGAACAGGGTCGCGCGCAAGACCACGGCAAACTCGTTTTCGTGGGGGGTGCATTCCAGGACTTCCACGTTGGCCTTGAGCTCATCACTATGGAAAAAAAGGCGCAGCGTCATATTCCAGGCTCGTATTGGTCATCGGTTTCTATTATAGAAAGCCTGTAAATACGTGATAATCCGCGCAAACATCAAAGGACTGTTGCGTTGTGAGCATAAATCTTCCACTGCCGCTGCTCGGTGAAATGGCGATTTTCGTCAAGGTTGTCGAGACGGGCAGTTTCTCCGAGGCCGCTCGCCAGTTGGGCTCCTCGCCCTCGGCGGTCAGTCGGAGCATTTCGCGTCTGGAGAAGGCGCTCGCCACCCGGTTGCTGCAACGAACCACGCGCAAGTTGCGTCTGAGCGACGGTGGCGAGGAGGTGTTCAAGCGGTGCCAGGAAATGGTCAATGCCGCGCGGTCAGTGATGGAAATCAGTGGTCAGTTCACCGATGAACCCGAGGGGCGGGTGCGTATCAGCGTACCGAAAGCGGTGGGCCGAATCGTGATTCACCCGCACATGCCGGAGTTCTTGCGGCGTTATCCCAAGGTGGATGTGGAGCTGTTGCTTGAGGACCGCCAGGTCGATTTGATCGATGATCACGTCGACCTGGCGATTCGCATCACCGATCGGCCGCCTGTGGGTCTGGTGGGGCGGCAGTTGCTGACCATCGATCATATGCTCTGCGCCACTCCGCAGTATCTGGCCGAGCACGGGACGCCGACTCATCCCCATGACTTGCTCAATCACA
Source organism: Pseudomonas sp. GW821-FHT07G06 (assembly GCF_058986625.1). Classification (NCBI taxonomy): domain Bacteria; kingdom Pseudomonadati; phylum Pseudomonadota; class Gammaproteobacteria; order Pseudomonadales; family Pseudomonadaceae; genus Pseudomonas; species Pseudomonas sp. GW821-FHT07G06. The sequence goes on from NZ_JBYSVW010000010.1 coordinate 15,991, forward strand.
GTTGCATTTACCTGGGCGAAACACCCAGCGACGCACGCTGGAAATTCAAGAAAGGCAGCAAGACAGTAACCGTGGGTGTGCGCGGGCGATATGCTGCCAATCACACCGGCGTACGTTATGGCGCGGTGTTGCAGCACATCGGCATTGGCAGCCTGCCGTATTTCACGGCGCGCCATGCCCTGGAGAAGGGTTTGATGGTGCAAGTGCTGCCGGACTGGACCTTTCTGGCGTCCTACCATGGCGGCGCCTGGTTGCTGCATTCGCCAACCCGATACCTGCCGCCCAAGCTACGGGTGTTGATCGACTACCTGGTGGAGTGTCTGGCGAAGGAGCCGACGCTGGGCAATCCAGGCCGGTCGAATGGTCCGGGCTGGTCGCCATCGGAGTATGAACTGCCGGAGAGTGACGGCTTGTTTTGAAGGTAGAAAAAAACGATCGCAGCCTTCGGCAGTTCCTGTAGGAGCTGCCGAAGGCTGCGATCTTTTGCAGATCAGTGCTTGCTGTCCTGGTTCGACAACGCCAGCAGTTGCTTTTCCTGGTTCCAGTCGAAAGGTTCGTCGTTCTGTTCGGCTTCGAAGCGACGTTCTTCCAGCGCCTGGTACAGGTCGATTTCATCATCGGGCATGTAATGCAGGCAGTCACCGGCGAAATACCACAGCAGGTCGCGCGGTACCAGATGCGCAATTTGCGGATAGCGAGTGATGACCTGGCACAGAATGTCCTGGCCCAGGTACTGGCTTTCGATCGGGTCGACAGGCAGTAACGCCAGCAGCTCGTCGAAGCGCTCAAGGAACAAGGCATGGCTTTCGTCGGGAACCTGCTCGGCCTCACCTACGGCGACCAGGATGCTGCGCAGGTGGTCGAGTAAAACGAGATGATCGGCAACGATGTTGGACACGAGATAAGTCCTCAAGAGCAAAACGGGCGCGGGAGTATAAAGCGCCCGCGCCCGTTTTTACATGTTTGAAGGGATCAGCGGACTTTTCCCCCGGCCAGTGCCAAAGCCTCTTGGTCAAAGTCATCGACATCGATCACCTTGCGCCGGGCCGCTTCGGCTTCACGCAGGGTCTGCGCTTCCACCGGCTGCAACACGCCAGCCTCGAGTGCGGCATCGATCAGCGACTCGCCGGCCAACGGTTTGACCTGGCCGCTCTTGAGTGCCACATGCAGCTTTTTCTGCAGCGGTTGAGCGGCACCCAACAGGTTGCAGGCGTGTTGTAAGGCGCCGACCGGATCGTCGCTCGCCTGTGGGCGATAGCAACCCAGGAGCAATTCCTCGAGGGCGGGGTCGCCCTTGGCGCGACCAATCAAGGCAGCGACTTCGGCAGCGAGTTTGTCCGAGGGGCCTTTGTGCCGGCGACCGAACGGGAACACGATCACCCGCAACAGGCAGCCCACGACTTTGTTCGGGAAGTTGTTCAGTAGCTCATCCATGGCCCGTTCCGCCTGCCCCAGGCTTTCTTCCATGGCCCAGCTTACCAGTGGCGTCATGTACCCCGGTGTGTCGAGATCGTGATAGCGCTTGAGTGCGGCAGAGGCCAGGTAAAGGTTGCTCAGTACGTCACCCAGCCGTGCGGACAGGCGTTCCCGGCGTTTCAGTGCACCACCCAGCAACATCATGCTGAGGTCGGCGAGCAGAGCGAAAGCAGCGGCCTGACGATTGAGGGCGCGGAAGTAACCCTGGCTGAGTTTGTCGCCCGGGGTGTGTTCGAGGTGCCCGAAACCGAGGTTCAGCACCAGCGTACTGGCGGCGTTGCCCACGGCAAAACCGATGTGCTTGAGCAGCAGGCCGTCGAACTCTCTGAGCGCCTGATCCTTGTCTTCACGGCCGGCGAGGGCCATTTCCTTGAGCACGAAGGGGTGGCAGCGGATCGCGCCCTGGCCGAAGATCATCAGGTTGCGCGAGAGAATGTTCGCGCCTTCCACCGTGATAAAAATCGGCGCGCCGTTCCATTTGCGGCCCAGGTAATTGTTCGGCCCCATGATGATTGCCTTGCCACCGTGCACATCCATGGCATCGCTGATGCAGTCGCGGCCTCGCTCGGTCAGGTGGTACTTGAGAATCGCCGACAGCACCGACGGCTTCTCACCCAGGTCGACCGCATTGGCGGTCAGCATGCGGGCGGCATCCATCATCCAGGCGTTGCCGCCAATGCGGGCCATGGCTTCCTGAATGCCCTCGAATGCGGCAATCGGTACATTGAACTGCTCACGAATCTGCGCGTATTGGCCCGTCACCAGGCTGGTGAACTTGGCCATGCCGGTGCCCACCGCCGGCAGGGAAATCGAACGCCCCACCGACAGGCAATTCATCAGCATCATCCAGCCCTTGCCGAGCATTTCCTGGCCGCCAATGAGGAACTCCAGCGGGACGAACACGTCCTTGCCCGAGTTCGGGCCATTCATGAACGCGGCGCCCAACGGCAGATGCCGGCGGCCGATCTCGACACCGGCGATGTCGGTCGGAATCAGCGCCAGGCTGATGCCCAGGTCTTCCTTGTCGCCCAGCAGGTGATCGGGATCATAGGCCTTGAAGGCCAGGCCGAGGAGGGTAGCCACCGGGCCGAGGGTGATGTAGCGCTTTTCCCAGTTCAGGCGCAGGCCGAGAACCTCCTGGCCTTCCCATTGACCTTTGCAGATCACCCCGGAGTCCGGCATGCCGCCCGCGTCGGAGCCGGCCAGGGGACCGGTAAGGGCAAAGCACGGGATGTCGTCGCCGCGTGCCAGGCGTGGCAGGTAATGATTGCGTTGTTCGTCGGTGCCGTAGTGCAGCAACAATTCGGCCGGGCCGAGGGAGTTGGGGACCATCACGGTGGAGGCGAGGTCGCCGCTGTGGCTCGCCAGTTTCATCGCCACTTGCGAGTGGGCATAGGCAGAGAAGCCTTTTCCGCCAAACTCTTTGGGGATGATCAGGGCGAAAAAGCCGTTGTCCTTGATGAACGTCCAGGCTTCGGGCGGCAGGTCCATGGTTTGACCGAGCTGCCATTCATTGACCATGGTGCAGAGTGTTTCGGTCGGCCCGTCGATGAAAGCCTGTTCTTCTTCGTTCAATTGCGCTTTGGGATAGGACAGCAGTTTGCTCCAGTCCGGACGGCCACTGAACAGCTCTCCGTCCCACCACACCGTACCGGCGTCGATGGCATCGCGTTCGGTTTGCGACATCGGCGGCAGGGTTTTCTGGAACCAGTTGAACATCGGCGCGCTGAACAATTTGCGACGCAGGTCGGGCAGCAACAAGGGCGCGGCGACGGCAGCGATCAATACCCAGAAAACCAGCAGCAACCAGCCCGGCGCGCGGCTGAAAGCGCCCATGGCCACGACATAGACGGCCACGATGACCAGGGCGGGCAGCGGGGCGATGCGGCGGTGGGCCAGATAAGCAATACCGACCAGCAGAACCAGTATCCACAACAGCAGCATATTTATTCCTCCGTGAAACCAGGGCGAACCAGCCCTCAGAGCTTAGACGGCATCCGCAAAACAGGCGGGTGGTGACCCTGGATGATTTTCGTGCGCCCGATGGGCCGCGCACGTGGGAAAAACCTTCATTGAGCGAGCGGCAAAGCGCCCATGTTTGGCCGAAACGTCGTTATCTCTGTGCTGAAGCTCTCGCTAGACTCGGGGCTTCCCCTGGAGATTATTCTCATGCACGAGTACCTGAGTCCCGGCCGCTTCATCGATAGTGACCATCCGTCCATGGTGGAGTTCGCCGAAAAACACCGTGGTGCCAGTCGCGATCCGCTTGAGCAGGCGATCAGTCTCTATTACGCCGTGCGCGAAGCGGTGCGCTACAACCCGTACACCTTCAGTCGCGATCCGCAGACCCTGCGCGGCAGTCATGCATTGGCGACCGGGGAGAGTTACTGCGTGCCCAAGGCCACGTTGCTGGCAGGTTGCGCGCGGCATTGCGGGATTCCCGCGCGGATCGGCCTGGCGGATGTGCGCAATCATTTGTCGACGCCTCGGCTGCTTGAATTGCTCAAGAGCGACATGTTCGCCATGCACGGCTACACCGAGTTTTATTTGCAGGGTCGCTGGGTCAAGGCGACGCCAGCGTTCAACCGCAAACTCTGCGACCTGTTCAATGTGGCGCCGCTGGAATTCGACGGGATCAACGACAGCGTTTTTCATCCCTTCAACCGCGATGGCGCGAAGCTGATGGAGTACCTCGTCGATCACGGCCAGTTCGCCGACGTCCCTGAAGCGTTCTTTTTCGAACACCTGGAAAAATGCTATCCGCACCTGTTCGGTGAACAACTGCAACCGCTGTTGGGTGACATGCAGAGCGATTTGAGTCGCACCTGATCCGGCGTATGCTGCCTGCCCACTTATCGAAAAAGAGGCGGTCATGCTGAAGATCTGGGGTCGGAAAAACTCATCGAATGTGAGAAAGCCATTGTGGGCCGCCGAAGAACTGGGCCTGGCCTACGAGGCGATCGATGCCGGCGGCGCCTTTGGTGTCGTCGATACACCCGAGTACCGCGCGATGAACCCCAACGGTCGGGTGCCGGTGATCGAGGACGATGGTTTCGTGTTGTGGGAATCCAACGCCATCGTGCGTTACCTGATGGCCCGCCACGCCGCCGACACGGCCTGGTACCCCGCGAATCTGCAAGCCCGTGCCAGCGCCGACAAATGGATGGACTGGACCACCTCAAGCTTTGCCGGCCCGTTCCGTACCGTGTTCTGGGGTGTGCTGCGTACCCCGGCAGACCAGCAGGACTGGCCCGCCATCAAGGCGGCGATCAAGGAGTGCGACACGCTGCTGGCGATGGCCGACCAGGCGTTGGCGAACAAGCCGTACCTGTCCGGAGACGAGATCGGCATGGGTGATATTCCCCTGGGCAGTTTCATTTATGCCTGGTTCGAGATGCCGATCGAGCGTGCGCCACAACCGCATCTGCAGGCCTGGTACGCGCGGTTGAAACAGCGTCCGGGGTATCAAAAGGCGGTCATGACCGCGTTGACTTAATACTCACTATCGACACGCTTGACTGTACTTGTGCGGCGGCGACAAGCACCATTGTGCCAAGTTGTTGCGGTTGTATTGTTCGCCGCCGTCCATACTTATCCCTTTCTTCCCTTCTTGGTGCGTAAATCAGATATGAGTTCCGCTCTGTCCATCCGGCAGCTAACCAAAACCTACGGCAACGGTTTCCAGGCCCTGAGTGGTATCGATCTGGAAGTCGCCGAAGGTGACTTTTTCGCCTTGCTCGGCCCCAACGGCGCCGGCAAATCCACGACCATCGGCATTCTCTCGACCCTGGTGAACAAGACCAGCGGCACGGTGAATATCTTCGGTCACGACCTGGACCGCAATCCTGCGCAGCTCAAGCGCTCCATCGGCGTGGTGCCTCAGGAATTCAACTTCAACCAGTTCGAAAAGACCTTCGACATCGTCGTGACCCAGGCCGGCTACTACGGCATCCCGGCGAAAATCGCCAAGGAACGCGCCGAACAGTACCTGACCCAACTGGGGCTGTGGGACAAGAAGGACGTGCCGTCGCGTTCACTGTCCGGCGGCATGAAGCGTCGCCTGATGATCGCCCGCGCGCTGGTGCATGAACCGCGCCTGCTGATCCTCGACGAACCGACTGCCGGGGTGGACATTGAGCTGCGTCGCTCGATGTGGAGCTTCCTCACCGAACTGAACCAGAAAGGCATCACCATCATCCTCACCACCCATTACCTGGAAGAGGCTGAGCAGTTGTGCCGCAACATCGGCATCATCGACCACGGCACCATTGTCGAGAACACCAGCATGCGTCAGTTGCTCAGCCAACTGCATGTCGAAACTTTTCTGCTGGACCTCAAGGGCGACCTGCCCGCCGCACCTCAGTTGCTCGGCTACCCGTCCCGGCTGATCGACAGCCACACCCTGGAAGTCCAGGTGGAAAAGTCCATGGGCATCACCGCACTGTTCACCCAGCTGGCGCAGCAGAACATCGAAGTGCTGAGCCTGCGTAACAAAACCAATCGCCTCGAGGAGTTGTTCGTGTCCCTGGTGGAGAAAAATCTGTCGAAGGTGGCGGTATGAGTTCCGAGTTGCGCCCCAACCTCATTGCCCTCAACACCATCGTTTACCGTGAAGTCCGGCGTTTCACCCGGATCTGGCCGCAGACCCTGCTGCCGCCGGCCATCACCATGGTCCTGTACTTCGTGATCTTCGGTAACCTGATCGGTCGGCAAATCGGCGACATGGGTGGCTTCACCTACATGGAGTACATCGTGCCGGGGCTGATCATGATGTCGGTGATCACCAACTCCTACGGCAACGTGGTGTCGAGTTTCTTCGGCAGCAAATTCCAGCGTTCCATCGAAGAGCTGATGGTCTCGCCACTGTCGCCGCACACCATCCTGATCGGCTACACCCTGGGCGGTGTGCTGCGCGGCTTGATGGTGGGGATCATCGTGACCCTGCTGTCGCTGTTCTTCACCCACTTGCAGGTGCATCACCTGGGCGTGACCATTCTGGTGGTGGTGCTGACGGCGACTATCTTCTCGCTGCTGGGCTTCATCAACGCCGTGTTTGCGCGCAACTTCGATGATATTTCGATCATTCCGACTTTCGTGCTGACGCCACTGACCTACCTGGGCGGGGTCTTCTACTCGATCACCTTGCTGCCGCCGTTCTGGCAGACCGTCTCACTGGCCAACCCGGTGCTGCACATGGTCAACGCATTCCGCTACGGCATTCTCGGCGTATCGGATATCCGCATCAGTGTGGCCATCGCTTTCATGCTGGTGGCGACCGTCGTGCTGTATATCGGTTGTGCACGGTTGCTGGTCAGCGGACGCGGGATGCGCACCTGACCTTGTAGGAGCTGCCGAAGGCTGCGATCTTTTGATCTTGATTCGGGTCCGTTAAAAGGCGAAAAGATCGCAGCCTGCGGCAGCTCCTACAGGGGGTGTATGGCAGATGTAAAAAACGGCGCCCTGGGGCGCCGTTTTGCATTTTCACATCCCCGTGTGGCCATTGCTTTCATGCTGGTGGCGACCGTGGTGCTGTATATCGGTTGCGCACTGTTGCTGGTCAGCGGACGCGGGATGCGCACCTGACCTTCCTTGTAGGAGCTGCCGAAGGCTGCGATCTTTTGGCTTTTGACGGGCCCAAATCAAGATCAAAAGATCGCAGCCTGCGGCAGCTCCTACAGGGGGTGTATGACAGATGTAAAAAACGGCGCCCTGGGGCGCCGTTTTGCATTTTCACATCCGGCTCCTCTTGCGCCGCTTCCATTGCCTGGCCACCCACCAGCGCCAATACGCCATCACCATGAAGTAGGACAGCGCGCCGAGTGCCAGCCCCGTCACCACCGAACCCAACAGGAACGGTTGCCACAAGGTCGAGATTTCGCCCCTGATCCATTCCCAGGTCAGTGAGTCCGGCAACTGCCGGGCGGGGACGTCCATCAGCCAGGCGCCGGTCTGGTAGGTGCAAAAGAACACGGCAGGCATGGTGATCGGGTTGGTCAGCCAGACCAGGCTCACGGCAATCGGCATGTTGCCGCGCACGATAATGGCGAGGGTTGCCGCCAGCAGCATCTGCAACGGGATTGGCAGGAACGCCGCGAACAAACCCACGGCCATGGCGCGGGCCACGGAGTGGCGGTTGAGGTGCCACAGGTTCGGGTCATGCAGCAGCGTGCCGAGAAAGCGTAAGGACTTGTGTTCCCTGATGCTCATAGGGTCTGGCATGTAACGTTTGAATAAGCGCCGGGGCATAAGGCTTCTCGGTCGGTCAGGGTGGCAAGTATGTCTGGATTCTATGAACTGCCCATTCAGACTTTGTGACAATTGATAACGGCGTCCGCGCGACGGGCGGGCTAAGCCTTGGAGGGGACTCTCAAGGACGGGCTTATGCGCACAGGGGTGATGGCGTTGGCGCTGGGTCTGCTGACTTTGCGTTTTTTACCGGCGTTGCCGCCGGTCTGGTTGTGGCTGGCGATGCCGGTGGCGGGTTTGATGTTGTTGCCATTCAGGACGTATCCGGTGGCGTTTTACCTGTTCGGTTTAAGTTGGGCCTGCGCGAATGCGCAGTGGGCGCTGGATGACCGGTTGCCGCCGGCGCTGGACGGAGAAACCCGCTGGGTCGAAGGGCGGGTCACTGGCTTGCCCCGGCATGACGACGGTGTCGTGCGTTTCGAATTGACCGACATCCAGTCCCGGCGTACCCGGCTGCCGCGGCAAATGCGCCTGTCCTGGTACGGCGGGCCGCCGGTGAACAGTGGTGAGCGCTGGCGTCTGGCAGTCAAATTGAAGCGCCCGGTCGGGCTCCTCAATCCGCAGGCGTTCGATTACCAGGCCTGGTTGCTGGCACAACACATCGGGGCGACCGGGACGGTCAAGCAGGGCGAACGCCTTGCGCCAGCCCAATGGGCCTGGCGCGATGGAGTCCGCCAGCATTTGCAAGCGGTGGATGCCCAGGGGCGAGGCGGCGCGTTGACCGCGTTGGTACTCGGGGACGGTGCAGGACTGAGTCGCGAGGACTGGCAGGTATTGCAGGACACCGGCACGGTGCATCTGTTGGTGATTTCCGGGCAGCACATCGGCTTGCTGGCGGGCGTCGTGTATCTGCTGATTGCCGGCCTGGCCCGCCTTGGGTTATGGCCGAACCGTCTGCCATGGTTGCCTTGGGCGTGTGGCCTGGCATTCGCCGCGGCGCTCGGTTACGGGATGCTGGCCGGATTCGGGGTGCCGGTGCGACGAGCCTGCCTGATGCTTGGCCTGGTGTTGTTGTGGCGTCTGCGGTTTCGTCATCTCGGTGCATGGTGGCCGCTATTGCTGGCACTCTGCGGCATTTTGCTGCTGGAGCCGCTGGCGAGTCTCCAGCCTGGTTTCTGGCTGTCTTTCGCGGCCGTGGCCATCTTGATATTGACCTTCGGCGGCCGGTTGGGCCCCTGGCGATGGTGGCAAACCTGGACCCGCGCCCAGTGGCTGATTGCAATCGGACTGTGCCCGTTACTGTTGATATTGGGATTGCCGATCAGCCTTAGCGGTCCGGCAGCCAATTTGCTGGCGGTGCCGTGGATCAGTCTGCTGGTATTGCCACCCGCCTTGCTCGGGACATTACTGTTGTCGGTGCCCTACGTGGGCGAGAGCCTGTTGTGGCTGGCGGGTGGTTTGATCGGTGGGTTGTTCAGGGGCCTGGCGGTGTTGGCCGAGGTGCTACCCGCGTGGGTGCCGGAGGCGATTCCTCTGGGGATATGGAGCCTCGGCGCGCTGGGCGCTTTTCTACTGCTGTTGCCGCGTGGCGTTCCGTTGCGCCCGTTGGGTTGGCCTCTGCTGCTGTTGCTGGTGTTCCCACCCCGGTCAATGCTGCCGGAAGGCATCGCTGAAGTCTGGCAGTTGGACGTGGGGCAGGGGCTGGCTATTTTGGTGCGCACCCGGCATCACACCTTGCTGTATGACGCCGGACCGCGATTCGGTGAACTCGACCAGGGGGAGCGGGTGGTGCTGCCGGCGTTGCGCAAACTCGGGGTGAAGGACCTCGACCTGATGTTGATCAGCCACGCCCACGCCGACCATGCCGGCGGTGCCCGGGCAATTGCCAAAGGCTTGCCTGTGAAACAGGTGGTCAGTGGTGAACCGTCAGACTTGCCTGTGGAGTTGCAGGCCGGGCGTTGTGAGAGCGGCCGGCAATGGACCTGGGATGAAGTCGATTTCCAGCTTTGGCACTGGCCGTCGGCTGGCGACAGCAACCAGAACTCCTGTGTCTTGCTGATCGAGGCCAATGGCGAACGGTTGCTGTTGAGTGGCGACATCGATGCCGCCGCCGAAAGAGCCCTGCTGGACAGTCCGCTGGCTCTGCCCACCGACTGGCTGCAGGCGCCACACCATGGTAGTCGCAGTTCGTCGTCTAACGCCCTGCTGGATGTCCTGCAACCTAGAGGGGCGTTGATCTCCCGCGGTCAGGGCAATTCGTTTGGCCATCCGCATCCCACGGTCATCGCGCGTTATCAAAAACGCGGGATGGCGATCTACGACAGCGTCGAACAGGGTGCCATTCGTCTGCAACTGGGGCGCTTCGAGCCGCCGTGGTCGATGCGCCAGGAACGGCGTTTCTGGCGCGATCCGCCGCCTTTGAACCCATGACCGAGCGTTATCAAAGCCCGACCGGTTGCGACATCACGGTCTTCGGTGCGTCCACCCCCTATGTTAGAGTGGCGCACTTTTTCGAGGGGGCTGTCACTGTGTGGGAATTGGTCAAATCCGGCGGCTGGATGATGCTGCCGATCATTTTGAGCTCCATCGCGGCCATGGCGATCGTTGCCGAGCGTCTGTGGACCCTGCGGGCCAGCCGCGTGACCCCGGAGCACTTGCTCGGGCAGGTCTGGGTCTGGATCAAGGACAAACAGCTCAACAAGGAAAAACTCAAGGAACTGCGCGCCAACTCTCCGCTGGGCGAAATCCTGGCGGCCGGCCTGGCCAACTCCAAGCATGGTCGCGAGATCATGAAGGAGTGTATCGAAGAGGCCGCACAACGGGTCATCCATGAGCTCGAGCGCTACGTCGCCGCCCTCGGCACCATCGCCGCCATGGCGCCGTTGCTGGGCCTGCTGGGTACGGTGCTGGGCATGATCGATATTTTCAGTGCGTTCACAGGCTCAGGCATGACCACCAACGCTTCGGTACTGGCCGGTGGTATTTCCAAGGCCCTGATCACCACGGCCGCGGGCCTGATGGTGGGTATTCCCGCAGTGTTTTTCCACCGTTTCCTGCAACGCCGGATCGATGAGCTGGTGGTGGGCATGGAGCAGGAAGCGATCAAGCTGGTCGAAGTGGTGCAGGGTGATCGCGACGTGGACCTGACCGGGAGCAAAGCGTGAAATTCCGCCGCAAACCACGGGAAACGGTGGACATCAACCTCGCATCGCTGATCGACGTGGTGTTCATCCTGTTGCTGTTTTTCGTCGTGACCACCACCTTTACCCGTGAGACCCAACTGCGCGTCGAGCTGCCGGAAGCCGTCAGCGGCACGCCGGCCGATGATCAGAGCAAGCCGCTGGACATCGCCATCAGCGCCGACGGCGTGTTCTCGGTGAACAACCAGATCCTGCCGAAAAGCGACCTGGCCTCGTTGATGGACGCGCTGCAAAAAGAAGCCAACGGCGACACCAACCGGCCGCTGTCCATCAGTGCTGACGGCAAGACTGCGCATCAGTCCGTGGTGACGGCCATGGATGCCGCCGGCAAACTCGGCTTCAGTCACTTGCGCATGACCACCATCGAGGCGGCGCCTCCCGCGCCCTGATGGCCATGTCCGATCGATTGCTCGCCGCGTGGTACGCAGGTCATCCGGCCCTGAAACTGTTACAGCCACTGGAATGGCTGTACCGGCGCGTGGTCATGAACAAGCGCAAGCGCTTTCTGGCGGGTGAGGGCGAGATCTACCAGCCGCCGGTGCCGCTGATCGTGGTCGGCAATATCACCGTGGGAGGCACCGGCAAGACGCCGCTGATTCTATGGATGATCGAGCACTGCCAGCGCAGCGGCCTGCGGGTCGGCGTGGTCAGCCGCGGCTATGGCGCCAAACCGCCGCAGTTGCCGTGGCGGGTCGAGGCCGAGCAGAGCGCCGATGTTGCCGGTGACGAGCCACTGCTGATCGTACAGCGCACGGGCGTGCCGCTGATGATCGACCCCAATCGCAGCAACGCCGTCAAAGCTTTGCTGGCCAGTGAGCCGCTGGACCTGATCCTGTCCGACGATGGCATGCAGCATTACCGCATGGCTCGCGACCTGGAGCTGGTGCTGATCGACGCCGCCCGCGGCCTGGGCAACCGCCGCTGCCTGCCCGCCGGACCGTTGCGCGAACCGGTCGAGCGCCTGCAAAGCGTCGACGCGGTCCTCTACAACGGTGCCGCATCCGACCGCGACGATGGCTTTGCCTTTCAATTGCAACCTACCGCGCTGGTCAATCTGCGCAGTGGTGAGCGCCGTCCCCTCGACTGTTTCCCTGTCGGCCAGGCCCTGCACGCGGTCGCCGGTATCGGCAATCCGCAACGTTTCTTCAAGACCCTCGAAACGCTACACTGGCAGCCTGTTCCACATGCGTTTGCCGACCACGCCGAATACAGCGTGCAGGCGTTGAATTTCACGCCGTCATTGCCGTTGGTGATGACGGAAAAAGACGCGGTGAAATGCCGTGCCTTTGCCGCCGCCGACTGGTGGTACCTGGCGGTCGATGCCGTGCCGTCGCCGGCCTTCGTGGCCTGGTTCGACACACAATTGATGCGCCTGCTGCCGGATCGTTTGTTGCCTTAACTCCGTTTTTTCCAGGGAATGCTCATGGACACCAAATTGCTCGACATCCTCGCTTGCCCGGTCTGTAAAGGCCCGCTCAAGCTCAGCGCCGACAAGACCGAGCTGATCAGCAAGGGCGCCGGCCTGGCCTACCCGATTCGCGACGGCATCCCGGTGATGCTCGAGTCGGAAGCACGCACCCTGACCACCGATGAGCGTCTGGATAAATGACCACAGCCTTTACCGTCGTCATTCCATCGCGTTATGCCTCCACCCGCCTGCCAGGCAAGCCGCTGCTGCTGATCGCCGGCAAGCCGATGATCCAGCACGTCTGGGAACAGGCGAGCAAAAGCAGCGCCGGGCGGGTGGTGGTTGCCACTGACGACGCGCGCATCGTCGAGGCCTGCAAGGGCTTCGGTGCAGAAGTGGTGCTGACCCGTGAGGATCACAATTCCGGCACCGATCGCCTGGCCGAAGTCGCGATGAAGCTGGGCCTGGCGCCCGATGCCATCGTCGTCAACGTGCAGGGCGACGAGCCGCTGATCCCGCCGAGCGTGATCGATCAGGTCGCCGCCAATCTGGCGGCCCACGCTGAAGCGCGCATGGCCACCCTGGCCGAGCCGATCGAAGACGCGGACACCCTGTTCAATCCCAACGTGGTCAAGGTCGTCAGCGACCTCAATGGCCTGGCGCTGACGTTCAGTCGCTCCACCTTGCCCTGGGCGCGGGATGCGTTTGCCGTGAACCCTGAGCAGTTGCCGGAAGGTGTGCCGTATCGCCGCCATATCGGCATCTATGCCTACCGCGCCGGTTTCCTGCAGGATTTCGTCAACTGGGGTCCGTGCTGGCTGGAAAACACCGAGTGCCTGGAACAGCTGCGTGCCCTGTGGCACGGCGTGCGGATCCACGTGGCCGACGCATTGATCGCGCCGCCAGCCGGCGTCGATACCGCTGAAGACCTCGAGCGCGTTCGTCGCCTGCTGGAGGCGTGATGCGCGTTTTGTTCGTGTGCCTGGGCAACATCTGCCGTTCTCCCACGGCCGAAGGCGTGTTGCGGCACAAACTGCGCGAGGCGGGGCTGGCCGATCAGGTTGAGGTTGCCTCCGCCGGCACCGGTGACTGGCATGTCGGCAAGGCGCCGGACAAGCGCAGCCAGGCCGCGGCGAAACTGCGCGGTTACGACTTGTCGGCCCAGCGCGCCCGGCAAGTCAGCCGCGCCGATTTCGCCACCTACGATCTGATCCTCGCGATGGACAACAGCAACCTGCGCAACCTCAAGGCCTTGCAGCCCGCCAAGGGCAAGGCCGAGCTGGACCTGTTCCTGCGCCGTTACCAGTCGCCGATCGATGAAGTGCCGGACCCGTACTACGACGGCGAGCAAGGCTTCGAGCAGGTGTTGGACCTGATCGAGCGCGCCAGTGATTTGCTGGTGATTGAATTGAAGGGACGGTTATGAGTTTGCAGGTTCGATCGCAGGTATCGCTCAAGCCATTCAACAGCTTTGGCGTGGATGTCCAGGCCCGGCTGTTTGCCGAGGCCCATAGCGACGCCGATGTACGGGAAGCCCTGGCCTACGGACTGGAGCACAAGGTCCCGGTACTGGTGATCGGCGGTGGCAGCAACCTGCTGCTGACGGCCGATATCGATTCGCTGGTGCTGCGAATGGCCACTCGCGGGATTCGCGTGCTGAGCGATGACGACGGCAAAGTGGTGATCGAGGCCGAGGCGGGCGAGCCCTGGCATCCCTTTGTGCAACACACCCTGGCGCTTGGGTTGTCCGGCCTGGAAAACCTCAGCCTGATTCCCGGCACCGTGGGTGCGGCACCGATGCAGAACATCGGCGCCTATGGGGTCGAGATCAAGGATGTGTTCGCCGGCCTGACCGCCCTCGATCGCCAGACCGGCGAACTGCGCAACTTCAGCCTGGGGGAGTGCAACTTTGCTTACCGCGACAGCCTGTTCAAGCAGGAACCGGGGCGCTGGTTGATCCTGCGTGTGCGCTTCGCCCTCGACCGTGCCGCGCATTTGCACCTGGAGTACGGCCCGGTGCGTCAGCGCTTGACCGAACAAGGTATCGACCATCCGACCGCCCGCGATGTCAGCCAGGCCATTTGCAGCATCCGCAACGAAAAACTCCCGGACCCGGCCGTACTCGGCAATGCCGGCAGTTTCTTCAAGAACCCTTTGGTGTCGGCGGCGCTGGCTGCGCGACTCAAGGGCGAATACCCGGACCTGGTGGCCTATGCGCAACCTGACGGGCAGATGAAGCTGGCCGCTGGCTGGTTGATCGAGCGGGCAGGCTGGAAAGGCTTTCGCGATGCCGACGCAGGTGTTCACAAGCTGCAGGCGCTGGTGCTGGTCAACTATGGCGGCGCAACGGGCCTGCAATTGCTGAACCTGGCGCAGCGCATCCAGAAAGACATTTCAGAACGCTTCCATGTCGACCTGGAAATGGAACCGAACCGGTATTGAGCTAAGCTTTCAGGACAGATCAAAAGGCCCTGCACGATGTTTATTGTGCAGGGCTTTTTTGTTAATGCTCGGTTAACTTAGTCAGCTAACGATGCACACTCTTGCTCCACCAAAGGCCCGGTGCAGACCGTTTGCGTCTGCACAAGAGAGCCGATTAGCCTGAGTCGATCTGCGTGCGACCCACCGAGATCCAGCGGCAGATTGCTCGACCCCATCACTCAAGATCCGTGCGGGCGTGCCCATGATTACCCTGAAGCTCAATGGTCAAGACCATCAACTCGACGTCACCGAGGACATGCCGCTGCTCTGGGCGATCCGCGACGTGGCTGGTTACAACGGCACCAAATTTGGCTGCGGCATGGGCCTGTGCGGGGCCTGCACCATTCATATCGAAGGGGCTCCGGCACGCAGTTGCATCACGCCCATCGGTTCTGTCGTCGGTCAGAATGTCAGCACCATCGACAACCTGCATGCCGATCCGATAGGCAAAGTCGTCCAGCAAGCCTGGCTCGACACGGCGGTCGCCCAATGCGGTTTCTGCCAGGGTGGGCAAATCATGTCGGCGACAGCGCTGCTCAAGACCCACCCGAACCCCAGCGACGAGCAGATTGAAGAAGCGATGGTCGGCAACATCTGCCGCTGCGGAACCTACAACCGCATCAAGACCGCCATCCGCCAGGCCTCCACTCACCTGAAGGAGGCCAAGGCATGAGCCGGTTACCGAATGATTTCACCCTGAGCAATCTGAGCCAGCTCAGTCGCCGTGGCTTTCTCAAAGGCGTGGGCGCCACCAGTGCACTGGTATTGGCGGCGAGTTGGGGCTGGCAAGACGCTTTTGCCGAAGAAAAAGACAAGAAGTTCGGCGCCGACGGCATGCCCCACGGCTGGGTCGACGATCCGAAAGTCTATGTGAGCATCGCCGCCGATGGCACGGTGACCGTGATCTGCAACCGCTCGGAAATGGGGCAGGGCGTGCGTACCAGCCTGACCATGGTGGTGGCTGATGAGCTGGAAGCCGATTGGGCACGGGTCAAGGTACAGCAGGCCCCGGGCGATGAAGCACGTTTCGGCAATCAGGATACCGACGGCTCACGCAGCATGCGCCACTGGTACGAACCGATGCGTCGTTGCGGGGCTGCTGCACGTGCCATGCTGGAGCAGGCCGCCGCTGACCAGTGGAAAGTGTCGGTGGGCGAGTGCCATGCGCAACTGCATAAAGTCATCCATAAACCCTCGGGCCGCGAACTGGATTATGGTGCGCTCGCCGCCGCTGCCAGCGCTTTGGCCGTACCGGCGCGTGACAGCCTGAGGCTCAAGCAGCCTTCGGAATTCCGTTACATCGGCAAGGAAGGCAGCAAGGCCATCGATGGTGAGGACATCGTCAACGGCCGTGCGGTGTACGGAGCCGACGTGCATTTCGACGGCATGCTGTACGCGACCATTGCCCGGCCCACGGTGTATGGCGGCAAAGTCAAAAGTTTCGACGCCAGCGCGGCGATGAAAGTCCCCGGCGTGGTCAAGGTGCTGCAGATCGAAAGCCGTCCGTTGCCTTCGGAGTTCCAGCCCCTGGGTGGCATCGCCGTGGTGGCGAACAATACCTGGGCGGCGATCAAGGGCCGCGAGGCGCTGAAAATCGAGTGGGATGACGGCCCCAATGCCAGCTACGACTCGATCGCCTATCGCAAGGAGCTCGAAGCGGCCTCGCTCAAGCCTGGCAAGGTGGTGCGCAATACCGGCAACATAGACGAAGCCATGAGCAGCGCCGACAGCACGCTGGAAGCCTCTTACTACTTGCCGCATTTGTCACAGTCGCCGATGGAACCGATGGTCGCCATTGCGCGGTTCAAGGACGGTGCGTGCGAGGCCTGGGGGCCAAGCCAGGCACCGCAGGTCACCCGGGAACGGATCGGTGAAAGGCTGGGCCTGCCCTTCGACAGCGTCACGTTCAACGTGACCTTGCTGGGCGGTGGGTTCGGGCGCAAGTCCAAGCCTGACTTCATCATCGAAGCCGCGATCCTCGCCAAGGAATTCCCCGGCAAAGCGGTGCGGGTTCAATGGACCCGCGAAGACGACATTCATTGTTCCTACTTCCACACCGTTTCGGCCGAATACCTCAAGGCCGGCCTGAACAAGGACGGTCTGCCGTCCGGCTGGCTGCACCGTACTGTGGCGCCGAGCATCACGGCGTTGTTTGCGCCGGGCATGAACCATGAGGCGGCGTTCGAGCTGGGCATGGGCTTCACCAACATGGCGTATGCGATCCCCAACATTCGCCTGGAAAACCCCGAGGCCACGGTGCATACCCGCGTCGGCTGGTATCGCTCGGTGTCAAACATTCCCCACGGCTTTGCGATCCAGAGTTTTATCGATGAGCTGGCGCACAAGGCCGGGGAAGATCCGCTGAAGTACCAGATCAGATTGCTCGGCCCGGACCGTCAGATCGATCCGCGCACCTTGAGTGAAGAGTGGAACTACGGCGAATCCCCCGAGCGCTATCCGATCGACACCGCGCGCCTGCGCACGGTACTGGAGACCGCCGCCAAAGCCGCCGGATGGGGGCGTGAGTTGCCCAAGGGGCGCGGCCTGGGCCTGGCGGTGCATTACAGCTTCGTGACCTATGTGGCGGCGGTGATCGAGGTGGAGGTCAAAGACGACGGTACGCTGGTGGTGCACAAGGCCGATATTGCCGTCGATTGCGGACCGCAGATCAATCCCGAGCGGATTCGCGCGCAGTTCGAGGGCGCCTGCGTCATGGGCCTGGGTAATGCGGTGCTCGGGGAAATCAGCTTCAAGGACGGCAAGGTCCAGCAGGATAACTTCCACATGTACGAAGTGGCGCGCATGTCCCTGGCGCCGAAAGAGGTGGTTGTGCATCTGGTGACGCCGC
Source organism: Pseudomonas sp. GW821-FHT07G06 (assembly GCF_058986625.1). Lineage (NCBI taxonomy): Bacteria > Pseudomonadati > Pseudomonadota > Gammaproteobacteria > Pseudomonadales > Pseudomonadaceae > Pseudomonas > Pseudomonas sp. GW821-FHT07G06. Next base: position 33,590 of record NZ_JBYSVW010000010.1, read on the forward strand.
CGGGCGACGTGCCATTGGGCGGGGTTGGGGAGCCGGGCGTGCCACCGATTGCGCCGGCCCTGTGCAATGCGATCTTTGCAGCCACCGGCAAGCGCATCCGTAACCTGCCGGTTCGTTATCAGTTGTCGGGCTGGCAGCAGGCCGGAGCCTGATGGACAGCGCCGACCTGAACGTCCTGCGCAGTGTGCTGCAATGGCAGCGCGCCGGTCAGCGGGTGGTGTTGTACAGCGTGGTCGAAACCTGGGGCACTGCGCCCCGGGCACCCGGCGCCATGCTGGCCCTGCGTGAAGACGGCGTGGTGATTGGCTCGGTTTCCGGCGGGTGTGTCGAGGATGACTTGATCGCCCGGCTGCACGACGGCCGTCTCGCACTGGACGGGCCGCCGGTGCAACTGATCACGTACGGCGTGACCCGCGAGGAAGCCGCACGTTTCGGCTTGCCCTGCGGCGGCACCCTGCGCTTGACCGAGGAGCGCATCGACGATGGGGATTGGGTCGAACAACTGCTGACCCGATGCGAGGCCCATGAAATCGTTGCGCGTGAACTGAACCTGGCCACCGGCGAAGTGCTTTTGCAGCCGGCCAGTAAAGCTGACATCTTGACGTTCGACGGTCAGACCTTGCGGGCGATCTATGGGCCGCGCTGGCGCTTGCTGCTGATCGGCGCCGGGCAGTTGTCGCGCTATGTCGCGGAAATGGCCCGCCTGCTGGATTTCGAGGTACTGATTTGCGATCCGCGCAGCGAGTTCGTCTATGGCTGGGAAGAGCAGCACGGACGATTCGTCTCGGGCATGCCGGATGAGGCGGTATTGAATATCCAGACCGATGAACGCACGGCCATCGTGGCCTTGACCCACGATCCGCGCCTGGACGACATGGCGCTGCTCACGGCCCTGGATTCCAAAGCCTTTTACGTTGGAGCGCTGGGGTCGCGGGTCAACAGCCAGAAGCGCCGGGAAAACCTGGCTCAACTGGGTTTGTCGCAACCGGCGATTGACCGTTTGCATGGTCCGATCGGCTTGCACATCGGCAGTCATAATCCAGCGGAAATTGCCTTGTCGCTCATGGCGGAAATCGTGGCGGTCAAAAATGGCGTCGAACTGAAACAGAAAAAAGTCTTGCGGGAGAAGGTATGAGCGAGTCCATTGGCGTCGTCGTACTGGCGGCGGGGCAGGGCAGCCGGTTTCGCCAGGTGGCGGGTGCCGAAAGGGATAAGTTGGTGGCCGATTGCACCGGGCGTGACGGCGTGGTGCGGTCCGTCATCGAGCACACATTGGTCAACCTGCCGGCGAAGCTGGGCAAGCGCGTATTGGTGACCACTGCTGACCGCCCGCAAGTGATTCGCATGGCTCAGGCCTATGGCTGCGAGATTGTGCTGATCGAATCGACCGGCATGGGCGACAGCATCGCCGCCGGGGTCGCTGCCTGCAAACAACTCGATGGCTGGCTGATGGTGCTGGGGGATATGCCGTTCATCCTGCCGTCCAGTATCGAGCAAGTGGTGGCGGGTATTGGCAATGACAGCATCAGTGTGCCGGTACAGGGTGGTAAGTATGGGCATCCGGTCGGGTTTGGGCGGGACTTCGCAGCGGGGTTGATGGCGCTATCGGGGGATCGTGGCGCGAAACCGCTGTTTGCCCAGGGGCGGGTGGTCGAAGTGACTGTGGATGATCCAGGTGTGTTGTGGGATGTGGATGTGCCTGAGGCACTAACCTTCAGGCCAGCATAGGTCCTTGTGGGAGCGAGCTTGCTCGCGATAGTGGCGGATCAGCTAGCACCAATGTTGAATATCATTCCGCTATCGCGAGCAAGCTCGCTCCCACAGGGGATTGGGGGATATTCAGGGATATAAAAAAGCCCCGCCTGGGTTCACCAGGCGGGGCTTTTTAGTGGCCGATGGAATCAGGCGAGAGGTTTGGTCTCGTGCTCTTTTTCCAGGGCTTGCTCGTGTTGCTCTACCGCTTCCTGAACGGAACGCGGCGCTTCGTGGATCACCGACTCGGCCGGCTCGGCAACCACTTCGGCGGCCGGGGCAGGCGCTGCCTCAACCGCTTCAACCGGAGCCGCAGCGGCAGCCAGTTCAGCTTCCTTCTGCAGACGTTCGGCTTCACGCTTGCGACGACGCACTTCACGTGGGTCGTTAGGCGCACGGCCACTTGGCGTCAGGGCGCTGACAGGCGCGGCTTCGACGACCGGCGCAGGCGCTTGGGCAACGACCGCAGCTTCAACGACAGGAGCTTCTACGGCAGGTGCTTCAACCTCTGGCGCTGGAGCCGGTTCCGCGGCGGCAACCACCGGCTCGGAAACCATGGCTTCGGCCACTTGGGTCTCGGCAGCAGGCGCTGGTGTTTCAGCGACGGCTGGCTCGGCCACCCAGTTGAACGCCGTTTGCTCTTCACGCACTTCGCGAACGGTTTCAGTCACGGTCTCGACGACAGCTTCTGCAGCTACGGCAGGTGCTTCAACCACAGGAGCCGGCTCGGCAGCCGCTTCAACGGCTGGCTGAGCTGCCGGCGCTGGCGCCACTTCGATTTCCGGCGAGGCGGTGACTTCGACCGGTGTGGTCGCTTCAACGACTGGCGCTTCAACCGGAGCTGCTTCCAGGGTGGCGGCAGTGGCGCGTTCGGCTTGCACATTGGCTTCAGCTTCGGCTGGAGCGCTGATCACGCTGCTGGCAACGGCTGCGGTGACAGCCAGGCCTGCGGCCAGATCGGCAGTGCTTGGCACTTCAGCGTTTTCGCCGGACTCGGACTCTTCCGAACCTTCGATCACGTTGCCGTTGGCGTCACGCTGACGCTCGCGACGGTTGCTGCGACGACGCTGGCCACGGGAACGGCGGCGTGGACGATCGCCTTCGGCGTTTTCCTGACCCTCTTCCTGCAGTTGCTCTTCGTTGGTGGTCAGTTCTTCTTCGGCAGCGGCGGCGGCAGCTTGTTCTGCACGAGGCTGACGCTCTTCACGCGGTGGGCGTGGAGCACGCTCTTCACGTGGCTGGCGAGCTGGACGCTCTTCTGCGGTAGCAGCGGCGGCCGGAGCAGCCGGAGCGGCATCCAGAGGCTCGCGCAGTTCACGCACGCGTTCTTCACGCTCGCCACGTGGCTTGCGATCTTCACGCGGAGCGCGCGGCGCACGTTCTTCACGAGGCGCGCGTGGTGCGCGTTCTTCGCGAGCTACTGCCGGGGTTTCTTCACGGGACTCGCGAGGCTCGCGCACTTCGCGTGGCTGACGCTCTTCACGCGGCGCGCGCTCTTCACGCGGTGCGCGTTCTTCGCGAGGCTTGCGCTCTTCATCGCGGCGACCGTTACGGTTGCGGCTCTGCTGGCGACCGTTGCGACGCTCTTCGTTGCGGGCCGGACGCTCGGCGGCTGGCTTTTCAACCACAACCGGCGCGACAGGCTCTTCCTTGGTGGCGAACAGGCTCACCAGCGACTTCACCAGGCCTTTGAACAGGCTTGGCTCAGGCACGACGGCCGGAGCCGGGGTCGGAGCGGCAACTTCGGTCGGAACCGGAGCGTTGGCGCGGGCCGGAGCGGTCTTGACCGCGGCTTCCTGGCGAACCAGGGTGCGGGTCGCAGCGGCTGGCTGGACTTCTTCGACTTCGGCAGCGGCAGCGGCGATTTCGTAGCTGGACTGGTTGGTCGCCGCTTCCGGGCTGTCATCACGCAGGCGTTGCACTTCGAAGTGTGGCGTCTCGAGGTGATCGTTCGGCAGGATGACGATGCGGGCGCGGGTGCGCAGTTCGATCTTGGTGATCGAGTTGCGTTTTTCGTTGAGCAGGAAAGCTGCAACCGGAATCGGCACTTGTGCGCGAACTTCGGCGGTGCGGTCTTTCAGGGCTTCTTCTTCGATCAGGCGCAGGATCGCCAGGGACAGCGATTCAACGTCACGGATGATGCCGGTGCCGTTGCAACGCGGGCAGACGATGCCGCTGCTTTCGCCCAGGGATGGACGCAGGCGCTGACGGGACATTTCCAGCAGGCCGAAGCGCGAGATGCGACCGACTTGCACGCGAGCGCGGTCGGCTTCCAGGCATTCGCGGACTTTCTCTTCCACGGCGCGCTGGTTCTTGGCAGGGGTCATGTCGATGAAGTCGATGACGATCAGGCCGCCGATGTCGCGCAGGCGCAACTGACGGGCGATTTCTTCGGCCGCTTCAAGGTTGGTCTGCAGTGCGGTTTCTTCGATGTCGCTGCCTTTGGTGGCGCGCGCCGAGTTGATGTCGATGGACACCAGGGCTTCGGTCGGATCGATCACGATGGAACCGCCGGAAGGCAGTTCGACGACGCGCTGGAAAGCGGTTTCGATCTGGCTTTCGATCTGGAAACGGTTGAACAGCGGAACGCTGTCTTCGTAGAGCTTGATCTTGCTGGCGTACTGCGGCATCACCTGGCGGATGAAGGTCAGGGCTTCGTCCTGGGCTTCAACGCTGTCGATCAGCACTTCGCCGATGTCCTGGCGCAGGTAGTCGCGGATCGCGCGGATGATCACGTTGCTTTCCTGGTAGATCAGGAACGGCGCGGCGCGATCCAGCGAGGCTTCTTTGATAGCGGTCCACAGTTGCAGCAGGTAATCGAGGTCCCACTGCATTTCTTCGCTGCTGCGGCCCAGGCCGGCAGTGCGCACGATCAGACCCATGTCGGCCGGGGCAACCAGGCCGTTCAGGGCTTCGCGCAGTTCGTTGCGCTCTTCGCCTTCGATGCGACGGGAGATACCGCCGGCACGCGGGTTGTTCGGCATCAGCACCAGGTAACGGCCGGCCAGGCTGATGAAGGTGGTCAGGGCGGCGCCCTTGTTGCCACGTTCTTCTTTTTCGACCTGAACGATGACTTCCTGGCCTTCGCTCAGGACGTCCTTGATGTTGACGCGACCTTCCGGGGCTTTCTTGAAGTATTCGCGGGAGATTTCTTTGAGGGGCAGGAAGCCGTGGCGCTCAGAGCCGAAATCGACAAAGGCAGCCTCGAGGCTTGGTTCGATGCGAGTAATCCGGCCTTTATAGATGTTGGCCTTCTTCTGCTCGCGTGCACCGGATTCGATGTCCAGGTCGTAGAGGCGCTGGCCATCTACCAGTGCAACACGCAACTCTTCGGGTTGAGTTGCGTTAATCAGCATTCTTTTCATGTAGTACCGTCGGTTTCCGGGCTGCCGGAAACGGCGTTCGGCACACACGACTTCTCACGGTCGGTGTCAGGTGCGTCGGGAGTGGTTGGCCATTTCCCGTGTCCAGCGAAGTCCGGCCAATGTGGGCCTTCATCGCGACGTACGCGTCCTGCTTGCTGTGGCTACTTAAGCACTCAGTCAGGAGGAGGAATCAACCAGCGGCTGTGGACGAGATGAAGCGTCTTGAGAAAGCCTGTTGCTACACAGTCCGGCGGTTGTGCATCTCCACCCTACACGTATCCCTGATAATTCGGGTGCTGCCGCGCGCAGAATCCGCAGCGGGTTGGCATTTACCGTGAGCTCCGAAAGGGGAGGTCACGCATCATGGCTAATTTAGGCGTTGTTTCCGATGCCTTCGCTCGGGGTCATTCGCAGCTGACTGCACTTTGTGAACTGGCCGTGAATATGGCTCGCAAAACGAGTGGAAAACTCTGCTTTGTGGCGTGATTCAGGCCTCATGTCACCTGCGCTCGTTACACCTGCAAACTCCACCGTTACGTAGCGAAAGCCCCGTAGGACGGCCTCGCGTCCTGGTGAATTGCGTTGGTCAGGGCCGGTTTTTGACCGTTGGTCCGCTGGCCAGGCCGCTTTTGGCGGCGTTCGCGACTATAGCAGCAATGATTAAGTGCTTCAATTCCATAAAAAATTGTTATCATCTGCGGCATGACGACGACTACCCCCCCGACTCCAGGCGTACAACTGCTTGAGGTCTCGCCGGAATATGCCGGCCAGCGTATTGATAATTTCCTTCTCGCCCGACTCAAAGGCGTGCCCAAGACCTTGATTTACCGCATTTTGCGCAAGGGCGAAGTGCGCGTGAACAAAGGTCGGATCAAGCCCGAGTACAAGCTGCAGGCGGGCGATATCGTGCGCGTGCCGCCGGTTCGCGTGCCTGAGCGCGACGAGCCGGTGCCACTGGCACAAGGCCTGCTGCAGCGGCTCGAGGCCTCGATTGTCTTCGAAGACAAGGCCCTGATCGTGATCAACAAGCCCGCCGGCATTGCGGTTCACGGCGGTAGCGGCCTGACGTTCGGGGTGATCGAAGCCTTTCGTCAGTTGCGCCCCGATTGCAAGGAGCTCGAACTGGTTCACCGTCTCGACCGTGACACGTCCGGCCTGTTGATGATCGCCAAGAAGCGCAGCATGTTGCGCCACTTGCACACCGCGTTGCGCGGTGATGGCGTCGACAAGCGCTACATGGCGCTGGTCCGCGGCAACTGGGCGAGCTCGATCAAGCAGGTCCGTGCATCGCTGGGCAAGAGCAATCTGCGCTCCGGCGAACGCATGGTCGAGGTCGACGAGGAGGAGGGCAAGGAGTCCGTGACCGTGTTCAAGGTCCTGCGCCGCTTCGGCGACTTTGCCACCCTGATCGAAGCCAAGCCGATTACCGGCCGGACTCACCAGATCCGCGTGCATACCTTGCACGCCGGGCATTGCATCGCTGGCGACACCAAGTACGGCGAAGAAGGTTTCAGCAAGGAGATCCGCGATCTGGGCGGCAAGCGCCTGTTCCTGCATGCCTACATGCTGACCGTGCCGTTGCCTGATGGCGGCGAGCTGAAGTTGCAGGCGCCGGTCGACGAGATGTGGGCCAAGACTGTGGAGCGATTGAGTGCGCCCATCTGATTACAAGCTGCTGATCTTCGATTGGGACGGCACGCTGGCCGATTCCATTGGCCGGATTGTCGAGGCGATGCATGTTGCCTCCCGGCGCTCCGGTTTTGAACAGCGCGACGATTTTGCCGTCAAGGGCATCATCGGCCTGGGCTTGCCGGAAGCGATCCGCACCCTGTACCCCGAGATCGAAGACGCCGAGTTGATCGCGTTTCGCGAGCACTACGCCGAGCATTACATTGCGTCGGAGGCCGTGCCTTCGCCGTTGTTCGAGGGTGTGGTCGAGTCGCTCGAGGCATTTCGTGCCGAGGGTTATCATCTGGCTGTGGCGACCGGCAAGGCCCGTCGCGGGCTGGATCGGGTGCTGAAGGCCCATGGCTGGGAGGATTACTTCGATATCACCCGTGCCGCCGACGAGACCGCCAGCAAGCCCCATCCGCTGATGCTCGAGCAGATTCTCGCCCATTGCGAGGTGCGCCCGGAGCAGGCATTGATGGTCGGTGATTCGTCCTTTGATTTGCAGATGGCACGCAACGCCGGCATGGAGTCGGTGGCGGTAAGCTATGGCGCTCAGTCAATCGATGCGTTGAAGCTTTATGAGCCGCGACTGGCCATCGACCGTTTTTCAGAATTGCACGCCTGGCTGAGTCAGCAGGCTTAACCGGGTTGTTTTTGGGGTGGATGGCATGACCGACGAATGGAAGGCGCCCGCCAAGGCGAGCGCAGAGAGCGGTGACGACAAAAGCTGGAAGCTGCTGGAGAAGACGCTGCTGGCCAGTGTGCAGGAGCAGCGTCGCTCCCGTCGCTGGGGCATATTCTTCAAGTTAATGACTTTTGTTTATCTTTTCGGCGTTATTGCTCTGTTTTCGCCGCTGATGGATATGGAAAAGGCCGCTACCCTCAGTGCCAATTACACGGCGTTGATCGATGTGACAGGTGTGATTGCCGACAAGGAGTCGGCCAGCGCAGACAATATCGTTGGCAGCCTGCGCGCGGCTTTCGAGGACAAGAAGGTCAAGGGCGTCATCCTGCGTATCAACAGCCCGGGCGGCAGTCCGGTGCAGTCGGGTTATGTCTATGACGAGATCCGTCGCCTGCGCGGCCTGCATCCGGACACCAAGCTGTATGCGGTCATTTCCGACCTGGGGGCTTCCGGTGCTTACTACATCGCCAGTGCGGCGGATCAGATCTACGCCGACAAGGCGAGCCTGGTTGGTTCCATCGGTGTGACGGCAGCCGGTTACGGCTTTGTCGGCACCATGGAAAAGCTGGGTGTCGAGCGTCGCACTTACACCTCGGGCGAACACAAGTCGTTCCTCGATCCGTTCCAGCCACAGAAGCCGGAAGAAACCGCTTTCTGGCAGGGTGTGCTCGATACGACCCACAAGCAGTTCATCAACAGCGTCAAGCAAGGGCGCGGCGATCGCCTGAAAGACAAGGAGCATCCGGAGCTGTTCTCCGGTCTGGTCTGGTCTGGCGAGCAGGCGCTGCCGCTTGGATTGATCGATGGACTGGGTAATGCCAGTTCGGTCGCGCGGGATGTGATCGGCGAGAAGGAGCTGGTGGACTTTACCGTTCAGGAGTCGCCATTTGATCGCTTCTCGAAAAAGCTCGGTGCCAGCGTGGCTGAGCATTTGGCGATGTGGATGGGGTTTAACGGTCCGTCGTTGCGTTAAGCCGTTTTAAAGATCAAAAGATCGCAGCCTGCGGCAGCTCCTACACACAGATCACCTGTAGGAGCTGCCGAAGGCTGCGATCTTTTGCTTTCAGGGTATTTGCAAGCCTTCGGCCAATAGCATGTCGATCAAGCGAATCAGCGGCAGGCCGATCAGGCTGGTGGCGTCAGGACCCTCGGTGCTGCGAAACAGGCTGACCCCCAGGCCTTCGGCCTTGAAGCTGCCTGCGCAATCGTAGGGCTGCTCGGCGTGTAGGTAGCGCTCGATGCGGGTCGCGTCGAGTGTGCGCATGTGTACGGTGAACGGCACGCAATCGACCTGGCAGTGCCCTGTCCGGCTGTTGAGCAAGGCCAGGCCGGTCAGGAATGTCACGCTGGTGCCGCTGGCGGCCAGCAGTTGTTCGCGGGCTTTTTCGAAGGTGTGGGGCTTGCCGATTATCCGCTCTCCCAGCACGGCGACCTGGTCGGAGCCGATTATCAGATGAGCGGTATGGCTGGCGGCCAGGGCGCGGGCTTTCTCTTCGGCAAGGCGCTTGACCAGCGCGATGGCGGATTCGCCCGGGCGATGGCTTTCGTCGATATCCGGCGAACTGCAGGTGAATGGCAGTTGCAGGCGGGCCAGCAATTCCCGGCGATAGACCGAGCCGGAAGCGAGTAATAAAGGCAGCATGCGCATCTCCATAAGGCAGGTGCGAATTCTAGCGAGGCTTCCAAGTGACGGACAGGGCTGAATTTCCTTTGACATGGGCGGGTGCATCCCTATAATGCTGCGCCTATGTTGAATGACCCGATTCCACCTCACGTTGACCCGCGCAAATTGGCTGATCGTGGCACCACCCTTCAAGGTGAAATGCTGCTGGCCGATTTGGAGAGACTCTGCGACCCGCTTTCCGACAATGTCGGTACGGTGCAGGCTAAATTCGTTTTTGAACGAGATGAACGTAAATCTGTGGTCATCCACAGCTTTATCGACACTGAAGTCAAAATGGTTTGCCAGCGTTGTCTTGAGCTGGTCACCCTGCCGATCCATAGCGAATGCAGTTACGCTGTGGTGAAGGAGGGTGCGAATACCCAGTCGTTGCCGAAAGGTTATGACGTGCTGGAACTGGGCGAAGATCCATTGGATCTGCAGTCACTGATCGAGGAGGAGCTTCTGCTCGCCTTGCCCATTGTGCCTGCTCATCATCCGGAAGAATGCCAGCAGCCGGCGGGAGCAGATGAGCCCGAACCGAGCGAGGACGAGGTAACGCGGTCCAACCCGTTCAGTGTATTGGCGCAGTTAAAGCGTGACCCAAACGTTTAGGAGTTAATCAATTATGGCTGTTCAGCAGAACAAAAAATCCCGCTCTGCCCGTGACATGCGCCGTTCGCACGACGCTCTCGAGGCTAGCACCCTGTCTGTAGAAAAAACCACCGGTGAAGTTCACCTGCGTCACCACGTTTCGCCAGAAGGCGTATACCGTGGCCGTAAAGTGATCGACAAGGGCGCTGACGAGTAATCACTTGTCCGCTCAAGTCATCGCGATTGACGCAATGGGCGGGGACTTCGGTCCCCGCAGCATTGTCCAGGCCAGCCTTGCTTGCCTGTCCGCTACACCCTCGCTGCACCTGACCCTCGTCGGTCAACCCTCCCTTCTTGAAGAATTGATCGCTGGCCATTCGGCTGTGGATCGCGCGCGCCTGTCGATTGCTCCGGCGAGCGAAGTCATCGGCATGGACGAAAAGCCCGCCCAGGCCTTGCGAGGCAAGCCCGATTCATCGATGCGCGTGGCCCTTGAGTTGCTGCGCGACGGTAAAGTCCAGGCCTGTGTCAGTGCGGGCAATACCGGGGCGCTGATGGCGTTGTCGCGCTTCGTGCTCAAGACCCTGCCGGGCATTGACCGTCCGGCCATGGTGGCGGCGATCCCGACACAAAAGGGTTACTGCCAATTGCTCGACCTGGGTGCCAACGTCGATTGCAGTGCCGAGCATCTGTTGCAGTTTGCGGTGATGGGCTCGGTGGCGGCGGAGACGCTGGGCATCAGCCGCCCACGGGTGGCGTTGCTGAACATCGGCACCGAAGACATCAAGGGCAATCAGCAGGTCAAGCTGGCGGCGACTTTGTTGCAAGGCGCCCGGGGCATCAATTACATCGGCTTTATCGAAGGCGACGGTTTGTACCGTGGCGAAGCGGATGTGGTGGTGTGTGACGGTTTTGTCGGCAACATCCTGCTCAAATCCAGCGAAGGCCTGGCGACCATGATTGCCGGGCGCATCGAGGCGTTGTTCAAGAAGAGCCTGGCCTCACGTGCGGTCGGTGCACTTGCGCTGCCGTTGATGAAGCGTCTGCAGGCTGACCTGGCGCCTGCCCGGCATAACGGCGCGAGCTTTCTCGGCTTGCAGGGGATTGTGGTGAAGAGCCACGGTTCTGCCGGGGTCCAGGGTTTCCAAAGCGCCATTTCGCGCGCCATGATCGAGATTCAGGAAAATCTTCCCGAGCGCCTGCACGGTCGTCTGGAGGATTTGTTGCTTTAGGCGTTTTCGTCGGACAATGCTTAAATGTGACCGCTTGGTTCGATGGGCCATCCAACTGTCAGTTTCTTGCGTCCCCAAAGCGGGGCGCCAATTCTCCGACGACAAGATCATTAGGGGCTTGTTACATGTCTGCTTCCCTCGCATTCGTCTTCCCGGGACAGGGTTCGCAGTCCCTCGGCATGCTGGCCGAGCTGGGCGCACAACATCCGGTTGTCCTTGAAACATTCAAAGAAGCTTCCGATGCACTGGGTTACGACCTGTGGGCACTGACCCAGCAAGGGCCGGAAGAGCAACTCAATCAAACCGATAAAACCCAACCGGCCATTCTGACCGCCTCGATCGCCCTGTGGCGTCTGTGGCTGGCCGAAGGTGGTGCGCGTCCGGCTTACGTCGCCGGGCACAGCCTGGGTGAATACAGCGCGCTGGTGGCAGCGGGCAGTCTGAGCCTGGGCGACGCGGTGAAACTCGTCGAGCGTCGCGGCCAACTGATGCAGGAAGCCGTTCCGGCCGGGCAGGGCGGCATGGCCGCCATCCTCGGCCTGGAGGATGCCGACGTACTGGCCGCCTGTGCCGAAGCGGCGCAAGGCGAAGTGGTCAGCGCGGTCAATTTCAACTCACCGGGCCAGGTGGTCATCGCCGGTGCCAAGGCAGCGGTCGAGCGCGCCATTGAAGGCTGCAAGGCGCGTGGTGCCAAGCGGGCCATGCCGCTGCCGGTCAGCGTACCGTCCCACTGTGAGCTGATGCGTCCGGCTGCCGAGCGTTTCGCCGAATCGATCGCCGCGATCAACTGGCAGGCGCCACAGATTCCCGTGGTCCAGAACGTCAGCGCCGAAGTGCCGGCCGATCTGGAAACCCTCAAGCGTGATCTGCTCGAACAGCTGTACAAGCCGGTACGCTGGGTCGAGTCCGTACAGGCGCTAGCTGCCAGGGGCGCGACCAATCTGGTCGAGTGCGGCCCGGGTAAAGTGCTGGCCGGTCTGAACAAACGTTGCGCCGAAGGCGTATCGACATCCAACCTCAATACCCCAGACGCTTTCGCTGCCGCCCGTGCAGCGTTGGCCTGAATCAGGAGAAGCTTGCATGAGTCTGCAAGGTAAAGTTGCACTGGTCACCGGTGCAAGCCGTGGCATCGGCCAGGCTATCGCCCTGGAACTGGGTCGTCAGGGCGCCATCGTTGTCGGTACGGCGACTTCCGCGTCGGGTGCCGAGCGTATTGCCGCGACCCTGAAGGAAAACGGTATTCAAGGCACCGGCCTGGAACTCAATGTCACCAGTGACGAGTCCGTGGCGGCGGTCCTGGCGAGCATCCAGGAGCAGTTCGGTGCGCCGGCGATCCTGGTCAACAATGCCGGTATCACCCGCGATAACCTGATGATGCGCATGAAAGACGACGAGTGGCATGACGTTGTCGATACCAATCTGAACAGTCTGTTCCGCCTGTCCAAGGGCGTTTTGCGTGGCATGACCAAAGCCCGTTGGGGCCGAATTATCAGTATTGGTTCGGTTGTGGGTGCCATGGGCAACGCAGGCCAAGTAAACTACGCTGCCGCCAAGGCCGGTCTGGAAGGTTTCAGCCGTGCATTGGCGCGTGAAGTCGGTTCGCGTGCGATTACGGTAAACTCGGTGGCCCCAGGGTTCATCGATACCGATATGACCCGTGAACTGCCCGAGGCGCAGCGTGAAGCCTTGCAGACGCAGATTCCGCTGGGTCGTCTGGGGCAAGCTCAAGAGATCGCGTCCGTGGTCGCTTTTCTTGCGTCGGACGGTGCGGCTTACGTTACCGGAGCTACAATCCCGGTGAACGGCGGGATGTACATGTAATTCAAATGTGACGGATTGCTTCAAAAAAATGTCATACGAGCTGTCTAAAATCCGTTATAAAGCTGCAATCTATTTATAGGCAGAGGGTCACCGGGTTCGAGGAGTGAAGCTTTCAGTTGAAAAGCTGAAAAGCCTTTCTATACACTTACCCACTGGCCAGCTGCCTGAATTTGTCCATTAGGAGTGAAAACAAGGTATGAGCACCATCGAAGAGCGCGTCAAGAAAATCGTTGCTGAGCAACTGGGCGTTAAAGAAGAAGAAGTGGTCAACACTGCTTCCTTCGTTGAAGACCTGGGTGCCGACTCCCTTGACACCGTTGAGCTGGTGATGGCTCTGGAAGAGGAATTCGAGACCGAAATCCCTGACGAAGAAGCCGAGAAGATCACTACTGTACAAGCTGCAATCGACTACGTTACTAGCCACCAGGCGTAATAGTTTGTAATCGTTGCTCGCTGTCATGGAAAAACCGCACTGCCATCATGGCGTGCGGTTTTTTCTTTAGGCCTGATGCAAAGTCGTCATTTGAAAAAAGGAGAGTGCTGTGTCGCGTAGACGCGTCGTAGTCACCGGTATGGGTATGTTGTCGCCACTGGGCACGGATGTGCCGAGCAGTTGGCAGGGCATTCTGGCTGGCCGCAGTGGCATTGGTCTGATCGAACACACCGACCTTTCTGCCTATTCCACCCGTTTTGGCGGCTCGGTAAAGGACTTCAATGTCGAGGAGTACCTGTCGGTCAAGGAAGCCCGCAAGCTCGACCTTTTCATTCAGTACGGTCTGGCCGCAGGTTTTCAGGCGGTGCGCAACGCCGGTCTGGAAGTCACTGACGCCAACCGCGAGCGTATCGGCGTGGCCATGGGCTCGGGTATTGGCGGTCTGACCAATATCGAAGAAACCGCCCGCACGCTGCACGAGACCGGCCCACGGCGGATTTCCCCGTTCTTCGTGCCAGGCTCGATCATCAATATGATTTCCGGTTTCCTGTCGATCCATCTGGGGGCACAGGGACCTAACTACGCCATCGCCACGGCCTGTACCACCGGTACCCACTGCATTGGCATGGCAGCCCGTAACATCATGTACGACGAAGCCGACGTGATGATTGCTGGCGGCGCCGAGATGGCAGCCTGCGGCCTGGGCATGGGCGGCTTCGGTGCCTCGCGCGCGCTGTCGACCCGCAACGACGAGCCGACCCGCGCCAGCCGTCCATGGGACAAGGGCCGTGACGGCTTCGTGCTGTCCAATGGTGCCGGTGCGCTGGTTCTGGAAGAGCTGGAACACGCCAAGGCCCGTGGTGCGACCATCTACGCCGAACTCATTGGCTTCGGCACCAGCGGCGATGCCTACCATATGACTTCGCCACCCGCCGATGGCGCGGGTGCTGCCCGCTGCATCACCAATGCGTTGCGCGATGCGAAGATCAATGGCGATCAAGTGCAGTACATCAACGCCCACGGCACGTCGACTCCCGCAGGCGATCTTGCTGAAGTCAATGCGATCAAGTCGGTGTTCGGCGAGCATGCCTACAAGCTGGCCGTCAGTTCGACCAAATCCATGACCGGCCACCTGCTGGGTGCGGCGGGCGCGGTCGAGGCGATCTTCAGCGTGCTGGCGATCAACAGCCAGGTGGCGCCGCCGACCATCAACCTTGATGAGCCGGATGAAGGCTGCGACCTCGATTTTGTGCCGCACACCGCGCGCAACATGGATATCGATGTGGTCGTGTCCAACTCCTTCGGTTTTGGCGGCACCAACGGCTCGCTGGTGTTCCGCCGGTTCGCAGGCTGATGGACAGCTGGGTCGACGGTCAGCCGGCTGACGCTTTGTCGCTGAAGGATCGCGGCCTGGCTTATGGCGATGGTCTGTTCGAGACCATCGCCGTGCGCAACGGGAAGCCCGTGTTGCTGGAGCGGCATCTGTCGCGTCTGGCGGATGGCTGCTCGCGTCTGGCGCTTGCTGCCGATCAGGAATTGATCCGCAGCGAACTGCTGGCCTACGCCGCGGCATTGGGTGACGGGGTGCTCAAGCTCATGCTCACCCGCGGCGACGGTCTGCGCGGTTACGCTCCCGATCCTTCGGCCCAGGCCCGACGCATTCTGCAAGGCAATCCATCTGCGGCTTACCCTGCCGCGCATGGCGAGCAGGGTATTCGTCTGTTTCCCTGCACCACACGATTGTCCAGGCAGCCATTACTGGCCGGCCTCAAGCACCTCAATCGACTTGAACAAGTCCTCGCCCGTGCCGAATGGCAGGACACCGAGCATGCCGAAGGCTTGATGCTCGATCAGGCCGGGCGCGTGATCGAGGGCGTGTTCAGCAATCTGTTCCTGGTGCGTGACGGTGTGCTCATCACGGCTGATCTCAAGCGCTGCGGCGTGGCCGGGGTGATGCGTGCCGAACTATTGTTCCAGGCCAGGTCGCTGGGAATCCCCACGCAAATCACCGACATTCCCCTCGAACAGCTGCAATGGGCTGACGAAGTCTTTGTCTGCAACAGCGTGTATGGTATCTGGCCGGTGCATGCCTATGCTGCTCTTCACTGGCCGGTTGGGCCACTCACCCGTAAACTCCAAACCATTGCCCGTGTGCTACTGGATGCTTGATACGTGAGACGTAAACTCTTGCTGCTGCTGGAAACCGGAGTGGTTCTGGCAGGGCTGCTGATGGGTGCTTCAGCCTGGAAAATTCATTCGGCGCTGGTACAGCCGCTGAACATTGCCCAGGAACAATTGCTGGATGTGCCCAAGGGCACCACGCCGACCCGCACCTTCTACCGACTCGAAGCCAATGGTGTCATCAAGGACGCCTTCTGGCTGCGCGTGTATTGGCGCTTCAATCTCGGCAAACAACCCCTGCACAGCGGTGAATACCGCATGCAACCGGGCATGACCGTCGAAGGCCTGATCGACCTGTGGAAACGCGGGGAAATGGTTCAGTACAGCCTGACCCTGGTCGAAGGCTGGAATTTCCGTCAGGTTCGCGCAGCGCTGGCCAAGGAAGAGAAGCTCGACCATAGCCTCGACGGTTTGAGCGACAGCCAGGTCATGGACAAGCTCGGTCACACCGGGATTTTTCCGGAAGGACGCTTCTTCCCTGACACCTATCGTTACGTGCGCGGCATGTCCGATATCGAGCTACTGAAAACCGCCTACGACCGCCTCGACGAAGTGCTCGCCAAGGAGTGGCAACAGCGCTCTTCCGATGTGCCGTACACCGAACCCTACCAGGCGCTGATCATGGCTTCGCTGGTGGAAAAGGAAACCGGTGTGCCGCAGGAGCGCGGGCAGATTGCCGGTGTGTTTGTGCGACGCATGGCGATGGGCATGCTGCTGCAGACCGATCCGACGGTGATCTACGGCCTTGGCGACCGCTACAGCGGTAAGCTGACCCGGGCTCACCTCAAGGAATCGACGCCTTATAACACCTACATGAATGCAGGCCTGCCACCGACGCCGATTTCCATGGTCGGTCGCGAAGCCATTCATGCGGCACTCAATCCGGTGGAGGGCAACAGCCTCTACTTCGTGGCGCGCGGTGATGGCACTCACGTGTTCTCCGACGACCTGGATGCCCACAACAATGCCGTGAAGGAGTTCCAGCTCAAGCGCCGCGCCGATTACCGCTCCAGCCCGGCGCCCACTGCCACGCCAGAGACAGCGCCGACCCAGACTGAGCAAAATGGTACGCAGGAGGCCAAGGCTTCGCAGGAGCTGGCACCGATCCCGGCCGCTTCACCGGACACGGCTCCCGAGGCGCTGCCGCAAGTGCCGGCGCAAGATCCCGCGCCAGCTCCTGAAACGCCGGAACCCGATGCAAGCGTACCGAATAGCCCGCAATGACTCTGACTAAGGACTGCCTGTGACTGGCTTGTTTATTACTCTGGAAGGCCCGGAAGGCGCCGGCAAGAGCACCAATCGCGAATACCTGGCCGAGCGCCTGCGCGCCGCCGGCATCGAGGTGGTGCTGACCCGCGAGCCGGGGGGCACGCCGTTGGCCGAGCGCATCCGTGAAGTGCTGTTGGCTCCCGTCGATGAAGTCATGAACCCGGATACCGAGTTGCTGTTGGTGTTCGCGGCGCGTGCCCAGCACCTGGCTGAAGTGATTCGCCCGGCGCTGGCCCGCGGTGCCGTGGTCTTGTGTGATCGTTTTACCGATTCGACTTACGCCTACCAGGGCGGTGGCCGTGGCTTGTCGCTTGAGCGCATCGCGGCTCTGGAAACCTTCGTTCAAGGCGATCTGCGCCCGGACCTGACACTGATTTTCGATCTGCCTGTCGAGGTGGGTCTGGCCCGCGCCAGCGCACGCGGCCGCCTGGATCGCTTCGAACTCGAAGGCCGGACCTTTTTCGATGCCGTACGCCATGCGTTCCTCAAGCGGGCCAAGGCGGATCCGGCGCGTTATGTGCTGGTCGATGCGGCCCAACCGTTGGCACAGGTTCAGCAATCGCTGGATGCCTTGTTGCCGCGCCTGCTGGAGTTGAGCCGTGGCTGAGGCCTATCCGTGGCAGGAAAACCTCTGGCAGCACCTGGCGGGGCGCGCGCAGCATGCGCACGCCTACCTGCTGCATGGCCCGGCCGGGATCGGCAAGCGGGCACTGGCCGAGCGCCTGATGGCCAGCTTGCTGTGCCAGCGCCCGACGGTGCTGGAGGCCTGTGGCGAATGCAAATCCTGTCTGCTGCTCAAGGCTGGCAGCCACCCGGATAACTACATCCTTGAACCGGAAGAAGCCGACAAGGCGATCAAGGTCGATCAGGTTCGCGATCTGGTCGGTTTCGTGGTGCAGACCGCGCAGTTGGGCGGACGCAAAGTGGTGTTGATCGAGCCGGTTGAGTCGATGAACATCAACGCCGCCAACGCCTTGCTCAAGAGCCTTGAAGAACCGTCCGGCGATACGGTTTTATTGCTGGTCAGCCATCAGCCGAGCCGCTTGTTGCCCACCATCAAGAGTCGCTGCGTGCAGCAGGCCTGTCCGCTGCCGGGTGAGGCGATGAGCTTGAAGTGGCTGGCGCAGGCATTGCCGGAATGTTCCGAGGAGGAGCGCGTCGAGTTGCTGACGCTGGCCGCAGGTTCGCCACTGGCGGCGGTCAATCTCCAGACCCAGGGCGTGCGCGAGCAGCGCATGCAAGTCGTGGAAGGGGTGAAGAAACTCCTCAAGCAACAGCAGTCGCCGACGCAACTGGCCGAAGAATGGAAAAACATTCCGATGTTGCGCCTGTTCGATTGGTTCTGCGACTGGTCGAGCCTGATCCTGCGCTATCAGTTGACCCAGGACGAAGCCGGCCTCGGCCTGGCCGACATGCGCAAGGTCGTGCAATACCTGGCGCAGAAAACCGCCCAGGGCAAAGTCCTCGATATCCAGGACTGGATCCTCGCCCAGCGGCAGAAAGTCTTGAGCAAGGCCAACCTCAATCCGGCCTTGCTGCTGGAGGCCTTGCTGGTGCAATGGGCGTCCTTGCCTGCCCAAAGATGACTGCCTGCGCCTAGAATCTATCAGTACACCCGACCGTCCCACCCATTCGATGTAAGTTGCAGCCCTTTATGCTCGTAGATTCCCATTGTCACCTCGATCGCCTCGACCTGGCCGCCCACGACGGCTCCCTGGATGCTGCCCTGGATGCCGCCCGGCAGCGCGGAGTAGGGCACTTTCTGTGTATCGGTGTCAGCGCGGACAACGCAGCTGACGTCAAAGCCCTGGCCGAACGTTATGACGACGTCGACTGCTCGGTGGGCGTGCACCCTCTCGATGTACAACCGGGTGCCGCGCCGGCGTTGGACTGGCTGTTGCAGGAGCTCAATCACCCGCGTGTGGTCGCCATTGGCGAAACCGGCCTCGATTACCACTACGAGCCGGAAGCGGCGCAGTTGCAGCAGGAATCCTTTCGCCTGCACCTGCAAGCGGCGCAGCAGACCGGCAAACCGGTGATCATCCACACCCGCGGGGCCCGCACCGATACCCTGGACTTGCTGCGCGAAGCGGCACTGCCCCAGGCGGGCGTATTGCACTGCTTTACCGAAGACTGGGACATGGCGAAGGCTGCACTGGACATGGGCTATTACATTTCCTTGTCCGGGATTGTCACTTTTCGCAATGCCGATGCGTTACGCGATGTGGCCAGCAAGGTGCCGGCCGACCGGTTGCTGGTGGAAACCGATTCGCCCTACCTGGCGCCGATTCCCCATCGCGGCAAGCCAAACCTGCCGCAGTACGTGCGTGAAGTAGCGGAATTTCTGGCAATGTTGCGCGGTGAACCCTACGAGCGGTTTGCCGAGCAGACCACAGCCAATTTCAAGCGGCTGTTCCCGCTGGCGCATGTGAAATCAGTTTAGGATTCGAAGCCGCTTTCGCGAGCAGGCTCGCTCCCACAAGGTTAAATCGCAGGCAAAAAAAACCCGGGTTCTGGGGGGTGAATCCGGGTTAAGACCATTAGGAGTAAAACAATGGCACGCGGTCCGTTGGTACCAATATCGGCGTGACACTTGGGGGAGATGCCCCGCCGACAGTTCAAGTATTGATCAGGATTGCGCCTAGTCCAGTTTGCCGACCCGGGTTTTTAAACAAATTTGGAATACGTGCGCTTCGGAAGAGTTCTCATCAACCGACAATCGTGCGCGGAATGACCGGAAAGCGCAGATATGGTCGGATGATCCGTGCATTTTTGCGTAAGTTAGGCATAATACGCGGCTTCGAATTTTGACCCCGACAGACCTTTTCTTATGCATAAAGAACCTCGTAAGGTCCGTGAGTTTCGTCGCCGCGAGCAGGAAATTCTCGATACCGCGCTAAAGCTGTTCCTCGAACAAGGTGAAGACAGTGTCACCGTCGAGATGATTGCTGATGCCGTCGGTATCGGCAAAGGCACGATCTACAAGCATTTCAAATCCAAGGCGGAAATCTATCTGCGCCTGATGCTCGACTACGAGCGCGATTTGAACGCACTGCTGCATTCGGCCGATGTCGACAAGGACAAGGAAGCCCTGTCCCGGGCCTACTTCGAATTCCGCATGCGCGATCCACAACGCTATCGCCTGTTCGACCGCCTCGAAGAGAAGGTGGTCAAGGGCAACCAAGTGCCGGAGATGATCGAGGAGCTGCACAAGATCCGTGCCTCGAACTTCGAACGCCTGACCCTGCTGATCAAGGGCCGGATCAGCGAAGGCAAGCTGGAAGACGTGCCACCTTACTTCCATTACTGCGCGTCCTGGGCGCTGGTGCACGGTGCTGTCGCGCTGTATCACTCGCCGTTCTGGAGCAATGTGCTGGAAGATCAGGAAGGTTTCTTCCAGTTCCTGATGGACATCGGCGTGCGCATGGGCAACAAACGCAAGCGCGACACCGACACTTCCGGCAGCTGAGCCATTCAGTTGCCTTATTGCGCCATGATTTCGCTACTTGGCGCAGTACCGCAGGAATATACTCAGGTAGAGGACTTGCTAAAACTTGATTTCTGAGTCAAGTTTTAGCGGCCCGATATTCTTCCGCCGGAGTGACCATGATCGTTGACCGTCAAGGCAGGCGTTTTCGCAACTTGCGAATCAGTCTGACCTCTGCCTGCAATTACGCCTGTACCTATTGCGTGCCCAACGGCAAGCGGCTGGTGGCTGCGCAGGATGAATTGTCGGCCGAAGCGATGGCACGTGGTGTGGCTTATCTGATTGAAGCGGCCGGGATCGAGCGTTTGCGCATTACCGGCGGCGAGCCGTTGGTCAGCCCGAAACTCGAAGCGTTCATGACAGCGGTCGGGCAGATGGGCCTGGAAGACATCAGCCTGACCACCAATGGCCAGTTGCTGGCGAAGAAGCTGCCGCTGCTGGTGAACGCCGGCATTCGGCGCCTCAACGTTTCCCTCGATACCCTCGACGCCAGTGCGTTCCGCGGCATTGCCCGGGGCGGCGATCTGGCCACCGTGCTCGACGGCATGAGCGAGGCCAGTGCGGCCGGCATGAGGATCAAGGTCAACATGGTGCCGCTGCGCGGACAGAACCTTGATCAAGTGATGCCGCTGCTCGACTACTGCCTGGAGCGCGGTTATGAACTGCGCTTCATCGAGCTGATGCGCATGGGCCACCTGGCCAACGACTCCAATGCGTTTTTGCAGCAGTTCGTCAGCCTCCAGCAATTGCTCAGCCTGATCGGCGAGCGCTATGAATATCTGCAGGCCGATGCCCCGGTCGATGCAACGGCGGTTCGTTATGAAATTCCCGGCCAGGGTTACTTCGGCGTGATCGCCAACGAAAGTGTGCCGTTCTGCCGGACCTGCTCGCGACTGCGCTTGTCTTCCACCGGGTGGCTGCATGGCTGCCTGTCGTCGAGCAATCGTCATTACATCGGCGACCTGCTGGACAAACCGCGCCACCAGGCGCTGCCGGCCTTGCAGAGACTCCTGGTGAAAGCCTTGGGGGACAAGCAGGAAGTGGCGTTCTCTGGCGGCGCGACTGTCATGAAGATTATCGGCGGCTGATCCGGCCTCATCGCGGGCAAGCCACGCTCCCACAAGGTTTTGCGTAAACCCTTGTGGGAGCGAGCTTGCTCGCGATGGCTATGGATAAGCCGACAATGCCCATGAGCTGGCGCAAAAGCTGCATCCTACGGCCATTCGCCGGTTTTCCGACACCGGCCTCTGGAGGATAGGATGCGTAGCCTGGTTTTGCTGCTGGCCGTTTTGGCGCTTGGTGGCTGCATGAACGTCAGCGATATGGCCGAAGGGACTCGTTACCATATGAGCGATGCGGGGTTGCTCGATCACAGCGACAGCCGCCGCGTAAACAACCTGCGCATTCAACCGGATTCGTTCGTCTACATCGCCCAAGGCGCCTTCATGCCGCCGGGCAGCGCCATTTACCCACGGCCCAATGTGATTGCCGAAGTCGCGTTCGATGGCTTCGTCGAATACTTCCCTATGGTCCGCCGTGCCCGCATGCCGGAAGGCCTCGACCAGGCCATGGGCGAAGCCCGTGCCGCCGGTGCGCACTATCTGCTCTACACCCGATTCGCCAAGTCGGACGACCGTATCGGCAACTCGGACGAATGGCTGGATCAGGAAGCCCTGGATCGCCTCGGCATCGACAGCGGTATGATTCAGATCATGTTGATCGAGACCAGCACCCAGTATTTGATTGATACTGCGACCATCAAGAGTCGTGGCGGTTTACTGACGTTCCACGATAAAAAACCCGAAGACCTGATGGGCCCGCCGCTGGAGCAATATGCGCGCGGCCTGCTGGGGCTCAGCGACCAGTAACTTCAAGGAGAACGCCATGAGTGGCCCGCAAAAAGCCAACGACTTGCTGGGGCAGATCCCCAAGACCAAAGGCTTGCCGCCGGTGCACCTGTGGAACCCCGATTTCTGCGGCGACATCGACATGCGCATCGCCCGGGACGGCACCTGGTATTACCTGGGCACGCCGATCGGGCGCAAGCCGATGGTCAAACTGTTCTCCACCATCATTCGCCGCGACGGCGATGATTATTTCCTGATTACCCCGGTGGAAAAGGTCGGCATCAAAGTCGACGATGCGCCGTTCGTGGCGATTGCGGTGGACGTGGAGGGCGAGGGTGAGGCGCAGGTGTTGCGCTTTACCACCAACGTCGATGAAACCACCGAGGCCGGTGCGGAGCATCCGCTGCGTGTAGTGATCGATCCCGACACGCAGGAGCCAGCCCCTTACGTCCATGTGCGCAGCAATCTTGAGGCGTTGATTCACCGTAATGTGTTCTACCAATTGGTAGAGCTGGCGGTGAGCCGAGAGATCGACGGCCAGCGCTGGCTCGGTGTCTGGAGTGGCGGCGAGTTCTTCCCCATCGGTCTCGAACCCTGACGCATAACCCTGTGGGAGCGGGCTTGCCCGCGAAGGGGTCACTAGCTTCAGTACATTTCTCCTGGCTTCACTATTGGCTGATATTGCTGTCCTCGTCCTCGGTGGTGCTTGAGCCGAGACCACCGCTGCCGGGCGTTTTTTTGTCCGGCAAGTCCGCCCCGCCCTGACGTCCCATGTCATTGCCCTGGATGCGCGGGTCGGTGCCGGTGGACGGAGGCAGGTTGTGGTCGATGGTGGTGCCGTCGGTGTTCATGCCGGGGGCACTCTGGATGGCCGGCGCCCTGGGCTTTTCCACCGGATTGGTCGGGCCGGTACTCGAGCCGAGGGTCCCGGCGAACGAGGCACAAGACAGCAGGGCGGTGAGGGCGAGGGCGGTCAACCTGGAGAGGATCATGGTGTTGTCTCCAACGGGTAGAGTCCTTACCTGATTAGTCCGCCCCCTATCTGGATGGGTGCATTGTTAGCGACGAACGGCTCAGGCCTGTGCCATTGCCCTGGCCGCTGCAGCCCTTCGCCAGATCAATCGGCCTGCGGTGATCAACCAGTTGAGCGCAGCAACCGCCAGCACGGTGAGCAACAGTGTGGCCATCCCTTGCTCGACGATGATTTTCCCTGCCAGCAAGGGGAAGCCGAACACTCCGATGAAGTACGACAGGCTGAACAGCAGCAAGGATTGCGCAGTGGTGCCGGTCGGTGCTTCATTGGCGGCGAGGCCGTTGATCACCGAGTAGGTCAGGCCGTAACCGATCCCGAGCATCACCGCCGCGAGCACGTAGCTGAAGCTGCTGTCGACGACAAAACCGAACATGACGATCGATGCCAGCATCAGCCCCGAAAGCAGGCACGAGGCACGCAATGGATCGCGCTTGACCACGAACCCGGCAACCAGCATTCGGCCACTGATTGCCGCGCTCATGAAGCCGAGGAAGAACAGCGAGTAGTCGAGCGAGCGCGCTGCGGCATAACTGGTTTGAAAGCTCGACAGCCCGCCGAACACGCAGCCGCCAAGACCGACCATGATGATCGGGAAGACAGCCCTGGACGACAGCACCTGACCCGCGGCACGCCACGAAATCCGCGATACGCTGCCCGATGGCAGGGAGGCCTGATTCAATTTTCGCTGCAGCCGCCAGAACAGCAGCACACCGACCAGGCTGGCCAGCGCCGCCAGGTAAAACGCAGCGGTCACCGGATAACCGAGGGCGCTCGCCGCGCGGCCGAGCAGCGGGCCACTGCCGATCCCGGTCATCATGCTGCCCGACAACAGGGCGAAGTATCTGGCGCGCTGTGCGGGGGTTACCAGGCTTGCCACGATGATCGGCCCGAGGGTGTAGAACACGCCCCAACCCAGGCCCAGCAGCAGGCCGAAAAACAACAGCAGAGGGCCGAAGCCCGGGGTCAGGGCGAAACCCAGGCTGGCCGCTACCAGCAACACACCGAACAGCGCCGCCGACCGGGCAGCACCGAGCAGGTCGGACAGATGGCCGGAAACGATCACCGCTGCAAAGGTGCTGAGCATCGCCGCCGAAATCACACTGCCGGCATCGTGTTCGTTGCCGCCACGCGCGCTGATCAACAGCGACAGCAGGAAGGTCGAGCCGTAGGACAACGACAACAGGTAACTGGCGAGACAAAACAGGCCGAACAACTTGCTTGAGACAGGGGGTGTTGCGGTAGGCATGACGCGGTTCCTTGACCGGATAAGTGAGCAGCGCCGCTATCTAACCACGCAGGGCCCGAATGTCAGGTCCAAGGTTATCGATGCCAGGGTTAGTGGTGACCGGAGTAACGCATCAGCAGTGGTGATTCAGTTTTTGTGGCGAGGGAGCTTGCTCCCGCTGGCCTGCGAAGCAGGCCCTGTCGCGAACTGCTCTGTTTTTCCAGATAGATCGCATTGCCTGCTTTTGGGGTTGCTGCGCAACCCGGCGGGAGCAAGCTCCCTCGCCACAGGCAAGCCCCCTCGCCACAAATATCGTGTCGTCTTAGTATGGCGTTTTCAACTTTAGACAAGGCACGTCCATGACGATCGAAATCCGCCCGGCGACCCCCAGTGATGCACCGCAAATCCTCGCGTTCATCACTGAACTGGCCGACTACGAACGTGCCCGCCATGAAGTCATCGCCAGCGTTGCCGATATCGAGCGCAGCCTGTTCAGCGAAGGCGCCACCGCCCATGGTCTGATCTGCCTGCGCGACGGTGCAGCCATCGGTTTCGCGGTGTTCTTCTTCAGCTATTCCACCTGGCTGGGTAGCAATTGCTTGTACCTCGAAGATCTCTACATCACTCCGGAGCAGCGCGGCGGTGGCGCGGGCAAGACCCTGCTGCGGCATCTGGCGAAAATCGCCTGCGCCAACGACTGCGGTCGTTTCGAGTGGAGCGTGCTGGAGTGGAATACGCCGGCCATCGACTTCTACAAATCCTTGGGCGCGCAGCCGCAGGAGGAGTGGGTTCGGTATCGGATGGACGGGGCCGTTTTGAGGGATTTTGCTGCGGGTAATTGATAGCCCTTAAAAGATCGCAGCCTTCGGCAGCTCCTACACCGGGACGAACGTTCACCTTGTAGGAGCTGCCGAAGGCTGCGATCTTTTTTTGTCTTCGTCTCACAATATGGGATTGATATTTATATATTGAGATTTCCCGGCATCCGGGTTTATAGTCCCGCTCACTCACTGCCAAAAACCAAAACAGGTGAAGCGATGCAGGCGCAATTGATCGCGCTCGACTGGGGGACAACCTCATTACGTGCTTACAAACTGGCTGAAGGCGGGCAGGTGCTCGAACAGCGCTCGCTGGCGTCGGGGATCATGCAGTTGCCCAAGACACCTCGAGTCATTGGCGGCCGGGAATGCACCGACGGTTTTCAACTGGCTTTCGATGAGGCATGCGGTGACTGGCTTGATGCCCAGCCGCAATTGCCGGTGATTGCCTGTGGCATGGTCGGCAGCGCCCAGGGCTGGTGCGAAGCGGCGTATCGCGACACGCCGGCGAACGTCGCCACGCTCGGCACTTCCTTGCAAACCGTGCGCAGCCTGCGTGGCGTCGATGTGCACATCGTGCCCGGCGTCATCGAGCGTTCACGTCTGCCGAACGTGATGCGCGGTGAAGAAACCCAGGTGCTCGGTGTGCTGCAAAACCTGGCGGGCGAGGCGAGCGCGGACCTGCTGATCGGCCTGCCGGGCAGTCATTCGAAATGGGTGGAAGTGGCCGACGGCTGCATCGTGCATTTCGATACCTTCATGACCGGCGAAGTCTTCGCCGTGCTCAGCGAGCACAGCATTCTCGGGCGCACCCAGCAGCGTGGCGGGTCTTTCGACGGTGATGCGTTTGATCGTGGCGTGCAGGTCGCGTTGTCGGCGGACGGTGAAACCGGTCCGCTGTCCACCCTGTTCAGTGCCCGTAGCCTGGGCCTCACGGGTGAATTGAGCGCCACTGCTCAGGCCGATTATCTGTCCGGCCTGCTGATCGGCCACGAGTTATCGGCCCTGGCCGTTGTCCAGCGGCGTCGGCGCAACAGCGTCCACCTGCCGTCGATCATCCTTATCGGCAATACCCAACTCTGTGCCCGCTACCGCCGTGCGCTCGACGCCTGCGGTTTTGCCCGGGTGACCCTGGCCGAACAGGCCACCGAACGCGGCTTGTGGCAACTGGCGCTCGCCGCCGGTCTGGTCACGTCGACTGCATCCCGTTAAACCTGCCTGGAGGTCTGACATGCTCAAACAAGCGCTGGCGCAAAACGGCCTGATCGCGATCCTGCGCGGCCTGCGTCCACAGGAAGCTGCCGCTATCGGCGAAGTCCTGTACGCCGCCGGATTTCGCGTCATCGAAGTGCCGCTCAATTCCCCTGAACCGTACGACAGTATCCGCATCCTGCGCAGTACCTTGCCTGCCGATTGCCTGATCGGTGCCGGCACGGTGCTGACGCCGGAACAGGTCGAACGGGTAAAAGCGGCGGGGGGGCAGGTGATCGTCATGCCCCATAGCGATCCGAAGGTCCTGCGTGCGGCGAAAGCGGCGGGGCTGTCTCTGTCGCCCGGTGTCGCCACGCCGACCGAAGCCTTCGCGGCGCTGGCCGAAGGCGCGGACATCCTCAAGCTGTTCCCGGCCGAGCAAATGGGGCCGGCAGTCGTCAAGGCCTGGCTGGCGGTGTTGCCGGCCGGGACGATCCTGGCGCCGGTCGGTGGTATTACCCCGGACAACATGCAGGAGTTTATCGACGCCGGCGTCAAAGGTTTCGGCCTCGGCTCCGGACTGTTCAAGCCGGGCATGACCCCGGAGCAGGTGGCGGCCAATGCCAAGGCCTATGTCGCTGCCTGGAAAGCCCTTCGCTAAGACTTTTTGGCGCTGCGAGCGCTGCATCCAATAAGAGAGCCAAAGATGAAAATCACCAAACTGACCACCTTCATCGTTCCGCCACGCTGGTGCTTCCTCAAGGTCGAAACCGACGAGGGTGTCACCGGTTGGGGCGAGCCCGTGGTGGAAGGCCGCGCCCACACCGTTGCCGCTGCCGTTGAAGAATTGTCCGATTACCTGATCGGCAAGGACCCGCGCAACATCGAAGACATCTGGACCGTGCTCTATCGCGGTGGCTTCTACCGTGGCGGTGCCATTCACATGAGCGCCCTGGCCGGTATCGACCAGGCGTTGTGGGACATCAAGGGCAAGGCGCTGGGGGTGTCGGTCAGCGACCTGCTGGGTGGTCAGGTGCGGGACAAAATTCGTGTGTATTCGTGGATCGGCGGTGACCGCCCGGCGGACACGGCGCGTGCGGCCAAAGAAGCGGTCGAACGCGGTTTCACCGCGGTGAAAATGAACGGCACCGAAGAGCTGCAATTCCTCGACACCTTCGACAAAGTCGACCAGGCCCTGGCCAACGTCGCTGCCGTGCGCGATGCGGTTGGCCCGAACGTCGGCATCGGCGTGGACTTCCATGGCCGGGTGCACAAACCCATGGCCAAGGTGCTGATGAAGGAGCTTGATCCGTACAAGCTGATGTTCATCGAAGAGCCGGTGCTCAGCGAAAACTACGAAGCACTGAAAGAACTGGCACCACTGACCAGCACACCGATTGCCCTCGGTGAGCGCCTGTTCTCGCGCTGGGATTTCAAGCGCGTGCTCAGCGAAGGCTACGTCGACATCATCCAGCCGGATGCGTCCCACGCCGGTGGCATCACCGAAACCCGCAAGATCGCCAACATGGCCGAAGCCTACGACGTGGCGCTGGCGTTGCATTGCCCGTTGGGGCCGATTGCCCTGGCGGCCTGCCTGCAACTGGACGCGGCTTGCTACAACGCATTCATCCAGGAGCAGAGCCTGGGCATCCACTACAACGAGAGCAACGACCTGCTCGACTACGTGAAAGACCCACGGGTGTTCGACTACGACAAAGGCTTCGTGAGGATCCCGAACGGCCCGGGCCTGGGCATCGAGATCAACGAGGAATACGTGATCGAACGCGCCGCCATCGGCCACCGCTGGCGCAACCCGATCTGGCGCCATGCCGATGGCAGTTTTGCCGAGTGGTGAGTGCCTGACACACCACTGAACCCCTGTGGGAGCGAGCCTGCTCGCGAAGATGGTGGTGCATCAACATTGATGTTGCCTGACACACCGCATTCGCGAGCAGGCTCGCTCCCACAGTTTGATCTCCATGCACAGTGAGATCTGCGTTAACCCGGTTTTCGACCTCAATAACCATAAGAAGAGGCACTCCCCATGCAACCGCAAACCCTCACCGGCCAGGCGTCGTTGGTGACGCCCAGCCGCAAGCGTTTTTTCATCATGGTGCTGTTGTTCATCACCGTGGTGATCAACTACCTGGACCGCAGCAACCTGTCGATTGCCGCCCCGGCGTTGACCAGTGACCTGGGCATCGACCCGATTCATGTCGGCCTGATCTTCTCTGCCTTCGGCTGGACCTACGCCGCCATGCAGATCCCCGGTGGCTGGCTGGTAGACCGGGTCCCGCCACGCATCCTTTACACGGCAGCGCTGTTGCTGTGGTCGATTGCCACCGTGATGCTCGGCTTCGCCGGCAGCTTCATCGCGCTGTTCGTGCTGCGCATGGCGGTCGGTGCCCTGGAGGCGCCGGCCTATCCGATCAACAGCCGCGTGGTCACCACCTGGTTCCCCGAGCGCGAGCGTGCCACGGCCATCGGTTTCTACACCTCCGGGCAATTCGTCGGCCTGGCCTTCCTGACGCCGGTGCTGGCCTGGTTGCAGCACGAATTCGGCTGGCACATGGTGTTCGTCAGCACCGGCGCGGTAGGCATTCTGTGGGCAGTGATCTGGTACGCGGTGTATCGCGAGCCGCGGGACTTCAAAGGCGCCAATCAGGCGGAGATCGACTTGATCCGCGAGGGCGGTGGTCTGGTGGATATCCAGGCCGAACAGGCCAGGGTCAAAGCCAAATTCAGCTGGACTGACCTGGGGATTGTCCTGAGCAAACGTAAACTCTGGGGCATCTACCTTGGGCAGTTCTGCCTCAACTCGACCCTGTGGTTTTTCCTGACGTGGTTCCCGACCTACCTGGTGAAATACCGCGGCATGGACTTCATCAAGTCCGGCCTGCTGGCGTCGCTGCCGTTTCTCGCGGCCTTTGTCGGCGTACTGTGTTCCGGTTTCTTCTCGGACTTTTTGATCCGTCGCGGTTACACGGTAGGTTTCGCCCGCAAGTTGCCGATCATCAGCGGCTTGCTGATTTCCACCTCGATCATCGGCGCCAACTTCGTTGAATCGACGCCGCTGGTGATTGCCTTTCTCGCACTGGCATTCTTCGGCAACGGCCTGGCTTCGATCACCTGGTCACTGGTGTCGACGCTCGCCCCGGCGCGCTTGCTCGGGCTGACCGGCGGGGTGTTCAACTTCATCGGCAACCTGTCGGCGATTGCCACGCCGATCGTGATCGGCTTCCTCGCCACGGGTGATTCCTTTGCCCCGGCGATCACCTACATCTCGGTGCTGGCGTTGATCGGTGCACTGTCCTACATCTTGCTGGTGGGCAAGGTCGAGCGTATCAAGTTGTAGTCGTGGCATCCGGGCGACCATAATGCCGCCCGTTCACACGCTCAACGGTAAAGGCTGGATATGCAGGAAGACGCCCCGAAAATCGCCAAGGACGCCGCACCGACCGGCACCCAGACCCTGCTTCGCGGTTTGGGTGTGGTCCATGCCGTGGCCAGCGGCGCCCGCGACCTCAAGGAAATCGCCCGGCTGATTGGCACCACGCGCAGCACCACCCATCGCCTGGCCAGTTGCCTGGTGGACGAGCGTTACCTGCGGGTGGTGCCGCAAGTCGGTTATCTGCTGGGGCCAAAACTGATCGAATTGGGCTTTCAGGCCCGTGAAGAGTTGCCGTTGGTGACCTTGGCCGGGCCGTATCTGGATGAGTTGTCGGCGTTGACAGGCGACACCATTCATCTGGCGATCCGTGAAGGCGACGAAGTGCTGTACCTGCACAAGAACCCGGGACGCAATGGCCCGGAAATGCGCTCGCGGGTCGGCCATCGGATGCCGCTGGCGCGCACCGGGATCGGCAAGGCGCTGATGCTCGATGATTCGCCGCAGGAGTGGCAGCGCCTGTACGAAGTCAGCCTGCCGGTGGGTGGGAAAAATCAATTCTGGCCGCAGCACCCGGAGCAATCCTGGGAGCAATTCGAGCAGCGCATGGTCGAGTACGTGGCCGGTGGCTACGCCTTCGACCTGGAAGATAACGAGCCGTCGATCCGTTGCGTGGCGGCGCCGGTGCGCGATGCCAGCAAGCGCATCGTTGCCGGTATCAGCATTGCGAGCACCGTGCCGTATATGCCGCTGGAGAAAATGGCCGAGCTGATTCCGTTGATCAAGGGTGTTACGGCGCGGCTCTCGGCAGAACTGGGCGCCAAAATCTGACTTCACGCAGCAACCCTTGTGGGAGCGAGCCTGCTCGCGAAAGCAATCTGTTAATGCCAGTGTCGACTGACCGGACGCTTTCGCGAGCAGGCTCGCTCCCACAGGGGGGGTGTTGCATAAATGCCAGGCAACAAAAAGGCCCCCATTTCGGGAGCCTTGATGTTCAGCGGTCGGCTTACATGTTCGGGTAAGTCGGGCCGCCAGCGCCTTCCGGCGTTACCCAGGTGATGTTCTGTGCAGGGTCCTTGATGTCGCAGGTCTTGCAGTGAACGCAGTTCTGGGCGTTGATTTGGAAGCGCTTCTCGCCGTCTTCTTTGGTGATCACTTCATACACGCCGGCCGGGCAGTAACGCTGTGCCGGCTCATCGTAAAGCGGCAGGTTCTTGCTGATCGGGATGCTCGGATCGGCCAGCTTCAGGTGGCACGGCTGCTCTTCTTCGTGGTTGGTACCGGAGATGAACACCGAGCTCAGTTTGTCGAAGCTGATCTTGCCGTCCGGTTTCGGGTAGTCGATCTTCTTGCAGTCGGCCGCCAGTTTCAGGCACGCGTAATCCGGCTTGGTGTCGTGCAGGGTGAACGGCAGTTTGCCGCCGAAGATGTTCTGGTCGAGCCAGTTGAAACCGCCACCGACAATGGCGCCGAACTTGTGGATCGCCGGGCCGAAGTTGCGGCTGGCGAACAGTTCGTCGTAGAGCCAGCTCTTCTTGAACGCGTCGACGTAGGTGGTCAGTTCTTCGCTGCCGTCCTTCTCGGCGAACAGTGCGTCAGCCACCGATTCTGCGGCGAGCATGCCGGACTTCATCGCGGTGTGGCTGCCCTTGATCTTGGCGAAGTTCAGGGTGCCGAGGTCGCAACCGATCAGCGCGCCGCCCTTGAAGACCATCTTCGGCAGCGAGTTCAGGCCGCCTTTGCAGATGGCGCGAGCGCCGTAGCTGATGCGCTTGCCGCCTTCCAGGTACTGAGCAAGCACTGGGTGATGCTTGAGACGCTGGAACTCGTCGAACGGCGACAGGTAGGTGTTGCTGTAGGACAGGTCGACGATCAGGCCGACGACGACCTGGTTGTTTTCCAGGTGATAGAGGAACGAGCCACCGGTGTTCTCGGTGCCCATGATGTCCAGCGGCCAACCGGCGGTGTGCACCACCAGGCCTGGTTGATGCTTGGCCGGGTCGACTTCCCAGATTTCCTTCAGGCCGATGCCGTAGTGCTGGGCATCGGCATCGCTGTCGAGGTTGAAGCGCTTGATCAGTTGCTTGCCGATGTGGCCACGGCAACCTTCGGCGAACAGCGTGTACTTGCCACGCAGTTCCATGCCCGGGGTGTACAGGCCTTCTTTCGGGTTGCCTTCGCGGTCAACGCCCAGGTCGCCGGTGATGATCCCGCGAACTACGCCGTTCTCGTCGATCAGCGCTTCCTGAGCGGCGAAGCCCGGGTAGATTTCCACGCCCAGGTTCTCGGCCTGCTGGGCCAGCCAGCGGCACAGGTTGCCCAGGGAGATGATGTAGTTGCCTTCGTTGTGCATGGTCTTGGGCACAAAGAAGTCTGGAACTTTCTGCGCGCTTTCAGCGTTCTTCAGCACGAAGATGTCGTCACGGGTGACGGGGGTGTTCAGCGGCGCGCCGAGTTCTTTCCAGTCCGGGAACAGTTCGTTCAGGGCGCGTGGTTCGAACACGGCACCAGACAGGATGTGAGCACCGACTTCGGAGCCTTTTTCGACCACGCAGACGCTGATTTCCTTACCGGCTTCGGCGGCCTTCTGCTTCAAGCGGCAGGCGGCGGAAAGACCAGCGGGGCCGGCACCGACGATGACGACGTCGAATTCCATGTATTCGCGTTCCACAGGTTATCTCCTACTCAAGGCTCAACAGTTTTTTTTCTAATTTGGAGGTTGGGTGTCGCATCCATGAATTCCGGCGCAACGCCGAAAGCGGACAATCGATTGACCACCTTTCTCTTTGGGTGGCGCATTATATCTACACCACTCTCAGCGTCCAATACAAACGTTTGTTTGAATTGGCTCAAAGCCAGAGAAATCAAAGTCACGCGCCTTATGAACGGCCATTTTGGCGTATTGACCGGAATAGGCGTTCCGGTCAAGATACGGGCGGTTTTGCGCTCGCCGTAGGCTGGCAGTTGGTTTCAAGAGCACCTCTAAAGACAGGGCGATGGCAGTAGAGAGTGATGCGCTGCGCGGGTTTGATGCGCAGTTTACACGCCGCGATGTTGAATGACTCGTCAGTCACCACTGACGAACGGTCATCCAGGTCATGAGCGATGGTCACTTGACACCTTTGCCGGCGTTTTTGGAGGTGCCCTTGCGCCCGATGAGCATCAACCGCCAGGTTCGCCTAGGCGACTTTCTTTTCACCGGAGAGTAACGAGGAATCCATGAAGGTTCTTGTAGCTGTCAAACGCGTTGTGGATTACAACGTCAAGGTTCGCGTCAAGGCGGACAATTCCGGCGTCGATCTTGCCAACGTCAAGATGTCGATGAACCCGTTCTGCGAGATCGCCGTGGAAGAAGCCGTACGCCTGAAAGAAAAAGGTGTTGCGACTGAAATCGTCGTCGTCTCCGTCGGCCCGTCCACCGCTCAAGAGCAACTGCGCACCGCGCTGGCTCTGGGTGCCGACCGCGCCATCCTCGTCGAGTCCGCCGAAGACCTGACTTCCCTGGCCGTTGCCAAGCTGCTGAAGGCTGTTGTCGACAAGGAACAGCCTCAGCTGGTGATCCTTGGCAAACAAGCCATCGACAGCGACAACAACCAGACTGGCCAGATGCTCGCTGCATTGAGCGGCTACGGTCAGGGCACGTTCGCTTCGAAAGTCGAAATCAGCGGCGACAGCGTTGCCGTGACTCGCGAAATCGACGGCGGCGCGCAGACAGTTTCCCTGAAACTGCCGGCCATCGTCACCACCGACCTGCGTTTGAACGAGCCGCGCTACGCGTCTCTGCCAAACATCATGAAAGCCAAGAAGAAGCCTCTCGAAGTGCTGACTCCGGACGCTTTGGGCGTTTCCACCGCCTCCACCAACAAGACCCTGAAAGTCGAAGCGCCAGCTGCACGCAGCGCGGGTATCAAGGTCAAGTCGGTGGCTGAACTGGTCGAGAAACTGAAAAACGAAGCGAAGGTAATCTAAATGACTATCTTGGTTATTGCTGAACACGACAACAAAGTGCTGGCCCCGGCCACGCTGAACACCGTTGCTGCCGCCGCCAAGATTGGTGGTGACATCCACGTTCTGGTTGCAGGCCAGGGCGCTGGCGCCGTGGCTGAAGCCGCTGCGAAAGTCGCTGGCGTGGCTAAAGTGCTGGTAGCCGATAACGCTGCCTACGCTCACCAACTGCCGGAAAACGTCGCTCCTCTGGTTGCTGAATTGGGCAAGGGCTACAGCCACATCCTGGCTGCCGCCACTTCCAACGGCAAAAACATCCTGCCGCGTGTTGCCGCTGCCCTGGACGTTGACCAGATCTCCGAGATCATCTCGGTAGAAAGCGCCGACACCTTCAAGCGCCCGATCTACGCCGGTAACGCCATTGCCACCGTGCAATCGAACGCTGCAGTGAAAGTGATCACCGTGCGTGCCACCGGTTTCGACCCGGTTGCAGCTGAAGGTGGTTCGGCTGCTGTTGAAGCGGTTGCTGCTGCCCACGACGCTGGCATCTCCAGCTTCGTCGGCGAAGAGCTGGCCAAGTCCGATCGTCCGGAACTGACCGCTGCCAAGATCGTCGTTTCCGGCGGTCGTGGCATGCAGAACGGCGACAACTTCAAACACCTGTACGCCCTGGCCGACAAGCTGGGCGCTGCCGTGGGTGCTTCGCGCGCCGCGGTCGACGCAGGTTTTGTTCCGAACGACATGCAGGTCGGTCAGACCGGCAAGATCGTTGCTCCACAGCTGTACATCGCCGTCGGTATCTCCGGCGCGATCCAGCACCTGGCCGGCATGAAAGACTCCAAAGTGATCGTTGCGATCAACAAGGACGAAGAAGCGCCGATCTTCCAGGTGGCCGATTACGGCCTGGTGGCGGACCTGTTCGAAGCCATCCCTGAGCTGGAGAAGCTGGTCTAAACCGGCTGCTTCACTTATAAAGAGCCCGGCCTTTTGGTCGGGCTTTTTTTTGCTCTCTGTAGGAGCGAGCCTGCTCGCGATGGGCGTTAACGATGACGCGTTCATTCTGGAAAAACGCGGCGCATTGACGTCCATCGCGAGCGAGCTCGCTCCTACAGGAGGCATAACCGGGTATGAGTGGAGTGTGAAGCCATGGAACTGCGCCTTGTGTGGAGCTTGCTAGGATTGACGCTGTTGCCGGCGCTGTCTTTCGCCGCAGGTAAATGCGAACGCCTGGTGGTGAGCGGCAGCCCCGACGCGCCGCCGTACCTATGGCAAGACCCGCAGAATCCCAAGCACCTGATCGGTGCCAGTGCCGATTTGCTGCAGCAAGTGGCGGGGGAGTTGGGGCTCAAGGTCGAATTGCTGTATGCCGGCAAACGCGCCCAGGCCCTGGACGAAGTGCGCAGCGGACGCATGGACATGCTGGCGGACGCGACGTTGACCGTCAGCGAGCTGGAAACCCTGGATTACATCCATCCACCCTTGCTGGAAAACGACTACCTGGTCTGGACGCGCAAGGATTCGACACTGGTCTACAACCAAGCACTCGATCTGCACGGCCATCCGGGTGCCGTGTCGGAAAAGGCTCGACTGACCCCGCAATTCAGCACTTTTGCCGCACAGCAATTAACCCTCGCGCGCACGTCCAATCTGACCCTGGCCTTTCAGAAACTGTTGTTGGGTGAAGTCGAATTTGTCCTGGCCGGACGTTACTCGGGCATGGCGACTGCACAGACGCTGGGCATGGCCGGTGATCTGATCGCACGTTCGCAACCGGTCGACAAGCCTGGCCTGTTCCTGGCGATTTCCCACAACTCGGCCTGCAACGATCCGTGGTTGCGCGGACAGTTGGCCAAAAAGATGACAGAATTGCCCGCGTCCGGACTGACGGAGGCCGTTCTGCTGCGCAATATCGAGCGTTGGAAGGCACAACGCTCACAACCGCAGCAACCCTCGCAACAACCCGTCAGTACCCCAAAACAGTAGGGATATTTAGTGAGTATTCGACCTCTTTTCGCTGCCGTGGCCATTCTCGCCCTGGCCGGTTGTGCAACCGATCCGGCGCCGAATGAACAAATGCGCTTGACCGAACAGGCACTCGAACAGGCCAAGGCCGTAGGTGCGACCGCCGACGATGTGCCGGAAATGAAACTGGCCGAGGACAAGTACAACCGCGCCAAGGGCAACATGACTGATCAATCGTTCAAGAATGCGCGCATGCGCGCCGAACAGGCCGAACTGGATGCGCGCCTGGCTGAGGCCAAGGTGCTGACGGCCAAGAGCGAGGAACAATTGAGCGTGCTCAACACCCGCATCGCCCGTCTGCAAAAGCAACTGGGAGATGCTCAATGAGCCTCAAGCGCAAAACCCTTGGCGGTTTGATCCTGGCCGCCAGCCTGTCTGGTTGCGTCAGCCAGCACAGCGAGACCGCGTTGCAGCAGGCCGGAACCGACTTTCAGAAGGTCAAGGAAGACTCCAATGTGCTGCGAATCGCCCCCAAGGACGTGATCCGCGCCGGTGAGTCCCTGGCCCGTGCCGACCGCCTGTCCAGCTATTGGGGCAGTGGTTCGGATGTGGTGCACTACGCCTACCTGAGCCAGCGCTATAGCGCCATTGCCCGGGAACACACCAATCAGGCGCTCAACGAAGAGCAAGCGGCAAAACTCGAACTGGAACGGCAGCGCCTGCAACTGGCATTGCGTGAATCCAAACTGTTCAGTGTGCAGCAGCAAGGTAAATGGCTCGAAGAGCAGATCCTGGCATTGACCACCTCCCAGACCGATCGCGGTCTGGTGATGACGTTGGGCGACATGCTGTTCGACACCGGCGAAGCGGAATTGAAACCTTCGGCCAACCGCGTGGTGTTGAAGATCGTGCAGTTCCTGCAACTCAACCCCAAGCGTGTGGTGCGGATCGAAGGCTACACGGACAGTACCGGGGGCAAGCAGGAAAACCTCAAGCTGTCTCGCGACCGCGCACAATCGGTGGCTGACGTGCTGATGGACCTGGGCATCGACGACAAGCGCATTCAGGTCGAAGGTTATGGCGACGAGTATCCCGTGGACGCGAATGCGTCGGAACGGGGGCGTGCGCAGAACCGTCGGGTGGAAATCGTGTTTTCCGACGAAAACGGCCAGCTCGGCGCCGCCCGCTAAAGCTGCTCCAGGGTAACGCTATGCACCTTGTAGGAGCTGTCGAGTGAAACGAGGCTGCGATCTTTTGATCTTGCTCTTGATACTCAAGTGAACTCGAAAAGATCGCAGCCTCGTTTCACTCGACAGCTCCTACAAGCTCCTACAACCCGGCCTGCCAAGCAGCGCCGGGTTTTTTTATGCCTGCCGATTACCGCACAAAACAGTACAGATTTTGCTGACACTGCACTGTACGGTCGACTATTGTGGTAACTGTCCCCGTACACTTCTAAACTGTTCCGGTATTGTTTCACACAAGAATAAAATGCCCGTGAAATCGAGTGCTGCGTCATGACCAATCTTTTGCTCTATCAACGTATTGCTCAACAACTGGCCGAAGACATCCGCCGCGGGGTCTATCAGCCGGGAGAGCGCGTGCCTTCGGTGCGCAAGATGAGCTCGCAGCTCAATGTCAGTCATGCGACGGTGTTGCAGGCGTATGCCAATCTCGAAGATCAGGGGCTGATCCGTGCCCGGCCGCAGTCGGGTTACTACGTGCACCAGACGCCGGCACTCACGGCGCCGACGCCGGACATTGCCCGGGTCGAGCGCCCCGGCCTGGTCACCCGTAGCAGTATCATCCAACAAGTGCTGGTCGAATCCCGTCGTGAAGGTGTCTTCCCGCTGGGCGCTGCGGTGCCGAGTGTCGACTATTTACCAGTGCGGGCGCTGCATCAGCAATTGGCCAAAGTCACTCGTTTCCATAGCCCGCGGGCCTTCAGTTACATGTTCAGCCCCGGTTTCGAGCCGTTGCGCCGGCAGGTGGCGATCCGCATGCGCGATGCCGGCGTGGTGGTCGATCCGTCGGAAGTGGTGATCACCCACGGCTGCGTCGATGCGCTGCAGATGTCCTTGCGCGTGCTGACCCGCCCGGGCGATCTGATTGCAGCCGAGTCGCCGACCTATTACGGGTTGCTGCAACTGGCCGATCTGTTGGGCCTCAAGGTCATCGAGATCCCTAGCGATCCGGCCACGGGCATGAGCCTGGAAGCCCTGCAACTGGCAGCCAACCAATGGTCGATCAAGGCGTTGGTGCTGACCACCCGGCTGAGTAACCCGCTGGGCGGCACCATGCCTGAAGAACGGCAGAAACAATTGCTGCGCCTGGCGTCGGACTTCGATATCCAGATTGTCGAAGACGATATCTACGGTGAGCTGATGTTCGAGCAGGGGCGCACCAAATCCCTCAAGGCCTATGACCGGCTGGACCGGGTGATCTATTGCTCGAGCTTCTCGAAAACCCTGTCGCCCGGGGTGCGGATCGGCTGGATGATTGCCGGCAAGTATCAGCAGGAAATCCAGCGCTTGCAGACCTTCAGCACGCATTCAGCGTGCAGCGTGACCCAGATGGGCATTGCCGCTTACCTGGAAAATGGCGGGTACGACCGGCATTTGCGCTTCATCCGTCAGGAGTACCGCAAGAACCTCAGTGCCTTCCAGCTGGCCGTGCAGCAGTATTTCCCGGAAGGCACGCAGATGACCCGGCCTACCGGTGGCTTCATTCTGTGGGTCAGTCTGCCGGGGCGGGTCAACACCCAAGAGTTGCACGTGCGGGCATTGCAGCAGGGTATCAGTATTGCGCCCGGACTGATCTTCAGTAATACCGAGCAATTCAATCACTGCATCCGCCTCAATTGCGGCACGCCCTGGAATCGTGAAGCCGAGCGTGCGTTGATGACCCTGGGCATGCTGGCCACCCAACTCTGCCAGGAGATGGCTGGCGGTTTGTAACAGTCTGCTACTGCGCTTGTCTTGTGGGCTGCAACAGGCGAGCATATGCACCTCTGCCGTTTGCACCCACCGTTGGATACATGAAACCGATTTTTCCTGCCGCCTGGCTTTTGCTCTGCCTGATTGCGAGTATTCAGCCGGTATCCGTCGTTGCGGCCACCGAGCAGGATCAGCAGGCCACCGGCAGTTTCCACGTCGCACCGATAGATACCGCACCCGCAAAAAAAGCCTCGCCGGCCAGGAAACCGGC
The DNA here is from genome assembly GCF_058986625.1 of Pseudomonas sp. GW821-FHT07G06. Classification (NCBI taxonomy): domain Bacteria; kingdom Pseudomonadati; phylum Pseudomonadota; class Gammaproteobacteria; order Pseudomonadales; family Pseudomonadaceae; genus Pseudomonas; species Pseudomonas sp. GW821-FHT07G06. Next base: position 72,356 of record NZ_JBYSVW010000010.1, read on the forward strand.
GACGCCCGCGAAAAAACGCCCACCCATTGCTTCCAAATCGAAACCGGCCAGCGAAGTGGTAAAGACCGAGCTTCCATCCGCGAAGCTCGACCTGAGCTTGCCCAAGGATATGGTTCAGGAGCTCAAGCCGGTCGGAACAGTGCCGTTGTCCAAGCGCGAACCGCTGTTACCCCAGATGTTCGGTGACAAAAGCGGCAGCAGCCCGTTCCAGCTCAACGGCCGTCTGCTCAGCAATGAAATGCAGCTGCAACTGCGCAATGAAGAGCGCCGCGAGGTCGAAGGCGCGGCACTGGATTTCGAGTTCAAGCAGTAACGCCAACAAGATCCGCGAGCCGCAGAACAGACGCTTTGTCGGAGACTGGTCGGTCATGCCCGTTTGCGTGGAAAAACCCGCTCGCAGGTAATTTAAAACAACTGTTTTAGCGGGTACTCTGTGTCCCGTCCTTTTACACATTGCTCGTCGCGAGGAGCTTGTCGTCATGAAATGCCGTGAGGGCTGTGGCGCTTGTTGCATTGCCCCGTCCATCAGTTCACCGATCCCCGGTATGCCTAACGGCAAGGCCGCGGGGCAGCGTTGCCTGCAACTTTCCGCCGATAACCTGTGCAATATTTTCGGCCAACCGGAACGGCCGGCGGTGTGTTCTGCCTTCGAGGCCGACCCCGAGGTGTGCGGAAGCAGCAGCGAAGAAGCCATCCGGCTGATTGGCTGGTGGGAGCAAATGACGGCGGCGTGATGTGTCGAACGAACGGAACTTCAACAATAAGGAATAAGACTATGGGTTCGCTGCATCGTATGGCTGTGCTGTGTGGTTTGACGGTTGTGTTGGCTACCTCGACGGCCCAGGCCGAAGACTGGAAAATCGCGAAAAACGAAGACGGTATCAAGGTCTCCCTGAGTGAAGTGGCCGGGTCCGATTACAAGGCCTACCAGGGCGTCACGCTGATGAAAACCACCATCGCCAAGCTGCGTGCGTTGCAGGATGACGTGTCTGGAGCCTGCGCCTGGATTCACGAATGCAAAACCCAGAAGCTGCTCAAGCACGAAGGTGACCAGAGCTGGACCTACACTCAGTTCAACACCCCATGGCCGGTTACTCCGCGTGATTCGGTGCTGCACATCACCACCACCGAAGGTGCCGATGGCAGCCTGACCCGCAAGCTCGAAGGCGTACCGAAATACCTTCCTGAAGAAAAAGGCTTCGTCCGGGTCGCCAAAGTCGACGGTTTCTGGAAGTTCGTACCCAAGGGCGACCAGATCGAAGTGACCTATCAGGTGCACACCGAACCGGGCGGCAGCGTGCCGTCGATGGTGGCCAACAAGTTCGTGGTGGATGCCCCGTTCAATACCTTGAAAGCCCTCAAGGAGCGCGCCGAGAAGTAACGGCGTGGTGCTTTCAAGTTGACTTCGCAGCGCCCCGACCGGTTCGGGGCGTTTGCGTTTTTGACCGGGCAGGGCGCTTTAATTTGTTTCTGGATATGCGTTGCACGAAATTTTCACCACGTCTCCAAGACAATTCGCCGGCTCTCCCGCAACCCGCAGCGTATTCCTGCATGCAGGATGAAACAGTCGGGATGAGGGTAGTTATCAATGGCAATACAGCCGTTGATCGTGCAACATTTGCGCACCGCGCAATCCCCGGGGCCTGGTACTGGCCAAAAAGAGGGCAAGGCGCAGCTGTATTTTTGAAACTTCAACTTCCAATGGGTCCTAAAACGACATGGCAATCCCGGACGCCCTGAATCAGCAGCGAGCCTCTAGTCGCCTGCTGCAACCGACCGTCAAATCGCATCTGGCCTACACGCTGTTGTGTGCCCTGGTCATGATGGTCATGTTCAGCCTGCTGCGCGTCGCGCTGCTGGTCTACAACCGCTCGATGATCCTCGATACACCGGCTTCGACCTTCCTCGAGGCCTTCGCCAACGGTCTGCGTTTCGACCTGCGCCTGGTGGTCTATCTCAGTATTCCGTTGCTGCTGGCATTGTTCAGTGCCCGGGCCATGGCCGCACGCGGGCTGTTCCGTCTCTGGCTGACAGTCGTCTCCAGCATTGCGCTGTTCCTGGGCCTGATGGAGATGGACTTCTATCGTGAGTTCCACCAGCGCCTCAACGGCCTGGTCTTCCAGTACGTCAAGGAAGATCCGAAAACCGTGATGAGCATGCTCTGGTACGGTTTCCCCGTGGTCCGCTACCTGCTGGCATGGGCCGTGGGCACCTGGATCCTGAGCCTGGCGTTCAAGGGCGCCGACCGTGCGACCCGCCCTCGTGGCCCGTTCAGTGGCGGCAGCATCGGCACTCGCCAGGTTGCGCCGTGGTATGCACGCATTGGCGTGTTCGTGGTTTGCCTGCTGATCTGCGTCGTCGCGGCCCGTGGCACCTTGCGTCAAGGCCCGCCGATGCGCTGGGGTGATGTCTACACCACAGATTCCAACTTCGCCAACCAGTTGGGTCTCAACGGTACTCTTTCTCTGGTCGCCGCCGCCAAGAGCCGGATGTCCGAGGATCGCGACAATATCTGGAAGGCGACCCTGCCTCAGCCACAAGCCCAGCAAGTGGTGCGTGACATGCTGGTGGTACCAGCCGACAAACTGGTGGATGCCGATACTGCAGCGGTACGTCGCGATTACACCCCGCCGGCCGACAAGACCCTGCCGATCAAGAACGTTGTTGTGATCCTGATGGAAAGCATGGCCGGTCACTCGGTGGGAGCGCTGGGCGGGCCGGGCAACATCACGCCGTACCTCGACAAACTGTCAAAGGAAGGCTTGCTGTTCGACCGTTTCTTCTCCAACGGCACCCATACCCACCAGGGTATGTTCGCCACCATGGCCTGCTTCCCGAACCTGCCGGGCTTCGAATACCTGATGCAGACCCCGGAAGGCAGCCACAAGCTGTCTGGTCTGCCGCAGTTGCTCAGTGCCCGTGACTTCGACGACGTGTATGTCTACAACGGCGATTTCGCCTGGGACAACCAGTCGGGTTTCTTCAGCAACCAGGGCATGACCAACTTCATCGGTCGTAACGATTTTGTGAACCCGGTGTTCTCTGATCCGACCTGGGGCGTGTCCGACCAGGACATGTTCGACCGTGGCCTGGTCGAGCTCAAGGCACGGGAAAACGGCAAACCGTTCTATGCCTTGCTGCAAACCCTGTCCAACCACACGCCTTACGCCTTGCCGACGCCATTGCCGGTCGAGCGCGTAACCGATCGTGGCAACCTGAACGAACACCTGACCGCCATGCGTTACTCGGACTGGGCACTGGGCCAGTTCTTTGAAAAGGCCCGCAAGGAGCCGTACTTCAAGGAAACCCTGTTTGTCATCGTCGGTGACCACGGTTTTGGTAACGAACAGCAGATCACCGAGATGGACCTGGGTCGCTTCAACGTGCCGATGCTGATGATCGCGCCGGGCATCCAGGAAAAGTTCGGTCAGCGTGACCACACCGTGGGCACCCAGATCGACATCGTGCCGACCATCATGGGCCGCATCGGTGGTGAAGTGCGCCATCAGTGCTGGGGACGCGACCTGCTCGACCTGCCGGAGGGCGATGCGGGAATTGGTGTGATCAAGCCGTCGGGCAGCGAGCAGACCACGGCCATCCTCACCGCCGACCAGATTCTGGTCCTGCCGAAGGACAAGGACATGGCGCCTAAGTTGTATCAGTATGAATTGGGTGCCAAGCCTCGCGCCGAAATCATTGCTGATGCGCCGCGTACCGCCGAGTTGAAACTCAAGCTCGAAGCGTTCCTGCAAACAGCGACCAAGAGCTTGCTGGACAACACTGCAGGTGTCGTTGACGGCAAGCCGGACTAAGTTGTGACGCAATAGAAAAGAGGCCCTTCGAGGGCCTCTTTTTTTTGGTTCATCACGTAATTCCGGGAAACTGTAGGTGCCAGCTTGCTGGCGATGACGGCCACTTTTGGTTCCGCCTTTACGACGGGTCACTTGAAAAAGCGGAACGCCGCCCGACCCCAATCAACCAAGGGCTCTTGCCCCTGACGTTCGGCCTCTCGACCTAACGCTCGACCTCGTTGTTTGGTGGTGCACGCGTTTCCCTGTAGGAGCTGCCGAAGGCTGCGATCTTTTGATCTTGATCTTCAGCAATCTCCAGATCGCAAAAGCAAGATCAAAAGATCGCAGCCTCCGGCAGCTCCTACAGATAATTCGCTATCTGCGTTCCCCCGGGATTCCGTGAAGAACCAAAAAAAAAGGGGCGGTTTGACCCGCCCACATTTTTTCCCTATTCCCTGTGTTCCTTTTCATCATCCTGATGAATCGCGTCCTGCGATTTCCATATCCCTCATCCTTGAAGGACGTGTCTGTCCGTCGACACAACCTCAATACTAGAGTGTTCCCCTGCGGGATCAATCGCTCCTTGGCGCGAAACCCAGCTGTCACACGTCATTAATAATAAAAAATAGCTATATAAATCAAAAAGATAAAAAAGAAAGTCGTTCAACATGGACGATTGCCAGGGTGTAAAAATAACGAACACTTACGCAAGTGTAAGCCTGGGCTTACAGCACGAAACCAAAATCCCGAGGGGATTCGATCTCTTAGTCAGGCAATAAAAAACCCCGAGCCAGTCGGGGTTTTTCATGCCATCGCAGTGAGCGCCTTATTGGAACAGCGACTCACTCGACAGACCATTTTTTTCCAGGATCTCGCGCAGTCGCTTCAAGCCTTCCACCTGAATCTGCCGGACCCGCTCACGGGTCAGGCCGATTTCCAGGCCGACGTCTTCAAGGGTGCTGCTTTCATGACCGCGCAGGCCGAAGCGGCGTACAACCACTTCGCGTTGCTTGTCGGTCAGTTCCGAGAGCCATTGATCGATGCTCTGGGACAGGTCGTCGTCCTGCAACAGTTCGCATGGATCGGTCGGGCGGTCGTCAGTCAGGGTGTCGAGCAGGGTTTTATCCGAATCCGGACCCAGCGAGACGTCGACGGAGGAAACCCGCTCGTTAAGGCCGAGCATACGCTTGACCTCTCCCACCGGTTTTTCCAGCAGGTTGGCGATTTCTTCGGGTGAGGGTTCATGGTCGAGTTTTTGCGTCAGTTCCCGCGCAGCCCGCAGGTACACATTCAGCTCTTTGACCACATGGATCGGCAGCCGGATGGTCCGGGTCTGATTCATGATTGCGCGTTCGATGGTCTGGCGAATCCACCAGGTCGCGTAGGTCGAGAAGCGGAAGCCGCGTTCCGGATCGAACTTCTCCACCGCCCGGATCAAGCCGAGGTTGCCCTCTTCGATCAGGTCCAGCAGCGACAGCCCACGATTGACATAGCGTCGGGCGATTTTCACCACCAGTCGCAGGTTGCTTTCAATCATGCGCTTGCGCCCGGCCGGATCGCCACTTTGCGACAGGCGCGCAAAATGAACTTCTTCTTCGGGTGATAGCAGGGGAGAGAAACCAATTTCATTGAGATACAGCTGCGTAGCATCGAGTGCCCGCGTGTAGTCAATGTACTTGTGTTGTTTCAACGATGCGGAGTGTTTGGATTTGGCACGAACGGAAGGTGGAGCCGCCCCTTCATCATTCGACATCGAATCCGTATCGATGCTGCCCTCCATCAGGAGAACCTCATCGTCGATGTCAAACTCCGGCACTTCTTTACTGAGAGCCATTGTTATAGTCCTTTGGTGAGTTCGACCTCAAGCTCAAGCGGCGCCTTTCTCCCTGGCAACGCTGGAGCCTGTCCCCTCTACGCGACGGAACAGGCTGGTAAGCGATCAACGACGTGGCAGGAATTGCAGCGGATCTACAGGTTTACCCTGGCGGCGAATCTCAAAATGCAGTTTCACCCGGTCTGTACCCGTTGACCCCATTTCGGCAATTGTCTGTCCGACCTTGACCTGCTGCCCCTCCCGAACCAACAGCCTGCGGTTATGTCCGTAGGCACTGACGTAGGTTTCACTGTGCTTGATGATCACTAATTCGCCGTAGCCCCTTAAGCCACTCCCGGCGTATACCACCGTCCCATCAGACGCAGCTAAAACAGGCTGTCCCAAATCTCCGGCGATATCAATTCCTTTATTCAAACTACCGTTTGAAGAGAATTTTCCAATCAGAATGCCATTAGATGGCCATCCCCAGCCGGTCGGGGCTGGCCCCGGAGGAGGCAACGGAGCGGGGGCAGGCTTGCTCGCGACGGACGGTACAACCGTCGTTGTGCTGGTGGTCGTACCGTTTGCCGAACGACGGATGACCGTGGTTTTACTCGACGACGAAGGCGTTGAACTGGACGAACTGACCACCGCCGTCGACGTTGAACCGGTACGACCATCAAAGCGAATCGTCTGACCCGGATGGATGGTGTAGGGCGCTGGAATATTGTTTCGGGCCGCAAGGGCCTTGTAGTCCCAGCCGTAACGGAAGGCAATGGAAAACAGGGTGTCCTTGGGACGCACCACGTATTGCCCGGTGGTCACGGCCGGACGCTGAGCCGCGGCATTGTTGCGATCCACGACACGAACATCGCTGGATTTGTTGCTGGAACAACCGACCAGCAATGTACTCAAGACAAGGCCAGTCACCAGGCGCTGAAAGCTCGTTTTACTCATACGCTGCGCAATGACTGTGAGACTCACCCGCCGCTCCCTCTGTGGTGGCTGAAAATGTGAAATACCGGAGTCCGGCATGAACTGTCGCAAGTATAACGGGCCGTGCACGCTTTACCTTTAATGTGGCGAATCGCTGTCGCGCACACGTTTGCTGCCTGAAGATGAATCCCGTTGAAGCAATCGATGCCGCTGTAAGACAAAGGCAATCGAAGAGAATTCAGCGCGCCGAAACAAATGCTCAGGCCAATGGCCCATTGAGCAATGGCACGAAGCGCACAGCCCCCAGAACATGCCTGGAAAAACCTTGTTCCTCGCGGATGATCAGCATCAATTGCTGGACTTCGCCGGCCCCGACCGGGATCACCATTCGGCCTCCCGGTGCCAACTGGTCAAGCAATGCCTGGGGCACGTCGGTCGCCACGGCGGTGACGATAATCCCGTTGTACGGCGCCAGTGCCGGCCAGCCTTCCCAACCATCGCCCCAGCGGAACACCACGTTGCGCAGGTTCAGTTCGACCAGACGTTCCTTTGCCCGATCCTGCAGAACCTTGATGCGCTCGACCGAGAACACTCGCTCGACCAGTTGCGACAGCACCGCCGTCTGATAACCCGACCCGGTGCCGATTTCCAGCACCTTGTCGAGGGGACCGGCCTCCAGCAGCAGCTCGCTCATGCGCGCCACCATATAAGGCTGGGAGATGGTCTGGTTGTTGCCAATCGGCAGCGCGGTGTCTTCATAGGCACGGTGCGCCAGCGCTTCGTCGACGAACAGGTGACGCGGAGTCCGGCGAATGACCTCCAGTACCCTCGCGTTGGAGATGCCTTCTTCATACAGGCGCTGGATCAGCCGCTCCCGGGTTCGCTGGGAAGTCATGCCGATGCCGCGACGCAGCATATCGTCTTGTTCGCGACCCATCAGCGCAGCCCCTCCAGCCAGCCGTCCAGACTTCTGAAGGCATCATTGAAGGTGCGATCCAGCTGCAGCGGCGTGATCGACACATACCCCTGCATCACCGCATGGAAATCGGTCCCCGGACCACCGTCCTCGGCATCCCCGGCCGCGGCGATCCAGTAACCGGACTTGCCCCGCGGATCTACCACCTTCATCGGTGCTGCGGCTCGGGCGCGATGCCCCAGGCGAGTCAACTGGATACCGCGGATACGGTCCAGCGGCAAATTGGGAATGTTCACATTCAGTACCGTTCGCGGTGGCAGATCCAGCTCGGCATGGGCTTCAACCAGTTTGCGCGCGAAATGGGCAGCGGTGGGAAGGTTCTCTACCTGGCGTGAGACCAGCGAAAAGGCAAACGAAGGGTGTTTCAGGAATCGCCCCTCAAGGGCCGCCGCCACCGTGCCGGAATACAGGACATCGTCCCCCAGGTTCGCGCCCAGGTTGATACCGGAAACCACCATGTCCGCTTCGCGCTCCAGCAGGCCGTTGAGGCCCAGGTGCACACAATCGGTTGGCGTGCCGTTGAGGCTGATAAAGCCGTTGGCCAGGGTTTGCGGGTGCAACGGACGGTCGAGCGTCAGCGAACTGCTGGCGCCGCTCTTGTCCTGGTCCGGGGCGATAACCACGCACTCGGTATAATCCGCCAGCGCAGCATAAAGCGCGGCGAGACCGGGTGCTGTTACCCCATCGTCGTTAGAAATCAGAATACGCATGGGCTGTCCGTCTGCCCCACCGGCACCAGATCAACAAGCTCACGCACCAATACGGTGGCGAAGCATCCGGCCGGCAGGACGAATTCCAGTTGCAGAATGTCAGGCTCGGGATAATGCCACGTCAACCCGCCAATGGGCAGTCGCAGGATGCGACGTTCGTGGCTCATGCCGGCGTTGATCAGCCAATCACGCAAATCCGCTTCGCGTGCGGCGATGGCCTGCTCCAGTTCATGGACAACCCCCGTGGCCGGCGAGTCACCTTCGCCCCACTGCGGACCGGTCGGGTGCAGATCGAGAATCGCCAGGCGCGGGTCGCTGCACTCGGCTTCGCCTGCCGGAAAAAAGCTGCGGCTGTCGGTGAACGCCAGCAGATCGCCCACCTGGGCACGCTGCCAGGTGCCGTCGGCGACACGTGCGGCCAATACCTGGTTGAACAGAAAACTGCGCGCCGTGGAGAGCAGTCGAGAGCGCACGTTACGCTGCTCCGGCAAGGCCTTGCGCGCGGCCCAGGCGCGAGCATCGACGACGTTGCCGCCGTCATGGCCGAAACGCTGGGCGCCGAAATAATTGGGGATGCCTTGTTTGGCGATCAGTTGCAGGCGCTCTTCAAGCGCAGGCTTGTCACCGGCGAACTGCGTCAGGCGCAAGGTGAAGCCGTTGGCAGAGTGCGCTCCACGTTGCAGTTTGCGCTTGTGGCGGGCGGTCTTGAGGATCTTCAGCGTATCGTTTTCCGCGGCTGTCAGATCAGGGTCGGCCTTGCCCGGCAACTGCACGCTGAACCACTGGCGAGTCAACGCCTGACGGTCCTTGAGTCCGGCATAACTGACGGTACGCAAAGGCACGCCGGCCGCCTTGGCAATCCGTCGTGCCGCCTCTTCAGTATTCAAGCCGCGCTTTTCCACCCAGATCCACAGGTGCTCGCCTTCGCCACTCAGTGGAATGTCGAGGACTTCGTCGACCTGGAAATCTTCCGCGATCGCCTTCAGGACCGCCGTGCCGAGGGCCTCACCGTAAGCCCGCGGGCCGAGCAATTGCAGTTCGTTCATGCGCGCAGCAACAAGGCAACGGAGTGCACGGCAATGCCTTCTTCGCGACCGACAAAGCCGAGCTTTTCGGTGGTGGTAGCTTTCACGTTCACTTGATCCAACTCTACTTGAAGATCCGCGGCAATCAGCGCGCGCATCGATTCGATATGCGGGGCCATTTTCGGCGCCTGGGCGACGATGGTGTTGTCGACGTTGCCGACTTTCCAGCCCTTGGCATGGACCAGCGCGACGACGTGACGCAACAGCGCACGGCTGTCGGCGCCCTTGAATTGCGGGTCGGTATCCGGGAAATGCTTGCCGATGTCGCCCAGCGCTGCGGCGCCGAGCAAGGCATCGCTCAAGGCGTGCAACAGCACGTCACCGTCAGAGTGGGCGAGCAGCCCGAAGCTGTGTGCAATGCGCACGCCGCCCAGAGTGATGAAATCGCCTTCAGCGAAACGGTGCACATCATAGCCGTGGCCAATACGCATAAAAAAACGCCCCGATTTTTGTCAGGGCGTGATTCTACCTGCATTAGCCAACCAGAGCATGCGCGTGATGCCGCAAGTGCTCATCGATGAAACTGGCGATAAAGAAATAGCTGTGGTCATAGCCCGGTTGCAGGCGCAGCGTCAGCGGATGACCGGCCAGTTTGGTCGCCTGTTGCAAGGCTTCAGGCTTGAGCTGGGTGGCGAGAAAATCGTCGCGATCCCCCTGATCGACCAGCAGCGGCAGCTTTTCATCGGCCTCGGCAATCAACGCACAGGCATCCCATTCACGCCATTTCGAACGGTCCTCTCCCAGGTAGCGGGAGAAGGCTTTTTGCCCCCACGGGCAATCCATCGGATTGTTGATGGGCGAGAACGCCGATACCGAACGATAACGCCCCGGGTTGCGCAAAGCACAGACCAGCGCGCCGTGACCGCCCATGGAATGTCCGCTGATGCCGCGCTTGTCCGACGCCGGGAAATGGGATTCAACCAATGTCGGCAATTCCTGCACAACGTAGTCATGCATCCGATAGTGTCGCGACCAGGGTTCCTGGGTGGCATTCAGGTAAAACCCGGCACCGAGGCCGAAGTCCCAGGCGCCATCCGGATCGCCCGGCACATCAGGACCGCGAGGGCTGGTGTCCGGTGCGACGATGATCAGCCCCAACTCGGCGGCCATGCGCATGGCGCCGGCCTTCTGCATGAAGTTCTCGTCGGTGCAGGTCAGGCCGGACAACCAGTACAACACCGGCAGCTTGCCGCCCTGCTCCGCCTGCGGCGGCAGATAGACGGCGAACACCATGTCGCAGCCGAGCACGTCGGAGCGATGGCGATAGCGCTTGTGCCAGCCGCCAAAACTTTTCTGGCAGGAGATGTTTTCCAAACTCATGGGAATCCTCCCAGCTGCAAGCCACAAGCTTGAAGCTGCAAGTCGAGGCGCGCTCTCTTTCAGCTTATGGCTTGCGGCTTACCGCTGCTTCTTAGAAATGAATGACGGAGCGGATGCTTTTTCCTTCATGCATCAGGTCAAACGCTTTGTTGATATCTTCCAGGCCCATGGTGTGGGTGATGAAGGTATCGAGCGGAATCTCACCGCTCTCGGCCATTTCCACATAGCTTGGCAACTCGGTACGGCCACGCACACCGCCGAACGCCGAACCGCGCCAGACGCGGCCGGTGACCAGCTGGAACGGACGAGTGGAGATTTCCTGGCCGGCACCGGCAACACCGATGATGACCGACTCGCCCCAACCCTTGTGGCAGCACTCCAGTGCCGCGCGCATCAGCTGCACGTTGCCGATGCACTCGAAGGAAAAGTCGACGCCGCCGTCGGTCATGTCGACGATGACTTCCTGGATCGGACGATCGAAGTCTTTCGGGTTCACGCAATCGGTTGCACCCAGCTGTTTGGCGATCTCGAACTTCGCCGGGTTGATGTCGATGGCGATGATGCGGGCAGCCTTGGCTTTGACCGCGCCAATCACAGCCGACAGACCGATGCCGCCGAGGCCGAAAATGGCCACGGTATCACCCGGCTTCACCTTGGCGGTGTTGAGCACGGCGCCGATACCGGTAGTGACACCGCAGCCCAGCAGGCAGACTTTTTCCAGTGGCGCTTCCTTGGCGATTTTCGCAACGGAAATCTCCGGAAGTACGGTGTACTCGGAGAAGGTCGAAGTACCCATGTAGTGGAAAATCGTTTCGCCCTTGTAGGAAAAACGCGAAGTCCCGTCCGGCATCAAGCCTTTGCCCTGGGTCGCGCGAATCGCCTGGCAGAGGTTGGTCTTGCCCGACAGGCAGAATTTGCACTGGCGACATTCCGGGGTGTACAGCGGGATCACATGGTCGCCAACCGCCACGGAGGTCACACCCTCGCCGATGGCTTCAACGATCGCCCCGCCTTCGTGACCGAGGATCGACGGGAAGATGCCTTCCGGATCAGCGCCGGACAAGGTGTAGGCATCGGTATGGCAGACACCGGAGGCCACCACGCGCAGCAAGACTTCGCCGGCCTTGGGCATGGCGACATCGACTTCAACGATTTCGAGGGGTTTCTTGGCCTCGAAGGCAACGGCGGCGCGCGACTTGATCATGATGGCTCTCCAGTGAATAAAAACGAGACAGGGAGTGTAATCCATGGCTCAGCGATGAATAATCGACGTAAATGCAAAATATTATTGCCACACAGGGATAATCATCGATGTCCGAAAACCGCTGGGAAGGGATCGACGAGTTTGTCGCCGTTGCCGAGTGCAACCAGTTCACCGCTGCGGCGGAACGCCTGGGGGTTTCGTCCTCCCATATCAGTCGACAAATCGTACGCCTCGAAGAGCGCCTGCAAACCCGTTTGCTCTACCGCAGCACCCGCCGGGTCGCGCTGACCGAGGCCGGGCAAACGTTCCTGCAACATTGCCAACGCTTGCAGGACGGCCGCGAAGAGGCGCTGCGCGCGGTGGGCGACTTGACCAGCGAGCCCAAAGGCATGCTGCGCATGACGTGCGCCGTGGCTTACGGTGAACGCTTCATCGTGCCGCTGGTGACCCGTTTCATGGGACTGTATCCGCAGCTGCGCATCGATATCGAATTGACCAACCGGCAGCTCGACCTGGTACATGATGGTCTCGATCTGGCGATCCGTCTCGGGCGCTTGCAGGATTCACGGCTGGTTGCCACCCGCCTCGCGCCACGGCGCATGTTTCTCTGCGCATCCCCCTCCTACATTGAGCGCTACGGCCGGCCGCACAGCCTGTCGGAACTGAGCCGCCACAACTGCCTTATCGGCAGTTCGGATCTCTGGCAACTGGAGCAGAACGGGCGGGAATTTTCCCAGCGAGTCCAGGGAAATTGGCGCTGCAACAGTGGGCAAGCCGTACTGGACGCGGCGCTACAGGGCGTGGGGTTGTGTCAGTTGCCGGACTATTACGTGCTGGAGCATTTGAAGAGCGGCGCATTGATTTCGTTGCTGGAAGCGCATCAACCACCAAATACGGCGGTGTGGGCGTTGTATCCACAGCAGCGGCATTTGTCGCCGAAGGTGCGCAAGTTGGTGGATTTTTTGAAGGAAGGGTTGGCCGAGCGGCCGGAGTATCGGGTTTGAGATCAAAAGATCGCAGCCTGCGGCAGCTCCTACAGGGATCCGTACCAGATCTCTGTAGGAGCTGCCGCAGGCTGCGATCTTTTAGCGACGATTAGCCCAACGCTGCCTCAACCATTCAAGATCTTCGGGACGCGTCACCTTGAGGTTATCGGACCGCCCTTCGATCAGGCGTGGTGCCGAACCGGCCCACTCCATGGCCGAAGCTTCGTCGGTAATAACGGCATCCGCCACCAGGCTGTCCGCCAACGCCCGATGCAATGCCCCAAGGCGAAACATCTGCGGCGTGTAGGCCTGCCAGATCACACTGCGATCCACGGTTTCGACGACGCGACCGTGCTTGTCGACCCGTTTGAGCGTATCCCGTGCCGGAACCGCCAGCAGTCCGCCGACAGGGTCGTCAGCCAGTTCAGCCAGCAGCTTGTCCAGATCGTCGCGACTGAGGTTCGGCCGTGCGGCATCGTGAACCAATACCCAATCCTCATTGTCAGCGCCCTGCGCATGCAGGTGCAGCAAGGCATTGAGCACCGATCCGGAACGTTCGGAACCGCCCTCGACCCGGGCAATACGCGGATCACTGGCACACGCCAGGTTCGGCCAATAAGGATCGTCGACAGCAAGACTGACCACCAGCCCTTTCAGGCAAGGATGATCAAGGAAACAGCCGAGGCTGTGTTCGAGAATAGTGCGCCCGCCCAGTTGCAAGTATTGCTTGGGACGGTCCGCGGCCATACGGGCACCAACGCCCGCGGCAGGAATCACGGCCCAGAAGGCCGGTAACGTCTGGTTCATTGCGCCAGCTGGTAAAGGGTTTCACCATCCTTGACCATGCCCAGCTCATGGCGAGCCCGTTCTTCAACGGTCTCCATGCCCTTTTTCAACTCACTGACTTCGGCGTCCATTACCCGATTGCGCTCCAGCAATGTCTGGTTTTCAGCTTGCTGATCCGCGATCTGCTGCGTCAACTCGGCCACTTGCGCCAGACTGCCGTTTCCCACCCACAGGCGGTACTGCAGGCCAGCCAGCAACAAAAGCAGAATGAGGAACAACCAATTGGGACTGCGCATCGAATATCAGGTATCCAGTGAAAAAAGACAGCCATGCCAAACGTGAAGCTTCTGATAGCACGAAGCCTGGAAGAACCAGGCTTGTGCTTATAAGCCATCAGATTAGTGGCAAAAACGTCGCTGTAGCGATTTTTCCGACACAATCCGGTGTCTTTTTACCAATTTCCGCTTAACCGCGGAACTCGCTACGACCGTTGTACTTGGCTTTGCCGTTCAACTGTTCTTCGATACGCAGCAGTTGGTTGTACTTGGAAACGCGGTCGGAACGGCACAGGGAGCCGGTCTTGATCTGGCCAGCCGAGGTGCCCACGGCCAGGTCGGCAATGGTCGAATCTTCGGTTTCGCCGGAGCGGTGCGAGATCACTGCGGTGTAGCCGGCAGCCTTGGCCATCTGGATGGCTTCCAGGGTTTCGGTCAGGGTGCCGATCTGGTTGAACTTGATCAGGATCGAGTTGGCGATCTTCTTGTCGATGCCTTCTTTCAGGATCTTGGTGTTGGTGACGAACAGGTCGTCGCCTACCAGCTGGGTCTTCTCGCCGATCTTGTCGGTGAGGATCTTCCAGCCAGCCCAGTCGGACTCGTCCAGGCCATCTTCGATGGAGATGATCGGGTAACGCTCGGTCAGGCCTTTGAGGTAGTCGGCGAAACCTTCGGCGGTGAACACCTGGCCTTCGCCGGACAGGTTGTACTTGCCGTCTTCGTAGAACTCGCTGGCCGCGCAGTCCAGGGCCAGGGTCACGTCGGTGCCCAGCTTGTAACCGGCGTTGGCCACGGCTTCGGAGATCACTTTCAAAGCGTCTTCGTTGGAAGCCAGGTTCGGCGCGAAACCACCTTCGTCACCGACCGCAGTGCTCAGGCCACGGGCCTTCAGTACGGCTTTGAGGTGGTGGAAAATCTCGGTGCCCATGCGCAGACCTTCCGAGAAAGACTTGGCGCCAACCGGCTGAACCATGAATTCCTGGATGTCGACGTTGTTATCGGCGTGCTCGCCGCCGTTGATGATGTTCATCATCGGAACCGGCATCGAGTAGACACCCGGGGTGCCGTTCAGGTTGGCGATGTGAGCGTACAGCGGCAGGTCCTGGTCCTGTGCTGCGGCCTTGGCGGCAGCCAGGGAAACGGCGAGGATCGCGTTGGCGCCCAGGGAACCTTTGTTTTCAGTACCGTCGAGCTTGATCATTGCCAGATCGAGCGCTTTCTGGTCGCTTGGGTCCATGCCTTTCAACAGGTCCTTGATCGGACCGTTGATGTTGGCTACTGCCTTCAGAACACCCTTGCCCAGGTAACGGCTCTTGTCGCCATCACGCAGCTCGAGCGCTTCACGCGAGCCAGTGGAAGCACCGGACGGCGCGCAGGCGCTGCCGATGATGCCGTTATCGAGAAGCACATCCGCTTCCACGGTGGGATTGCCACGGGAGTCGAGAACTTCACGACCTTTGATGTCGACGATTTTAGCCATTGTTGTAAACACTCCAAAGTTGACGAAAACGACGCAGCTGTAGGAAATCTTTGATCGTCGGCAAGTGAGGTGCAGCGGGCAGTCTTGCAGACGACAAGGCTCAGGCCCGAGGACCTGAGCATTAAATCGTGCGGTACTTTACCGGAGAATTGAGGATTACGCGGTTTCTACCGTCGGAAAACTCTTCACCAGTTCGTCCAGGGCTTTGAGCTGGGCCAGGAATGGCTCCAGTTTGTCCAGGCGCAAGGCGCAAGGACCGTCACATTTGGCGTTGTCCGGATCCGGGTGGGCTTCCAGGAACAGGCCGGCCAGCGATTGGCTCATGCCGGCCTTCGCCAGGTCGGTGACCTGGGCGCGACGACCGCCGGCGGAATCGGAGCGACCGCCAGGCATTTGCAGGGCGTGGGTCACGTCGAAGAACACCGGGTATTCGAACTGCTTCATGATGCCGAAGCCGAGCATGTCGACGACCAGGTTGTTGTAGCCGAAGCTCGAACCACGCTCGCAGAGAATCAACTGATCATTACCCGCTTCCACGCACTTGTTCAGGATGTGCTTCATTTCCTGAGGGGCGAGGAACTGGGCTTTCTTGATGTTGATCACGGCGCCCGTTTTGGCCATCGCGACCACGAGGTCGGTCTGGCGCGACAGGAAGGCCGGCAACTGGATGATGTCGCAGACTTCAGCGACGACCGCGGCCTGGTCAGGCTCGTGGACGTCGGTGATGACCGGCACGCCGAAGGCTTGCTTGATGTCCTGGAAGATGCGCATGCCTTCTTCCAGGCCAGGACCACGATAGGAGGTCACAGAAGACCGGTTGGCCTTGTCGAAACTGGCCTTGAACACGTAAGGGATACCGAGCTTTTCGGTGACCTTCACATACTCTTCGCAAACCTGCATGGCCATGTCACGGCTTTCCAGCACGTTCATGCCGCCGAACAGCACCATGGGTTTGTCGTTGGCAATCTCGATGTCGCCGACGCGGATGATCTTCTGTGCCATCGGGGTTACGCCTTCTTCTGGTGTTGAGCCAACGCGGCCTTGACGAAACCGCTGAACAGCGGATGACCGTCGCGTGGCGTCGAGGTGAACTCAGGGTGGAACTGGCAAGCGACGAACCATGGATGATCCGGTGCTTCAACCACTTCAACCAGTGCGCCATCCCCGGAACGACCGGAGATTTTCAAACCGGCTTCCATGATTTGCGGCAGCAGGTTGTTGTTCACTTCGTAGCGATGACGGTGACGCTCGACGATCACGTCCTTGCCGTAGCAACCATGAACCAGGGAACCCGGCTCCAGCAGGCAATCCTGCGCGCCCAGGCGCATGGTGCCGCCCAGATCGGAAGCTTCGGTACGGATTTCGACCGCGCCGGTGGCATCTTCCCACTCGGTGATCAAGCCCACGACCGGGTGACCGCTTGCACGATCGAACTCGGTGGAGTTGGCGTCTTTCCAGCCCATCACGTTACGGGCGAACTCGATAACGGCCACTTGCATGCCCAGGCAGATGCCCAGGTATGGAACCTTGTTTTCGCGAGCGTATTGAACGGCAGTGATCTTGCCTTCAACGCCACGCAGACCGAAGCCGCCCGGCACCAGGATCGCATCGACGCCTTCCAGCAGCGCGGTGCCCTGGTTCTCGATGTCTTCGGAATCGATGTAGCGCAGGTTGACCTTGGTACGGTTGCTGATGCCGGCGTGACTCATCGCTTCGATCAGCGACTTGTAGGCGTCCAGCAGCTCCATGTACTTGCCGACCATGGCGATGGTGACTTCGTGCTCAGGGTTGAGCTTGGCGTCGACCACGGCTTCCCACTCGGACAGATCGGCACCGCCACATTGCAGGCCGAAGCGCTCGACGACGAAATCGTCCAGGCCCTGGGAGTGCAGGATGCCCGGGATCTTGTAGATGGTATCGGCGTCTTCCAGCGCGATCACCGCACGTTCTTCAACGTTGGTGAACTGCGCGATCTTGCGACGCGACGACACATCGATCGGGTGGTCGGAGCGGCAGACCAGCACGTCTGGTTGCAGGCCGATGGAACGCAGTTCCTTCACCGAGTGCTGGGTTGGCTTGGTCTTGGTTTCACCGGCAGTGGCGATGTAAGGCACCAGTGTCAGGTGCATCAGCATCGCGCGCTTGGCGCCGACTTCGAAACGCAGTTGGCGGATCGCCTCGAGGAACGGTTGCGACTCGATGTCACCTACGGTGCCACCGATCTCGACCATGGCCACGTCAGCGTCGCCGGCACCCTTGATGATGCGGCGCTTGATTTCGTCGGTGATGTGCGGGATCACCTGGATGGTTGCACCCAGGTAGTCACCACGGCGCTCTTTGCGCAGCACGTGTTCGTAGACACGGCCGGTGGTGAAGTTGTTGTTCTGGGTCATGGTCGTGCGGATGAACCGCTCGTAGTGGCCCAGGTCCAGGTCGGTCTCGGCGCCGTCGTGGGTGACGAACACTTCACCGTGCTGGAACGGGCTCATGGTGCCCGGGTCGACGTTGATGTACGGGTCCAGCTTCAGCATGGTGACCTTAAGTCCCCGCGCCTCCAGGATGGCCGCCAATGATGCCGATGCAATGCCTTTCCCCAATGAAGAAACAACACCGCCCGTGACGAATATGTAGCGCGTCATGAAAAACCCTAGAAGTCTGCGTTAAAGCGGTCCGAGCCGCCGGGGAAAGCGAAGGAAGGCCGAAGCCCCCGATCACCTGCATTAATCACAGTGCACCTTTCAAAAAAACCGCCGCGTTGGGACAGACCGGGAAATGAATCACCGGTTCGTTGCTCGCTACACATTTTTTGGAATCGCCCAGCAAAGACTGCTTGGTAATCGGCAACTCCTGCAATTCAGGCGAATCCACAGAAGTTGTATCAAGAAGGGAGCGTAGTCTACCGGAAAGCCCCTTTCAGCTCAAACCTTGATCTTCGTTCAGTGGCTGCCAATGCAAATGCCAGTTACCGATCGCACCGCCATCGAGCCCGTTGATGTTCGCTACCGCCAGCAATTGCCCCTCTTTGTAGAGCAGCGGCAATCTGCCGCGTACGAAGGACGGTACAGCGCTTTCATTGAGCAAACGTTTCAGATCCCGATGGCCACGACCTGGCAAGGCCATGACCTCTCCCCCTTCACGATAGCGGATCTGCAACGGGCCATCGGGGATTTGCCCGGTGAGCGACAGCATGCCGTTGTCCGGGATTACCAGCGGTGAACGCGGGTCCTGCCACGTTCCGGCGACAGGCAGAGGGCGCAACCAGCAGCCCGACAACCACCAGATCCGCCCGCCCGCCCGATGCAACTCGCCATCGGCCAGCCGCCACACCGGGCAGGCATCGCCGCTGGCGTCGCGCAAATTCTTCCAACCCGACCAATGGTCAGTGTCCGGCAGGCGGGTCAGCGGTTCGAGCCAATGACTCAGGGCATTGCGCTGCCGGGCATCGGAGAGTTGCGCAAGCGACGTCAGTTCAAGGGATCGCAGGCCCAGCCAGGCGAACTCACTGACAGAGTTGGCCTCACGCAAATCCATGTCCGCCAGTTCTTCGAGCAACCCCTGCGCTTCAGTCTGATGCGCCGCGCTGCGGGCCATGGTTGCCACCGCTTGTGGCCAGCGCCGGGTCAAGGCGGGGAAGACTTGATGCCGCAGGTAGTTGCGCGAGAACTGCCGATCTTCGTTTGAAGGATCTTCGATCCAGCTCAAGCCATGCTCGTTGGCATAGGCCTCCAGTTCAGCCCGCGTGACATCGAGCAATGGCCGCAGCAGATGGCCCTTGCCCAACGGGCGCTGACGCGGCATACCCGACAGCCCGCGCACACCGGCCCCACGCAACAAACGGAACAGCAAGGTTTCCGCCTGATCGTCGCGGTGCTGGGCGGTCAGCAGCACGTCATCGGTTTGCGTCACTTCGGTGAACGCGTAATACCGCGCGTTCCGGGCCGACCGCTCCAGACTGGCGCCAGGCTGCACCTGTACACGAACGATCTGCAACGGGACGCCCAGCGAAGCGCACACAGAACGACAATGTTCCGGCCAAACATCGGCCACGGCTTGAAGACCGTGATGAACATGGATGGCGCTCAGCGCCGGCAGGGATTCGGTTGTTGCAAGATGTGCCAGCAGATGCAGCAGGACAGTGGAGTCCAGGCCGCCGGAGAAGGCGATACGCCAGGTCGCAGCATTGCGCCACGGTTTCAGATTCAGCAAAAGCCTGGAAGGCAAATCAATCGCGGACTGACTCATATCTGCCTCTATGCACAAATCAAATGTGGGAGCGAGCTTGCTCGCGATAGCGGCCTAACATTCAACACATTCGTCGACTGTTACACCCTCATCGCGAGCAAGCTCGCTCCCACATGGGCACTGCGTGTTCGGCTTAGAGACCGTAGCTCATCAGACGATCGTAACGGCGCTTGAGCAGCGCGTCGTTGTCGAACTTCTTCAGCATTGCCAGTTGCGAACTCAGCTCGGCGCGGATCGACGCAGCGGCAGTAGCCGGGTCACGGTGCGCGCCACCCAATGGCTCGCCAATCACCTTGTCCACGATGCCCAGGCCTTTGAGGCGCTCGGCGGTGATGCCCATCGCTTCTGCGGCATCCGGTGCCTTCTCGGCGGTTTTCCACAAAATCGAAGCGCAACCTTCCGGCGAAATCACCGCGTAGGTCGAGTATTGCAGCATGTTCAACTGGTCGCAGACACCGATTGCCAGTGCACCACCGGAACCACCCTCACCGATCACGGTGGCGATGATTGGGGTTTTCAGGCGCGCCATCACCCGCAGGTTCCAGGCAATCGCTTCGCTCTGGTTGCGCTCTTCAGCGTCGATGCCAGGGTAGGCGCCCGGGGTGTCGATGAAGGTCAGGATCGGCATCTTGAAGCGTTCGGCCATTTCCATCAGGCGGCAAGCCTTGCGGTAGCCTTCCGGACGCGGCATGCCGAAGTTGCGGCGAACCTTTTCGCGCACTTCACGGCCCTTCTGGTGGCCGATGACCATGACCGGCTTGTCGTCCAGACGGGCGATGCCGCCAACGATGGCCGCGTCGTCGGAGAAGTGACGGTCACCGTGCAGTTCGTCGAACTCGGTGAAGATGTGTTCGATGTAGTCCAGGGTATACGGACGTTTCGGGTGACGTGCCAGGCGTGCGATCTGCCAGCTGGTCAGCTTGCCGAAAATGTCTTCGGTCAGCGTTTTGCTCTTGTCCTGCAGGCGGGAGATCTCATCGCCGATATTCAGCGAATTGTCATTACCGACCAAGCGCAACTCTTCGATCTTGGCTTGCAGGTCGGCGATCGGCTGTTCGAAATCTAGAAAATTCGGGTTCATAGGCGTCCGTCTTGGGTCGAGTCCCAAGGAGTCTTGGGCCGGCCGGTTGTCTATTCGCGCCCTACCTTAAGGGACAGGCGCGTTGAGGTCGAGATTAAAAATTCAGGTCTGGGTCAGGGCAATCTGATAGCACTGACCGTCAACGGTATTGGAGGAAGACGTTGTCTCGCCCGAACTGGTCACGCAGGGCTTGAATCAACGCATCCGCCGGATCGATCCGCCAGCCCTCGCCGAACTGCAACAAGGCCTTCGCATCAGGGCTGGTGTAGTCCATGGTGATCGGGCACGCACCGCGGTGACGCTTCAACAACTCGCCCAACCAGCGTAGCTGATCACCCTTGAGATCCTTGGCATGCAGCTTCAGGCGCAGGCTTTCGGCCAGGTTGGTGCGCGCATCTTCCATGCTCATCACCCGCTTGACCCGCAATTTCAGGCCACCGGAGAAGTCGTCGTTGCTGACCTCGCCTTCGACCACCACCATCGCGTCGGTCTGCAACAGTGACTGCGCCGAATGGAACGCTTCGGAAAACAGCGAGGCCTCGATCCGCCCGGAGCGGTCATCGAGGGTGATGAACCCCATCTTGTCGCCCTTTTTGTTCTTCATCACCCGCAAGGCGATGATCATCCCGGCGACAGTCTGGGTATCACGCGCCGGTTTCAGATCGATGATGCGCTGCCGGGCGAAGCGACGGATTTCACCCTCGTACTCGTCAATCGGGTGACCGGTCAGGTACAGGCCCAGGGTATCTTTCTCGCCTTTGAGACGCTCCTTGAGGGTCAGCTCCTTGGCCTTGCGGTGATTGGCGTAGACATCGGCGTCTTCCTCGACAAACAGACCGCCAAACAGGTCCGAGTGACCGCTGTCCTGGGTGCGTGCGGTCTGTTCGGCCGCCTTGATCGCTTCTTCCATGGCCGTCAGCAGCACCGCGCGATTGCGGTCGATGTTGGCCTGGTAGGCTTTCTGCTCATCGTGGAAGTACGGCCCGAGGCGATCCAGGGCACCGCTGCGGATCAAACCGTCGAGGGTGCGCTTGTTGATGCGCTTGAGGTCGACCCGGGCGCAGAAATCGAACAGATCCTTGAACGGACCGGCCAGACGCGCTTCGGTGATGGCCTCGACCGGTCCCTCACCCACGCCCTTGATGGCACCCAGGCCGTAGATGATCCGGCCTTCGTCGTTCACCGTGAACTTGAATTCGGAGGTGTTGACGTCCGGTGCGTCGAGACGCAGCTTCATGGTCCGCACTTCTTCGATCAAGGTCACGACCTTGTCGGTGTTGTGCATATCCGCCGAGAGTACCGCGGCCATGAACGGCGCCGGGTAGTGCGCCTTCAGCCACGCGGTCTGGTACGACACCAGGCCATAGGCCGCGGAGTGGGATTTGTTGAACCCGTAACCGGCGAATTTTTCCACCAGGTCGAAAATGTTACCGGCCAGGTCCGCGTCGATATTGTTGGTGGCGCAACCCTCAATGAAACCGCCGCGCTGCTTGGCCATTTCCTCGGGTTTTTTCTTACCCATGGCGCGACGCAGCATGTCCGCACCACCGAGGGTGTAGCCAGCCATGACCTGGGCAATCTGCATCACCTGTTCCTGATACAGGATGATGCCGTAGGTCGGTGCCAGTACGGGCTTGAGGCCTTCGTACTGGTAGTCCGAGTGCGGATACGCCAGCTCGGCGCGACCGTGCTTGCGGTTGATGAAGTCGTCCACCATGCCCGATTGCAGCGGGCCCGGACGGAACAGGGCCACCAGTGCGATCAAGTCTTCCAGGCAGTCGGGCTTGAGCTTTTTGATCAGCTCCTTCATGCCCCGGGACTCAAGCTGGAACACCGCCGTGGTTTCGGCTTTTTGCAGCAAGGTGTAGGTCGGCTTGTCGTCCAGCGGGATGAACGCGATATCCAGCGGCGGCTCGTTGACCTTGGCGCGGTCGCGGTTGATCGTTTTCAGCGCCCAATCGATGATCGTCAGGGTCCGCAGGCCGAGGAAGTCGAACTTCACCAGACCGGCTGCTTCAACGTCGTCCTTGTCGAACTGGGTTACCAGGCCATCGCCCGCCTCGTCGCAGTAGATCGGCGAGAAGTCGGTCAGTTTGGTCGGGGCGATCACCACGCCACCGGCGTGCTTGCCGACGTTACGCACAACGCCTTCGAGCTTGCGGGCCATCTCCCAGATTTCCGCGGCTTCTTCATCGACCTTGATGAAGTCGCGCAGGATCTCTTCCTGCTCGTAGGCCTTTTCCAGGGTCATGCCGACTTCGAACGGGATCATCTTCGACAGACGGTCCGCCAGGCCGTAGGACTTGCCCTGCACCCGCGCCACGTCGCGAACCACGGCCTTGGCCGCCATGGAACCGAAGGTGATGATCTGGCTTACCGCGTTGCGACCGTACTTCTCGGCCACGTAGTCGATCACCCGATCGCGACCGTCCATGCAGAAGTCGACGTCGAAGTCGGGCATCGATACCCGTTCCGGATTAAGGAAACGTTCGAACAGCAGGTCATATTCCAGCGGGTCGAGGTCGGTGATCTTCTGCACATAGGCCACCAGCGATCCGGCACCCGACCCACGGCCAGGACCTACCGGCACGCCGTTGTTCTTGGCCCACTGGATAAAGTCCATCACGATCAGGAAGTAACCGGGGAAGCCCATCTGGATGATGATATCCAGCTCGAAATTCAGCCGGTCGACATAGACCTGACGCTTGGCTTCATAGTCTTCGGTGGTGTCCTTGGGCAGCAGGACGGCAAGGCGCTCTTCCAGGCCATCGAAGGACACCTTGCGGAAGTATTCGTCGATGGTCATGCCATCGGGGATCGGGAAGTTGGGCAGGAAGTGCGTACCCAGCTTCACTTCGATGTTGCAACGCTTGGCGATCTCGACGGTGTTTTCCAGCGCTTCGGGAATGTCGCTGAACAGCTCGGCCATTTCCTCGGCGCTTTTGAGGTACTGCTGATCACTGTAATTCTTCGAACGCCGCGGATCGTCGAGGGCACGGCCCTCACCGATGCAGACGCGGGTTTCGTGGGCGGCGAAGTCTTCCTGCTTGATGAAACGCACGTCGTTGGTCGCCACCAGCGGCGCACCGAGCTTCTCGGCCAGGGCCACGGCGCCGTGCAGCTGTTCTTCATCGTTGGGGCGGTTGGTGCGCTGGATCTCCAGGTAGAAACGATCCGGAAACACGTCCATCCATTCGCGGGTCAGGGTTTCGGCCTCGGCGGGGTTGCCGCTGAGCATGGCCTGGCCGATCTCGCCCTCTTTGGCCGCCGACAACATGATCAAGCCGGCGCTGGCTTCAGCGACCCATTCACGCTCGATGATGATTGCGCCATTGCGCTGACCTTCGATAAAGCCGCGGGAAATCAGTTCGGTGAGGTTGCGATAGCCTTCGGCGTTCATCACCAGCAGGCTGATCCGGCTCAGCGGGTTGTCCGGATCCTTGTTCGACAGCCACAGGTCGGCGCCACAGATCGGCTTGATCCCGGCACCCATGGCGTTTTTATAGAATTTGACCAGGGAACACATGTTGTTCTGGTCGGTGACCGCCACGGCAGGCATGTTCATGCCGACCAGGGTCTTGACCAGCGGCTTGATCCGCACCAGACCGTCGACCAGGGAGTATTCAGTGTGCAGGCGTAGGTGAACGAATGAAGCCGGCATAGTGATCCTGCGTTAAGTCATGAAAACAACAAGGCCCGGATTGTACCGGGCCTTGGTAAAAAAAATCAGCCTTGCGACTAACTCTCGATGAGACTTTCCCGCGCCTCGTAAGCCAGACGCACCGGAGCAAAGGAGCGCCGGTGAATCGGGGTCGGGCCGAGACGGGCGAGCGCTTCCAGATGAACGGGTGTCGGGTAGCCCTTGTGGCCACCGATGCCGTAGCCGGGGTAGATCAACTCGAACGCGGCCATTTCCCGGTCGCGACTGACCTTGGCCAGAATAGAGGCAGCAGCGATGGCAGGAACCTTGCTATCGCCCTTCACCACAGCCTCGGAGCGCATTGGCAGTTTCGGGCAGCGGTTGCCGTCGATCATCGCCAGCTTCGGCTGGATGTGCAGCCCCGCGACAGCACGCTGCATGGCCAGCATGGTGGCGTGCAGGATGTTCAGTTCGTCGATTTCCTCGACTTCGGCGCGAGCGATGCACCAGCTCAGGGCTTTTTCGCAGATTTCGTCGTAGAGCTTTTCGCGACGGGCTTCGGTGAGTTTCTTCGAGTCGTTCAGGCCGAGGATCGGGCGGTTCGGATCAAGAATCACCGCCGCCGTCACTACCGCACCACAGAGCGGGCCGCGACCGACTTCATCGACACCGGCAACCAACTCTTCGACTTCAGCGACCAAGGTAAAGTCCAGCCCCATCTGCATGTTCGTTTTACTCATTCTACCTGGCCGATCAGCTTCAGCACTGCGTCCGCAGCCTGGTTGGAGGCATCCAGACGCAGGGTCCGGTGAATTTCATCAAAACCACGGGTCTGCTCTTCCCCCCCCTCGATCAAGGGCGACAAGGTCTGGGCCAGCGCTTCGACCGTGGCATCGTCCTGCAACAACTCGGGCACCAACAGACGCTGTGCCAACAGGTTCGGCAACGAAATGTAGGGGCTTTTCACCATGCGCTTGAGAATCCAGAACGTCAGCGGCGCCAGGCGATAGGCGACCACCATCGGCCGCTTGTACAACAAAGCTTCAAGCGTTGCGGTACCGGAAGCAATCAACACCGCATCGCACGCTGCCAAGGCCAGATGCGACTGTCCATTGAGCAGGGTCAGTGGCAGATCGCGACCGGCCAACAGTTCTTCAAGCTGTGCGCGACGTTGCGCACTGGCGCAAGGCATAACAAACCGCACACCCGGGCGCAACGCCCGCAGGCGCTGCGCGGTATCGAGAAACAACGCACCTAGCCGGCCAACTTCACCGCCACGGCTGCCTGGCATCAACGCCACCAACGGCCCGTCAGGCAAACCGAGCTCGGCCCGTGCAGCCGCGCGATCGGCTTCGAGTGGAATGGCATCGGCCAAGGTATGGCCGACAAACCGCACCGGCACGCCTTTCTCTTCATAAAATTTGGCTTCGAACGGGAACAGCGTGAGCATCAGATCGCAGCCTTCGCGAATCTTCAGCACGCGTTTCTGCCGCCAGGCCCAAACCGATGGACTGACGTAATGCACGGTCTTGATACCGGCCTGACGCAGTTTGAGTTCGATATTGAGGTTGAAGTCCGGCGCATCGATACCGATGAACACATCGGGTTTCGCGGCGATCAGGTCGGCGACCAGCTTCTTGCGCCGCGCCAGCAACTCGCGCAGCCGGCCCAGCACTTCCACCAGGCCCATGACGGACAGACGTTCCATCGGGAAATACGAGGTCAGGCCTTCAGCCTGCATCAACGGACCACCGACACCGATGAATTCGACGGCCGGGTGACGAGCCTTGAGCGCGCGCATGAGGCCCGCACCCAGAATGTCACCGGAAGCCTCACCCGCTACCAGCGCAATACGCAGATTAGCCATGGTTAGCGGGTGATGCCGCGGGTCGAAGACTGGATGGAGTCACGGAACACCGCCACTTCCGGATACTGGGCGGACGGCTCTGCCAGTTCGGCGAGCGCCTGCTCCACGGTCAGGCCCTGGCGGTACACCACTTTGTAGGCACGACGCAGCGCGTGGATCGCATCTTCGCTGAACCCCCGACGGCGCATGCCCTCGAAGTTCATGCTGCGGGCTTCAGCAGGGTTGCCGAACACCGTGACGTAGGCTGGAACATCCTTGCCGATCGCCGTACCCATGCCGGAGAAGCTGTGGGCGCCAATGTGGCAGTACTGGTGAACCAGGGTAAAACCGGAGAGGATGGCCCAGTCTTCCACATGCACATGGCCCGCCAGTGCGGTGTTGTTCACCAGGATGCAGTGGTTGCCAATCACGCTGTCATGGCCGATGTGGGCATAGGCCATGATCAGGTTGTGATCGCCCAGGGTCGTTTCCGAACGATCCTGGATGGTGCCGCGGTGGATCGTCACGCCCTCACGGATGACGTTGTGATCACCAATCACCAGGCGGGTTTCCTCGCCCTTGTACTTCAGGTCAGGCGTGTCTTCACCCACCGAGGAAAACTGGTAGATGCGATTGTGCTTGCCGATTCGGGTCGGGCCCTTGAGGATCACGTGCGGCCCGATGACTGTCCCCTCGCCGATTTCCACACCTGCGCCGACGATCGACCACGGGCCGACCTCGACGCCGTCAGCCAGAATGGCTGTCGGATCGATGATTGCACGAGGGTCAATCAAACTCATAGTTTGCGTTCCGCGCAGATGATTTCAGCGGAGCAGACCGGCTTGCCATCGACCGAAGCCTGGCATTCGAATTTCCAGATCTGACGCTTGCAGCTGATGAACTTGGCTTCAAGGATCAACTGATCGCCTGGCAGAACCGGCTGGCGAAAGCGCAGCTTGTCGGAACCGACGAAGTAATAGAGGGTGCCGTCGGCTGGTTTCACGTCGAGCATCTTGAAACCAAGGATCCCGGCAGCCTGAGCCATGGCTTCGATGATCAATACGCCCGGCATGATTGGATGCGCGGGGAAGTGGCCATTGAAGAACGGTTCGTTGATGCTGACATTCTTGTAGGCGCGAATGCGCTTGCCTTCAACATCCAGCTCCACTACCCGGTCCACCAGCAGGAACGGGTAACGGTGAGGCAGGTATTCGCGAATCTCGTTGATGTCCATCATTTCGGGGGGAAGCCTATGTAAAGATTGGGAGCGCGCGACTGACGCACGTTCCGCTAGCAAATCAAGGAGGCAGTCTAGCGGCTGTGCACACTTGATATGGAAATGGTATCAGCCATCTGATGAAGCATTACCGTCAGGGGTCACTTCCCCTACTTGCTTTTCCAGCTGTCGCAGGCGCCGCGCGATGTCATCGAGCTGACGGATGCGAGCCGCGCTTTTGCGCCATTCGGCTGCTGGCTGCATGGCCGTACCGGAAGAATAGGAACCCTTTTCGGTAATCGAGTGGGTCACCATGGTCATTCCGGTGATGAAAACGTTATCGCAAATTTCGATATGCCCCACCAGCCCTACACCGCCAGCGAGCATGCAATGCTTGCCGATTTTGGTGCTGCCAGAGATCCCGACACAGGCCGCCATGGCGGTGTGATCACCGACCTGAACGTTGTGGGCGATCTGGATCTGGTTGTCGAGCTTCACACCATTACCGAGAATGGTATCGGCCAATGCGCCGCGATCGATAGCGGTATTCACGCCAATCTCGACATCGTCACCGACCAGCACACCACCGATCTGGGCAATTTTCTGCCAGACACCTTTCTCATTGGCAAAACCGAAACCTTCGCCGCCGAGCACGGCACCTGACTGAATGACCACACGCTTGCCGATACGCACGTCGTGGTACAGCGTGACCCGTGGGGCCAGCCAACCGCCTTCACCGATTTCGCAACGGGCGCCGATGAAGCAATGCGCACCGATGGTCACGCCGGCAGCAATACGTGCCGCGCTTTCGATCACCGCAAAGGCACCAATACTCGCAGCCGGGTCAACCACCGCGTCTTCAGCCACAACGGCTGTCGGGTGAATACCGGCAGCCGCTTTCGGTTTTGGATCGAACAGGTGGGAAACACGCGCGTAGGCCAGATACGGATCAGGCACCACCAACGCATTACCGGCAAAACCTTCGGCATCAGCAGCCTTCAGCAACAGTGCTGCGGCCCGGCTGTCCGCCAGGTACTTACGGTATTGAGGGTTTGCGAGAAAGCTCAACTGAGCTGGGCCAGCCTCCTGCAAGGTGGCCAGCCCAGTAATTTCTCTCTCCGGGTCGCCACGTAGCGTGGCGCCGAGGAACTCGGCCAACTGGCCGAGCTTAATGGTCACGGTCATGGATTACTTCAGCTGATTCATGCGCTCGATAACCTGGCGAGTGATGTCGTACTGAGGCTTGACATCAATCACTGCGCCACGCTCGAAGACCAGGTCAAAAGCACCTTTCTTGATGACTTCTTCCACAGCGCTGTCCAGTTTCGGCTTGAGCTGCTTCAGCATTTCACGGTCGGCAACGGCTTTGGCTTCGTTCAGCTCCTTGGACTGGAACTGGAAGTCACGGGCCTTTTGCTTGAATTCAAGCTCCAGACGCTCGCGCTCGCCCTGCTGCATTTTGTCGCCACCGGCCATCAGGCGGTCCTGAATACCCTTGGCGCTGGTTTCCAGCGTCTTGAGCTTGGTCAGCTGAGGACCGAACTTCTTCTCGGCATCCACGGCGTATTTCTTGGCCGCGTCGGACTCCAGCAGAGCCATCTGATAGTTCAGAACTGCAATTTTCATGTCGGCAAATGCCGGACCAGCGACCAGGACGCTGGCCAGGAGAACCAATTGAGTCAACTTACGCACGATGCACTCCTACAAAATTCATTGTCGTTATCTTGGGTCAGACGCTTAGAACGTCTGGCCGAGGGAAAATTGGAACACTTGAGTCTCGGCGTCATCCGGCTTCTTGACCGGCATGGCCAATGCGAAACTCAAAGGACCCAGTGCAGTGACCCACGTCACACCTACACCAACAGAACTGGCCATATTGCTCAGGCTAATGTCGTTGCACTTGGTGTCGGACTTCGTGCCATCAGCGTTTGTGGTATCCGAGCACGACGAATCGAACACGTTACCCACATCCCAGAATACCGAGGTACGCAGGGAGCGTTGATCTTTGACGAACGGCAGCGGGAACAGAACCTCCACACCGCCCTGGATCAGGACGTTACCACCGAACGGCAGTGGATCCTGGTCCGGGTCGAACGCTGTGCCAGGGTTCTTGCCGGTACTTGGCGTACTGCGAGGACCCAGGGTGCTGTCCTTGAAGCCGCGTACCGAGTTGAAACCACCAGCATAGTAGTTTTCATAGAATGGCAAGCCGTCGGTAGAACCGTAACCATCGCCATAACCCAGCTCGGTGTGCAGGCGCATGGTGTAGTTCTCGCTCAATGGCTGGAACAACTGGCCACGGTAGTCGAGTTTGAAGAACGACAGGTCGCTGCCTGGAATCGTGGATTCCAGCACCAGGCTCTGGGAGTGACCACGGGTAGCGAGCACGCCCTTGTTCAGGGTGGACTCGGACCAACCGGCCGAAGCCTTGAAGTTCAGGTACTTGTCGCCTTCCTTGTTAACGAAGTCGAAGATCTCGTCAACGGTGTAGACACCGGTCTTGATTTCGTCTTGTTGCGCATTCAGGCCGAAGGTCAGACGCGAAGTCTCGCTGATTGGATAACCGACACTCACACCGGCACCCAGGCTGTCTACGGCGTAGCTGGCGACGTCGGTATCGAGGTCATCGTAGTCAGTCGTACGGTAGAAGGCGTTGTAACCCAGGCTCACGCCGTCGGCGGTCCAGTAGGGGTCGACGAAACCGAAGTTGTAGCGGGTCTGGTATTCGCTTTTGGTCAAGCCGACGCTGACCTTGTTACCGGTACCCAGGAAGTTGTTCTGGGTGATCGAACCACCGAGGATCAGGCCGGCGCTCTGGGCGAAACCGACGCTGGCGGTAATCGAACCGGAAGCTTGCTCTTCAACGCTGTAGTTGACGTCCACCTGGTCATCGACACCCGGTACGGCCGGGGTTTCGACGTTGACTTCCTTGAAGAAGCCCAGACGCTCCAGACGGGTCTTGGATTGATCGATCAGGTAGGTCGAAGCCCAGCCGCCTTCCATCTGACGCATTTCACGACGCAGCACTTCGTCTTCGGACTTGGTGTTGCCACGGAAGTTGATGCGGTTCACATAGGCACGCTTGCCCGGATCGACCGCGAACAGGATGTCCACGGTGTGATCTTCATCGTGCGGTTGAGGCACGCCGTTGACGTTGGCGAAGGTGTAGCCTTCGTTACCCAGGCGACGGGTGATCAGTTCGGAGGTGGTGGTCATCAGCTTGCGCGAGAACACCTGGCCTTTTTGCACCAGCAACAGAGACTTGATCTGGTCTTCAGGGACTTTCAGGTCGCCGCTGAGCTTGACGTCACGAACGGTGTATTTCTCGCCTTCGTTGACGTTGACGGTGATATAGACGTGTTTCTTGTCCGGCGTAATGGAAACCTGGGTCGAAGCGATATCCATATTGATATAGCCACGGTCCAGGTAGTAGGAACGCAGACGTTCCAGGTCACCGGACAGTTTTTCACGGGCGTACTTGTCATCGTTCTTGAAGAACGACAACCAGTTGGTGGTCTTGAGTTCGAAAAGGTCGATCAGGTCTTCATCGGGGAAGACTGTGTTGCCCACCACGTTGATGTGCTGGATAGCCGCAACGGTACCTTCGTTGATGTTGACCTTCAGGCCAACGCGGTTACGCGGCTGCGGCACCACTTCGGTGTCGACGGTAGCCGAGTAGCGACCCTGGGCGACGTACTGACGCTGCAGTTCGTTACGCACACCTTCCAGGGTGGCACGCTGGAAGATCTCGCCTTCGGCCAGACCGGATTGCTTGAGGCCTTTCATCAGGTCTTCGGTAGAGATCGCCTTGTTGCCTTCGATCTCGATACTGGCGACCGACGGGCGCTCGACTACCGTGATGACCAGGACGTTGCCATCGCGGCCCAGCTGGATATCTTGAAAGAAACCGGTTTTGAACAACGCACGAGTGGATTCCACCAGGCGACGATCGTCCGCCTGTTCACCGACGTTCAACGGCAAAGCACCAAAGACGCTACCCGCGGAGACCCGCTGGAGGCCATTGACGCGAATATCAGAGATAGTGAAGGACTCGGCGTGAACTTCGGCGATCATCAATACGGTGAGAACCGCAGTTAGCAGCAGACGTTTCATGAAGTCCTTTCTTATTCCAACTGGCAATAAACAAACTGCCGCAAAATGCGGCAGATTCGCAATTCAGCGACGTTACAGACGACCCAGATCATTAACCAGAGCAAGCAACATCACTCCGATCACCAAACTGATGCCGATCTGTATCCCCCAACCTTGCACCCGATCCGACAAGGGACGACCACGCGCCCACTCGATCAGATAAAACAACAAATGCCCCCCATCCAGCACAGGAATGGGCAGCAAATTCAGAACCCCCAGGCTAATACTCAGATAAGCAAGGAAATTCAGGAAATCAGCAACACCCGACTGGGCCGAAGCGCCCGCCACTTTAGCAATGGTTATCGGTCCACTCAAGTTTTTTACCGAGAGCTCGCCGAACAACATTTTCTTCAGTGAATCGAGGGTCAGCACGCTCATGGTCCAGGTGCGTCGAGCCCCCTCGCCAATCGCTGCCAATGGTCCATAACTGACCTCGCGGATCATCTCCGGCGGCCAATCGACAGCCTTCACCCCTGCCCCCAGGTAGCCGCTGGGTGACTTGCTCTCGCCGCGAGCGGCAAGTGTCACCGGGACGTCGATTTGAGCACCGTCCCGCTCAACCCGCAGCATGATTTTGGTATCAGGATGCATACGGACGATATCGACGACCTGCTGCCAGTCATCCAGCGTACGACCATCGAGCGCCAGCAATCGGTCACCCGTCTTCAGGCCGGCGGCCTGGGCCGGCCCCTTTGGATCGAGTTCGGCCAGAACAGGCGGCAATGCCGGGCGCCACGGACGAATCCCCAAGGAATGAATGGGGTCCGGCTCGTCAGCGCCTTTGAGCCATTTATCCAGCGCAAGTTCACGTGGAGAGTCGGTCGTCGAGCCTTGTTCGCGAACCAATATCTGCAACGAGCCGCTTTCACCCAGGCGACGAACCAGTTGCAGATTCACCTCCGCCCAGCCGGAAGTCGCCTCACCATCGATGGCCACGATTTCCTGGCCGGGACTCAAGCCCGCCTTGGCCGCGATGCTACCGGACTCGACCGCCCCGATGACCGGACGCACCTGCTCGCTGCCGAGCATTGCCAATCCCCAGAAGAACACAAACGCCAGCAGGAAGTTGGCGATCGGCCCCGCCGCTACGATGGCAATGCGCTGACGAACGGATTTGCGATTGAAGGATTGATCAAGCTGGTCGGGCGGTACTT
The DNA here is from genome assembly GCF_058986625.1 of Pseudomonas sp. GW821-FHT07G06. NCBI lineage: Bacteria > Pseudomonadati > Pseudomonadota > Gammaproteobacteria > Pseudomonadales > Pseudomonadaceae > Pseudomonas > Pseudomonas sp. GW821-FHT07G06. The sequence goes on from NZ_JBYSVW010000010.1 coordinate 105,049, forward strand.
CGCCTTCGCGCTCGTCGAGCATTTTCACGTAGCCGCCCAACGGGATGGCGGCAACGACAAATTCTGTGCCCTGCTTGTCGTGCCAGCGCAGCAAAGGCATGCCGAAGCCTACGGAGAAGCGCAGCACCTTGACCCCACAGCGACGCGCGACCCAGAAATGGCCGAACTCGTGGAAGGTAACCAGCACACCCAGAGCGACCAGGGTGCCGACAATCATATAGAGCGCGCTCATCTACTTTCTCCGCAATCCTATCCGCTGCAGCCTGGGTCAACTATCTGCAGCATTTACCGCCCGTGACGGCTCAACCATTGTCCGGCCAACAATCGCGCTTTCGCGTCTGCCGTGAACACCGCCTCGAGATCATCCACTGCCACGACGGGCTCCAGACTCAGTACTTCCTCGATGATACTCGCGATTTCCGGGTAACGAACCCGTTCGTCGAGAAATGCCGCCACCGCCACTTCGTTCGCGGCATTGAGCATGGCCGGCGCGCTGTTTCCCGCTTCAGCCGCCTGACGAGCCAGACGCAGGCAAGGAAAACGCTCTTCATCGGGCGCCTGGAAGTCCAGCCGCGCAATGGCAAACAGATCCAGCGGCGCCACACCCGAGTCAATCCGCTCCGGCCAGGCCAGGGCATTGGCGATGGGCGTGCGCATGTCCGGATTACCCAGTTGCGCCAGGACAGAACCATCGACGTAGTCGACCAGCGAATGAATCACGCTTTGCGGATGAATCACCACCTCGACCTGGGATGGCCTGGCATCGAACAGCCAGCAGGCCTCGATCAGCTCAAGCCCTTTGTTCATCATACTGGCCGAGTCAACGGAGATTTTTCGCCCCATGGACCAGTTCGGATGCGCACACGCCTGGTCAGGTGAAACATGCGCCAGTTCAGCCAGTGGCGTCTGCCGGAACGGACCGCCGGAAGCCGTCAGCAAAATCCGGCGAACGCCGACCGCCTCGAGGCCACGGGCATAATCGCGCGGCATGCACTGGAAAATGGCGTTGTGCTCGCTATCGATCGGCAGCAATACCGAACCGCTCTTGCGCACCGCCTGCATGAACAGCGCGCCGGACATCACCAGCGCTTCTTTATTGGCCAGGAGGATCTTCTTGCCCGCCTCGACCGCCGCCAGCGTCGGGCGCAATCCCGCCGCACCGACGATGGCCGCCATGACCGTATCGACTTCCGGATCGGAAGCGACCTGACACAAACCTTCCTCACCCACCAGAACACGGGTTGGAAGACCCGCCGCGCGCAAATCATCCTGCAAGGTGCGGGCAGCCGCGACCTCGGGCACTACGGCAAATCGCGGGATATGGCGCACGCAGAGCGCCAGCAATTCACTCAAGCGAGTGAAGCCACTCAAGGCAAAGACCTGGTAACGATCAGGATGACGAGCGATGACATCGAGCGTACTCAGGCCAATCGAACCGGTTGCCCCCAGAACGGTAATCTGTTGCGGGCGGCTCATGGGGCCGCCATCCACAACAGCACGGCGAACACCGGAATGGCCGCCGTCAGGCTATCGATACGATCCAGCACACCACCGTGACCCGGAAGCAGATTGCTGCTGTCCTTGATCCCGGACTGACGCTTGAACATGCTTTCAGTGAGGTCACCCACCACCGAAATGAACACGATCAGCGCAGCACAGATCAGCCCCTTGAACAGCTGCGCCACCGTCCAGTCGCGCACCAGAGCAACGAGCGTGGTAATGACCAGGCTCAGCGCCAGGCCACCGTACACGCCTTCCCAGCTTTTGCCCGGACTGACCTGCGGCGCAAGCTTACGCTTGCCGAAAGCACGACCGGAGAAATAGGCACCGATATCGGCACCCCAGACCAGCACCATCACGGCCATGATCAGCCAGTTACCCAGCGGGTACTGCTTGATCTGCACCAGACCCTGCCAGGCCGGCAGGAGAATCAACAGGCCGATCACCAGCCTGGTCGCCGCATTGGACCAATGCTCGCTCGAACGCGGATAGGTCAGCACCAGATACGTCGCCACCGTCCACCACAGCACCGAAGCGCCCAATACCCAAGGCGCCAGCCCGGGCAGGATGTACATGACGAACAGCATCCAGGCGACCACAGCGGCAAAACCGACGCGGAACGCTTGACCGGCGAAACCCGCCAGACGCGCCCACTCCCATGCACCAAGGGTAACTACCAGCCCGATGAACAGTGCAAAACCGGAACCTTCAAGCAGGAAAAACCCGCACAGGGCAATCGGCAGCAGGATCAGCGCGGTGATGATTCGTTGTTTAAGCATTAAACCCGGGCTCCAGCCTCGACCTGCTCGCTCGTTTTACCGAAGCGGCGCTGGCGGGAAGCGTAATCGGCCAGCGCATTGCGCATGGCATCGTGTTTGAAGTCCGGCCAGAACAGGTCGGAAAAATACAGCTCGGCATAGGCCAGCTGCCAGAGCAGGAAATTGCTGATGCGATGCTCGCCACCGGTACGGATACACAAGTCAGGCAACGGCAGATCACCTGTGGCCAGGCAGGTCTGCAGCAGATCAGGCGTGATGTCTTCCGGACGCAAGTGTCCGGCCTGAACCTCTCGCGCCAGTCGTTGCGCCGCTTGCGCGATATCCCACTGACCGCCGTAATTGGCGGCGATCTGCAGGACAAAACGATTGGCGCCAGCCGTCATGGCCTCGGCCTCACGCATGGCAGCCTGCAGCTCGGGATGAAAACGCGAGCGATCACCAATGATGCGCAGGCTGATGTTGTTGTCGTTGAGGCGCTTGGCCTCACGACGCAGCGCCTTGAAGAACAGATCCATCAAGGCACTGACCTCATCGGCCGGACGCTGCCAGTTCTCGCTGGAAAAGGCGAACAGGGTCAGCACCTCGACCTTGGCCTCGGCACAGACTTCAATGACCGCACGTACCGCATCCACGCCCGCTTTATGCCCGGCGACACCTGGCATAAAGCGTTTCTTCGCCCAGCGATTGTTACCATCCATGATGATCGCGACATGGCGCGGCACCGCGGACGGTGCAGTCTGCTTGGTCTTTTCCATGAAAACGCGACCCTTATACGGCCATCAGGTCTTTTTCTTTCTCCGCCAACTTAGCGTCGATTTCAGCTACGAACTTCTTGGTCAGATCGTCGATCTCGCCAGTGGCGCGACGCTCTTCGTCTTCGCTGATTTCCTTTTCCTTAACCAGATCCTTCAGCGAGCTGTTTGCATCGCGACGGATGTTGCGCACGGCAACACGGGCATCTTCAGCCACATCACGAGCCTGCTTGGTGAAACCGCGACGGGTTTCTTCGGTCAGGGCCGGCATGCTGATCAGCAGCAGCTCACCAAGGTTGGTCGGGTTCAGGTTCAGGCCTGCACTGCCGATCGCCTTGTCGACGGCGCCCAGCATGTTGCGCTCGAAGGCAACAACTTGCAGGGTACGGGCGTCTTTGACGGTGATGTTGGCCACTTGCTTGATCGGGGTGTCGGAACCGTAGTACGGCACCATCACGCCTTCCAGGATGCTCGGGTGCGCTTGACCGGTACGAATGCGGCCGAAGTTGTGCGCCAGCGATTCCACGGACTTCTGCATGCGCTCTTTAGCGTCTTTCTTGATTTCGTTGATCATTGTTGGCCTTCCTCGATCAGTGTTCCTTCAGCGCCGCCATGCACGATGTTCAGCAGGGCGCCGGGTTTGTTCATGTTAAATACGCGTAGCGGCATCTTGTGGTCGCGGCACAGGCAAATGGCCGTCAGATCCATCACACCCAGCTTGCGATCCAGCACTTCATCGTAAGTCAGATGATCGAACTTCTCGGCATGCGGGTCTTTGAACGGGTCAGCGGTGTAGACGCCGTCGACCTTGGTTGCCTTGAGCACGACATCGGCATCGATTTCGATTGCACGCAGGCAGGCCGCCGAGTCCGTCGTAAAGAACGGGTTGCCGGTACCGGCCGCGAAAATCACCACATCCTTGGAGTTCAAGTGGCGCATGGCCTTGCGGCGATCATAGTGATCGGTCACGCCAACCATGGAAATAGCGGACATCACGATGGCCGAGATGTTGGCGCGCTCAAGGGCGTCGCGCATGGCCAGGGCGTTCATCACAGTGGCCAGCATGCCCATGTGGTCGCCAGTGACCCGATCCATGCCAGCCTTGCTCAGCGCTTCACCGCGAAACAGGTTGCCACCACCGATAACCAGACCGACCTGTACACCGATGCCGACCAGCTGGCCAACTTCCAATGCCATGCGATCCAGAACTTTCGGATCGATCCCGAACTCTTCCGAGCCCATCAGGGCCTCGCCGCTGAGCTTGAGTAGAATGCGTTTATAGCGAGCCTGATAACCACTGCCCTGCTGAGCCATTGCGAATCTCTCCTGCGGCGTATTTTAAAAATTCTTTGCGAGCTGTTTACAGCTGGCGTTCACTCTAGCTTGGCGCTGCTTCAGCGCCATCGGAACATGGCTTTGTAAGCCAGTTCCAAAAGGAAACCAATAAAAATTGGTGCCCCATCTGAAAAGAGGCTGCGCGCGTGAGCGGGCAGCCTCTTCTGGGCGACAGTTAAAAAACCGTCTTATTGCTTGGCGGCAGCCAGCTGAGCAGCAACTTCTTCTGCGAAGTTGTCCACTGGCTTCTCGATGCCTTCGCCTACCTTGAAGTAAGTGAAGGAAACGATTTCAGCGCCGGCTTTCTTGGCCAGGGCGCCTACAGTCACTTCCGGGTTCATCACGAAAGCCTGCTCGACCAGGCTGGCTTCAGCCAGGAACTTGGTGATACGACCAGCAATCATCTTCTCGACGATTTCAGCTGGCTTGCCTTTCATCTTGTCTTCGTTCAGGGTCAGGAAAACGCCCTTCTCGCGCTCGATGGCTTCTGGCGAAACCTGCGATGGCAGCAGGAACTCAGGGTTGCTTGCCGCCACGTGCATGGCGATCTCTTTAGCCAGCTGAACATCGCCGCCCTTGAGAACAACAGCAACACCGATCTTGTTACCGTGCAGGTAGGTGCCGACAACGTCGCCCTCTACGCGCACCAGGCGACGGATGTTGACGTTTTCGCCAACTTTGGCAACCAGTGCTTCACGAGCCGATTCCTGAGCGGCGATCAGCGGAGCTGCGTCGGTCAGTTTTTCGTCGAAGGCTTTCTCTACGCTGGCAGCAACGAAGTTCTTGAAGTCGTCTTGCAGGGCCAGGAAGTCGGTCTGCGAGTTGACTTCCAGCAGCACGGCTGCCTTGTCGTCGGCCTTGATGGCGATAGCGCCTTCAGCGGCAACGTTGCCGGCTTTCTTGGCGGCCTTGATGGCGCCCGAAGCACGCATGTCATCAATGGCTTTCTCGATGTCGCCGCCAGCCTTGGTCAAGGCCTTTTTGCAGTCCATCATGCCTTCGCCAGTACGCTCGCGCAGTTCTTTGACCAACGCTGCAGTAATCTCTGCCATTTCAAAATCCTCTTGGATAGGTTTTCAACCATTCCACCCGATCGAACGGGCGATCAATTCTTCCCGAACCACCCTTGTTAGCTGCCGCACGTTACAGATAGAGCAGTGGGCGCCGACAAATGGTTTTCGAGGTGGCAAAAAGGGGGCCAAGCCCCCTTTTTGCTTACTGAGTCAACGCCAAGGCGTCAATTACTCAGCTGCTGCTACCGGAGCTTCTTCAACGAAAACTTCGGTGCCGCCGGCAACGTTGTTGCGGCCACGGATCACGGCGTCAGCCATCGAACCCATGTACAACTGGATAGCGCGGATTGCGTCATCGTTGCCTGGGATGATGTAGTCAACGCCTTCCGGGCTGCTGTTGGTATCGACTACGCCGATAACCGGGATGCCCAGCTTGTTGGCTTCGGTGATCGCGATGCGCTCGTGATCAACGTCGATAACGAACAGAGCGTCTGGCAGACCGCCCATGTCCTTGATACCACCCAGGGAACGATCCAGCTTTTCCAGGTCACGAGTGCGCATCAGCGCTTCTTTCTTGGTCAGCTTGGCGAAAGTACCGTCTTCGGCTTGAACTTCAAGGTCACGCAGACGCTTGATGGAAGCACGGATGGTTTTGAAGTTGGTCAGCATGCCGCCCAACCAGCGGTGATCGACGTACGGCGAACCGCAACGTGCTGCTTCTTCAGCAACGATCTTGCCAGCGGAACGCTTGGTGCCGACGAACAGAATCTTGTTTTTGCCCTGGGCCAGACGCTCTACGAAAGTCAGAGCTTCGTTGAACATTGGCAGGGTTTTTTCAAGGTTGATGATGTGGATCTTGTTACGCGCGCCGAAAATGTACTTGCCCATTTTCGGGTTCCAGTAACGGGTCTGGTGACCGAAGTGCACACCGGCCTTCAGCATATCGCGCATGTTGACTTGGGACATGATAGTTCCTTAATAAGTCGGGTTTGGCCTCCACGTATCCCAATGACCAACCAGCAGCATCAGCTGAAGGCACCCAGGTCATCGTGTCGACACGTGTGTGGATTTAGGCTTTTCGGGACATCCCCGGAAAGCGGCGCATTTTATATCACAAGGCAGGGCAAAACGGAACCCGGATTCTGAAATCCTGGCGAGCGCTTTGCGCCATCCCTTGGAATCCTCCAAGAATGCACCATTCTATAGAGAGAAGCGATGCACACAGGCGCAGATTTGCGCTGATCGTCTGGTAGAATCGTATTTTTCAGGGCTGCGAAGACCCATCGCGCAATGCCCTTTCCGTTCAGAAAGCGCCGCCTGGCGCAGAGAGAGCCTGTATGACCGTCACCCTCAAAACGCCCGAGGATATCGCCAAAATGCGTATCGCCGGCAAACTGGCCGCCGATGTGCTGGAAATGATTGCCGAACATGTCAAGCCGGGCGTTACCACCGATCAATTGAACCAGATCTGCCACGACTACATCGTCAATGAGCAGAAAGCCATCCCTGCCCCGCTCAACTACAAGGGCTATCCAAAGTCGATCTGCACGTCGATCAACCATGTGGTCTGCCACGGCATCCCGAACGACAAGCCGCTGAAAGACGGCGATACCCTGAACATCGACGTCACCGTCATCAAGGACGGCTACCACGGCGACACCAGCCGCATGTTCCACGTCGGCAGCGTGCCGGTCTGGGCCGAGCGCCTGTCCCAGGTGACCCAGGAATGCATGTACAAGGCGATTGAAATCGTCAAACCCGGCTGCCGCCTGGGCGACATCGGCGAAATCATCCAGAAGCATGCTGAAAAGAACGGATTCTCGGTGGTTCGCGAATTCTGCGGTCACGGTATCGGCAAGGTGTTCCACGAAGAGCCGCAGATCCTGCACTACGGCCGCGCCGGCACCGGCATGGAACTCAAGGCCGGCATGACCTTCACCATCGAGCCGATGATCAACCAGGGCAAAGCCGACACCAAGGTTCTGGGCGACGGCTGGACCGCGATCACCAAGGACCGCAAGCTCTCGGCACAGTGGGAACACACCCTGCTGGTGACCGAAACCGGTTACGAGATCTTCACCCTGCGCAGCGATGACACCATCCCTCGCGTTTCGGCCTGATCTCGCCAGCGTATTTCGCCTATAGAAAGGAAAGCCAATCGATGCCGCAGGTGGATCCCGAACTCTTCGACCGTGGCCAGTTCCAGGCTGAACTGGCCCTGAAGGCAAGCCCGATCGCGGCCTTCAAGAAGGCGATCCGCCAGGCCCGCGAAGTGCTCGACGCACGCTTTCGCAATGGCCGGGACATTCGCCGGCTGATCGAGGATCGCGCCTGGTTCGTCGACAACATCCTGCAAAAGGCCTGGGAGCAGTTCAGCTGGAGCGAGGACGCCGACATCGCGCTGGTCGCGGTCGGTGGCTACGGCCGCGGTGAATTGCACCCTTATTCCGACATCGATTTGCTGATCCTGCTGGACAGCGCGGACCACGAAGTTTTCCGCGATTCCATCGAGCGCTTCCTGACACTGTTGTGGGACATCGGCCTGGAGGTCGGTCAGAGCGTGCGCTCGGTCGAAGAGTGCGCCGTCGAGGCCCGCGCCGACCTGACGGTCGTCACCAACCTGATGGAAAGCCGCACCATCGCCGGCCCCGAGCGTTTGCGCCAGCGCATGCTGGACGTCACCAGCACCGGGCACATGTGGCCGAGCAAGGACTTCTTCCTGGCCAAGCGTGCCGAACAAAAGGCTCGCCACCACAAGTACAACGACACCGAATACAACCTGGAACCCAACGTCAAGGGCTCGCCCGGCGGCCTGCGGGATATCCAGACGATTCTGTGGGTGGCCCGTCGCGAGTACGGCACCCTGAACCTGCGGGCACTGGCCGGCGAAGGTTTCCTGGTCGAAAGTGAAAACGCCCTGCTGGCCTCTTCCCAGGAATTCCTGTGGAAAGTTCGTTATGCCCTGCACATGCTCGCCGGTCGCGCCGAAGACCGCCTGCTGCTCGATCACCAGCGCACCATCGCCGGGCTGCTGGGCTTCAAAGGCGACGACGCCAAGCAAGCCATCGAAAATTTCATGCAGCAGTATTATCGGGTGGTGATGAGCATCGCCCAGCTCAGCGACCTGATCATCCAGCACTTCGAGGAAGTCATCCTCGCACCGGAAGACGAAGCCCCCCCGCAGCCGATCAACTCGCGCTTCCAGCTGCATGATGGCTATATCGAAGCACGCAACCACAACGTTTTCCGCCGCACGCCGTTCGCCATGCTGGAAATTTTCGTATTGATGGCCCAGCAGCCGGAAATCAAGGGTGTGCGCGCGGACACCATTCGTATGCTGCGGGAAAGCCGTCACCTGATCGACGACGACTTCCGCAACGATATTCGCAACACCAGCCTGTTTATCGAGCTGTTCAAGTGCAAGATCGGCATCCACCGCAACCTGCGACGGATGAACCGCTACGGCATCCTGGGTCGTTATCTGCCCGAATTCGGCTTTATCGTCGGGCAGATGCAGCATGACCTGTTCCACATCTATACGGTCGATGCCCATACCCTGAACCTGATCAAGCACCTGCGTAAGTTGCAGTACACCCAGGTGTCGGAAAAATTCCCGCTGGCCAGCAAGCTCATGGGCAAGCTGCCCAAACCCGAGCTGATCTACATGGCCGGCCTGTACCACGACATCGGCAAAGGCCGGCATGGCGACCACTCGGACATCGGCGCGGTCGACGCCGAGGCGTTTTGCCAGCGCCATCAGCTGCCAGTGTGGGACAGCCGCCTGATCGTGTGGCTGGTGCAAAACCATCTGGTGATGTCGACCACCGCCCAGCGCAAGGACCTGTCCGACCCGCAGGTGATCCACGACTTCGCACAGATCGTCGGCGACGAAACCCGCCTTGACTACCTGTATGTGCTGACCGTCGCCGACATCAACGCCACCAACCCGACACTGTGGAATTCCTGGCGCGCCAGCCTGCTGCGCCAGCTCTACACCGAAACCAAGCGCGCCCTGCGTCGTGGCCTGGAGAATCCGGTGGATCGCGAAGAGCAGATCCGCCAGACCCAGAGCGCCGCCCTGGACATTCTGGTACGCGGCGGCACCGACCCGGACGATGTCGAGCAGCTGTGGGCGCAGTTGGGTGATGACTATTTCCTGCGCCATACCGCCGGCGATGTGGCCTGGCACAGCGACGCGATCCTCCAGCAACCGGCCGATGGCGGGCCACTGGTACTGATCAAGGAGACCACCCAGCGCGAGTTCGAAGGCGGGACCCAGATTTTCATCTACGCCCCCGACCAGCACGACTTCTTCGCCGTGACCGTGGCCGCGATGGACCAGCTCAACCTGAACATCCATGACGCCCGGGTCATCACCTCCAGCAGCCAGTTCACCCTCGACACCTACATCGTGCTCGACACCGACGGCGACTCGATCGGCGACAACCCGGCACGGGTCAAACAGATCCGCGACGGCCTGACCGAGGCCCTGCGCAACCCGGACGACTACCCGACCATCATCCAGCGCCGGGTACCGCGCCAGCTCAAGCATTTCGCCTTTGCACCACAGGTGACGATCCACAACGACGCCCAGCGGCCGGTGACGGTGCTGGAGCTCACGGCACCCGACCGCCCGGGCCTGCTGGCACGGATCGGCACGATTTTCCTGGAGTTCGACCTGTCGCTGCAAAACGCCAAGATCGCCACCCTCGGCGAGCGCGTGGAAGACGTGTTCTTCATCACCGACGCCCACAATCAGCCGCTGTCCGACCCGATGCTGTGCAGCCGCCTGCAGGATGCGATCGTCGAACAACTGAGCGTCAACCAGGAACCCGATATCAAACTGTCGCGCATCAGCATTTGAATTAACAGATCCCCCCTGTGGGAATGCGCTTGTGTGGCGAGGGGGCTTGCCCCCGTTGGGCCGCGAAGCGGACCTAAAACCTGCAACCGCGGTGTATCAGGTACACCGCACACGATGGTTTTACGACTGCTTTGCAGCCGAACGGGGGCAAGCCCCCTCGCCACACTGATCGGCTCCCACATTGAATGAGGCCCTCATGAACAACGCTCTGTCCCAGCTCCAGCCTTACCCGTTCGAAAAGCTCCGCGCCTTGCTCGGCAGCGTCACGCCCAACCCGGACAAGCGCCCTATTGCGCTGTCCATTGGCGAGCCTAAACACCGCTCGCCGAGCTTCGTCGCCGAAGCGCTGGCCAGCAATCTCGATCAGATGGCCGTATACCCGACCACCCTCGGCATCCCGGCCCTGCGCGAAGCCATCGCCGCCTGGTGCGAACGTCGCTTCGATGTCCCCAAAGGCTGGATCGACCCGGCGCGCAATGTGCTGCCGGTCAACGGCACCCGCGAAGCGCTGTTCGCCTTCACCCAGACCGTGGTCAATCGTGGCGACGATGCGCTGGTGGTCAGCCCGAACCCGTTCTATCAGATCTACGAAGGCGCTGCGTTCCTCGCCGGGGCCAAGCCGCATTACCTGCCGTGCCTGGACGAAAACGGTTTCAACCCGGATTTCGATGCCGTTTCGCCGGACATCTGGAAACGCTGCCAGATCCTGTTCCTGTGCTCGCCAGGCAACCCGACCGGCGCACTGATTCCGGTTGAAACCCTGAAAAAGCTGATCGCCCTGGCCGATGAGCACGACTTCGTGATTGCCGCGGACGAGTGCTACAGCGAACTCTACTTCGACGAACAAACGCCGCCGCCAGGCCTGCTCAGCGCCTGCGCAGAACTGGGCCGCAAGGACTTCAAGCGCTGCGTGGTGTTCCACAGCCTGTCCAAGCGTTCGAACCTGCCAGGCCTGCGTTCGGGTTTTGTCGCCGGTGACGCCGACATTCTCAAAGGCTTCCTGCTTTACCGCACCTACCACGGCTGCGCGATGCCGGTTCAAACCCAACTGGCCAGCGTTGCTGCATGGAATGACGAAGTGCATGTGCGCGCCAACCGTGCGTTGTATCGCGAGAAGTTCGATGCGGTACTGGAAATCCTCAGCCCGGTGCTGGACGTACAGCGCCCGGATGGCAGTTTCTACCTGTGGCCGAATGTGGCCGGTGACGACGCAGCGTTCTGCCGCGACCTGTTCGAGCAGGAGCACGTGACCGTGGTGCCGGGTTCTTACCTGTCGCGGGATGTCGATGGCGTCAATCCAGGCGCCGGGCGCGTGCGCATGGCGCTGGTTGCGCCGTTGGCAGAGTGTGTCGAGGCTGCCGAACGCATTCGCGACTTCATCCAGCGCCGCAAGTAACACCCCCGCTTTGTAGGAGCTGCCGCAGGCTGCGATCTTTTGATTTTCAAGATCAAAAGATCGCAGCCTGCGGCAGCTCCTACAAGGGTCAGCGGTTATTTCACCTGGCCCAGTTTCGCCTCACTCAGATCCAGCTCCCCCAACACCTCACGCAACACGTCATCGCCAATCTGGTGCTGACGACTGAGCCTGTACAGCTCCAGGCGCTGCGTCCGCAGCGCCTTCAAGCGCAAGCGCCGTTCCAGCAAGTCCATCTGAAAGGCCAGGGCCTGGGCTTCGGCTGAATCGTTGAACACCTCCAACTGGTGTCGGTACTCGGACATGATCCGCGCCTTGAGTTCGGCCGCCAGCGCGGACTGGGCGGCGTCCTGCGGGTTCACCTCTTCTGTCTCAAGCGCATGAATGGCCGCTTCGGCGGTCTTGCGCCAGGCGTCGCGCACTTCGTTGCGGCGCTTGTCGTCCGGGCTGGCTTCGATGCCGCGCAACAACAGTGGCAGCGCGATGCAGGCCGCAATCAACGACAGCAGAATCACCCCGGCGGCGATGAATATCAGCAGATCGCGCTCGGGAAACGCACTGTCCCCCATGAGCATCGGCACCGACATCACACCCGCCAGCGTCACGGCCCCGCGTACGCCGCCGACGGTCAGCAACCAGCAGGAACGCGCGCTCGGCACCCGGGTTATCTCAGCCTTGCCACGCCAGCGCCGCACAAAAATGGACAGCCGCCAGATGCTTTGCACCCAGACGAACCGCAAAACCAGCAGCACCAGGAAAATCGCCACTACGTCCAGCCCGCGATACAACAACGTCGGCCATAGCGAGGTTTCGTGATTGGCCACTGCCTTGATGATGTCCGGCAACTGCAGGCCCAACAGCAGGAAAATCAAGCCGTTAAAGGCGAACTCCAGCAATGACCAGACACTGCGATTGAGCAGGCGCGTGTTGGTCTGGCGCGGCAGCAGATCGAGCCAGCTCTGCATCATCCCCGCCGCCACCGCCGAGAGGATGCCCGACACCTCCATGCGCTCGGCCAGCACGTAGGCCGCAAACGGCAGCAACAACATGAACACCACATGCGTCGCGGGGTCATCCCAGCCGCGCGCGATCATCCACGCCCGCAGACGGCCAACCAGCCAGCTCAAGGCCACCCCGACAGCCAGCCCGCCGACGGCGACCAGCACGAACGTCAGGCTGGCGTTGGCCAGCGAGAACACGCCGGTCACCGCCGCCACCAAGGCAAATTTGAACGTCACCAGGCCCGAGGCGTCGTTCATCAGCGCCTCACCCTGCAAGATATGCATCAATGGCGTGGGCAGCCGATTGCGGGAGATGGCCGACACCGCCACCGCATCCGTCGGCGACAGCACGGCCGCCAGGGCAAACGCCACCGGCAACGGCACACTTGGCAGCAGCCAATGAATGAAATAGCCGGCACCCACCACGGTAAACAACACCAGGCCCACCGCCAGGGTCAGGATCGGTCCGCGCAGGTGCCAGAATTCGCGCTTGGGCATGCGCCAGCCGTCGGAGAACAACAGCGGTGGCAGGAACAGAAACAGGAACAACTCGGGATCCAGGGCCACATGCAGCCCCAGGGTCGGCCATGCAAGCAATGCCCCCGCGGCGATTTGCACCAGCGGCAACGGCAGCGGGATCACCCGTCCGATCAGGCGCGAAACGCCGACCAGCATCAACAGGATCAGGACGGTGTAGGCGGTTTGCATAAAACGTGGTTCCCGGACAATCGACAGCATGGAAGTGCCATATTAGCTGCTTAGACTGCCTGGGGGCCCTTGCACCAATGTCGCACGCCGGAATACCGCCCTACTGTAGAAGCGAGCCTGCTCGCGATGGTCGTTAACGATTACGCCGGCTGCCTGATACCCCGCGGCGCTCTCGGGTTCATCGCGAGCAGGCTCGCTCCTACGAGGGATTTACGGCATGACACCAATACAAACCCGACCACAGCCGCCGCGAAACCGTCCGGCCATGGCATAATCCTCCACCTTTTATTTCCAGCACCTGCAAAGGGGGCAATTCCTTGACCGCTTCAAGCAAAACGTTGCACCTTTTCGGCATCAAAGCCTGCGACACCATGAAAAAGGCGCGCACCTGGCTCGATGAACACGCTGTCAGCTATGACTTTCATGATTACAAAGCGGTCGGTATCGACCGTGAACACCTGACCCAATGGTGCAGCGAGCACGGCTGGGAAGTGGTGTTGAACCGTGCCGGCACGACCTTTCGCAAGCTCGACGACGAACGCAAAGCCGATCTCGACCAGACGAAAGCCATCGAACTGATGCTCGCACAACCCTCGATGATCAAGCGCCCGGTGCTCGATCTCGGTGACCGAACCCTGATTGGCTTCAAGCCAGATATCTACGCGGCCGCGCTCAAGTAAGCAGCCCGTTCAATTTTGTTAGAGGTATTCACATGTCCACTACCCTGTTCAGCCTGGCCTTCGGCGTCGGCACTCAAAACCGTCAAGGCGCATGGCTGGAAGTGTTCTACGCCGCCCCGGTTCTCAAGCCAGCGGCTGAAGTCGTCGCCGCTATTGCACCGATCCTGGGCTACACCGAAGGCAATCAGGCCATCGCATTCAGCACCGCCCAGGCCTCGCAACTGGCCGAAGCCCTCAAAGGCGTCGACGCTGCCCAGGCAGCCCTGCTGACCCGTCTGGCCGAGAGCCACAAGCCGCTGGTCGCGACCCTGCTGGCTGAAGACGCCCAGCTGTCGTCCACCCCGGAGGCGTACCTCAAGCTGCACCTGCTGAGCCATCGCCTGGTCAAGCCTCACGGCCTGAACCTGGCCGGGATCTTCCCGCTGCTGCCGAACGTGGCCTGGACCAGCCAGGGCGCTGTCGACCTGAGCGAACTGGCCGAGCTGCAACTTGAAGCCCGCCTCCGTGGCGAGCTGCTGGAAGTGTTCTCGGTGGACAAGTTCCCGAAAATGACCGACTACGTGGTTCCGGCTGGCGTGCGTATCGCTGACGCTGCGCGTCTGCGCCTGGGCGCCTACGTGGGCGAAGGCACCACCGTGATGCACGAAGGTTTCATCAACTTCAACGCCGGCACCGAAGGCCCGGGCATGATCGAAGGCCGCGTATCCGCCGGCGTATTCGTCGGCAAGGGTTCGGACCTGGGCGGCGGCTGCTCGACCATGGGCACCCTGTCGGGCGGCGGCAACATCGTGATCAAGGTCGGCGAAGGCTGCCTGATCGGCGCCAACGCCGGTATCGGTATCCCGTTGGGCGACCGCAACACCGTCGAGTCGGGCCTGTACGTGACCGCCGGTACCAAGGTCGCGCTGTTGGACGAGAACAATCAACTGGTCAAAGTGGTCAAGGCCCGTGAACTGGCCGGCCAGCCGGACCTGCTGTTCCGTCGCAATTCGGAAACCGGTGCCGTGGAATGCAAAACCCACAAATCGGCCATCGAGTTGAACGAAGCGCTGCACGCTCACAACTAAGCATCACACGATGACCCTGTAGGAGCTGCCGAAGGCTGCGATCTTTTGATCTTGTTTTTTAAATCAAAGTCAAAAGATCGCAGCCTTCGGCAGCTCCTACAACGTCAGGCGTTCCCCCCGCCCATGTAAACCAGGGCTGAACAACATGATGATTCTCTCTCCCTGGCGCGCCGATTTTCCGGCCATCGCCGCCCTGCAGCGGCAAGGCCAGACCTATCTGGACAACGCCGCCACCACGCAAAAACCTCAAGCCCTGCTGGACGCCCTGGCGCACTACTACGCCAACGGCGCGGCCAACGTGCATCGGGCGCAACACTTGCCCGGCGCCCACGCCACCCAGGCGTTCGAGGACAGCCGTCGCAAAGCCGCGCAATGGCTCAATGCCGGCGATTGCGGGCAGATCATCTTTACCCACGGCGCGACGTCCGCGCTGAATCTCCTGGCTTATGGCCTGGAACATCTTTTCAATCCGGGCGACGAAATTGTCATCAGCGCCCTGGAGCATCACGCCAACCTTTTGCCGTGGCAGCAACTGGCGCACCGTCGCGAGCTGAAGCTGGTGATCCTGCCGCTGGACGCCGACGGCGTGATCGACCTTGAAGCCGCCGCCGGTTTGATCGGCCCGCGCACGCGTCTGTTGGCCGTCAGTCAACTGTCCAACGTGATTGGCGCATGGCAACCGCTGGCTCAATTGCTGGCACTGGCCAAGGCGCACAACGCCCTGACCGTGATCGATGGCGCCCAGGGCGTGGTCCATGGCCGCCACGACGTGCAAGCATTGGGCTGCGATTTTTATGTGTTCTCCAGCCACAAGCTCTACGGTCCCGATGGCCTGGGCGTGCTGTTCGGACGCACTACCGCGCTGCAACAGCTGCGTCCCTGGCAGTTCGGCGGTGAAATGGTGCTCGATGCCAATTATCACGACGCCCGCTTTCGCCCGGCCCCCCTGGGCTTCGAGGCCGGGACGCCGCCGATTGCCAGTGTGATCGGCCTGGGAGCGACCCTGGATTACCTCGCCGGGCTCGATCAGGACGCTGTGTCCGCCCATGAAACGGCGCTGCATGCCTGTCTGCTCAAGGGTCTGGAGGCACGTCACGGCATCCGCTTGCTGGGCAAGCCGCAAGTGGCACTGGCCAGTTTTACCGTCGAGGGTGTACATAACGCCGACCTGGCGCATTTGCTGACTGAGCAAGGGATTGCGGTGCGCGCTGGCCATCACTGCGCCATGCCGCTGTTCAAACGCTTTGAACTGGCGGGGGCGATTCGGGTGTCGTTGGCGCTGTACAACGACTCCGAAGACCTGGAACGGTTTTTTCAAGCCCTGGATCAGGCGCTGGAGCTGCTGCGATGAACCTGCCTGCCGATGCCGTGACCGCACTCGATACCTTTGGCAAAGCCGCCGGCTGGGAACAACGCGCACGCCTGCTGATGCAATGGGGCGAGCGCCTGCCTGCCTTGAGCGACGCGCAAATGTGCGACGCCAACCGGGTGCACGGTTGTGAAAGCCAGGTGTGGCTGGTGGGCGAATTGCGCGACGGCCATTGGCAGTTCAGCGCCAACAGCGATGCGCGGTTGATTCGCGGGTTGGTGGCGTTGCTGCTGGCGCGGGTCAACGGCTTGTCGGCGGCTGAATTGCAGCAGGTGGATTTGCCGGACTGGTTCAATCAGTTGGGATTGGGGCGGCAATTGTCCGAATCCCGCAGCAATGGCTTGAATGCGGTGCTGCAGCGGATGCGCGAGCTGGCCGCCTGATCACCCACAAACACCCTGTAGGAGCTGCCGCAGGCTGCAATCTTTTGACTTTGCCGTTTTAAAAACAAGGTCAAAAGATCGCAGCCTGCGGCAGCTCCTACAGATGTCGAGCTCAGGCTTGGGGCTTGATGCGTTCCGCCGGGCGCCGCACACCGGCCACGATCTTGTCCACAGCCTTGGTCGCCGCGACCATGCCGAAGGTCGCTGTCACCATCATCACCGCGCCAAACCCGCCGGCACAGTCGAGCTTCACGCCATCACCGACAAAACTCTTCTGCAGGCAAATGCTGCCGTCCGGTTTCGGATAACGCAGCTGCTCGGTGGAAAACACGCACGGCACGCTGTAATGGCGGGTCACGGTGCGTGAGAAACCGTAGTCGCGGCGCAGCGTAGAGCGCACTTTCGAAGCTAATGGGTCATTGAATGTGCGGTTCAGGTCGCAGACCTGAATCAAGGTCGGGTCGATCTGCCCTCCCGCACCGCCGGTCGTGATGATCTGGATCTTGCGACGCTTGCACCAGGCGATCAGCGCAGCCTTGGCGTTGACGCTGTCGATGCAGTCGATCACGCAGTCGATGTTCGGCGTGATGTACTCGGCCATGGTGTCGCGGGTGACGAAGTCCGGCACCGCGTGCACCGTGCAGTCCGGGTTGATCCCGCGCAGACGCTCGGCCATCACCTCGACCTTGGGTTTGCCGACGGTACTGTCCAGCGCGTGCAACTGACGGTTGGCGTTGCTGACGCAGACGTCGTCCAGATCGAACAGCGAAATCTCGCCCACGCCACAACGGGCCATGGCTTCCGCCGCCCAGGAACCGACACCACCAACGCCGACAATCGCCACATGGGCTGCGCGCAGGCGCTCAAGGCCTTCGATGCCATACAAACGGGCAATGCCGGCAAAACGCGGATCTTCAGTACTCATGACCATTACCCCAAAAACCGGCGGGCATTATATGGCGATATGAAGACAAAATCAGTTACAGGAAAAATAGAAAGAACTTTAACGAAATCAAATTGCCCAACGTCCGGCAATTCCCTGTCCGCTGTAGGACTAGAGAATGCCCGGTATAGGATGCGCGCCCCTTGGCGACGGCCAACCGTTCCTCCGTTCCACAGTCTTTGGAACCCGAAATAGCTATGTCATCGCGTAAATTTGGACTCAACCTGGTCGTGGTGCTCGCCATCGCAGCCTTGTTTACCGGCTTCTGGGCGCTGATCAACCGTCCGGTCACCGCCCCCAACTGGCCTGAACAGATCTCCGGCTTCTCCTACTCGCCATTCCAGCAGGGCCAGTTCCCGCAGAAAGACCAGTACCCGACCGACGATCAAATGCGTCGCGACCTGGAGATCATGAGCAAGCTGACGGACAACATCCGCATTTACTCGGTCGACGGCACCCTGCAAGACATCCCGAAACTGGCGGAAGAGTTCGGCTTGCGGGTGACACTGGGGATCTGGATCAGCCCGGACCAGGAACGCAACGAACGGGAAATCACCCGCGCCATCGAAATCGCCAATTCCTCGCGCAGCGTGGTTCGTGTGGTGGTGGGCAACGAAGCGATCTTCCGCAAGGAAATCACCGCCGCCGAACTGAGCGTGATGCTCGATCGCGTGCGCGCCGCGGTGAAGGTACCAGTGACCACGTCCGAACAATGGCACGTCTGGGAAGAACACCCGGAACTGGCCAAGCACGTCGACCTGATCGCCGCGCACGTCCTGCCTTACTGGGAATTCATTCCAGTGGACAAGGCCCAGCAGTTCGTCCTCGACCGCGCCCGCGACCTGAAAAAGATGTTCCCGAAAAAGCCGCTGCTGCTGTCCGAAGTGGGCTGGCCGAGCAACGGCCGCATGCGCGGTGGCGCCGATGCCTCACCGGCAGACCAGGCGATCTACCTGCGAACCCTGGTAAACAAGCTCAATCGCCAGGGCTTCAACTACTTCGTGATCGAAGCCTTTGACCAGCCGTGGAAAGCCAGTGACGAAGGTTCCGTAGGCGCCTACTGGGGCGTGTTCAACGCCGCGCGCCAGCAGAAGTTCAACTTCGAAGGCCCGGTGGTGGCGATTCCGCAGTGGCGCGTACTGGCCGTTGGTTCGGTGGTATTGGCACTGTTGTCGCTGACCCTGCTGATGATCGACGGCTCGGCCCTGCGCCAGCGTGGTCGCACCTTCCTGACCTTCATTGCGTTCCTCTGTGGTTCGGTGCTGGTGTGGATCGGTTACGACTACAGCCTGCAATACAGCACCTGGTTCAGCCTGACGGTGGGTTTCCTGCTCGCCCTCGGTGCGCTCGGGGTGTTCATCGTGCTGCTGACCGAAGCCCATGAACTGGCCGAAGCGGTGTGGGTGCACAAGCGCCGCCGCGAGTTCCTGCCGGTGGAAGGCGATTCCGGCTACCGCCCGAAAGTGTCGATTCACGTGCCCTGCTACAACGAGCCGCCGGAGATGGTCAAACAGACCCTCAACGCCTTGGCCAACCTCGACTATCCGGATTTCGAAGTCCTGATCATCGACAACAACACCAAGGAACCGGCGGTCTGGGAACCGGTGCGCGATTATTGCGAAACCCTCGGCCCGCGCTTCAAGTTCTTCCACGTGGCACCGCTGGCCGGCTTCAAGGGCGGCGCGCTGAACTACCTGATTCCGCACACCGCCAAGGACGCCGAAGTGATTGCCGTGATCGACTCGGACTACTGCGTCGACCGCAACTGGCTCAAGCACATGGTGCCGCACTTCGCCGACCCGAAAATCGCCGTGGTGCAGTCGCCGCAGGATTACCGCGACCAGAACGAAAGCACGTTCAAGAAGCTCTGCTACGCGGAATACAAAGGCTTCTTCCATATCGGCATGGTCACCCGCAACGACCGCGACGCGATCATCCAGCACGGCACCATGACCATGACCCGCCGCTCGGTGCTCGAAGAACTGGGCTGGGCCGACTGGTGTATCTGTGAAGACGCCGAGCTGGGCCTGCGCGTATTCGAGAAAGGCCTGTCGGCGGCGTACTACCACACCAGCTACGGCAAAGGCCTGATGCCCGATACCTTCATCGACTTCAAGAAACAGCGTTTCCGCTGGGCCTACGGAGCGATTCAGATCATCAAGCGCCACACCGCCAGCCTGCTGCGCGGCAAGGACACCGAGCTGACCCGCGGCCAGCGCTACCACTTCCTCGCAGGCTGGTTGCCGTGGGTGGCGGACGGCATGAACATCTTCTTCACCGTCGGTGCGCTGTTGTGGTCGGCGGCAATGATCATCGTGCCGCAACGGGTCGATCCACCGCTGCTGATCTTCGCAATCCCGCCGTTGGCGCTGTTCGTGTTCAAGGTGGCCAAGATCATCTTCCTCTACCGTCGTGCGGTCGGGGTCAATTTGAAGGATGCCTTCTGCGCGGCGCTGGCCGGTCTGGCGTTGTCTCACACCATCGCCAAAGCGGTGCTGTACGGCTTCTTCACCAGCAGCATTCCGTTCTTCCGCACGCCGAAAAACGCCGACAACCATGGTTTCTGGGTAGCGATTTCCGAAGCGCGCGAAGAGTTGTTCATCATGCTGCTGTTGTGGAGCGCGGCGCTGGGGATTTATCTGGTCAACGGCATGCCGAGCAATGACATGCGCTTCTGGGTCACCATGCTGTTGGTGCAGTCGCTGCCGTATCTGGCGGCGCTGATCATGGCGTTCCTGTCGTCGCTGCCGAAACCGGCCGCCGAGCCTGAAACGGCACCTGTCGTCTAAATATCCGTGGATACACTAAACGGCGGCCAATGGTCGCCGTTTTGCTTTAAGATAACCGCCATTTTGCGGGGCTTGGCGGAGTACGGTTTGCCAGCCGACCCAATACCTGTGGGAGCGAGCTTGCTCGCGATTACGGTGTAACAATCAATGTTTATGTTGACTGACACACCGCTATCGCGAGCAAGCTCGCTCCCACAGTAGCCCATGCCCAATTTCAAGTTTTCCGGAGTTTTCCATGACGGCCCACGCCGACCTTTCGCCGACCCTTCAACTCGCCATCGACCTGATCCGCCGTCCGTCCGTGACACCGATCGACGCCGATTGCCAGAAGCAGATGATGCAGCGCCTGGGCGATGCCGGTTTCACCCTGGAACCGATGCGCATCGAAGATGTGGATAACTTCTGGGCCACCCACGGCCAGGACGACGGTCCGGTGCTGTGCTTCGCCGGCCACACCGACGTGGTCCCGACCGGCCCGGTGACCGCCTGGCAGATCGAACCGTTCAACGCGCTGATCGACGAACACGGCATGCTCTGCGGCCGTGGCGCCGCCGACATGAAAGGCAGCCTCGCCGCCATGACCGTCGCGTCCGAGCGTTTTGTCGCCGACTACCCGAACCACAAGGGCAAAGTCGCGTTCCTGATCACCAGCGATGAAGAAGGCCCGGCGCACCACGGCACCAAGGCAGTGATCGAACGCCTCGCCGCGCGCAAGGAGCGCCTGGACTGGTGCATCGTCGGCGAACCGTCGAGCACCACCCTGGTGGGTGACGTGGTCAAGAACGGCCGTCGCGGCTCCCTCGGCGCCAAGCTGACCGTACGCGGCGTGCAAGGTCACGTGGCTTACCCGCACCTGGCGAAGAACCCGATCCACCTCGCCGCTCCGGCCCTCGCAGAACTGGCCGCCGAGCATTGGGACCACGGCAACGATTTCTTCCCGCCGACCAGTTTCCAGATCTCCAACGTCAACTCCGGTACCGGTGCGACCAACGTGATCCCGGGTGACCTGGTGGCGGTGTTCAACTTCCGTTTCTCCACCGAGTCCACGGTCGAGGGCCTGCAAAAGCGCGTCGCCGACATCCTCGACAAGCATGGCCTGGACTGGCACGTCGACTGGGCCTTGTCCGGTCTGCCGTTCCTCACCGAGCCAGGCGCGCTGTTGGACGCGGTGTCGTCGAGCATCAAGGACATCACCGGGCGCGACACCAAGGCGTCCACCAGCGGCGGCACTTCCGACGGGCGCTTCATCGCGACCATGGGCACGCAGGTGGTTGAGCTGGGCCCGGTCAACGCGACCATCCACCAGGTCAACGAGCGCGTGCTGGCAGCCGACCTCGATGTGCTGACCGAAATCTACTACCAGACCCTGATCAAGTTGCTCGCCTGATGCTTGCCTGCCCTATCTGCAGCTCACCGCTCAACGCGGTGGACAACGGTGTGGTCTGCCCCGCCGGGCACCGGTTCGACCGTGCGCGCCAGGGTTACCTGAACCTGCTGCCGGTGCAGCACAAGAACAGCCGCGACCCCGGGGATAACCAGGCGATGGTCGAAGCCCGCCGTGACTTCCTGAATGCCGGGCACTATGCGCCGGTGGCCAGGCGTCTGGCGGAGCTGGCAGCCAGCTATGCGCCGCAGCGCTGGCTGGACATCGGTTGTGGCGAGGGCTACTACACCGCGCAGATCGCCGAGGCGCTGCCGGATGCCGAAGGTTATGCTCTGGACATCTCCCGCGAAGCGGTCAAACGCGCCTGCAAACGCAACCCGCAGCTCACCTGGTTGATCGCCAGCATGGCGCGGGTGCCGTTGGCTTCCGGCAGTTGCCAGTTCCTCGCCAGCGTCTTCAGCCCGCTGGACTGGGAAGAAGCCAAACGTCTGCTCAGCGTCGGCGGCGGCCTGATGAAAGTCGGGCCGACCAGCGGCCACCTGATGGAATTGCGCGAGCGGCTGTACGATGAAGTCCGCGAGTACATCGACGACAAGCACCTGGACCTGGTGCCGGAAGGCATGGCGCTGGCGCACAGCGAAACCCTGGAATTCAAGCTGGCGCTCCACAGTGGTCAGGACCGGGCGAACCTGCTGGCCATGACGCCCCACGGCTGGCGCGCCAGTGCCGAACGCCGTGCTGCCGTTATCGAGCAGGCCGAGCCGTTCGAGGTCACCGTGTCGATGCGCTACGATTATTTCGTTCTTCAATAACTTCAAACATTTTTGGTCTTGGGCAACGGCTCAAGGCCGGCTAAATCCGCGAATGGATTTTTCAGACCCGCAGTGAGGACATCCATGCGCCAGCCCGATATCGAGATTTACCTGAAAGACGCCGACGTCGATCACAAAGCCATTGCCGCCTGGCTCGGCGCGGCACTTGGCCCGTGTTCGGATTGGGTGCAGAAGGGCCAGACCTACAAGTGCAAGGCCGGCAACGTGCCGGTGACCTGGCTGCCAAAAGCGGTCGGCAAGTGGAACAGCCTGTACCTGGAAAGCGACCAGACCCCATGGGACGACGACATCGCCTGCGCTCGCGCCGCGTTTGCCGCGCTGAACGTCGAAGTGCGTTGCGCGCCGGGAACCTGGGTCGAGGAAGAAGGTGAAGAGACCGCGGACCGCTGGATTCGCATCAGCGCCGATGGTGAAGAAGAGATCACCTGGAAAACCGCTTAAAAGCAAAAAGATCGCAGCCTGCGGCAGCTCCTACAGGGTCATGTGTACACCTGTAGGAGCTGCCGCAGGCTGCGATCTTTTGATCTTGAAGGTTACAGCCCCACAACATCCTCAGCCTGCAGCCCCTTCTGCCCTTCGACCACCGCATACTCAACCTGCTGACCTTCGGTCAGTGAACGGTGCCCCTCACCGCGAATCGTGCGGTAGTGCACGAACACGTCCACCCCATCATCGCGCTGAATGAAGCCGTAGCCCTTGGCGTCGTTGAACCACTTCACTTTGCCGGTTTCGCGTGTTGCCATTTGTTCATACTCCCTTTTTATTATTGATCGGGCTTTTCGCAGGAAAGCCTCGGGAACGTCAGCCTGCGCATACCGGTCCCATAAGGGCAACGGCGACAGAGCGCCGAGTATATGACAGACGCTAAAACTCTCAACAAGAGTTTACTTACGCGCTTTTTTGCCGATTTTCGACGAATCCGGCACACTATCGCCCTCCCAAGCAAACGCTTGGTTTCATTCACTCACGCAGAAGCCGTATGACCCGTTCCCCGTTCCGCCGTCTTGTGTTTGGCACCCTGCGCCGACTGCTGTACCTCTGGGTTCGCTCGGAGACGATCAACCAGTCGTCGTTCACCCTCAACCTCGACCGCAGTCGTCCGGTGTTCTACGTCCTGCAAAACCCTTCGCTGACAGACCTTGCCGTGGTCGACACCGAATGCAGCAAGGCCGGCCTGCCGCGCCCGGTGCTGCCAGTATCGGTGGGCAACCTGCTGGAACCGGCCGCGTTCTTCTACCTGACTCCCGATCCTGACTGGCTCGGCCGCCAGGACAAGCGCGGCGCCCCGCCGACACTGACCCGCCTGGTCAGCGCCCTGAGCCAGAACGCCGCCGAAGACGCGCAAATCATTCCGGTCAGCGTGTTCTGGGGCCAGTCGCCGGATAGCGAAAACAGCCCATGGAAACTCCTGTTCGCCGATAGCTGGGCAGTGACCGGGCGCCTGCGTCGCTTGCTGAGCGTCATCGTGCTGGGACGCAAGACCCGCGTGCAGTTCTCCGCTCCGATCCACCTGCGCGAACTGATCGAGCACAACAAGGGCCACGAGCGCACCGTGCGCATGGCCCAGCGCATCCTGCGGGTGCACTTTCGCAACCTGAAGGCGGCGGTGATCGGCCCGGACATTTCCCACCGTCGCAACCTGGTCAAGGGTCTGCTGAACCAGCCGCAGGTCAGACAAGCGATCCTCGACGAAGCCGAACGCGAGAACATTTCACCGGAAAAAGCCAAGGCCCAGGCCCTGCGCTATGGCAACGAAATCGCCTCGGACTACACCTACACGGCCATCCGTTTTATGGAAGTGGTGCTGAGCTGGTTCTGGAACAAGATCTACGACGGGATCAAGGTCAACCACATCGAAGGCGTGCAGAAGGTCGCCCAGGGTCACGAAGTGATCTACGTACCCTGTCACCGCAGCCATATCGATTATCTGCTGTTGTCCTACCTGCTGTTCCGCAACGGCCTGACCCCGCCGCACATCGCCGCCGGGATCAACCTGAACATGCCGGTGATCGGCGGCCTGCTGCGTCGTGGCGGCGCGTTCTTCATGCGCCGGACGTTCAAGGGCAACCCGCTGTACACCTCGGTGTTCAACGAATACCTGCACACCCTGTTCACCAAGGGCTTCCCGGTGGAGTATTTCGTCGAGGGTGGCCGTTCGCGCACCGGGCGCATGCTGCAACCGAAAACCGGGATGCTGGCGATCACCCTGCGCAGCTTCCTGCGCTCATCGCGCATGCCCATCGTCTTCGTGCCGGTGTACATCGGCTACGAGCGCGTACTCGAAGGCCGGACCTACCTCGGCGAGTTGCGCGGTGCGGCCAAGAAGAAAGAATCGATCTTCGACATCTTCAAAGTCATCGGCGCACTCAAGCAGCGCTTCGGCCAGGTAGCGGTGAACTTCGGCGAGCCGATCAAACTCGCGGAATTCCTCGACAGCGAACAGCCGGACTGGCGCCAACAGGAACTCGGTCCGCAGTTCAGACCGGCCTGGCTCAGTGAAACCACCAACCGCCTCGGCGAGAAGGTCGCCCGGCATCTGAACGAAGCGGCAGCGATCAACCCGGTCAACCTCGTCGCCCTGGCGCTGCTGTCCACCAGCCGCCTGGCCCTGGACGACCGCGCCATGGCACGGGTGCTCGACCTGTATCTGGCGCTGCTGCGCAAGGTGCCGTACTCGCCGCACACCACCCTGCCGGACGGTGACGGCCGGGCGTTGATCGAGCACGTGAAGGACATGGACCTGCTGTCCGAGCAGAGCGATGCCCTGGGCAAGATTCTGTATCTGGACGAACAGAACGCCGTCCTGATGACCTACTACCGCAACAACGTATTGCACATCTTCGCCCTGCCGGCGCTGCTCGCGAGCTTCTTCCAGAGCGCGTCACGCATGAACCGCGAACAGATCCTGCGCTACACCCGCGCGCTGTACCCGTACCTGCAAGCGGAGTTGTTCATTCGCTGGTCGCTGGACGAACTGGATGCGGTGATCGACCAATGGCTGGAGGCCTTCGTCGAGCAAGGCCTGCTGCGTTTCGAGAACGATGTGTACCTGCGCCCGGCGCCAAGCTCGCGACATTTCGTGCTGCTGACGCTGCTGTCGAAAAGCATCGCCCAGACCCTGCAGCGCTTCTACATGACCGTGTCCCTGCTGCTCAACAGCGGCCAGAACAGCATCAGCGCCGAAGAGCTGGAAGACCTGTGCACGGTCATGGCCCAGCGCCTGTCGATCCTGCATGGCCTGAACGCCCCGGAATTCTTCGACAAGAGCCTGTTCCGCCACTTCATCCAGACCCTGCTCGACCTTGACGTGCTCAAGCGCGATGAAGCGGGCAAGCTGAGCTATCACGAACTGCTCGGTGAACTGGCCGAAGGCGCGGCCAAGCGCGTATTGCCGGCGGAGATTCGTTTGTCGATCCGCCAGGTGGCGCTGCATCGCAGTGAAGATGCGGCGGATCAAGCGGTCCCAGCGCCACAGGCCTGATGCAGAACCTGTGGGAGCGGGCTTGCTCGCGAAAGCGGTGTGAAATGCAACATCTCTGTTGTCTGATACACCGACTTCGCGAGCAAGCCCGCTCCCACATTTCTACAGGCGCCAGGCTGCTTCTGGCGCCTTCGATACGGAGATCTCCGATGAAAAAACTCTCTATCCTGGCAATGAGCACCCTGCTCGGTGCATGCCAGTCGATTCAACCTGCGGCGAAAACCAGCCTCGACGGTGAAGTCTTCTACCTGCAACGCAGCGCCCTGCCGCCCACCGCCACCCTGAGCGTCAGCTTGCAGGATGTGTCGCTCGCCGACGCACCGGCCGTGGTCCTCGACGAACAGAAAGGCCAGGTCAAAGGCCAAGTGCCGCTACCGTTCCATCTGAGTTACGATCCGGCACAGGTCAAACCGGGTCATCGTTACTCAGTCAGCGCGCGTATCGAAGTCGACGGTAAGCTGATGTTCATTACCACCGAAAATCACGCTGTACGCCTGGACGGCACCGATCCACAACCGCTGAAGGTCCGCGTTGACGCGGCCCGCTAAATACCTTTGAAAAAGGAAGTTGCCATGCTCCGCCCTACCCTCCGCTTTGCCGGCCTGTGCGCAGGTTTGATGATCTCTGCCAGCGCCCTGGCGCTGTCCCTTAGCGACCTGTCGCAGAAAGACGCCACTGGCGGGCTCAAGGACGCGCTGACCCAAGGCGCGCAACTGGCCGTAAAACAGCTAGGTACCCCGGGTGGGTTCAGCAACAACCCGGAGGTGAAAATCGAACTGCCGGGCAAACTGGGCAAGGTCGCCAGCAAAATGAAACAGTTCGGCATGGGTGACCAGGTCGATGAACTGGAAGCCAGCATGAACAAGGCGGCCGAAACCGCCGTGACCCAGGCCCAGCCAATCCTCGTCGATGCCGTGAAGAAAATGACCGTGGAAGACGCCAAGGGCATCCTCAGCGGCGGCAACGACTCGGCCACCCAATACCTGAACAAGACCAGCCGCGAGCAGATCCGCGCCAAGTTCCTGCCGATCGTCAAGCAAGCCACCGACAAGGTGGGCCTGGCCCAGCAGTACAACTCGTTCGCCGGGCAAGCGGCGACCATGGGCGTAGTGGATGCGAAAAACGCCAACGTCGAAAACTACGTCACCGAGCAGGCGTTGAACGGCTTGTTCGAAATGATCGGCAAACAGGAAGAAACCATCCGCCAGAATCCGGCGGCGGCGGCGACCAGTTTGGCGAAGAAGGTGTTCGGTACGCTCTAAGCCACAACAAAAACCCTGTGGGAGTGGGCCTGCCCGCTCCCACATTGGTTCAGGTCACGGAGGCAGGTCGTAGAAAAAACACCCATTCCTGCCCCATCTTCCGTTTCTCAAATAACTTCAACTCGACCAGCCCATTCAATGTGGCTGATGCCGTGTTGTAAGAGCACCCCAGGTTTTCCTTCACATTGACCGCAGTAAATTCCTTGGCCATTCCGCTCTTGGCCACTTGAAACACGGCCCGCTGATTCTCCGTGAGTTGCTCGAGAAAACCACTTTCCCGCAACCATCGATCAAAGCACTCGGCATCAACCAGACTTTTCCGATACGCCTCGGTAAAACTGCCCACGGCACGCAGCACCACCGAACACTGGAAATCGATGAAATACGTCAGATCCAGATCATCCGCCTCGGTATCCAGGTATGAGCGCCCGTACTTCACCGGTGCATTGCGTAACAAGACGCTGATCGCGATGTAGCGGAACGCCGAGAAGTCATTCTTGAACATGAACCAGTAAAACAGCGCCCGCGCGACCCGACCGTTGCCGTCACGAAAAGGATGCTCATAACCCAAGGCAAAATGCAGAGCGATGCCTTTGATCAAAGGATGAAGGTAATCCGCTTGATGGAGGTTGTTATGGGAATGGTTGATCCATTGCGCCAGCGCCTGCAAACGCAACCCAATGCCTGCTGCGGGCGGTGGTGTATGAACGGTGTTGCCCTCGCCATCCTGCACCACGACATCATCACGGCTTCTGAACACCCCCGGCGAATACTGCGAATCATCGATGCCCTCGACGCCAACGCGGTGCATCGCCGCGATCAACTCCACGCTCAGAGGCTCGTAGCGCTGCTCCCAGGCGAAGTTCATCATCTTGAAATTACCGATGACCATTCGCTCGTCCGGCGTACGCGGCAGGCGATGACGCTTGAGCATGTCCTTGGCCACTCGTGTCGTGGTTGCCGCGCCTTCGAGCTGGCTGCTACTGATGGCTTCATCTTCAATCAGGTCATTGAGCAAATAGCTGAAGTGCGCACGCTCGCCGATCTGGCTGGTCATGTACTCCAGCACGGCCGTAGTGGTTTGCCGGTCTACCGCGGAAATAGCCTTTTGCGCCAGCGGCGTCAGCACGAATTGCAGCCACCGCACCGGATCACCCAATGGCAAAAGACTCGAATACTGCGCCGTCCGGGCTTTCTTGACCAAGGCCCAGCACAAACTGGGATCCAGACCCGGCGCCCAGCGATAGCGCAACGCATCGAATGGCAGATAACGCCCCTGATCGTCCAGGGGCTTGAGCAGAGCCAAGTAATCCGAGAGGCGTTCCTTGTGAGGCGACTGCCCTAGCCGATCAAACACCGGGTCGGTCCGTCCCCGCAACTTGGGTGGATTCTTCATACGCACTGTCTCAAACATTCAAAAAACCGGGGTTTGAGTACAACACCTGGGCTCATGAGCCTCAATATCAGACGGGTCCGAGATAAATGTAGGAATAATGAAGGCCCGCTGATGGGTACAGGTTCAGCGGGCTTCTTCCTATTGCTATTGCTGCTGATCCAACTGATCGAGGACGCGATTCACTGATAGTTGCGCCAGGACAATCATCTGCTGAATGCCGAGTGCCAGATTGCAGGTTGGGCCGGTCAGGATGGACGACAGTTCGGTTGCCATTACATTGGCTGAAGCGAGGGTTTCGTAGGCATGGACCAGCAAGGTTTCGGAGTCGACGCCTGGGTGGATAGTGAAAATTGGGCAGGGGCGGTTTGAAGTTCTCGTTTGTTTCTCGGATTCAGAGGCAGAGTAATCAGGACTGTCTTTGATCATTGCGAAGCTCCCAAAGTAGGCGCCTAACGACTATTCGCGGGCTTGCAGTCCCGGTCGCTGAATTGGCAGCGACGGAGAAAGGCTAGAGATCGTGCTTCTGACGGGCAAGCTGAAAGTCTTGTGGGAATGGTCTGAATGGTTGGCTTTGGCGGTAAACGTTGTTGACTGTTGGGCAGCCATCGCGAGCAAGCTCGCTCCCACAGTTGGGCCGGGGACACCTGAAAGAAATTGGTTGGCTGGCAGGACGCCTTCGCGGGCAAGCCCGCTCCCACAATTTGACCGAGTACATCTGAAAGAAATTGGTCGGCTGTCAGGCCGCCTTCGCGAGCAGGCTCGCTCCCACAGAAGAGCAAAGGCAGATCGGCGTACACAGACGCTTCTCACCACTCATCAGGCCGAGCGTTAGCTCGCCTGCAGCTTTTGATCTACCCGCCCCCTCGGCAGGCTGAGTGGAGGCGTTCATCCGGGGGTGGGCGCGCAGCGCCGTTCGGCGAAGCCGAACACATCGAGAGGAGGTCGAAGCGAAGCCGACCGGAGGCGATGCCCCCGGATGAATGCCGGAGCGAAGGAACCCCGAGCCTCAGCGAGGGGCCGTACGTAAGGGGCGAGACCTTTGGTTACTTTGGGCTGGGCCGGCACTCCGGCGTTTGCCAAAGTGACCCGCTGTAAGAGCGGAACCATAAGCGGCCGTTACCGCAGAAATGGATATGTACTCAATCAACCAGGAACCTGGTCGGCCCGAAGGCCGCCAAGGTCAAACGGGTTCTTTGCGAACGCGAAACCAGGCCGCATACAACGCCGGCAAAAACAAAAGCGTCAACGCCGTAGCAACGATCAACCCCCCCATGATCGCCACCGCCATCGGCCCAAAGAACACACTGCGCGACAACGGAATCATCGCCAAAACAGCAGCAAGCGCCGTCAGCACAATCGGCCGAAACCGCCGCACCGTCGCCTCGATGATCGCCTGCCACGGCTTCAACCCCGCAGCAATGTCCTGCTCGATCTGATCCACCAGAATCACCGAGTTACGCATGATCATCCCCGACAAGGCGATGGTCCCCAGCATCGCCACGAAACCGAACGGCTGGCGGAACACCAACAGAAACAGCGTCACCCCGATCAACCCCAAGGGCGCCGTCAGAAACACCATCGCCGTGCGCGAGAAACTTCGCAATTGCAGCATCAGCAAGGTCAACACCACCACGATGAACAACGGCACGCCGGCCTTCACCGAGTTCTGTCCACGCGCCGAGTCTTCAACGGTGCCGCCGACATCCAGCAAGTAGCCGTCAGGCAGTTCGGCGCGGATCGGATCGAGGGTCGGCATGATCTGCTGCACCAGTGTCGCCGGTTGCTGCTTGTCATAGATGTCGGCGCGAACCGTCACGTTAGGCAGGCGGTTGCGGTGCCAGATGATGCCCTCTTCAAAGCCGTACTCCAGGGTCGCGATCTGCGACAGCGCGACGCTGCGACCGTTATCGGTCGGCACCGCCAGACTCGGCAGCAATGACAGCTCGGTGCGTTCATGCAAAGTGCCGCGCAACAGGATCTCGATCAACTCGTTGTCTTCACGGTACTGGCTGACGCTGGAACCGGTGAGGGAGCTTTGCAGGAACTTCGACAGGTTCGCCGTGCTCACGCCCAGCGCCCGCGCGCGGTCCTGATCGATGTTCAGGTACACCACCTTGCTCGGTTCTTCCCAATCCAGGTGGACATTGACCACATGCGGGTTCTCGCGAACCTTGGCCGCCACTTTGCGCGCCAGCGCCCGCACCTCCTCGATGTGCTCCCCGGTCACGCGGAACTGTACCGGGTAGCCAACCGGCGGACCGTTTTCCAGACGCGTGACCCGCGAGCGCAGAGCGGGGAATTGCTCGTTGAGGGTTGAGATCAACCAGGTGCGCAGGGCTTCCCGTTCTTCGATGGTTTTCGCCAGGACGACAAACTGGGCAAAGCTCGCCGCCGGCAGTTGCTGATCCAGCGGCAAGTAGAAACGCGGCGAACCGGTACCGACGTAGGCCACGTAGTTATCGATCCCTGCCTTGTCCTTGAGCAGCGCTTCGAGGCGCTTGACCTCGTCGGCGGTGTTGCTCAGCGAAGCGCCTTCGGCCAGTTTCAGGTCGACCATCAACTCCAGGCGACCCGATGCCGGGAAGAACTGCTGCGGCACAAACTTGAACAGCACGATAGAGGCAATGAACAACAGCACAGTCGCGGCGATCACGGTTTTGCGCCAGCGCACGCACCACTCCACCAAACGGCGGACGCGCTGATAGAACGGCGTGCCATAGGGATCGGGTTGGCCGGCACCGTGCTTGGCGGCGTGAATCTTCGCCAGGTCCGGCAGGAGTTTTTCCCCGAGATAGGGTACGAAAACCACAGCGGCCACCCAGGACGCCAACAGCGCGATGGTGACCACCTCGAAGATCGAACGGGTGTATTCGCCAGTGCCCGATTGCGCCGTGGCAATCGGCAGGAAGCCGGCCGCGGTGATCAGCGTACCGGTGAGCATCGGGAACGCAGTGCTGGTCCAGGCGTAACTCGCGGCTTTGACCCGGTCGAACCCCTGCTCCATTTTGATCGCCATCATTTCCACGGCGATGATCGCGTCGTCCACCAGCAAGCCCAGCGCCAGTACCAATGCACCGAGAGAAATCTTGTGCAGGCCGATGCCGAGGTAATACATGCTGGCAAACGTCATCGCCAGCACCAGCGGAATCGCCAGGGCCACCACCATGCCGGTGCGCACGCCGAGGGAGAAGAAGCTCACCAGCAACACGATGGCCAGGGCCTCGACCAGCACTTGCACGAACTCGCCAACACCGGTTTTCACCGCCGCCGGCTGGTCGGAGACTTTGCGCAGCTCCATACCGGCCGGGAGGTTTTTCTGGATACGGGCGAATTCGACTTCCAGTGCCTTGCCCAATATCAGGATGTCACCGCCGTCCTTCATCGCCACCGCCAGGCCGATGGCGTCCTGCGCCATGAAGCGCATGCGCGGCGCCGGTGGATCATTGAAACCACGCCGCACATCAGCCACATCGGAGATACGGAAGGTGCGATCGCCGACGCGGATCGGGAAGTTCTTGATCTCCTCGACCGTCTGAAAATTCCCCGTCACCCGTAGCTGCAAGCGCTCGCTGCTGGTTTCGAAGAAGCCTGCCGTGGACACCGCGTTCTGCTCTTCAAGGGCTTGCTGGACGGCCGCCAGCGGCAAGCCGAGGGTGGCGAGCTTGACGTTGGAGAGTTCGATCCAGATTTTCTCGTCCTGCAACCCCAGCAGTTCGACCTTGCCCACATCCTTGACCCGTTGCAGCTGAATCTGGATACGGTCGGCGTAATCCTTGAGCACGGCGTAGTCGAACCCCGCGCCGGTCAGGGCGTAGATGTTGCCGAACGTGGTACCGAATTCATCGTTGAAGAACGGCCCCTGAATCCCCGGCGGCAGGGTATGACGGATGTCGCTGATTTTCTTGCGCACCTGATACCAGAGCTCCGGGATCTCTGCCGAGTGCATGGAATCTCGCGCAATGAAGGTGACCTGGGATTCCCCGGGCCGCGAGAACGAAACGATGCGCTCGTACTCGCCGGTTTCCATCAGCTTTTTTTCGATGCGCTCGGTGACCTGGCGCGAGACTTCCTCGGCAGTCGCACCCGGCCAGTTGGTGCGAATCACCATGGCCTTGAAGGTGAACGGCGGGTCTTCACTCTGGCCAAGCTTGGTGTAGGAAAGTGCGCCGACGATGGCCAGCAACAGCATCAGGAACAGGACGATCTGGCGATTACGCAGCGCCCATTCGGAAACGTTGAAGCGCATCGGGGCTTACTCCTTGTCCGCCAGATTGACCACGCGATTGGAGCGATCCACCGGGCGCACCTGCTGCCCTTCGAGAAGCACATGGACACCGGCGGCCACAACCCAGTCGCTGGCGTTGAGCCCCTCGAGCACCGGTACGGTTTTCTCACCGAAGGCCCCCACTCGCACCGGGGTTCTCTTCAAGGTGTTGTTGGCGCTGACGACCCAGACATAGGTCACGCCGTTTTCTGCCGTCAACGCCGACAGCGGAACGGAAAGAGGCACCACGTCGGCGGCCTGCACGAACACCCGGGCGCTCTGGCCCAGCTCCACCGGCACCTTGCCGGAGGTGAAGGCGATGCGCGCCGCGAAGGTGCGGGACTTTGGATCAGCCGCCGGCGACAGCTCACGAATGCGCCCTTCGAAACGCTGGCCGGGCTGGGTCCAGAGCTCCACCGCCACCGGTTCACCGACCTTGAAGCGGCCGAAGTTCTGCTCCGGCAGGCTGATCAACACTTCACGCTCGCCATCGGTCGCCAGTGTGAATACCGTTTGCCCCGCGGCCACGACTTGCCCGACTTCCACCAGACGCTTGGCCACGACGCCGTCCTGCGGCGCACGCAACACGGCGTAGCTGGCCTGGTTATTGGAAACGTTGAATTCGGCCTTGATTTGCTTGAGGCGCGCCTCGCCGGAGCGGTAGAGGTTTTCGTGATTGTCGTACTGCGAACGGCTGACCAGCTGACGCTCCATCAGGGTTTTATAGCGATCACGCTCGGCACGCACCATGCTCAAATTGGCTTCAGCTGCAGCGACCTGGGCCCGGGTGGCCTCCAGTTGCAGGCGCACGTCCTGAGGATCGAGCTCCGCCAAGGGTTGATCGGCTTTGACCCGCTGCCCTTCCTCGACCAGTCGTCGGCTGACTTTACCGCCGATGCGGAACGCCAGGTCCGGCTCATAACGTGCGCGGACCTCACCTGGATAACTTTCCATGGCCTGTGCCGAAGGCTCTGGCTGAACCACCATGGCCGGGCGCACGCTGACTGGCGGCACTTCGTCGGAGCCACACGCTGACAATAA
The DNA here is from genome assembly GCF_058986625.1 of Pseudomonas sp. GW821-FHT07G06. Taxonomy (NCBI): domain Bacteria; kingdom Pseudomonadati; phylum Pseudomonadota; class Gammaproteobacteria; order Pseudomonadales; family Pseudomonadaceae; genus Pseudomonas; species Pseudomonas sp. GW821-FHT07G06. Next base: position 139,307 of record NZ_JBYSVW010000010.1, read on the forward strand.
AACAGCCAGGGTGACTGGCAACGCGAGGGGCAAGGCATAGCGGAACATGGTGAAGGACCTTTCGCTAATGGTGCTTTGAATAATTATACTGAGCAGTATGTTATTAATAGCAAACTCACCAGTCCAGTAATAAAAGCGAATATGCCAAACAATCTTTCAGCACCCAATGGCCCAGGCAGACCCAAGGACCTGGTCAAGCGCCAGGCGATTCTCGATGCGGCGAAAGTGCTGTTTCTGAGTAAGGGTTATGCCAATACCAGCATGGATGCCGTCGCAGCCGAGGCCGGTGTGTCGAAGCTGACGGTCTACAGCCACTTCAACGACAAGGAGACGCTGTTCTCCGCCGCCGTGGTGGCCAAGTGCGAGGAGCAGTTGCCCCCGCTGTTCTTCGAGTTGCCCGAAGGCGTGGCGGTGGAAACCGTGTTGCTGAACATCGCGCGCGGTTTTCATTCGCTGATCAACAGTGACGAATCAGTGAACCTGCACCGACTGATGATGACCTTGGGCAGCCAGGACCCGAAACTCGCGCAAATTTTCTTTGAGGCGGGCCCGGAGCGCATGCTGCATGGCATGGAACGCTTGCTGAGCCGGATCGACGAGAGTGGCGTGCTGAGCATCGACAAGCCGCACAACGCCGCCGAGCACTTCTTCTGCCTGCTCAAGGGCGCCGGGAATTTCCGCTTGCTGTATGGCTGCGGCGAGCCGCCGGTCGGTGAGGCCGCGGAGAGCCATGTGCGGGAAGTGGTGGGGTTGTTTATGCGGGCTTATCGGCCCTGATTCGGCGTTGCCTGGGAAAAGATCGCAGCCTTCGGCAGCTCCTACATTGGAATGCGTTCCCCTGTAGGAGCTGCCGCAGGCTGCGATCTTTTCAGGGCTTCAAAGCCTTCTTCGGATAAATATCGTACCGACTGGACTTGCCATCCAGCGCATGGCTCGGCTTCGGCCCGTCAATGCACGGCGCCTTGCGCGGGCGCTTGACCACCACCCGATGGCTGGCCAGGGCCAACGCCGCTTCGAGCAAGGCCGGCGCATCCGGGTCATCGCCCACCAGCGGCCGGAACAGGCGCATTTCCTTCTTCACCAGCGCGGTTTTCTCTCGGTGCGGGAACATCGGGTCCAGGTAGATCACCTGCGGCGGTTCGCCCTCCCAGTTGCGCATCACCTCGATCGAGTTGCCCTTGAGCAGCCGCATGCGCGCCACGATCGGCGCCACGTCGAAATCTTCCGCACCACGGGCCAGCCCATCTTCCAGCAAAGCGCCGATCAGCGGCTGACGCTCGATCAGGCTCATCTCGCAACCAAGGCTGGCCAGCACGAACGCGTCCTTGCCCAGCCCTGCCGTGGCATCCAGTACCCGCGGGCGCACGCCCTGGGCGACACCAACAGCCTTGGCGATCATCTGCCCGCTGCCGCCGCCGTACAACCGGCGATGGGCCGCACCGCCCTCGACGAAATCCACCCGCACCGGCCCCGGCGCGTCCGGCCCCAGCTGTTGCAACTGCAAACCCTGGTCGCCCACCTGCAAGGCAAACTCGCCATCCGCCACTTGCATCGGCAAGCCCAGGCGCTCGGCCCATTGCTCGGCTTGTGGCTCGAAAGCCGCGTCCAGGGCCTGGACATGGATGCGGCAGGCCGCGGGTTGATCAATCATCGGAAAACACGCTCAAAAAATTAATGATCGGCAAAAACTGCCGATAACAAAACTATCGAGCATTTTGCCAGAGCTGAGCGTCGACCGAGAGAAATGTCAGACATTCAACCCACAATCACAGGTTTTATATCGCCCTACGGCAATTACAACCTGCGAAACACCCAGGCACTGAGCGGTGTCAGTCACATCTGGCAGGATTTCTTTGCCCGTGCGCTGGCCGATCAGTCGGGTGATGTGCTGCCTGAATCACTGAATTTCCCACCGGTCGATCTCGAAAGCCCGATCGAGCCAACCGTTGGCAGCGAGCTGCTGGAACACATCGTTTCCCAGCGTGAGTGCGACGTCAAAGAGACCGAGGTCCGCCCGCCAGAGCCTCTATTCCTGCCCATTGCCGAATTCGAAATGGACCTGGCCGACAAGCCATTCCCACCGTTCCCGGCGGATGAAATCGTCGCCCAGCAAAAACAACAGGACTTCGAAAGCGGCTGGGTTCGCCCGATCGTGCTCAACGCCTGTCAGCCACTGCCGGAAGCCGGCCCTGCCCCGCAACCGCGCCCGCTGCACCTGCCGATTGCCGAATTCGAACTCGATCTGCTCGACAAGCCGTTCCCGCCGTTCTCGCCAGATGAGCTGGTGGAACAGCAGAAACAACTGGATTTCGACAATGGTTGGGCGCGCCCGATCGTCCTGCAAAACCTGCGCATCGCCGCCTAACCCTCAGCCTTTGAAGAACTGATTGGCCTTCTGGTACGGCATCGACCGTGAAGTGAAGCCGAACGTGCCTGATGTCTGGATTTCTTCGGCGGCACGGAAGAATTCACCATAGGCCGCCAACGCCAGTGCCGAGCCGACGCTGATGCGTTTGACGCCCATTTCAGCCAACTGCGCGACCGTCAGCTTCAAGCCGCCCGACATCAACACATTCACCGGCTTGGGCGCCACCGCGCGCACCACCGCCAGCACATCCTCGGCGCTGCGCAGACCGGGTGCGTAAAGCACATCGGCACCGGCCTCGGCGAATGCCTGCAAGCGGCGGATGGTGTCGGCCAGATCAGGATTGCCGTGCAGGAAGTTTTCGGCCCGGGCGGTCAATGTGAAGGGGAACGGCAAACTGCGAGCGGCAGCCACAGAGGCCTCGATACGCGCCACAGCATGGTCGAAACAGTAGATGGGACCTTCTTCGCGGCCGGTGGCGTCTTCAATCGAACCCCCGACGGCTCCGGCCTCTGCCGCACGCAAAATGCTTTTCGCGCAGTCGGCCGGGTTGTCGGCAAAGCCGTTTTCCAGGTCCACGGCAACTGGCAGATCAGTGGCGGCGACAATCGCCTGAACGTTCATCAGGGTATCGTCGAGGCTCAAGCCGCCATCGGCACGCCCCTGGGAAAAGGCATAACCGGCACTGGTGGTCGCCAGCGCCTCGAAGCCGAGGCTGGCGAGCATCTTCGCGGAACCGGCATCCCACGGATTGGGAATCACAAAAGCGCCGGAGCGTTCGTGAAGGGCTTTGAACGCCTGGGCTCGAAGGGTTTGCGCATCCATGGGGCAGGCTCCTGAAGAGGGGGAAAGAATCCGCCTCAGAGCAGGCCAAGTTGCTCGGCGGCGGGTTCTCTGTATAGCTCAGGCAGCGCCGGCAAGCCAGGTAGACGCAGCATCAGCCTGGCGTGAAAACGCTGCGCCAGTTTCGCGGCCAGCAGGTTGTCGGCGGTGTGCAGGAAGATATACGGCGTGCGCCCTTCTTCGATCCACAGCGCGATTTTCTCGACCCAGGGTTCCAGGAACGGATCGTTGGCCTCAAGCACCGGATGGCCGATAAAACGCACCTGCGGACACTGCGTGAACGCCGCCGGACGCGGAGGCACCCGAGGCTTCTTCGATTGGGCGTGAAGCACTGACGGCTCGGTCGATGTGCAACTGAACAACGCACGGGGATCAAGACAGATGCGTTCAACACCGCGATCCAGCAGCAGACGATTGAGCATCCGTTCGCTGTCACCCTTGGCGAAGAAATCGCCATGGCGCACTTCAACGGCCAGCGGGCGCTGCAGGGCATCGATAAATCCGGCCAGCTCGGGCATGCGTTGCGGCGTGAAGTTTTTCGACAGCTGCAACCACAGTGGCGACACCCGATCACCCAGCGGACTGAGCAATTGCAGGAAGGTTTCGGCAGCTGTCAGCTGTTCGCGCAGATCGCCACCGTGGCTGATCTCGCCGGGGAACTTGGCGGTAAAGCGAAAGTGCTGGGGCATGGTTTCAGCCCAACGCTGCACGGTGCTGGCAGCCGGGCTCGCGTAGAAGGTCGTATTGCCTTCTACGGCATTGAATACCTGGCAATAGAGATCAAGAAACTCGGCGGGTCTGGCGTGCGGCGGATACAGGTAATCGCGCCAGGCGTTCTCGCTCCAGGACGGACAACCGAGGTAATACGGCAGCACCATCAGATGTACAGGTCGAGACCCAGCACATCCGTATCCCAATCGACGAAACCGGCGGTACTCAGGTAGCTGGCCAGCGCCGTCGCCACGCTCTTGCTCATGGCACGGTGGTAAATCATGTCTTGCTGACGGGCGGGAAGATTGCTCAGTTTTTGCGCAGAGGCTTTGGCGGCGCGGGCAGCCAGCTGCTCTTCAGTCGGGAATTCCAGCTCGCCTTCGATATCAATGGCGTCGTCTTCCACCACACGGCCTTTGCGTGGCTTGCGCTTGATGGGGTAGGACTGAGAGGAAACGCCGTCGATACGCATACGTGCATACTCGGAATCAGTGATGGCAGTTTAGTGGCGCAAACCCCACTTCGCAAACCGCCGAGTGATAACTAGAACACATAAAAGGCAAAAGGTTTAAAAGCTGGGGTTAGAAAATGACGACTGGAAAAGATCGCAGCCTGCGGCAGCTCCTACAGAAGATCGCATTCCCCTGTAGGAGCTGCCGCAGGCTGCGATCTTTTACGGTTAACGCGCCTTTGGTGTGGCCACTTTGTCGCGTAGATAAACCGGCTGCGCCTCGTCGGCCACGATCGCCTCGCCACGCGCCCAGGCAAATCGCGCCAGGGTCAGCAGGTCTTCGGCATGGGGCAACATGGCCGCGTCCTGGCCGCTCAGGTTGACCGCGATGCGTTCGCCATACCCCCAACCAGTGCCAGCGCCGAACCACTCGCCGCCGGCATCGGCCGGCAATGCCACGGACTCCGGCGGCAGTACCGCTTCAGCGCCAACCAGACGCATCTCCCCGGCTGTTTCGCGGTAGCACCCCCAATACACTTCATCCATGCGCGCATCGATGGCAGCGGCGACCTGAGTGGCGCCGTGTTCGCGCAATGCACGTTGCGCCAGCACGGCCAGGTTCGACACCGGCAGCACCGGGCGATCCAGGGCAAACGCCAGGCCTTGCACCACGCCGATGGCGATGCGCACACCGGTGAAGGCTCCCGGGCCACGGCCGAACGCAATGGCATCGACCGCTTGCAGGGTGGTGCCGGCATCGGCCAGCAATTGCTTGATCATCGGCAACAGCTTCTGCGCGTGCAGGCGCGGGATCACCTCGTAATGGCTCGTGACCTTGCCGTCATGCAGCAAGGCAACGGAGCAAGCTTCAGTCGCGGTGTCCAGGGCCAGCAAGGTGCTCATCGATGTATCCACAAGAGAGATCAGAAAAAAGTGCGTCAGTATAAACAACTACGGCCCGCAAGCGGGCCGTGGAAGATGCAGCGATTCAGACTTTTCAGCTCAGGGCTTCAAGCACCTTGGCGGTGATCGCTTCAACCGAACCGACGCCTTCGATATGGCTGTACTGCGGCTTGCCATTGGCAGCCGACAGCTTCTGGTAGAAATCCACCAGCGGCTTGGTCTGGGAGTGGTAGACCGACAGGCGATGACGCACGGTTTCTTCAGTGTCGTCCTTGCGCTGTACCAGCTCTTCACCGGTAATGTCGTCCTTGCCGGCGATTTTCGGCGGGTTGTAGACGATGTGGTACACGCGGCCGCTGGCCTCGTGAACACGACGACCGGCGATACGCTGGACGATTTCTTCGTCTTCGACGGCGATTTCAACCACTGCGTCCAGCTCGACGCCGGCAGTCACCAGGGCTTCAGCCTGGGGAATGGTGCGCGGGAAGCCGTCGAACAGGAAACCGTTGGCGCAGTCGGACTGGGCGATACGGTCCTTGACCAGTGCGATGATCAGGTCATCGGACACCAGGCCACCGGCATCCATGATGCTCTTGGCCTTGATGCCCAGCTCGGTGCCGGCCTTGACCGCTGCACGCAGCATGTCGCCGGTGGAGATTTGCGGAATGCCGAATTTTTCGGTGATGAACTTAGCCTGAGTACCTTTACCGGCCCCGGGAGCTCCCAGCAGAATGACGCGCATCGATGTGCTCCTCAATTTTTTATATGGATAACGTCAGATTCGCCTCGTGAGGCCAATCTCAAAAAAGGGTCGTGGCCGCCCAAACGGCCAAAGGCTGATCAAGATACACAGCAGGCTGCGCCCACACAAGACGCCAAAAGTCGGAGAAACCGCCGCCTCCTGCGACCATTGCGCACGGTTCCCCAAGTCGCAACCCCAACATTAAGTGTCGCCTGACAGCACTTTTCAACCCGTCCTGCGGCGGCATCCGCCTCACCTGCTGGATGCCTGACCCCATGGCAAAAACCTTAGCCGGTGTTACGCAAACCGGCGGCAATCCCCGCGACAGACACCAGCAGGGCCTGTTCTACCGGGCTGCCCTGCGCCACGTCCTGCACGCGTGAACGGGCCAGCAACTCGGCCTGCAATAGATGAAGCGGGTCGAGGTAGGTGTTGCGCAAGCGGATGAATTCAAGGGTCGCTGGGCTATGTGCCAGCAGCTGCGACTGCCCGGTCAGGCCGAGGACGATGGAGCACGCCTGCGACAATAGGTCGCGTAAGTGCGCACCCAATGGCAACAGATTCGGCTCCACCAGACGCTCGTCATAGGACTGGGCAATGTCGGCATCCGCCTTGGCTAGGACCATCTCGAGCATATCGATGCGGGTGCGGAAGAACGGCCATTGCTCACGCATCTGCCCCAGCAGTTCACCTTCACCCCGCTCCAGTGCCTTGCTCAGGGCGGCTTCCCAACCCAGCCAGGCCGGCAGCATCAGGCGCGTCTGGGTCCAGCCGAAGATCCACGGAATCGCCCGCAGGCTTTCGATCCCCCCGGCCCGGCGCTTGGCCGGGCGACTGCCCAGGGGCAAACGACCGAGTTCCTGTTCCGGCGTGGACTGGCGGAAATACTCCACGAACTGCGGATTCTCCCGCACCACGGCGCGGTAGGCGTTGACACCGTCTGCGGCCAGTTCGTCCATCAAATGGCGCCACTCAGGCGTCGGTGGCGGCGGCGGCAGCAAGGTCGCCTCAAGCACGGCGGCCAGGTACAGGTTGAGGTTTTGCTCGGCGATGTCCGGCAGGCCGAATTTGAATCGAATCATTTCACCCTGTTCGGTGGTGCGGAAGCGCCCTGCCACCGAACCCGGCGGCTGCGACAGGATCGCCGCGTGGGCCGGACCGCCGCCACGCCCCACGGTGCCGCCGCGGCCGTGGAACAGCAGCAGTTCCACTTGCTGTTCGCGGCAGATATCCACCAGTCGCTCCTGCGCCCGGTACTGCGCCCAGGCCGCCGCAGTGGTGCCGGCATCCTTGGCCGAATCGGAATAGCCGATCATCACTTCCTGCGGCCCTTGCAGGCGCGAGCGATAGCCCGGTAAAAGCAGCAGCTTCTCGATCACCGGACCGGCGTTGTCGAGGTCGGCCAGGGTTTCAAACAGCGGCACCACGCGCATCGGCCGCAGCACGCCGGATTCCTTGAGCAACAATTGCACCGCCAGCACATCGGAAGCGGCACCGGCCATCGAGATCACATAAGAACCGAGGGACGCCCCCGGTGCAGCGGCGATTTCCCGGCAGGTCGCCAGCACCTCGGCCGTGTCGGCGGAGGGCTTGAAGTACGCCGGCAGCAACGGCCGGCGGTTGTTCAGTTCGCGCATCAGGAAGGCGATGCGTTCTTCCTCGCTCCAGTCCTCGTAGCGCCCCAGGCCGAGGTAGTCGGTGATTTCGGTCATGGCTGCGGTGTGTCGCGACGAGTCCTGGCGCACATCCAGACGAACCAGGAACAGGCCGAAAGTCACCGCCCGGCGCAGGCAGTCGAGCAACGGTCCGTCGGCGATCACGCCCATGCCGCACTCGTGCAACGAGTGGTAGCAGAGCTCCAGCGGGTCGAGCAGTTCGCGGTTGTCTTGCAGCACGTCGGCCGGTGCCGGCGTGGGCGTCGCCAACGAGGTGTGCGCCCAGTTGCGCGTCGCCCGCAGGCGTTCGCGCAGCTGTTTGAGCACGGCCCGGTAAGGTTCGGCACTGTCACCCGCCTTGGCCTTCAATTCATCGCTGGCCTGCTGCATCGACAGTTCAGCCGCCAGGTGATCGACATCGCGCAGGTACAGATCAGCCGCCATCCAGCGCGCCAACAGTAAAACCTCTCGGGTAACCGCCGCCGTCACATTGGGGTTGCCGTCGCGGTCGCCGCCCATCCACGAGGCAAAGCGAATCGGCGCCGCCTCCAGTGGCAAGCGCAGGCCGGTGGCGGCGTGCAGGGCCTGGTCGGCCTTGCGCAGGTAATTGGGAATGGCCTGCCACAGCGAATGCTCGATCACCGCGAAACCCCACTTGGCCTCATCCACCGGCGTCGGACGGGTGCGGCGGATTTCTTCGGTGTGCCAGGCTTCGGCGATCAGGCGCTGCAAGGTGGTCTTGATCTGCTCGCGCTCGGCACTGGTGAGGTCACGGTGATCCTGAGCCGCCAGTTGCGCGGCGATAGCGTCGTACTTCTGGATCAGCGTGCGACGCGCGACTTCGGTCGGGTGCGCGGTCAGCACCAGTTCAATCTCCAGTCGCCCCAATTGCCGGGCCAGAGCTTCGGCACCATGACCCTCGGCGCGCAGGCGAGCGAGCAATTCGGGCAATACCCGGGCTTCGAATGGCGCCTGTTGAGACTCCTCCCGACGGTGAATCAACTGGTATTGCTCGGCGATATTGGCCAAGTTGAGAAACTGGTTGAACGCCCGCGCTACCGGCAACAGCTCGTCTTCGGTCAACTGGTTGAGGCTGGCGCTGAGCTCGGCGTCCATGGAACCGCGCCGGTCAGCCTTGGCGCCCTTGCGGATCTGCTCGATCTTGTCGAGAAAACCATCGCCATACTGCTCACGAATGGTGTTGCCCAACAGCTCACCCAACAGGTGAACGTCCTCGCGCAAGCGTGCATCAATATCGGTCATCAGCAGGTCTCCAGCAAAAAATCCGGGCGGCTTGGAACCTAGAGAGTGCCGCCCCAGACAGGTTCTTACAAGCAAGTCGACGAAGGGCCTTCAAACCTTGCCTGTTGAAGCTAGTCTGAAGATAAGCCGTACAACGGCTGTCGCCGGCCAATGCCGGACACTCACCCTGCCTGCCACGAGCGGTCGCGCCATGAGGTCAATATGAAAATTCGCGAGCTTGCCCACCACTGGGAAGAAAACGCCAAGGGTCGCCTGACCGACACCGGCTACTCGATTCATCTGGATGTGGAGTCTGCCGCACGGCTGGCCGCGCTCGTCGAGATGTACCCCAAGCGGCATCCCGAAGAACTGCTCGGCGATCTGATTGGCGCCGCGCTTGAAGAGCTGGAAAGAAGCTTCCCGTACGTGAAAGGCTCGACCGTGGTCGCCACTGACGAAGAAGGCGACCCGCTGTACGAAGACATCGGGCCGACCCCGCGTTTTCTGGCGCTGTCCCGTCGGCATCTGCACGATATGTCGGTGCCGGACGACAAACAGAAACACTGAGTTTTCGTAGAACCCTGTGGGAGCGGGCTTGCTCGCGAAAGCGGTTTAACATTCAACATCTACGTTGATTGATACACCGCTTTCGCGAGCAAGCCCGCTCCCACATTGGCCCGTTTTTCACTTCAAAAATTGCGTTACTCCCGGCCTGAAAAGCTCCGGTATACCGCTGTGCGTGACGTAAATCCCCGTCTTAGAGCCCTGTCGATTCGGTCAAAGTTTTTTCGATAGCTGGCTAAATTCTCTGAACTTTCAAAAAAAGCCTCGGGTCAACCCAAGTAACCACGCCTGGGACGAGCGTTTCAAAACACCCCGCAAATGATGGCTTCAGCGCCCTGCCCAGGATGGATTCAGCGCTTTTCAGGAGTTAGCCCAATGGAGTTGAAGACCATGAAAACCCGAACCGGTACATCCTCGTTCACTCATTCGCGCAGCCTCCAGCTGGCGGCGCTGGCCCTCGGCGGCAGCCTGGTCCTGGCCGGTTGCGCCGGTAACCCGCCGACCGAGCAGTACGCGGTGACCCAATCGGCCGTCAACGACGCCGTGAGCGCCGGCGGAACCGAGTTCGCCGCGGTGGAAATGAAGTCGGCCCAGGACAAGCTCAAGCAGGCGGAAATCGCCATGCACGACAAAAAATATGACCAGGCCCGGACACTCGCCGAACAGGCCGAGTGGGACGCTCGTGTCGCAGAGCGCAAGGCCCAGGCGATGAAGGCCGAACAATCCGTGAAGGACGCACAGAAAGGCGTTCAGGAATTGCGTCAGGAAAGCCAGCGCACCGTTCAGTAAGCGGCGCGGCACCACGCATTCCCACTCGAATAAAAGGACGAAATCATGAAACGCAATCAACTGATGATCCCTGCCCTGCTGGCTGCCGCCGTCGCCCTGGCGGCCTGCTCCACGCCGCCCAACGCCAACCTCGAACAGGCCCGCACCAACTACACCGGCCTGCAAGCCGACCCGCAGGCCAGCAAAGTCGCAGCCCTGGAAACCAAGGAGGCCAGCGATTATCTGGACAAGGCCGACCAGGCCTACAGGGACAAGGAAGACGCAGCCAAGGTTGACCAGCTCGCCTATCTGACCAACCAGCGGGTTGAAGTGGCCAAGCAGACCATTGCCCTGCGCACCGCCGAAGCCAATCTGAAAAACACCTCGGCACAACGGGCCGAGGCCCGCCTGGAAGGCCGCGATCAGCAGATCAAACAACTGAAGGACAGCCTCAACGCCAGACAGACCGAGCGCGGGACACTGGTGACCTTCGGGGATGTGCTGTTCGCCACCGACAAGGCCGAGCTGAAATCCAACGGCCTGATGAACATCAACAAACTGGCGCAATACCTCCAGGAAAACCCCGACCGCAAAGTGATTGTCGAGGGTTATACCGACAGCACCGGTACCGCATCGCACAACCAGTCGCTGTCGGAGCGTCGCGCGGATTCCGTGCGTGCGGCCCTGGTGAAGATGGGCGTCGATCCGGCGCGCATCGTTGCCCAGGGGTACGGCAAGGAGTATCCGGTGGCAGATAACACCAGCACCTCGGGCCGGGCGATGAACCGTCGGGTGGAAGTGACCATTTCCAATGACAATCAGCCGGTGATGCCGCGTTCGGCGGTTAGTTCATACACCCAATAATCAGCCACAACACAAATACCTGTGGGAGCGAGCCTGCTCGCGAAGAGGCCATAACATTCAACACCCATGTTGACTGTTACACCGCTATCGCGAGCAGGCTCGCTCCCACATTTGGATCTGTACTGTCCTTACTGCTCCAGCTTCTGCGGCGTCTCCTGCCCCATGCAACGCACGGCTTTTTTCTTGCTGTCGACCAGCACGCCGGTCAGGCCTTTCTGTTCCATGTCAAACAGCACCAGCACGCCATCGATACACTGCGCCACTTGCGCCGCCGGCTCCAGGGAGACTTTGTAGTCTTCGCCCGGAATCGTCTTGAGCATGGTGAATTCGTTGAGCAGCAACGCATCCTCGGGCTTGGCGAAGTGCAGGTAGCCGTACCACCACAGGGCACCGACGGTGCCGAGGATGCTGCAGATACCGGTGATGATCAGCGGGATGGCGTTACGTTCTTCACTCATTGCGGACTCTCTGGTGGTTCATCTTCAGAATTCGGGGGTGCCGGGTAATTGGGGATCTCGCCCAGGCGGCGCAGGCCGTTGAAATGCTGCGGGTCATCGAGATAGCGCAGCATGACGTTACGCCAGACCGGGTCGGCGAACGTCTGCACGTGACCGCCACGGGTCAGTTGCAGCACCCGCGGCGGCGGCGCAGCTTGATACAGTCGGATGCCGTTGGAAAGAGGCACGATCGGATCGTCGATGCTGTGGTAGATCAGTTTCGGTACATCTTTAAGCTGCGCCATGGAGTTGATCGCGCTGTCGCCGTCCGGCACCAGCCACGACAACGGCACCTGGAACGTCCAGAACACCCATGAATTACTCAGCGCATAGCGGCCGACACTGCGATAACTGGCGGGTACACCGTCGAGGACAAACGCCTTGAGTTGTTTCTGCCGTTGCGGGTGCTGGACCAGGTAATGCACGGCCATCGAGCCACCGAGACTCTGGCCGAGCAGGATCAGCGGCTTGCCTTGAACCTCCGGCGCCTTGTCCAGCCAGGCGAACGCCGCATCGATGTCCTGGTAGATCGCCGGCAGGCTCGGTTCGCCTTCGGACAGGCCGTAACCGCGATAATCCACAAGCAACACCTGGTAACCATTTTTCGGCAACCAGAAACTGCCGCCAAGGTGCATGGGCAGGTTTCCGCCATTGCCGTGCAAGTGCAGCACCGTGCCCTTGACCTCAACCCCCTGCTTCACCGGCAGCCACCAGGCGTTCAGCTTGAGGCCATCGGCGGTGTTCAAGGTGATGGTGCGATACTCGAGTCCGGCCTTTTCCGGGGTGAACAACTGGCCGGGTTCCGGGTAGAACAGCAGCGAGCTGCAGCCATTCAAGGCCAGGAAAAGGCAGAGGATGCCGAGGATTCTCATCCGTTGAAACCTCGCAAGTATTGAGTTGGAACACATCACCTGTGGGAGCGAGCTTGCTCGCGATGGCGGTGTATCAGACAACAGAAGTGTTGAATGTGAGACCGCTATCGCGAGCAAGCTCGCTCCCACAGGGGAATTCATTGTTCACAGGATGTTGGAGTAATCCGCCTCGATCCTGTCCAGGCTCAGGTGGTTCAAGAAGTTCGAGAAGCACATCCACGCCGACAACGCATTCATGTCGCGGAACTGTTCCGGCAGGTACTTGGGCGGCACCACCAGGCCTTCGTCCACCAGCTGACGTAAGGTACGCATGTCTTCCAGGGTGGTCTTGCCGCAGAACAACAGCGGAATCTGCTCCAGCTTGCCTTTACGCACGGCCAGTTGAATGTAGTTGTAAATCATGATGAAGCCCTTGAGGTAGGACAAGTCTTTGGTAAATGGCAGACCTGTCGGCACCGAGCCGCGGAACACGCGGCTGGCGTTGCTGTAGCTCTCGGGCATCTCGAAGCCTTGCTCACGGAAGAACTCGAACACCTGCAGGAAATCCGCGCCCTCCTCCACCATGTGAATCGCGCGGGTGCGGTTGGTGAGTTTGCGCAGACGGCTGGGGTACGAGGCGAAGGTGATGATTTCCATCAGGATCGCCAGGCCTTCCTGGGTCACCGTCGACGAGGGCGGGCCTTTGGCCAGGAAGGTGCAGATCGGCTGGTTCAGGCCGTTGAGCGTGGTGCCGACGTGCACCAGCCCTTCGTGGACCTCCAGGGCGCGCACATCGCGCTGGTTGAACATCGCGTCGGAGCGGATCTTTATGTAGTCGGCGCCGGCCGCCGCATCGGCGACGATGCCGTCGGACTCGAACACCCGAATGGTTTCCTCGGCTTCGCCAAACACCTTGTTCAACCGGTGCTGCAACAGGTCGACCGCATCCTTGGCCGTCAGCGTCTTCGGTTCGTCCTTGAGGTCGCCACGGCCGTCGATGTTGTTCAGGTATTCGGACAGCATCATGCCCAGGTCGGACAGGGTCGGGTCGCCGGCATGGAACGCGTCGGACGCGGCGCCGTACAATTCCTGGGAAATCAGGCCGAAATCCTCGGTGCCGCGCGCTTCGAGCATGCGCACCACCATGCGGTACTCCTTGCACATGCGCCGCATGATCTGGCCGACGGGGTTGAACTGGCCGAGCTGGCGGGTGATGTCGCGCTCGATGTTCTGGAACTCCAGCTTCACTTTGCTGGAGTCGAACGCCAGCGGCCGGTTGAGGTAGTAGTCGCGGTCCACCGCGGGCATTTCCTTGCCCTTGGCCTTGAGGAAACCCTTGCGAATGTTGTCGTCCCATTTGACCGCATCGAGTACGCGGATCGGCGTCTGCGCCAGCACGATGCGATCGGACAAAATGCGTATCGACTGTTGGTAATCGTCCACGCGAAACTCCTGTAGAAACCTGTGGGTGCCGGTTATTTGGCTTTGGCCTGGCGCTGATAGCGCACCGCTTCGACGAACACATCGGAATTGGCCGGGTCGTCGAGGTAGGCGGTGACTTGATCCATTTGGCTGTCGATCAATACGCCATCGCCATCGCTGGTCTGGAAGCTTTCACCGCTCAGGACTTTTTGCTTGATCGCCAGGTTGATCTGGTCGAGGTCGAGGTTGTAGACCACCAACTCATGTTTGTCGGTCAGCTCAAAACCGCCGAGGGTGAAATGCCCGCCGAACTGCGCCGGCACTTTTGCCGACAGGTACCAGCGGCTGCCATGACGCGACACCGTGAAAGGATAGGCCTCCCGCTCCCCGGGCCTGGCCCGGTAATAGCTGACGGCCTGATAGCGGTTGTCGCCGATGCGGGTCAGTTCGAGATTGAGCGCCTCGCCCCAGGCATTGGTGCTGGTCCATTTGCCGAGTAACCCTTTGGGCGCGGGGTCGCTTGCAGGCAGCGGCTCCTTGAAGGACACCAGACAGCCACTGACCAGCAAGAACGACAAGGCGATCACAACGACACGCCAGGCTTTCATTCAATACTCCCTATGAATACACACCGCCCTAAGGTGGACACATTCCCCTGTGGGAGCGAGCTTGCTCGCGATGACGGTGTGTCAGACAACATTAATGTTGAATGGTAAACCGCTATCGCGAGCAAGCTCGCTCCCACAGGGGAAAGCACCAGCCGGGACTACTCCGATGCCAGCACCAGGTGCATGTAGCGCGTCAGGATGCCGAGCATTTCCTCTTCGGCGGCAGGCTCGTCTACGTTGAGCAGGCCCTGATATTCCATCCGGCCGATAATTGCCGTCAACACCTTGGCATCCTGATGCGGCTCGCGCGAGCCCAGCACCTGGAACAACTGGCAAGAGCCCTGCAACAGGATTTGCTGATGCGAACGCACCAGTTCGGCCAGGCGCGGGTTAAGCAACGCCTCCTGGCGGAACGCCTGCTCGGCCATCAGGTGTTCGCGGCGATTGATCAGTTGCCGGTGAACGTAATCGGTCATCAGCCGTGCAATATCGTCCGCCAGTTTCGAACGCGCCTGCGGGCTGCCATCGCCACTGGCGATCATGTCACGCAGCAGGCCCTCGTTGTTCACCCACAGCTTGCCCATGTACGCGGCACTGCGTTCCACGTATTGGGCGAAGGTATCGGTGAGCAGATCATCGATATCCTTGAAATAGTAAGTGGTCGCCGACAACGGCACCTGCGCCTCGGCGGCCACCGCACGGTGCCGGACCGCACGCACGCCATCGCGCACGACAATGCGCATCGCGGCGTCGAGAATGTCCTGTCGACGCTGCTCACTGCCCTGTCGGCTGGCCTTGCGGCCCTGGTACTGAACACTTTCAGCGACCGCAGTGGCGATACCCGCTGCACCTTCTTGAGCCATTGCACGAATCACGACAGGTATTTCCTCTCAGATGAAACTAACAAGTTGATACGTTTGTACCAGACAGGCAATAAAAAACCGCCTGAAAAGGCGGTTTTTTAATTGAAGCACTTACGCTTGCGGCCGCATGTGCGGGAACAGGATCACGTCGCGGATCGACGGGGAGTTGGTCAGCAGCATCACCAGACGGTCGATACCGATGCCTTCACCCGCCGTTGGCGGCATGCCGTACTCCAGCGCACGCACGAAGTCGGCGTCGTAGTGCATGGCTTCGTCGTCGCCGGCGTCCTTGTCGGCCACCTGGGCCATGAAACGCTCGGCCTGGTCTTCCGCGTCGTTCAGCTCGGAGTAGGCGTTGGCGATTTCACGACCACCGATGAACAGCTCGAAACGGTCGGTGACATTCGGGTTCTCGTCGTTACGACGGGCCAGCGGCGACACTTCGAACGGATACTGGGTAATGAAGTGCGGCTGTTCCAGCTTGTGCTCGACCAGCTCTTCGAAAATCATCACCTGCAGTTTGCCCAGGCCTTCGAAGCCCAGCACCTTGGCGCCGGCTTTCTTGGCAATGGCGCGAGCCTTGTCGATGTCGTTCAGGTCGTCAGCGGTCAGCTCGGGGTTGTACTTGAGGATCGAGTCGAACACCGACAGGCGCACGAACGGCTCGCCGAAGTGGAACACCTTGTCGCCGTACGGCACGTCGGTGCTGCCCAGAACCAGCTGCGCCAGTTCACGGAACAGCTCTTCGGTCAGGTCCATGTTGTCTTCGTAGTCGGCGTAGGCCTGGTAGAACTCCAACATGGTGAATTCAGGGTTGTGACGAGTCGAAACGCCTTCGTTACGGAAGTTGCGGTTGATCTCGAACACCTTCTCGAACCCGCCGACAACAAGCCGCTTGAGGTACAGCTCCGGCGCAATGCGCAAGAACATTTCCATGTCCAGCGCGTTGTGGTGGGTTTCGAACGGCTTGGCTGCCGCGCCGCCCGGAATGGTCTGCAGCATCGGCGTTTCCACTTCCAGGAAGTCACGCTTCATCAGGAAGCTGCGGATGTGGGCGATGACTTGCGAACGCACGCGGAAGGTCTGGCGCACGTCTTCGTTGACGATCAGGTCAACGTAACGCTGGCGGTAGCGCTGTTCGGTGTCGGTCAGGCCGTGGTGCTTGTCCGGCAGCGGGCGCAGGGATTTGGTCAGCAGGCGCACGTTGGTCATTTCAACGTACAGGTCGCCCTTGCCGGAACGGGCCAGGGTGCCTTCGGCAGCAATGATGTCGCCCATGTCCCAGGTTTTCACCGCGGCCAGGGTTTCTTCGGACAGGGTCTTGCGGTTGACATAGACCTGGATACGACCGGTCATGTCCTGGATCACCATGAACGAGCCACGGTTGAGCATGATACGACCGGCAACCTTGACCGGGATCGCAGCCTCTGCCAGCTCTTCCTTGGTCTTGTCCGCGTACTGTTTCTGCAGTGCATCGCAGTAGTTTTCGCGGCGGAAGTCGTTGGGGAAGGCATTGCCCTTGGCGCGCTCGGCAGCAAGCTTTTCCTTGCGCAGGGCGATCAGGGAGTTTTCTTCCTGTTGCAGGGCTTGCGGGTCGAGTTCTAGGTCGCTCATGTCTTTAAATATTCCATCACGGGTTCGTTGCCCCCAGGCCTGCGGCCTGGGGATCGCCGGCAAGCCGGCTCCTACAAGGGATCGCGGGGATCCTGTACAGCATTGCTTACAGCCCGGACTTCAGGCTCGCTTCCAGGTATTCGTCGATGTCGCCATCGAGCACCTTGTCACAGTCGCTGCGTTCGATGTTGGTGCGCAGATCCTTGATCCGCGAGGCATCGAGCACGTACGAACGGATCTGATGACCCCAGCCGATATCGGACTTGGTGTCTTCCAGCGCCTGGGACGCCGCGTTGCGTTTCTGCATTTCCTGCTCGTACAACTTGGCCCGCAGCATTTTCATGGCGGTGTCCTTGTTGGCGTGCTGGGAACGTTCGTTCTGGCAGCTGACCACGGTGTTGGTCGGTACGTGGGTGATACGTACGGCCGAGTCGGTGGTGTTTACGTGCTGACCACCGGCACCCGAGGAACGATAGGTGTCGATCCGCAAGTCTGCCGGGTTGATTTCGATTTCGACCTTGTCGTCGATCTCTGGCGAGACGAACACCGCGGAGAACGAGGTGTGGCGACGGTTGCCGGAGTCGAACGGGCTCTTGCGCACCAGACGGTGCACGCCGATCTCGGTGCGCAACCAGCCAAAGGCGTATTCGCCCTTGATATGCACGGTCGCGCCCTTGATCCCGGCGACTTCACCGGCGGACAGTTCCATGATGGTCGCGTCGAAACCGCGTTTGTCGGCCCAGCGCAGGTACATGCGCAGCAGAATATTGGCCCAGTCCTGGGCTTCGGTGCCGCCGGAACCGGCCTGGATGTCCAGGTAGGCGTTGTTCGGGTCCATTTCATGGCTGAACATGCGACGGAATTCCAGCTTGGCCAGACTTTCCTCGAGTCGGGCCAGCTCGGCGACGACATCGTCCACTGCGCCTTCGTCGTTTTCTTCGACAGCCATGTCCAGCAGGTCGCGGCAATCGGCCAGACCGGTGTTCAGTTCGTCCAGGGTATCGACGATTTGCGCTAGCGCAGCGCGCTCGCGGCCCAACTCCTGGGCGTATTCAGGTTTGTTCCAGACACTCGGATCTTCAAGCTCGCGATTGACTTCGGTCAGACGCTCATGCTTTTGATCGTAGTCAAAGATACCCCCGAATAGTTTCGGAGCGCTCGGACAGGTCCTTGATGGTGTTCAGGATCGGGTTGATTTCCATGACGGGCAGCACTCGTTGGCGAACTTTTGAAAGCCGGCGAGTATAACGCAATCAAGCTGTCACGGCAGCCCGCCTGGCGGCTTTAGGGGCGAATGGTTGGGGCTTGCGACGAAAACTTGTAGGAGCTGCCGCAGGCTGCGATCTTTTGATCTTGCCTGTAAAAAACAAAATCAAAAGATCACAGCCTTCGGCAGCTCCTACAGGGGCGTGGTGCTTACCCGATCCCCACCTGGTTGCGCCCGTTGTTCTTCGCTGAATACAGCCCCTTGTCCGCCGCCAGGATCAGGTCGCGGCAGTTGCTGCCCGCTTTCGGGGTGATGGTCGACAGGCCGATGCTGATGGTCAGGCTCGCCCCTTCAGCTGGCGAGTTATGCGGGATCTTCAGGGCTGCCACGGTCTGGCGCAGCTTCTCGGCAACCAGCCGCGCGCCGCCCTGGGAGGTGTTGGGCAGCACCAGGGCAAACTCTTCGCCTCCGTAGCGGGCCGGCAGGTCCGAAGGACGGGCACTGGCGTCGCGGATCGCCGTGGCGACCTTACGCAGGGCTTCATCGCCTTCCAGGTGGCCGAAGCTGTCGTTGTAGGCCTTGAAGTAGTCGACATCGATCATCAGCAACGACAACTGGCTCTGCTCACGCAGCGAACGGCGCCACTCCAGTTCCATGTACTCGTCGAAGTGCCGACGGTTCGACAACCCGGTCAGGCCATCGGAGTTCATCAGGCGTTGCAGTACCAGGTTGGTGTCGAGCAGTTGCTGCTGGCTGACCCGCAACGCGCGGTACGCCGCGTCCCGTTGCAGCAGGGTCATGTAGGACCGCGAGTGATAGCGGATGCGCGCGACCAGTTCGATGGTGTCCGGCAGCTTGACCAGGTAATCGTTGGCCCCGGCCGCGAAGGCCGCGCTCTTGATCAGCGGATCTTCCTTGGTCGACAGGACGATGATCGGAATGTCCTTGGTCGCCGGGTGATTGCGGTATTCGCGCACCAGGCTCAGGCCGTCAAGGCCGGGCATGACCAGATCCTGCAGGATGACCGTCGGCTTGATGCGCACCGCGTGGGCGATGGCCTGGTGTGGATCGGCGCAAAAGTGGAAATCGATGTTCTCTTCGTTCGCCAGGCCCCGGCGCACGGCTTCGCCGATCATGGCCTGATCGTCCACCAGCAACACCATGGCGGCGTTTTCGTCGGTCTTGAAGTCGTCGAGCTGTAATTCATTCATGTGCGGTCACCTGAGTACTACCTGAGCCAGGAATGAGGAAAAAGGAGCTCATTTGGCGAAAATCTCCAGCAATCGTGGCGCTATCTTGTCCAGCGGGCGAATCTCCACGGCAGCGTCGATGGCTGCGGCCGCCTTCGGCATGCCGTACACCGCACTGCTGCCCTGGTCTTGTGCGATGGTCAGGTAGCCCTGTTGGCGCATGAGTTTAAGCCCCTGGGCGCCATCACGCCCCATGCCGGTGAGTAAAACCCCCACGGCGTCACCGCTCCAGTAACTGGCCACGCTCTCGAAAAACACATCGATGGAGGGCCGGTAGATTTCGTTGACCGGTTCGGCGGTGTAGGCCAGCGTGCCGTTTTTCAGCAAGCGAATATGGTGATTGGTGCCGGCCAGCAATACCGTGCCGCTTTGCGGCGGCTCGCCTTCCTCGGCCAGGCGCACGTTGAGGCCGCTGGCACTGCCGAGCCATTCAGCCATGCCGGCGGCAAACACCTGGTCAACGTGCTGCACCAGCACGATGGCCGGAGAGAAATCACGCGGCAGGCCCTTGAGCAAGACTTCCAGCGCCGCCGGCCCACCGGCGGATGAGCCGATGGCGATCAGGCTCTGGCGTGAACCCGAACTGCGCAACGGTGACGGCGCCGGGCGCGGGCGATTGCCCTTGTCGCCGATCAGCCAGCCGATGTTCATGATCTTGCGCAACAACGGCGCAGCCGCTTCCTGGGCATTGCCGGCGCCGACGGTCGGGGTGTCGACCACGTCCAGCGCACCGTGGCCCATGGCCTCGAACACCCGGTGCACGTTCTGCTGGCGATCCACGGTGACGATGACAATGGCGCACGGGGTCTCGGCCATGATCCGCCGCGTGGCCTCGACGCCATCCATCACCGGCATGATCAGGTCCATCAGGATCAGGTCCGGCGTGTCCTGCGCGCACAGGCGCACCGCTTCGGCGCCATTGCCGGCGACCCAGACCACCTCGTGTGTCGGCTCGAATGCCAGGGCGCGGCGCAGGGCCTCCACCGCCATGGGCATGTCGTTGACGATTGCAATCCTCATGCACGCGCTCCTCCAATGAGCTCAACCACTGCATCAAGCAAGGCGTCGTCATGAAAACTGGCCTTGGCTAGATAATAGTCGGCCCCGGCATCCAGTCCACGGCGCCGGTCCTCCTCACGATCCTTGTAGGACACCACCATCACCGGCAGCGATTGCAGGCGATTGTCCCGACGCAGCAACGTAACCAGTTCGATGCCGTCCATGCGCGGCATATCAATGTCGGTGATCAGCAGATCGAAATCCTCCGAACGCAACGCGTTCCAGCCGTCCATGCCGTCTACCGCAACCGCCACATCGTATCCGCGATTGAGCAACAGCTTGCGCTGCAACTCTCGCACGGTCAGGGAATCGTCCACCACCAGAATTCGCTTGCGGGCCGCCTCGACCACCTGATTGCTGTGGCGGGCGATGCGTTCCAGGCGCCCGGTGTTGAGCAGCTTTTCCACAGACCGCAGCATGTCTTCGACATCGACGATCAGCACCACCGAGCCGTCGTCGAGCAGGGCCCCGGCGGAAATGTCCTGCACCTTGCCCAGACGCTCATCCAGTGGCAGCACCACCAATGTCCGCTCCCCGATAAACCGCTCCACGGCCACGCCGTAGATCGCATCGCGCTCGCGAATCACCACGACCTTCAGGGTTTGCCCGCTGTTCTGGCTGGCCGGGCGATGCAGCAACTGGCTGGCCGCCACCAGCCCGACATGCCGGCCTTCGTACCAGAAATGCTGGCGACCTTCGACCTGCACGATATCCGCCGGCTCCAGATCACACATGCGCTCAATGTGCGCCAGCGGAAAGGCATAGGCTTCATCGCCGACTTCCACCACCAGGCTACGCACCACCGACAGGGTCAACGGCACTTCAAGATGGAAACGACTGCCCTCGCCCGCCGTCTGCTCCAGCACCACCGCACCGCGCAACTGCCGGACCATGTGCTGCACCGCATCCAGGCCGACGCCACGACCGGACACCTCGGTGACCCTGTCGCGCAGGCTGAAACCGGGCAGGAACAGGAACGTCAGCAGTTCTTCTTCGCTCAACTGCGCAGCGGTTTCCGCGGGGGACAGATTTCGTTCAACGATGCTGCGACGGACTTTTTCCAGGTCCACGCCGTTACCGTCATCGCTCAATTCAAGCACCAGCAAACCGGCCTGATGAGACGCGCGCAGGCGAATCAAACCTTCCGCCGGCTTGCCGGCCAGCAGGCGTTGTTCCGGAAGCTCGATGCCGTGATCGACCGCGTTGCGCAACAGGTGAGTCAGTGGCGCCTCGAGCTTTTCCAGCACATCGCGATCGACCTGGGTCTTCTCGCCTTCAATTTCCAGTCGCACCTGTTTGCCCAGGTCGCGCCCCAGATCACGGACCATGCGCACCTGCCCGGTCAGCACATCGGCAAACGGCCGCATGCGACAGGCCAGCGCCGTGTCGTACAACACCTGTGCCCGCTGGCTGGCATGCCAGGCGAACTCATCGAGTTCGGCGTTCTTTTCCATGAGCAATTGCTGGGATTGCGCCAGCAAGCGCCGCGCATCCTCAAGGGCTTCCTGGGCTTCCAGGCTCAAGGCGTGATCCTTGAGGTGAACGTTGAGATTCTCCAGCGCTCGCAGGCTGCTGCTCTGCATGCGCTTGAGTCGCTGCATGGTTGCCAGGTGCGGTTTGAGGCGCTGGGTTTCCACCAGGGATTTGCTCGACAGATCGAGCAGGCTATTCAGGCGCTCGGCGGTGACGCGCAACACTCGTTCGCCGTTTTCGGTGGTGCGTTTGGTCTTGCGCAGGGCTGGCGCCGGAGGCGGCTCGACGACAGGCGCCGGCGGCTCGACCTCGGGCGCGGGTGCTTCGAGCATAAGCTCGGACATAATCGGTTCGGCCATAACCGGTTCGGCAGGCGCAACCAGCGGCGCTGTCGGATCCAGCAAGCGTGCCATCAAGGTTACGTAGGCCTCGATGTCCGCGGCCTCCGGGTTGTTGTCCGGCGTGGCGATGCGCATCAGCAAATCGGTGCCTTGCAGCAACGCATCGATGTGTTCGGGACGCAGCAACAGGCGCCCTTCCTGGGCACTGACCAGGCAATCTTCCATGACGTGGGCGACGCTGACCCCGGCATCGACGCCCACGATCCGCGCCGCCCCCTTGAGCGAGTGCGCTGCACGCATGCACGATTCAAGCTGATCGGCCAGGGTCGGATCGCGCTCAAGCGCCAGCAGGCCGGCACTCAAGACCTGGGTCTGGGCTTCGGCCTCCAGGCTGAACAGCTCCAGCAAAGAGGCGTCGCGCATTTGCTCGGGGGTCATGTGAGGCTCCGGGTCACGGCGGACAACAGCTGTTCTTCATCCAGCCAACGCAGGCTGCGACCTTTGAATTGCAACACGCCACGGGTGTATCTGGCGCTGGCCTGGGCCCCCGAGCGCGATGCGCTATCGAGGATATGCTCATCGATGGCGTGAATCCCGTCGACTTCGTCCACCGGCACCACCACCGGCCCGCCGTGGGCCGCGATGATCAGCATGCGCGGCATGACCCGCGCACCCGGTGCCACATTGTTGGTGCCGTCGAGCCCGAGCAGCTCCACCAGCGACAGGCAGGCGACCAGCGCGCCGCGCACATTCGCCACGCCGAGCAAGGCCCGGGAGCGCTGGTGCGGCAAAGAGTGAATCGCCTGCAACGGTGACACTTCCACCAGGCTGCGCGTGGCCAGGCCCAACCACTCTTCCCCCAGACGGAACATCAACAACGAGCGGGTTTTCACCTCGCTCTCGAGCGCGACGGACACTGGCCCGCGCTCTTCCTGCTGCAAGGCATAACGATCAAGCAGACGCGTCGCGGCTGCCGAATACACCGCACAATTGCGGCAATGAATATGCTCGGCCAGCAACGGGCAGGACTTGTCGCCGTGGATACCGATGCGGTTCCAGCAATCGTCGATGGCCTGGGCATCCCGGGTGACGCTGAAGGTGTCGGAGGCGATCATCGTTTACGCTCACTGTCGGCGGCGCGTGCGCTGCGGGCGGCACGTTCCTGCAATCGTCTGGCCCCCGCCGCATCACCCTGGGCCTGCAGCAAGGCGGCCAGGTGCATCAACGCTTCGGGATGTTGCGGCTCAAGGTACAACGCCTTGCGATAAAAGCCCTGGGCTTCCAGGACGTTTCCCGCGACATCACTGAGCAGGCCCAGCCAATAGAACACCTGGGCTACCGGTTCATGACTGCGCAAATAGCTTTCACACGCAGCCTTTGCCTCGGCGCTTTTACCTTCGTTGGCCAGCCCGGCGATGTTCGCCAGCAGCACGGCCGTATCGGTGCCAGAGGTTTTCGGCACAGGCGCCAGAGGCACGACTGCGGCGAACGGACGACTGCGCACTGGCGCAGCGGGTCGATTGCGCAGCGGTTGCGGCACAGGCAAGGGGGTTGGAACGAATGCCGGCAGAGGTTCAGGCTCCGCAGTCCCTTGTCGACTGAAGGCGAAGGACTGCGCGATACCGATCGAGCGCATCCCCAAACGCCCCAGCAGACTGCCTTCGGCCGGGCCGATAAACAGCACGCCATCATCGTGGGTCAGGCGCTTGAGCACTTCAAAGACTTGCTTCTGGGTCGGCTGGTCGAAATAGATCAGCAGGTTGCGACAAAACACGAAATCGAATGGTGGTTCACCGGCCAGCAAGGCCGGGTCCAGCAGATTGCCGACCTGCAAGCGCACCTGTTCCTGCACACGCGGGTCCAGGCGATAGCCGTCGCCTTCGGCCATGAAATGGCGATCGCGATATGCAATGTCGTCGCCGCGAAAGGAATTCTTGCCGTACAAGGCTCGCCTGGCTTTATCCACCGACAACGGGCTGACGTCCATGCCGTCGACCTTGAACTGGTGCGGCTTGAGCCCGGCATCGAGCAACGCCATGGCGATTGAGTACGGTTCTTCACCGGTGGAACACGGCAGGCTGAGAATCCGCAGCGCGCGCAGGTTGTTGATTGCTGCCAGACGCTTGCTCGCCAGTTTCGCCAGGGTGGCGAAGGATTCCGGATACCGGAAGAACCAGGTTTCCGGAACGATCACCGCTTCGATCAATGCCTGTTGCTCGTCCCGTGAGCCCTGCAAGGTGCGCCAATACTCATCGGCCGAGGCTGCTTGCGCAGCCACGCTGCGCTGGCGCACCGCCCGCTCGATGATGGCCGGCCCCACCGAGGTCACGTCGAGTCCGATACGCTCCTTGAGGAAGTCGAAAAAACGCTGGTCGCTGCTCATGGCCGCACCTCCAGCAGCGCCGGATCCATTGGCGGCGAAGGAAACAACAAGGCCCGCACCTGATCGCTCAGCAGATCACTGACCCGTACCCACTGCAGCAAGCCTTGCTCGTCCTTGCGCACCGGCCCCAGGTAAGGCGCCTGGCGATTGTCCAGGCCGTAGGGCTGAAAATCCGCCGGATCGCAGCGCAAGGTGTCGGTCGCCTGTTCCAGAATCAGCCCGAGCAGTTGTGTCTCGCCGGTTTCATCCGGGCAGTAGTTGACCAGCACCAGCCGGGTGCTGGTACGGGCCTGTGCCGGCGCGCCAAACGTCAGTGCACTCAAGTCGATCACTGGCACCACGGCGCCCCGATAGGCGAACACCCCGGCGACCCAGGCGGGGGCATGGGCAATAGGCTTCAAGGGCAGGCGCGGCAGCACTTCAGCCACTTCGACAGCCTTCAAGGCATAGCGCTCGCTGCCGATGCGAAACACCAGAAACAATGCATGCAGCGCCTGCTTCACGGCAGAGCGCTTGGCCGTGATTTCGCTCATCAGACTTTGAATCGCGAAACGCCGCTGCGCAGCCCGACGGCTACCTGGCTCAGTTCATCGATGGCGAAACTGGCCTGGCGCAGAGACTCGACCGTCTGGCTGCTGGCATCACCCAACTGCACCAGCGCATGGTTGATCTGCTCGGCACCGGTAGCCTGGGCCTGCATCCCTTCGTTGACCATCAGCACCCGCGGTGCCAGCGCCTGGACCTGATGGATGATCTGCGACAATTGCTCGCCGACCTGCTGCACCTCGGACATGCCGCGACGCACTTCTTCGGAGAACTTGTCCATGCCCATGACCCCGGCCGATACCGCTGACTGGATCTCGCGCACCATTTGCTCGATGTCGTAGGTGGCCACCGCCGTCTGGTCCGCCAGGCGCCGTACCTCGGTGGCGACCACGGCAAAACCGCGCCCGTACTCACCGGCCTTTTCGGCCTCGATGGCGGCGTTGAGCGACAGCAGGTTGGTCTGGTCAGCCACCTTGACGATGGTCACCACCACCTGATTGATGTTGCCGGCTTTCTCGTTGAGGATCGCCAGCTTGGCATTGACCAGATCGGCCGCGCCCATCACCGAGTGCATGGTTTCCTCCATGCGCGCCAGGCCCTGTTGCCCGGAGCCGGCGGCCACGGAAGCCTGATCGGCGGCGGTGGAAACCTCGGTCATGGTGCGCACCAGATCCCGGGAGGTGGCGGCGATTTCACGGGAGGTCGCGCCGATTTCCGTGGTGGTGGCGGCGGTTTCCGTGGCAGTCGCCTGTTGCTGTTTGGAGGTGGCGGCGATCTCGGTGACCGACGTGGTCACCTGCACCGATGAGCGCTGTGCCTGTGACACCAGCGAGGTGAGCTCGGTCATCATGTCGTTGAAACCGGTCTCTACCGCACCGAATTCGTCCTTGCGCTCCAGATTCAGGCGGCTGCTGAGATCACCGGTGCGCATGATTTCGAGGATGTTCACGATGCGGTTCATCGGCGCCATGATGGCGCGCATCAATAGCAAGCCGCACAGGCCGGCAGCCAGGACGGCCACCAGAAGGGAAATGCCCATGATGATTTTTGCCGTCAGCACCGCGTCGTCGATGGCTGCGATGTCATTGTCGGCCACCGCTTTGTTTTCGCGGATGATGTCGTTGAGCTTCATGCGCCCCGCGGTCCACGCCGGGGTCAATTGCTCGTTGAACAGGCGAATGGCTTCGGCGCTCTGATTGCGCTTGTGCAAGTCGAGCACGGTCGCCAGGACCTGATTGTAGTCGTCATGAAGTTTTTCGAAGGCGGCGTACTCGACCTTGTCCTCATCGGTGGCGATGGTGCCGCGATAGCTCTTCATATGCTCTTGCAGGCGCGTCTCGAAGGTCTTGAAGTTCTCCGCCTGCTCGGCGCTGAACCCCGCCCCCTCCTTGAAGCCAAGAATTTCCTGGGTCCGCAGGTAGCTGTCGACCCAGGCGCTGCGCACCATCGAACTGAAATACAGGCCCGGTAGCGCATCCTCACGAACGCTGGCTTCGCTGCTTTCGATCTTCAGAAGCCGCGAATACGAGACGACCACCATCAGCAGCATGATGGCGATAATTACCGCAAAGCTCGCCAAAATGCGTTGGCGCAACGTCCAGTTCTTCACAGTCAATCCTCGGGCCTGATTCGAAATGCGGGGAGTATAGCCGAGGGCGGTGTTTCATTTATAAGACGGATGCACGCCACTTCTCATCCCGTTGAAAAAAGGCGGGATGGGCTCTGGATGGGACTGTCCGCTAATTGTGGGAATGGGTGTTAGGGGTGATTGGGTAGAATCGGGCGATGGATCGGCCATTGGGGATGTGGCGTGGCTGAAAACGCCTTCGCGAGCAGGCTCGCTCCCACAAGTTATTCACGGTCAATGTGGGAGCGAGCCTGCTCGCGATGACGGACTGAAGGTTTACAGGGAAGCCTGGCGCACCTGCTTCTCCAGTTCAGCCTTCAACCCCGGTTCCAGCTTGAGTTGCCGCGCCAGTTCATCCAGGTAGGACTTCTCCATGAAGTTCTCCTCGTCGACCATCATCACACTCGCGATGTACATCTCGGCGGCGGTCTCCGGCGTGCGCGCGGCACGGGCGACGTCGGCGGGGTCCAGCGGCTTGTTGAGTTCGGCGTGCAGCCAGTGTTGCAGCTCCTGGTCATTGTCGAGCTTGATGAACTCGCCCTCGATCAGTGCGCGCTCACGTTCGTCGACATGCCCGTCAGCCTTGGCCGCGGCCACCAGCGCCTTGAGAATCGCCTGGCTGTGCTGCTCGACTTGCGCGGCAGGCAAGCGGTCGAGGGTTTGCGGTTCGGTTTCTGGCGCAGTGCCCTGCTGGGCCTGCCAGTTGCCGTAGGCCTTGTAGGCCAGCACGCCCAACGCGGCGAGGCCGCCATAGACCGCAACCTTGCCGCCCACCTTGCGGGCCTTCTTGCTGCCGAGCAGCAAGCCCATCGCACCTGCCGCCAATGCCCCGCCGCTCGCGCCGGATAGCAAACTGCCGAGGGCACCGGTGCCACCGCTCGCGCCCTTTTGCTGTGAGCCACCGGCCTTGTTCTGAAGCAGGTCCTGGCCGGACTTGAGTAGTTGATCGAGCAATCCACGGGTGTTCATTTGCTGCCTCCACAGGACGTTTAACCTGAAATCAAGGGCACCAGCCTAGATCGAAAGTGCCGACGCCCCGTGCGCGAGAGTGCTTCCAGATGTTGCATCGCCAGGGCACCTGGCACTGACCATCGAAAAAAAAGATATACACTCCAACAAATCGATAAAAACAGCCCACCGGGTGCTTCCCCCATGATGACCTTGCGTCAGATCCGCCATTTCATCGCTGTGGCCGAGACCGGTTCGATCTCCGCCGCCGCGCAAACCGCGTTCATTTCCCAGTCGACCCTGACCCTGGCCATCCAGCAACTGGAGGAGGAAATCGGCGTCAGCCTGTTCAGCCGCCACGCCAAGGGCATGACCCTGACCCACCAGGGCCATCAATTCCTGCGCCAGGCGCACTTGATCCTGGCCACCGTGGATAACGCCAAGCGCAGCCTGCAACAGAGCACCGACCAGGTCGCCGGGCAATTGATAGTCGGCGTGACCAGCCTGGTGGCCGGTTATTACCTGGCGGATTTGCTCACCCGCTTCCAGCGCGCCTACCCCAACGTGGAAATCCGCGTGATGGAAGACGAGCGCCCGTACATCGAGCATTTGCTGGTCAGCGGCGAAATCGATGTCGGCGTGCTGATCCTCTCCAACCTCGAAGACCGTCACGCCTTGCAGACCGAAGTGCTGACCCACTCGCCGCACCGGCTATGGCTGCCGGCCCAGCACCCGCTGCTGGAACACGACAGCATCAACCTCGCCGATGTGGCCCGCGAGCCATTGATTCAACTGAACGTCGACGAAATGGACCGCAACGCCCAACGCATGTGGTCCGCCGCCTCGCTGCAACCGCGTATCACCCTGCGCACGGCCTCGACCGAAGCAGTGCGAAGCCTGGTGGCCGCCGGATTGGGCGTGTCGATCCAGCCCGACATGACCTATCGCCCGTGGTCGCTGGAGGGCGACATCATCGAAGCGCGGCCGATTGCCGACCTCAGCCAGACCCTCGATGTCGGCCTCGCCTGGCGTCGCGGCACGGCCCGGCCGGCGCTGGTGGACCCGTTCCTGACGGTCGCCCGCGAACAACCCCATGGCGGGCGCAAGCCATCTATTTAATCGAACGCCACCTTCAGTATTTAGTATTTGTTGTCCTCGGGCCCGCGAACTAGTCTTGTTACATCTATATAAGACGGCCGGGTCCCAACCACTGGGAACACCATGGCCACACAAGAAAAGAGAACCCGAAAAATGGCCGGCGCGCAGACCCCGTTGTTCACCGCATTGTTGATCGATGGTGAATTAGTCGCCGGTCAAGGCTGTGTCGAGCCGATTCTCAACCCGGCCACCGGCGAAATCATCACGCAAATCGCCGAAGCCAGCACCGAGCAAGTCGAAGCCGCGATCCTCGCTGCCCACCGCGCCTTTGCCGGCTGGTCACGGACCACGCCACAGCAACGTTCGAACCTGTTGCTGGACATCGCCAACGCCATCGAGAAAAGCGCCGACCTGCTGGCCCGCCTCGAGTCCATGAACTGCGGCAAGCCGTTGCACCTGGCCCGTCAGGATGACCTGAGTGCCACGGTCGACGTGTTCCGCTTCTTCGCCGGTGCCGTACGTTGCCAGACCGGCCAGCTCAGCGGCGAATACCTGCCGGGCTACACCAGCATGGTGCGCCGCGATCCTATCGGGGTGGTGGCGTCGATTGCGCCGTGGAACTACCCGATCATGATGGCCGCGTGGAAAATCGCCCCGGCCCTCGCCGCCGGCAACACCCTGGTGTTCAAGCCATCGGAACACACGCCGTTGTCGATCCTGGCCCTGGCACCCGCACTGGCCGAGATCCTGCCACGGGGTGTGATCAACATCGTTTGCGGGGGTGGCGAAGGCGTCGGCAGCCACCTGGTGAGCCACCCTAAAGTGCGCATGGTGTCGCTGACCGGCGATATCGTCACCGGGCAAAAAATCCTCCAGGCCGCATCGAAAACCCTCAAGCGTACCCACCTCGAACTCGGCGGCAAGGCTCCGGTGATCGTCTGCAACGATGCCGACATTCAGGCCGTGGTCGAAGGCGTGCGCACTTATGGCTACTACAACGCCGGCCAGGATTGCACCGCCGCTTGCCGCATTTATGCCCAGGCCGGGATTCACGACCGCCTGGTGGCCGAGCTCGGCGCGGCCGTGAGCAGCCTGCGCTTCGCCGGCAAACGCGACGCCGACAACGAAATCGGCCCGCTGATCAGCACCCGCCAGCGCGACCGCGTGGCCAGCTTTGTCGAACGCGCCCTCGGCCAGCCGCACATCGAGCGGGTGACCGGCGCGGCCGTGCATTCCGGCGCCGGCTTCTATTACCAGCCGACCCTGCTGGCCGGCTGCAAGCAAAGCGATGAGATCGTCCAGCGCGAAGTGTTCGGACCGGTGGTCACCGTGACCCGTTTCGATGAACTGGAACAAGCGGTGGACTGGGCCAACGATTCGGAATACGGCCTGGCGTCGTCGGTCTGGACCCAGAACCTCGACAAGGCCATGCAGGTCGCGGCGCGCCTGCAGTACGGCTGCACCTGGATCAACAGCCATTTCATGCTGGTCAGCGAAATGCCCCATGGCGGCCTGAAGCGCTCGGGCTACGGCAAGGACCTGTCCAGCGATTCGCTTCAGGACTACAGCGTGGTGCGGCACATCATGGCCCGCCATGGCGAGCATCTCTGACTACGCTAATAACAAGCCACCAACGGCATGCTTCACCACGTTCAACACACTGCCCCGACCATAATTAAAGAAGAGGGAATTCCCATGTTCGTGCACAAGACCGCACTGCTCAGTGCAATCACCACCGCGCTGCTGGCCAGTGCCAGCATCCAGGCCGCCGAGCCGCTCAAAGCTGTCGGGGCTGGCGAGGGCCAACTGGATATTGTGGCCTGGCCTGGCTACATCGAACGTGGCGAGAGCGACAAGGCCTACGACTGGGTGACCGGTTTCGAGAAGGAAACCGGCTGCAAGGTCAACGTCAAGACCGCGGCCACTTCCGACGAAATGGTCAGCCTGATGGCCAAGGGTGGTTACGATCTGGTGACGGCGTCGGGCGACGCCTCCCTGCGCCTGATCGTCGGCAAACGTGTGCAGCCGATCAACACCGCGTTGATCCCGAACTGGAAAAACCTCGACCCGCGCCTCAAGGATGCCCCCTGGTACGTGGTCAACAAGCAGACCTACGGCACCCCGTATCAGTGGGGCCCGAACGTGCTGATGTACAACACCAACGTGTTCAAGACCGCGCCGACCACCTGGGGCGTGCTGTTCAATGCCGAAAACCTGCCGGACGGCAAGCCGAACAAGGGTCGCGTGCAAGCCTATGACGGCCCGATCTACATCGCCGACGCGGCGCTGTACCTCAAGACCGCCAAACCGGAACTGGGCATCCAGAGCCCGTACGAACTGACCGAAGCCCAGTACAAGGCCGTGCTCGACCTGCTGCGCGCCCAGCAGCCGTTGATCCACCGCTACTGGCACGACACCACCGTACAAATGAGTGACTTCAAGAACGAAGGCGTGGTCGCCTCCGGCGCCTGGCCGTATCAGGTCAACGGCCTGATGAACGAGAAACAGCCAATCGCCTCGACCATCCCGAAAGAAGGCGCCACCGGTTGGGCCGACACCACCATGATGCACACCGAGGCCAAGCACCCGAACTGCGCTTACAAGTGGATGGACTGGTCGCTGCAACCGAAAGTCCAGGGCGACGTAGCGGCGTGGTTCGGCTCGTTGCCAGCAGTCCCTGCGGCGTGCAAGGAGAGCGAACTGCTCGGCGCCGAAGGCTGCAAGACCAACGGTTTCGACCAGTTCGACAAGATCGCCTTCTGGAAAACCCCGCAGGCTGAAGGCGGCAAGTTCGTGCCGTACAGCCGCTGGACCCAGGACTACATCGCGATCATGGGCGGTAGATAACCCACCTTCACCTGTGGGAGCGAGCTTGCTCGCGATGAGGGCACTCCAGTCAATATTGTTACTGACTGACACTCCGCCATCGCGAGCAAGCTCGCTCCCACAGTAGATCACCGTCGTTGCCGCTACCGCGCTCGGCCGACAGATAAAAGTTTTTGTTTTTTCAGAAGTCCAGGCAGGGCCGCTGCGACGGCCTTCGCCTTTTTGGAGCACCGCACCATGACGCTTGCAGTCCAGTTCACCAACGTTTCCCGTCAATTCGGCGAAGTGAAAGCCGTAGACCGGGTTTCCATCGACATCCAGGACGGCGAGTTCTTCTCCATGCTGGGGCCTTCCGGCTCGGGCAAGACCACCTGTTTGCGCCTGATCGCCGGTTTTGAACAACCCAGCGCAGGTTCCATCCGTATTCATGGCGAAGAGGCCGCCGGCCTGCCGCCGTACCAGCGTGACGTGAATACCGTGTTCCAGGATTACGCGCTGTTCCCGCACATGAACGTTCGCGACAACGTCGCCTACGGTTTGAAAGTCAAAGGCGTGGGTAAGGCCGAACGCCTGAAACGCGCCGAAGAAGCGCTCGACATGGTCGCCCTCGGCGGCTATGGCGACCGCAAGCCGGTGCAGCTCTCCGGCGGTCAGCGCCAGCGTGTGGCCCTGGCCCGCGCCCTGGTCAACCGTCCTCGGGTACTGTTGCTCGACGAGCCACTCGGCGCACTCGACCTGAAGCTGCGCGAGCAAATGCAGAGCGAGCTGAAAAAACTGCAACGCCAGCTCGGCATCACCTTCATTTTCGTCACCCATGACCAGACCGAAGCGCTGTCGATGTCCGACCGCGTGGCGGTATTCAACAAGGGCCGCATCGAACAAGTCGACAGCCCGCGCAACCTGTACATGAAACCGGCCACCACCTTCGTCGCCGAATTCGTCGGCACCTCCAACGTGATCCGCGGTGACCTGGCGAAGCAAATCAGTGGCAATCCGCAGCCGTTCTCGATTCGCCCGGAACACGTGCGTTTCGCCGAAGGCCCGCTGGCCAGCCACGAAATCGAAGTCACCGGCTTGCTCCACGATATCCAGTACCAAGGCAGCGCCACCCGCTATGAACTGAAACTGGAAAACGGCCAGACCCTGAACATCAGCAAGGCCAACAACCAGTGGCTGGACACCAGCGCACAACACCAGACCGGTCAGCGCATCAGCGCACGTTGGGCACGCGAAGCCATGATCCCGTTGCACGACACCGTTGCAGGCGGGGTGTGAGATGAACACCGTAGCTATCCCTCAATCTCCGGCCAGCGGCTCGCTGCTGCGCAGGTTTTCCAACCTGCTGTATCGCCGGCCGAATTTTTACCTGTCGCTGCTGCTGGTACCGCCGCTGCTGTGGTTCGGCGCTATCTACCTGGGCTCGTTGCTGGTTCTGCTGTGGCAAGGTTTCTACACCTTCGATGACTTCACCATGGCGGTCACCCCCGACCTGACCCTGGCGAACTTCACCGCGCTGTTCCAGCCGTCGAACTTCGACATCATCCTGCGCACCCTGGGCATGGCGATTGCCGTGTCGATTGCCAGCGCCATCGTCGCGTTCCCGATTGCCTACTACATGGCGCGCTACACCACGGGCAAGACCAAAGCGTTTTTCTACATCGCGGTGATGATGCCGATGTGGGCCAGTTACATCGTCAAGGCCTACGCCTGGACCTTGCTGCTGGCCAAGGGCGGCGTGGCGCAGTGGTTCGTGCAGCACCTGGGGCTGGAACCGGTCCTGCAGTTCGTGCTGGGCATTCCGGGCGTTGGCGGCAGCACCTTGTCGACCTCGCACCTGGGGCGCTTCATGGTGTTCGTCTACATCTGGCTGCCGTTCATGATCCTGCCGATCCAGGCTTCGCTGGAACGCCTGCCGCCCTCGCTGCTGCAAGCCTCCGCCGACCTCGGGGCCAAGCCGCGCCAGACCTTCATGCAAGTGATTCTGCCGCTGTCGATCCCGGGCATTGCCGCCGGTTCGATCTTCACCTTCTCGCTGACCCTGGGCGACTTCATCGTGCCGCAACTGGTCGGCCCGCCCGGCTACTTCGTCGGCAGCATGGTCTACGCCCAGCAAGGCGCGATCGGCAACATGCCAATGGCTGCCGCGTTCACCCTGGTGCCGATCGTACTGATCGCCATCTACCTGTCCATCGTCAAACGTCTGGGGGCCTTCGATGCACTCTGAAAAAGCCTCATTAGGCCTGCGCATTGCCGCCTGGGGCGGGTTGGTGTTCCTGCACTTCCCGATCCTGATCATCTTCCTGTACGCCTTCAACACCGAAGACGCGGCGTTCAGCTTTCCGCCCAAGGGCTTCACCCTGAAGTGGATCGGCGTGGCGTTCTCCCGGCCGGACGTGCTCGAAGCCATCAAGCTGTCGTTGCAGATCGCCTCGATTGCCACATTGATCGCCATGGTCCTTGGCACGCTGGCGTCCGCTGCGTTGTACCGTCGGGACTTCTTCGGCAAGCAAGGCATCTCGCTGATGCTGATCCTGCCGATTGCCCTGCCGGGGATCATCACCGGGATCGCGTTGCTGGCGACCTTCAAGACACTGGGCATCGAGCCGGGGATGTTCACCATCATCGTCGGTCACGCGACCTTCTGCGTGGTGATCGTCTACAACAACGTCATCGCCCGCTTGCGCCGTACCTCCCACAGCTTGATCGAGGCCTCGATGGACCTCGGCGCCGACGGCTGGCAGACCTTCCGCTACATCATCCTGCCGAACCTCGGCTCGGCGTTGCTGGCTGGCGGCATGCTGGCGTTTGCCCTGTCGTTCGACGAGATCATCGTCACCACCTTCACCGCCGGCCATGAACGCACCCTGCCGCTGTGGCTGCTCAACCAGCTCAGCCGTCCACGGGACGTGCCGGTGACCAACGTCGTGGCGATGCTGGTGATGATCGTGACCATGCTGCCGATCCTCGGCGCCTATTACCTGACCCGTGGCGGCGAAAGCGTTGCGGGCAGTGGCGGGAAGTAAATCAATAACCGACAACAACAATCCCCTGTAGGAGCTGCCGCAGGCTGCGATCTTTTGACTTTTCTTTTCAAAAACAAGATCAAAGGATCGCAGCCTGCGGCAGCTCCTACAGGGGGCATAGCGAGGACGTGAAGATGCAAACCAAGTTACTGATCAACGGCCAACTGCAAGACGGCGAAGGCCCCGCCCAACCGGTGTTCAACCCCGCGCTGGGTCGTGTACTGGTGGAAATCAACGAAGCCAGCGAAGCCCAGGTCGATGCCGCCGTACGTGCCGCCGACGCCGCCTTCGCCAGCTGGTCGCAGACCCCGCCGAAAGAGCGTTCGCTGCTGCTGCTCAAACTCGCCGATGCCATCGAGGCCCACGGCGAAGAGCTGGCCAAACTGGAATCGGACAACTGCGGCAAGCCTTACAGCGCCGCGCTGAACGACGAGATCCCGGCGATTGCCGACGTGTTCCGCTTCTTCGCCGGCGCCAGCCGTTGCATGAGCGGTTCGGCCGGTGGCGAATACCTGCCGGGCCACACTTCGATGATCCGCCGCGACCCGGTGGGCGTGATCGCCTCCATCGCGCCGTGGAACTACCCGCTGATGATGGTCGCCTGGAAAATCGCCCCGGCCCTGGCCGCCGGCAACACCGTGGTGCTCAAGCCGTCGGAACAGACCCCGCTGACCGCCCTGCGCCTGGCCGAACTGGCGTCGGACATCTTCCCGGCCGGCGTGCTCAACCTGGTGTTCGGCCGTGGTCCTAGCGTCGGCAGCCCATTGGTCACCCACCCGAAAGTGCGCATGGTGTCGCTGACCGGTTCGATCGCCACCGGCTCGAACATCATTTCCAGCACCGCCGACAGCGTCAAACGCATGCACATGGAACTGGGCGGCAAGGCCCCGGTGATCATCTTCGACGACGCCGACATTGACGCTGCCGTCGAAGGCATCCGCACCTTCGGTTTCTACAACGCGGGGCAAGACTGCACTGCCGCCTGCCGCATCTACGCGCAGGAAGGCATCTACGACAAGTTCGTCGAGAAACTCGGGGCGGCGGTCAGCAGCATCAAGTACGGCTTGCAGGACGATCCGTCGACCGAACTCGGCCCGCTGATCACCGCCCAACACCGCGACCGCGTGGCCGGCTTCGTCGAACGCGCCATCGCCCAGCCGCACATTCGCCTGATCACCGGCGGTAAAGCGGTGGACGGCAATGGCTTCTTCTTCGAACCGACGGTGCTGGCCGATGCCCAGCAGGACGATGAAATCGTGCGTCGCGAAGTGTTCGGGCCGGTGGTGTCGGTGACCAAATTCAGCGATGAAGCGCAGGTGCTGGGCTGGGCCAACGATTCGGACTACGGCCTGGCCTCCTCCGTGTGGACCGCCGATGTCGGCCGCGCCCATCGGATGTCGGCGCGCTTGCAGTACGGCTGCACCTGGGTGAATACGCACTTCATGCTGGTCAGCGAAATGCCCCACGGCGGGCAGAAGTTGTCCGGGTATGGCAAGGACATGTCGATGTATGGGTTGGAGGATTACACCGTTGTGCGGCATGTGATGTTCAAGCATTAACGGCGAAAAGATCGCAGCCTTCGGCAGCTCCTACAGGGGTTGTGCAGGGCGCGGAATGTGCGGTGCATGCGATCCCTGTAGGAGCTGCCGCAGGCTGCGATCTTTTCCGCAGACACAAGGATGACGTCGGCGATTACATCAAGGATTCACCGCAACCCAAAAAAACAATAACCACCGATCCTGGCGGTGCCCTCAAGGCCCCGCCACGGTTTCGGACATCCGAAATCTGCCGATTTTCCGGAGCAATCACACATGAGTGCATCACCCGATCTCTCTGCAGCCGTTGCCGACAGCGATGCCGAGCAGCTTCGTAAACTGGGTTACACCTCCAACTTCAATCGCAGCATGAGCCTGTGGGAAAACTTCGCCCTGGGCTTCACCTACCTGTCCCCGGTCGTCGGGGTTTATACCCTGTTCGGCCTGTGCCTGGCCGCGGGCGGGCCACCGATGTTCTGGGCCTATTTGCTGGTCGGTTGCGGCCAGCTGTTGGTGTGCCTGATCTTCGGCGAAGTGGTTTCGCAGTTCCCGATTTCCGGCGGCGTGTACCCATGGGCCCGTCGTCTGGTGGGCAAGCGCTGGGCGTGGATGGTCGGCTGGATCTACTCCATCGCCCTGTGCGTGACCATCGCGGCGGTTGCCGTGGGTGCCGGTCCGTACCTGGCCGCCATGATGGGCTTTGAACCGAGCAACAACACCAACATCATCATCGCCCTGCTCCTGACGCTCTTCGCCACCCTGGTCAACCTCAGCGGCACCAAAGTGCTGGCGCGCATCGCCATGTTCGGCTTCCTGTGTGAACTGGTCGGCGCAGTCATCGTGGGCGTTTACCTGCTGATCTTCGAGCGTCATCAATCGATCAGCGTGTTGTTCAACACCTTCGATATCAGCGTCGATGGCTCGTACCTGCCGGCGTTCCTTACCGCTTCGCTGGCGGGTATGTTCCTGTACTACGGCTTCGAGGCCTGCGGCGATGTGGCCGAAGAAACCCCGAACCCGAGCAAGCAGATCCCGGTGGCGATGCGCATGACCATCTACATCGGCGGCATCGCGGCGATGTTCGCCTGCCTGGCGCTGATCCTCGCCGTGCCGGACATGCAAGCGGTGATCAATGGCACCGACAAGGACCCGGTCACCACCATCCTCAACAACGCGTTCGGGCCGGTGGGTTCGAAAGTGGTGATGGGCGTGGTGATGATTTCCTTCATCTCCTGCGTCATCAGCCTGCAAGCGGCGGCCAGTCGCCTGCTGTATTCCTACGCCCGTGACGAAATGGTCATCGGCAGCCGACTGCTGAAGAAGATTTCCCCTACGACGCAGGTTCCGGTTGCCGCGTTGTTCGTCTCCGGTGTCCTGCCGGCGCTTATCATCATCCTCGGCTTCTTCCTGCAGGATGCGGTAGCCACCATCGTCAGCTTCGCGGCCATCGGCATCTACCTGGCGTTCCAGATGATCGTGCTCGCGGCCCTGTACGCCCGCATGAAGGGCTGGAAACCGAGCGGCAAATTCACCCTCGACGCCTGGGGCTGGGCGGTGAACATCGGCGCACTGGTCTATGGTGTCGGGGCCATTATCAACATGGCCTGGCCACGGACACCGGATGCCGCGTGGTACATCAACTACGCCATGGTACTGAGCACGGCCATCGTGATTGGCCTGGGCCTGCTCTACATGTGGATCGCCAAACCGTATGACCACGGCACCGCCCCGGCGGGCGATGCCTGGAAAGTCAGCCGGTAACGGCATTCGCCCCGGTGCCATTGTGGCGCCGGGGCGATCTGAAAAACCAACAAGGATTGAATATGGATATCACCCGCCGCGACTTTCTCAACGGCGTCGCTGTCACCATCGCTGCCGGCATGACCCCTCTGCAACTTCTCCAGGCTGCCCCTGACGGGCGCTACTACCCTCCAGCACTGACCGGCCTACGGGGTAACCACGTCGGCTCGTTCGAAATGGCCCACCAGATGGGCTGGGAGAAAAAGGTCTTCGACACCGACAAGCTGCCGATCACCGAGGAATATGACCTGGTGGTGGTAGGAGGCGGCCTCAGCGGACTGTCCGCTGCGTGGTTCTACCGTGAGAAACATCCGAAAGCGCGCATCCTGATTCTGGAAAACCACGACGACTTCGGCGGTCACGCCAAGCGCAACGAATTCTCCGCCGGTGGTCGCATGATCATCGGCTACGGCGGCAGTGAAGCCTTCCAGTCGCCGAATCATCTGTACAGCCAGGAAGTGAACGGCCTGCTGAAGAAACTCGGGGTGAACATCAAACGCTTCGAGACCGCGTTCGACCGCCAGTTCTACCCGGGCCTGGGCCTGTCGCGCGGGGTGTTCTTCGACAAGGAAAACTTCGGCGAAGACAAACTGGTGACCGGCGACCCGACACCGATGGTGGCCGACGACATTGCCCCGGACCAGTTGCACGCCCGCTCCATCCCGGACTTCATCAACGATTTCCCGCTGCCGCAAGCCGACCGCCAGGCGCTGATCGCCTTGCACATGACGCCCAAGGATTACCTGCCCGGCAAAACCACCGAGGAAAAAACCGCGCACCTGGAAGCCATCAGCTACCAGGATTTCCTGCTCAAGGACGTAGGCTTGTCGGCTCAAGCGGTGAAGTATTTCCAAAGCCGCACCAACGACTTCATGGCCCTGAGCATCGATGCGGTTGCCGCGTCCGACGCTTACTCAGTCGGTTTCCCAGGCTTCAGCGCGATGAACCTGGAGCCGATCAGCGAAGAAGCCCGGGCGGAAATGGAAGAGCCCTACATCTACCACTTCCCCGACGGCAATGCCTCGCTGGCACGCTTGCTGGTGCGCAGCCTGATCCCGGCCGTGGCACCGGGGCACACCATGGACGATATCGTCCTCGCTCCGTTCGACTATGCCAAACTCGATCAGGCCAAAGCCCCGGTGCGCATCCGCCTCAACAGCACAGCAGTGAGCGTGCGCAACGTCGGCAGCGGCGTGAACGTCGGCTACAGCCGCGGCGGCCAGCTCAGCCAGGTGCGCGGCAAGCACTGCATCATGGCCTGCTACAACATGATCATCCCGTACCTGCTGCGCGACCTGCCGCCGGAGCAATCCCACGCCCTGAGCCAGAACGTGAAGTTCCCGCTGGTGTACACCAAGGTCGTGATCCGCAACTGGCAGTCGTTCCAGAAACTCGGCGTGCACGAAATCTATGCGGCGACCCAACCCTACAGCCGGATCAAACTCGACTACCCGGTAAGCATGGGTGGCTACGACCACCCGAAAGACCCGACGCAGCCCATCGGCCTGCACATGGTCTACGTGCCCACCAGCCCCAACAGCGGCATGAACGCCCGCGACCAGGCCCGCGCCGGCCGTGGCCGCCTGTACGGCCAATCGTTCGAACAACTGGAAGCGCAACTGCGCGACCAACTGCAACGCATGCTCGGCCCTGGCGGCTTCAACCACGAAACCGACATCCTCGCCATCACCGTCAACCGCTGGTCACACGGCTACGCGTACTTCTCCAACAGCCTGTACGACGATGCCGACGAAAGCGAAAAACTGATGAACCTGGCCCGTCAGCCGGTTGGACGGGTAAGCATCGCCAACTCGGACGCGGCGTGGAGTGCTTATGCTCATGCGGCGATTGATGAGGCGTATCGGGCGGTGGGGGAAGTGGGTTAACCCCACGTCGTTGGATTAGCATCTGGCAACACATCCTTCCCTCTCGTTCGTGTTCGCCGCACTAGAGTTTCGTACAGCCCATGCACGCCTGCGGTTGACGAAAACCCCGGCTCGGCCTAGGGTGTTTACGTCGTTTACAGCGTATACACCTTAGGAGAGCCATCATGGCCTCACCCGTTTTGTCTTTTCGCGTCGAAGAACATTTGGCTCAGCAGCTGGATTTATTGGCTGCGGCGACCGACAGAGATCGTCAGTACCATCTCAAGCGTGCATTGGTTCGATATGTGGAAGCCGAGTCCTGGCATCTGCAAGCCATCAGTGACGGCATCGCCGATGCCGACGCGGGGAAACTCACCGATCTGGATGCCGTGAAGGCTAAGTGGGCAAAACGTGCCGAGCGTAGTACTGACTGAAAAAGCCGAAAGCGATCTCGATGCCATCCATGAGCACTACCGAAAGGTAGTTGGCGCAAAAGTCGCCTTCGAAATCATTTCCACGATTTTGCAATCCCTTGAACTATTGGAACAGTTTCCCGGCTCGGGCAGGCCTTCAGGCATGCCCGATGTCCGAGAGTTGGTACTTGGCCGTTTTCCCTTTATCGCCCCCTACCGATTTTCCCAAGGCCAGGTACAAGTTCTGCGCGTGCTGCATCAGCGATCCGAGCGCTCTCAGGATTGGTAATAAGGGCATCCAGCCAGGACGGGATGCCCCATTTGCTTCAAAACCGCGAAACACTCCTCATCGCATCCACCAGATACCTCATCGCGATCCTGTCGCTCTCCGACAACTCCCTATACCGTTCCACCAGTTTCATTTCCTCGCTGTTGAGGCGGCGTCTTCGTCGCCCCAGGGCCAGGCACGGAAAGATTCCCAACATTTCGGTGATGCCTTGTACTTTCGACATGGACGATGTCCTTCTCTATACGTCAAAGAAAACTGCAAAAAACCGCATCGCCCTATCCCTTTTTCAGCAGCCGCTGGGTGCCCGCTGAACCGCACCGGTCCGAAGGGCATAAACCGGTCATGTGCACAGAATAGAAATATTCCGGGCGCTGAAAAGCGGTTTTTAGAGTAATTAGTCGAAAAAAGCAGAAATGCCCTGTAAATCAGAAACCCCTGTCGGAATTGTTTCCCGACATGTCTTGTTTCATTGCCGAACCGGCGCTGTGCCATCAATCAATTTTGCTCTGCAATCGAACGGTTTAAGCTGTCGGGCATCTGTTCTACAGTCCGTTGCGTTTGGCCGAAGGCATGTCCGAACCGTTTTTTCTGATCCAGCACGTGCCAGGAACGGCGCGGGATTGCTCACGACAGGTTGTATTTATGCACCGCAGGAACTTGCTCAAAGCCTCCATGGCCATCGCGGCCTACACAGGTTTGTCCGCCACGGGTCTGTTGGCCGCCCAAGCCTGGGCCGCCAGCGGCGACACCGCTGATGGCGAGGCCAGCGCATTCGATTTCGAGGCGCTGAAGCTCCAGGCCAAACAGCTCGCCAGCAATCGCTACCAGGACACCAAGCAACAGTTGCCGCCGACCCTGGCGACCATGACGCCGCAGAACTTCAATGCGATCCGCTACGACGGCAATCATTCGTTGTGGAAAGAACTCAAGGGCCAACTGGACGTGCAGTTCTTCCACGTCGGCATGGGGTTCAAGCAGCCGGTGCGCATGTACAGCGTCGACCCGAAAACCCGGATGGCCCGCGAGGTGCATTTCCGCCCGTCACTGTTCAACTATGAAAACACCACGGTCGACACCGCTCAGCTCAAGGGCGACCTGGGTTTCTCCGGCTTCAAGTTGTTCAAGGCCCCGGAACTGGACAAGCACGACGTCGTGTCCTTCCTTGGCGCCAGTTATTTCCGTGCGGTGGACGCCACCGGCCAGTACGGCTTGTCGGCCCGCGGGCTGGCCATCGACACCTACGCCAAGAAGCGCGAAGAATTCCCCGACTTCACCAAGTTCTGGTTCGAGACGCCGGACAAGGACAGCACCCGCTTCGTGGTCTACGCCCTGCTCGACTCGCCGAGCGCCACCGGTGCCTACCGTTTCGATATCGACTGCCAGGCCGAGCGCGTGGTGATGGAGGTCGATGCCCACGTCAATGCCCGTACCGCCATCGATCAACTGGGCATCGCACCGATGACCAGCATGTTCAGCTGCGGCACCCACGAACGCCGCATGTGCGACACCATTCACCCGCAAATCCACGACTCCGATCGCCTGGCCATGTGGCGCGGCAACGGCGAGTGGATCTGCCGTCCGCTGAACAACCCGGCGACCCTGCAATTCAATGCCTTCGCCGACAAGGACCCGAAAGGTTTCGGCCTGGTGCAGACCGACCACGAGTTCGCCAGCTATCAGGACACCGTCGACTGGTACAGCCGCCGCCCGAGCCTGTGGGTCGAACCGACCACCGCATGGGGCGAAGGCTCGGTCGATCTGCTGGAAATCCCTACCACCGGCGAGACCATGGACAACATCGTCGCCTTCTGGACCCCGAAGAAACCGGTGGCTGCCGGCGATTCGCTGAACTACGGCTACAAGCTCTACTGGAGCGCGCTGCCACCGGTCGGCACGCCGCTGGCGCGGGTCAATGCCACCCGCTCCGGGATGGGCGGTTTCACCGAAGGCTGGGCGCCGGGCGAGCATTACCCGCCGGTCTGGGCCCGTCGTTTTGCCGTGGACTTCACCGGCGGCGGCCTGGACCGCCTGCCCGAGGGCGCGGGCATCGAGCCGGTGGTCACTTGCTCGAACGGCGAGGTCAAGGATTTCAGCGTGCTCAAGCTCGATGACATCAAGGGCTACCGTGTCCTGTTTGACTGGTACCCGACCAATGACAGCGTGGAGCCCGTCGAACTGCGCCTGTTCATCCGCACCAACGACGGCACGCTGAGTGAGACCTGGCTGTACCAGTACTTCCCGCCAGCGCCGGACAAGCGCAAGTACACCTGATGATCGGGTAGCACCCTGCCAGCATTCGGTTTTCCGAACGCGACCTATTGGTCGGTTCGGTTAACCGGATCATTTCACTGATACTTCAGCGCAACAAAAACTTAATTTCCTTATAAATCAATGCTTTGACTAATACAGACTGGTCTGGCACGAGTCATGCTCTACACTTCTTCGACGAATGTCCTTTGCGCTCACTCAACGTGGCGCTCAGGTGTTTTGCAGCACAAAAGGGCCGATGAACTGGCTCCATAAAAAAAACAAAGTCGAGGAAAATTTGATGCGCATCGTTCCCCATATCCTGGGCGCAGCCATTGCTGCCGCTCTGATCAGCACTCCGGTTTTCGCCGCCGAACTCACCGGCACCCTGAAGAAGATCAAAGAGTCCGGCACCATCACCCTGGGCCATCGCGACGCTTCCATTCCGTTTTCCTATATCGCGGATGCTACCGGCAAACCGGTCGGCTACTCCCACGACATCCAGCTGAAAGTCGTCGAAGCCCTGAAAAAAGACCTCGACATGCCGAACCTCCAGGTCAAATACAACCTGGTGACTTCGCAAACCCGTATCCCGCTGGTGCAGAACGGCACCGTGGACCTCGAGTGCGGTTCCACCACCAACAACGTCGAGCGTCAGCAGCAGGTTGACTTCTCCGTCGGCATCTTCGAAATCGGTACTCGTCTGCTGTCCAAGGCAGACTCCAAGTACAAGGATTTCCCTGACCTGGCCGGCAAGAACGTCGTGACCACCGCCGGCACCACGTCCGAGCGCATCCTCAAGGCGATGAACGCCGACAAGCAGATGGGCATGAACGTCATCTCCGCCAAAGACCACGGCGAGTCCTTCCAGATGCTGGAAACCGGCCGTGCCGTTGCCTTCATGATGGACGACGCCCTGCTGGCCGGTGAAGCGGCCAAGGCCAAAAAGGCCAGCGACTGGGCCGTGACCGGTACTCCACAGTCCTACGAAATCTACGGCTGCATGGTGCGCAAAGGCGACGAGCCGTTCAAAAAGGCTGTGGATGACGCCATCAAGGCCACCTACGCATCGGGCGAGATCAACAAGATCTACGATAAATGGTTCATGCAGCCAATCCCGCCAAAAGGCCTGAACCTGAACTTCCCGATGAGCGACGAGCTCAAGGCCCTGATCGCCAATCCGACTGATA
This sequence comes from Pseudomonas sp. GW821-FHT07G06, assembly GCF_058986625.1. Lineage (NCBI taxonomy): Bacteria > Pseudomonadati > Pseudomonadota > Gammaproteobacteria > Pseudomonadales > Pseudomonadaceae > Pseudomonas > Pseudomonas sp. GW821-FHT07G06. Next base: position 183,390 of record NZ_JBYSVW010000010.1, read on the forward strand.
AAGCGGCTGACGACAAGAAGTCCTGATTTCTGACTAACCTTATCTCCTGAGAGGGCCGCCGCCCTTTCAGGAGGTGGTCACCTCCTGCTGGAATTTTTGGAAACACTCGAACCGGTGGCTGTCGAGCCGGGAGCGTGTGCCTGATCGTCGAGATCAGGCGGGAACGGAGCTTCCCCCAAGCGGGCACTTGTACATCGATTGAACTGAGGGGAGACCCTAATGAATTACAACTGGGACTGGGGCGTGTTCTTCAAGTCCACCGGCGTGGGCAGCGAGACCTATTTCGACTGGTACGTGTCCGGTCTGGGCTGGACCATCGGCATCGCCATCGCGGCCTGGATCATCGCCCTGACACTGGGCTCTATCCTGGGCGTCATGCGTACCGTGCCGAACCGCATCGTATCGGGCATCGCCACCTGCTACGTCGAACTCTTCCGTAACGTGCCGCTGCTGGTTCAGCTGTTCATCTGGTACTTCCTGGTACCCGACCTGCTGCCGGCGGACCTGCAAGAGTGGTACAAGCAGGACCTGAACCCGACCACCTCGGCCTTCCTCAGCGTCGTCGTGTGCCTGGGCCTGTTCACCACCGCGCGGGTGTGCGAACAGGTGCGCACCGGTATCCAGGCCCTGCCCAAAGGCCAGGAATCCGCGGCTCGCGCCATGGGTTTCAAGCTGCCACAGATCTACTGGAACGTGCTGCTGCCCCAGGCTTACCGGATCATCATTCCGCCGCTTACCTCGGAATTCCTGAACGTCTTCAAGAACACCTCCGTGGCCTCGCTGATCGGCTTGATGGAACTGCTCGCGCAGACCAAACAGACCGCCGAGTTCTCCGCCAACCTGTTCGAAGCCTTTACCCTGGCAACGCTGATCTACTTCACCCTGAACATGAGCCTGATGTTGCTGATGCGCCTGGTCGAGAAGAAAGTCGCCGTACCGGGCCTGATCTCCGTAGGGGGTAAATGATGGAATTCGACTTCTCGGGCATCATCCCGTCCCTGCCGGGCCTGTGGAACGGCATGGTCATGACCCTCAAGCTGATGGCCATGGGCGTGGTCGGCGGGATCATCCTCGGCACCATCCTGGCGTTGATGCGTCTGTCCCACAACAAGCTGCTGTCGAACATCGCCGGCGCGTACGTCAACTACTTCCGCTCGATCCCGTTGCTGCTGGTGATCACCTGGTTCTACCTGGCGGTGCCGTTCGTGCTGCGCTGGATCACCGGCGAAGACACACCGATCGGCGCGTTCGCCTCGTGCATCGTGGCGTTCATGATGTTCGAAGCGGCGTACTTCTGCGAAATCGTCCGTGCTGGCGTGCAGTCGATTCCCAAGGGCCAGATGGGCGCCGCCCAGGCGCTGGGCATGTCCTACGGCCAGATGATGCGCCTGATCATCCTGCCGCAGGCGTTCCGCAAGATGACGCCACTGTTGCTGCAACAGAGCATCATCCTGTTTCAGGACACCTCGCTGGTCTACGCCGTCGGCCTGGTGGACTTCCTCAATGCTTCGCGCGCCAGTGGCGACATCATTGGCCGCTCCAATGAGTTCCTGATTTTCGCGGGTCTCGTGTACTTCATCATCAGCTTTGCCGCCTCGCAGCTGGTCAAGCGTCTGCAAAAAAGGTTCGCCGTATGATCTCTATCAAAAGCATCAACAAGTGGTATGGGGACTTCCAGGTTCTGACTGATTGCAGCACCGAGGTCAAAAAAGGCGAAGTGATCGTGGTGTGCGGGCCATCCGGTTCCGGCAAGTCGACCCTGATCAAGTGCGTCAACGCCCTGGAGCCGTTCCAGAAGGGTGACATCGTGGTCGACGGCACCTCCATCGCCGACCCGAAGACCAACCTGCCGAAGCTGCGTTCGCGGGTGGGCATGGTGTTCCAGCACTTCGAGCTGTTCCCGCACCTGACCATCACCGAGAACCTGACCATCGCGCAGATCAAGGTATTGGGCCGCAGCAAGGAAGAAGCCACCAAGAAAGGCCTGCAACTGCTCGAGCGCGTCGGCCTCTCGGCCCATGCCCACAAGCATCCTGGCCAACTGTCCGGTGGTCAGCAGCAGCGCGTGGCGATTGCCCGTGCGCTGGCGATGGACCCGATCGTCATGCTGTTCGACGAACCGACCTCGGCGCTGGACCCGGAAATGGTCAACGAAGTGCTCGACGTGATGGTGCAACTGGCCCACGAAGGCATGACCATGATGTGCGTGACCCACGAAATGGGCTTCGCCCGTAAAGTGGCCGACCGGGTGATCTTCATGGACCAGGGCAAGATCATCGAAGACTGCAAGAAAGAAGAGTTCTTCGGCGACATCAGCCACCGTGCCGAGCGTACGCAGCACTTCCTCAACAAGATTCTGCAGCACTAAAACCGCCGCCGCCCCTGTAGGAGCTGCCGCAGGCTGCGATCTTTTGATCTTGCTTTTGATTCTGGCGATCGTCCGGTCACAAAAGATCAAGTTCAAAAGATCGCAGCCTGCGGCAGCTCCTACAAGGGCGCGTCAAGGCTGTAGTGGTGGTTGACCCAAGGCATCTGTGATGAAATGCGACCCTAATATTTATCGCGCAGCGTCGCCATCACTCGCCGTGAAACCCCGTCTGGTTCGTCATTTGTTCCTGCCGCCACTGATCATCGCCATGATGATCGGCCTGGGCTATATCGGCTTCTGGATCAGTGAGCACTATGGCATTCGCAACCTCGGCGAAAACGGCCAGCGTCAGCTGGAACTGCACGCCCGTGCCGTCGAAAGCGAAATCAGCAAATACACCTACCTGCCCAGCCTGCTGGAGCTCGAAACCAGTGTTTCGCAGTTGCTGGCCGACCCGACCCCGGAACACCGGCAAACGGTCAACGATTACCTCGAAGGCCTGAACCGGCGCAGCCGCAGTCGGGCCATCTACGTGATGGACACCACCGGCCGCGTCATGGCCACCAGCAACTGGCGCGATGTCGACAGTTACCTGGGTGAAGACCTGTCCTTTCGCGCCTACTTCCAGAACGCCGTGCGCGGTCAGCCGGGGCGTTTCTACGGCATCGGCAGCACCAACGGCGAACCCGGTTACTACCTGGCCCACGGCCTGGAAGAACACGGCAAGATCATCGGCGTCGCGGTGGTCAAGGTTCGTCTGGAAGCCATGGAAGAACGCTGGCAACGCGCACGCCTGGAAGCCTTCGTCAGCGACGAGAACGGCATCATCATTCTCTCCAGCGATCCGGCTCGACGCTTGAAATCAGTGGTGCCGCTGAGCGAAGAAACCAAGGAAAAACTCGCCCGCAGCCTGCAGTACTACTGGTTCCCGCTCAACGAACTGCAGCCGCTGGCCCGGGAAACCCTGTCCGAAGGCGTGGAAAAACTCACGTTCCCGGCCAACAGTGAACTGCTGCTCCAACAAGATCGCGACGATGAAAACATCAGCTACCTGTCGCAAACCCGGCCCTTGAGCGATACGCCGTGGAATTTCACCCTGCTCACGCCGCTCCAGGACTTGCGCCGCGAAGCGATCAACCAGGGGATTCTGGTGGCCGTGGCGTTTGCCCTCTGCGCCTTTCTGTTGATCGCCTGGAACGAGCGGCGCAAGGTGATCGCCACCCGCCTCGCGGCCCGGGAAGCCTTGCAGGAAGCCAACAACCAGCTGGAGCGTCGGATTACCGAACGCACCACCGACCTGCGCGCCAGCAACGAACGGCTCAAAGGGCAGATCCGCGAACGCCGGCACGCCGAAGAGACCTTGCGCCGCGCCCAGGATGAATTGGTACAGGCCGGAAAACTCGCAGCCATCGGCCAGATGTCCACCAGCATCGCCCACGAACTGAACCAGCCGCTGGCGGCGTTGCGTACCTTGTCCGGCAATACCGTGCGCTTCCTCGAACGCGGCCAGCTCGACGTCGCCAGCACCAACCTCAAGACCATCAACGAACTGATCGACCGCATGGGCCGCATCACCGCCAGCCTGCGCTCGTTCGCCCGCCGCGGTGACGACAAGGGTCAGGCCTGCCTTGGCAAAGCGGTGGACGCGGCCCTGCAATTGCACGGCGCGCGGGTGGAAAACACCCCTCTGCAATTGCACCGCCATTTTGACGCGGTGCAGGTGCAAATCGACCAGACCCGCCTGGAGCAGATTCTGGTCAACCTGATCGGTAACGCCCTGGATGCGATGCAAGCACAGCCGCTGCCGGAGCTGTGGCTCGAAGGCGAAACCCTCGATGGCAAATACCGGCTGCGCGTGCGTGACAACGGCCACGGCATCGACGCCGAAGCGCGCAAGCACCTGTTCGAACCCTTCTTCACCACCAAACCCGGCGAACAGGGCCTGGGCCTTGGCCTGACCCTTTCCGCCAGTCTGGCCGCCGCCACCGGCGGTCACCTGGGTGTCGAGCACCCGGCCAGCGGTGGTACCGCATTCGTCCTCAGTTTACCGTTGGTAAGCCCCACTCCCGCCGAGCCAATATGAACAACGACCTTAGTGTATTGATCGTCGAAGACGACCCCCATGTGCTGCTCGGCTGCCAACAGGCGCTGACCCTGGAAGACATTCCCTGCATTGGCGTAGGCAGCGCCGAAGAAGCCCTGGAGCGGGTCGGCGACAACTTTGCCGGCATCGTCGTCAGCGACATCCGCCTGCCGGGCATCGATGGCCTGGAGTTGCTGACCCGGCTCAAGGAGCGCGACCGCAGCCTGCCGGTGGTGCTGATCACCGGTCACGGCGACATCTCCATGGCCGTCGATGCGATGCAGAAAGGCGCCTACGACTTCATGGAAAAGCCGTTCTCCCCGGAGCGCCTGGTGGACGTGGCCCGCCGCGCCCTCGAGCAACGCAGCCTGGCGCGGGAAGTGTCGTCGCTGCGCCGGCAACTGGCCGAGCGCGACTCCCTCGAAGGGCGGATCATCGGGCGCTCGCCGGCCATGCAGAACCTGCGGGAACTGATCGCCAACGTCGCCGATACGTCGGCCAACGTGTTGATCGAAGGCGAGACCGGCACCGGCAAGGAACTGGTCGCGCGCTGCCTGCATGATTTCAGTCGGCGGCACACCAAGCAGTTCGTCGCCTTGAACTGCGGCGGTCTGCCGGAGAACCTCTTCGAAAGCGAAATCTTCGGCCACGAAGCCAACGCCTTTACCGGTGCGGGCAAACGACGGATCGGCAAGATCGAACACGCCGACGGCGGCACGCTGTTCCTCGACGAAGTGGAAAGCATGCCCCTGCCCTTGCAGATCAAGCTGCTGCGGGTATTGCAGGAACGCACCCTCGAACGCCTCGGTTCGAACCAGAGCGTGGCGGTGGATTGCCGCGTCATCGCGGCGACCAAATCCGACCTCGTCGAGTCGAGCAAGGCCGGCGAGTTCCGCAGCGATCTGTACTACCGCCTCAACGTGGTGACCCTGGAACTGCCGCCGCTGCGCGAGCGCCGCGAGGACATCCTGCAACTGTTCGAACACTTTCTGCAGCAGTCGTCCCTGCGCTTCGACCGCGCGGTGCCGGAGCTGGACAACCAGACCGTTTCAAACCTGATGAGCCACGACTGGCCGGGCAACGTGCGTGAGCTGCGCAACGTGGCCGAGCGCTTTGCCCTGGGCCTGCCGGCGTTCAAGAAAACCGGTGCCGGCGGCAGCAATCAAGGCCTGGCTTTTGCCGAAGCGGTGGAAGCCTTCGAGCGCAACCTGCTCAGCGATGCCTTGCAACGCAGCGGCGGCAACCTGACCCAGGCCAGCCAGGAACTGGGCATGGCCAAGACCACGCTGTTCGACAAAGTGAAAAAGTACGGACTGAGCCATTGAGCAAAACCTGATCGCCCACGCCTTGTAGGAGCTGCCGAAGGCTGCGATCTTTTGATTTTCAAGATCAAAAGATCGCAGCCTCCGGCAGCTCCTACAGGAGATTGTGATCGGCCACCGGCTCGATCTGCGCCCAGTGCGAAGTGTCTTCACGATGCTCGCGCAAGTACGGCAACACCGCCGCCAGCAACGGCGCCTTGAACGCCTCCTGGAAACGATGGGCCAGGCCCGGAATCAAGACCAACTGACTGCCACGCAGATGCGCCGCCAGATGCACCCCGTGCATCACCGGCAGCAATGGGTCGGCCGTGCCATGCACCACCAGCGCCGGCACCCGCAACTGGTTGAGCAGCGCGACCCGGCTCGGCTCGGCGAGAATGGCCATGATCTGGCGTTTCACGCCCTCGGGATTGAACGCCCGGTCATAGGACTGCGCCGCCTGATGCAACAGCACCTGACGATCATCGCTCACCATCGGGCTGCCCAGCGCCGCCAGCAAGTCGGCCTGTTGTTCCAGGGCCACCTCGCGGTTCGGTGCGCCACGTCGCGCGAGTAATTGCACGAGCGCCGCACTCGGCGCCGGCAAGCCTTCGGCCCCGGAGCTGGTCATGATCAGGGTCAGGCTCTCGACCCGCTGCGGGGCCATGGCCGCCATGTGCTGGGCGATCATCCCGCCCATGCTGGCGCCCAACACGTGGAATTGATCGATGTGCAAGGCATCCATCAAGCCCAGGCCATCGTCGGCCATGTCGGTCAACGAGTACGGCGACGACACCGGCAAGCCGAGTTTGTAGCGCAGCACTTCGAACGTCAGGTTGGCTTCGGCCGGGGCTTGCCGCCAGGTCGACAGGCCGACATCGCGATTGTCATAGCGGATCACCCGGAACCCCTGCTGACACAGGGCGACCACCACCTCGTCCGGCCAGTGGATCAACTGCCCGCCCAGGCCCATCACCAGCAGCAAGGCCGGATCCGAGGCACGGCCGATGCTCTGGTACGCCAGGCTCACCTGGGCCAGATCCACCCGTTCGGTCGGAACGTTGACGTCACAACGCGAAGCCGCCAGGGACGGCAGGCCGAACAACAGCGCGGCCAGAAACATGATTCGTGAAAAGAATGCAGCACCCATGAAAAAACACCAAAACGCAGAACCCCAGTAGAGCGCGAGTCTGATGAAGTTTGTTCAAGCGCGCTGCCACAGTTCCATGACAGTTTGATGAAGAGCGCCGGGCGGTCGTCCGGCGTCACACCCGGCTTCGCGATAACTATGTACCGCCCGCCCTCCTGTCGACTGCCGCCTAATGCCCGTACCGCCGGCACGGCCCGGCTTTCTGGAGACTCATTGTCATGGTTGACGAAACCACCCCCCTTACGGCCGATTTCGGCCTCAACTACCCATTGCCCGCCAACCCGGACCAGGGCCTGAGCCTGAGCGCCTCGGCACGCTGGGAAGAATGCTGCGAGCAGTGGCTTAGCCTCATGGCGCAAAGCTCGCAAGCCCGGCTCGACACCGCTTGGTGGAGCGCACGTGCGCTCGGCACCGATCGCTCGCGTCGGGAACAAGCCATCCGCTTGTATCGCCAGCATTTCGAGGTGTCGAGCCAATGGGCGTTTGCCCAAGGCATCCTTGATGCCGGGCAGATCAAAACCTTACTGGCGCTCATCGACCCGCCAGCACAAACAACTACGCCTGACCAGCACCCCGTGTACGTCGAACAGTTGAATCTCAACGATGACAACGGTCTGTCTGCCCCGCTGTCGGGCGCGCTGGTCATCACCCGGGATACCGAGCAACCGGTCGCTCAGCTGTTGTACCTGCCGTCGCACTCATCCGTCTGGATGACCTTTCAAAGCCGGATTGAACTGGAGCGCTGGTTGACCGAGCATCAACCACAGCGGTTCGACCAGCCCCCGCTGTCGATGGACAAGGGCAGCGTCGGTTACACCGTCCTCGACAAGGCTGTGCTGCACACCGGCGCCGAAGCCCTGTTGTCCCGCTTGTCCACCGCTCCCACGGACCGGCCCGTCAATGCTGCCGTACTGGCCGCGCCCCCCGACCTGCCCCTTGTGGAGACTGACGACGACGCGGCCCTGTTCGGCCAGCTCAGTCCCGATATTCCCTTGGGCGTGAGGCACCGCGCGCTGGCACAACAACGCACGGCCCTGGAGAGTCTGCTCGGCGATGACTTTGCGGGGGATGCCAGGGATCCGCGCCTGCAACGCCTGCACCAGCAACTCGAAGCCCTCAGTGCCGCCGAGCAAGCCAGCAACGCCGCCGCGACGGCGCTACTGGACACCGCCGATGACCTCAAATGGCTGGAGTTGCGCCACCAGCCGGGTCCGCATTACGCCGCCCTGCACCAGGCACGCCAGGACGGTTTGCGCGCCGAAGCCGAACTGCAATTGAGCCTGAATCAGATCAACAGTGAAGAGCATCAATGGCTCATCAGTGTGCTGGATGCCCCCAACCAGCCCCGAGCGGCCGACCTGGTGGTCGCGCGGCTGGAACTGTCGGCAACCGACACCGAAGGCGACACCCGCCTCACACAAACCGAGGAACTGGACGGCGTTCTGCTGTTTGCCACCCCCTCGGCGCTGCTGGCCCATTCAACCGACAGCCTGTTGCTCTACTGGCCCGGACGCTTCGGTGGACTGCAACGGTTTGCCTCTCGACAGCTGCTGGAACAGTCGCTGTTCAAACGCCCGGTCAACGACCCTGCCCTGGCACTGCACATTTTGCCTCTGAGCAGCTCGCCGTTTGAATACGCCCTGCAAACCCAGCTCCACAGCTGTGAACAACAAGCGGCCCGGATCATCGCAGCCAATCCTGTTCCGCCTCGTACCGGCCAGCGTGCGGCCGAACTGGAAAAACTGCGCGAACAGACCCTCGCCTGCCTGACCGTCCCCCAATCCGCCGCCCGGGACTGGGTATACGCCCGCATCGTCGAGCAAAACCAGAGCAGTGCGCTGGCCGCTCAATTGCCGTCGTGGCATCGCGAACTGCCCGCCGTGCAGCGTGACCGGCTCAAGACGCTGCTCAAATCCTGTATCGCCGCGATGCAGCGCTCCCACGCGTGGTTCGAACGCGAACTGCCGCCACGGGAAGCCTTCGCCATCAAGGCTGTCGACGCCCGGCTGCGCGAGGAATTCGACCTCACTCAACCGCTTGAGGTGCTGCTCGACGTTCCCGATTCCACTCGGTGGCAGAAAGTGGTGATTGAAGGCGCCGCTCCGGGCACCCCTCAGCAAAATGTGCTGTTCGCCAGCGAGCAGCGCAGCAAGCTGTCCCTGGGTGAGCTGGCGCTGGGCAACATCGATCAGGAAATGTGGTGGCGACTGTCGTTCATGCAGGTCGAGGTCAGTGGTGCCGACGCCGCACAACAACAGAAACTGAAAAGCGCCATCACCACGCTCTGGCTGCGCAAGCTGGTCACCGAACTGGATCTGGCCGGGCAATATGAAAGGCTGATCCGCGAGACCTTTCTCGGCCCCCCGACGGCATCGACGTTCGCTAATGAATATCGGCGCGAATGCCTGAGTGAGCCGTGGCGCCTGATGCTTCGTCTGCAAGGCGAATTCGCCGAGCTGGCAAAGGACATCGATGCCAACGGCCGGCAAGTGCTGGAAATCGCCATCGACGCCAACAGCCGTGAAGCCTTTGCCAGCGACGGCAAGCGCATCGAGTTGCTGCCCGCGCACCTGACCGTGGGCGGCAAGGACACCCACGCCGAGGGACCGAGCACCTTGTCCGGCGTCACCTTTATCGTGGAGCACGTCAGCGGCCTGACCCTGCTCTATCTGCCCGACAGCCCCGACGGCGTTTATCTGCGCCAGTTCGACAGCCTTGAACAGGCACGGATGCGCCTGTTCAACGATTGCCTGCGCAGCTCGATGGTCAACTACCTGGCCGGCCGCGCCTTGACGGGGGATGTCGCCCACCACGTCAGCCGAATCAACCAGGCCCTATTGAAAAACTTCGACGGGCTGATCGGCGTCGGTATGCCCTGGCCAGCGAGCACATCTCTGGCAGCGCACCTGCTGAATGTGCACATGGGCCGTTTGCTGGAGGCCCATCGGGCGACCTCGCGCTCCAATGATGCGTTGTACCTGGAGCAGGTCGCCTTGAAGTCCGGCGCAATGTTCAACTACCTGAAAATGGCCGTGGGCATGCTGCCCTTCATCGGTGCGACCATCGCTCTGTACGACGCCTGGAACAGCGCCAACCTGGCGGTGGCGGCCTTCCTGCGCGGTGATGTCGGCCATGGCCTGGCCGAGGTGGAGGCGGTGCTGTTGTCGCTGATCGACGCGGTCATGGACATTCTCCCCGGCAGCACTGCCACCCCCGGAGTCGCCCGCATCGCCACGCGCAATCGTCAGTGGCGGGCGCTGGGCAAAAGTCCGCGGGCCTTGCAGGTATCGACGCAACGCCAGGCACGGCAGTCGCTGGAGCGCTTCAAGGGGTATGAATATGAAAAACCGATTTCCCTCGCGGGCCTGCAACCGGGCAGCGAAGGCATTTATCGCAACGTGTATCGCCACGCTGACGGCCATTTCATGGTCAGCCAGGGACGAATCTTTCGCATCGAGCTGGAAGGCGCACCACCCCGCTGGCGCTTGAGCGGCACCAGCAGCCGGACCTACAAACAGCCAGTCGCCCTCGATGAGTCGGGCCACTGGAACACCCACTACGCGGTATACGGCACCGTGATCGAAGGCGGCGGCGTGGGCGGTGGCGCAGTGCTCGGGCACATGGCCGACGGGCTTGACCCACTCTGGCCTGCCGCCATTCGCCGCTGGCTGCCGCGCTGGTGGACGGACCGCGCCTTGCGCCGGCAATTGACCCTGACCCATACCGCCGACGCCTACTCGATACGGCTCGATGCCCAGACCCGCAGCAGCAACACCCTGCTTGAGCACTACTTCGGCCTCGAACTCCAGCAGCGTCCGGCCCTTCGCGCCCGTGCCGATGTCGCCTGCACGAACGATATCGACCTTGCCCAGGCCCATTACCAGAGTCTCGACGAGCTGATGCTGTACAGCCATGGCCGCAAACGCGTGCAGATCGAAGACCTCCAAAGCTGCTGCGCCTGGATCATCGTCGACCGTTCGGTGCGGCGGATCGGCCTGACCAAGGAACGGCTGGTGGAACATCTGGACCGTATCGATCAGTTGATCGCCCGATCAGACACCACACCGCTCACCGATACCGCCGCGCACTTGCAGCTCATGGCGCAACGCAAGGAGGTCCGCAAAGACTTTCTCAAGGATTTCGAGCAGCTCCATACGGCGGTCGAGGAAGCCAATCGCTGGAACCGCCGGATCACTAACCGGACGCAAAAATCAAAGATGGCGCGGGACATGACGACCGTGAATGAGAAGTTCAGCGACGCCAATCACTTCTACCTGAAAACGGCGCACACACTGGAAATCATCACCCGTTATGACGCGGTGCCCGACCTGTCCTGGCTGTACTTCCACGTGCAATTGAAAGCAGTCCGCAACAAGGTCGGCCGCGCGTTGCTGACGCAACATCACCTACCCCAGGTGAACGCCAGCGTCAGCCAGCGCAGCAAAGTCCTCGAAGACTGCCTGGCCACCTATACCGAGTTCCGCCGTCAACTGGGCGCCTGGACCCTCGGCTATCCGCAGCATCTGGACCTGGAACAGGTCACCGCGTTTCTGGACAACCTGGACAAGGTTGAAGACTTTGCACGCCAAGCCATCAAGACGCGACCTTCGGTGGTGCCCAAAGAAGGCCGGCCCGGACAGCAACTGTTCGAGACCGAAGACAACCAGTTGCTGATCGGCATCGCCAGCACCGACGCCGTCACCCGGCAAAAGCGCTTCACCATCGAAGGGGTCGATGGCCACACGGAAACCTGGCTGCCACGCTCAAGCGGCAAATATCACCTCAGCGAGTCAACGGGCTCCGTGCAGCCGGAACTGCCGACCGATGTCGGGCCGCTACTGGCAGAAGCCAGGACCAGGCTGGAGGCGGCAAACGCCTACACCCGCAAAGTCGAAGGCTATGCGCGGCAGGACATGCGACCGGTCGACCTTGAGCACATGATGGGCAGCGAGGCCACGGAGTTGACCATGCGTGCCCGGGCCATCGAACGCTTGTCCCCCACCGATGCCGTAGCGCTGCAACTGCGCAATCGGGCGGATGAGATGTTGCGCACGGGGCGCACCCTGCGCATCAATCAAAGCATGAGCAGCAAAACCCCGACCGAAGGCTATCTGGACTATTTGGTTGAACAACGGGTGGTGGATATCCGCAAGGAAGGTGGCTTGCGTGACCTGGGCAAACGCGCCGACGGACGACGGGATTTCCTGCAGGAGTACGAAGTGCGCGACCTGCGCAGCGAATCGGCGCAAACCCTGTGGTACGCCCACTTCCACTACACCTCGGCCAAGCCTCAGTTCAGCGACTTCGTCAAAGGTCATCTGAAACTGCCGGAACAACGCAACCTCGGCCTGAAATGGCAGCAGGCCGTGGCCGCCAGTGGCGGTACGGTCGACGCGATCTGGCGCGGTGACATCGGAAAACCGCTGGGCAACAAACACTTTTCCACGCTGTAAACTGACAACGACGGGGCACGCAATGTGTCCCGTCGTGGACAGCGGCATCAACATGAGACAAACTCAATCTTTTCGGTTTATCTACAAGTTTTACTCATGGAGCCCCCGGTGCTTGAAATCCGTCACCTCAAGACCCTGCATGCCTTGCGTGAAGCCGACAGCCTGGTGGATGCGGCCGATCGCCTGCACCTGACCCAGTCGGCCCTGTCTCACCAGTTCAAGGAGCTGGAAGAGCGCATGGGCATGCCGTTGTTCGTGCGCAAGACCAAACCGGTACGCTTCACCAGTGCCGGTTTGCGCCTGCTGCAATTGGCCGACGCCACCTTGCCATTGCTGCGCGCCGCCGAACGCGACATCAGTCGCCTGGCCGGCGGCACCGCCGGGCGCCTGCACATGGCCATCGAATGCCACAGTTGCTTCCAGTGGCTGATGCCGACCATCGACCAGTTCCGCGATGCCTGGCCGGAAGTCGAGCTGGACCTGGCCTCGGGCTTCTCCTTCGCCCCACTGCCGGCCCTGGCCCGTGGCGACCTGGACCTGGTGGTGACCTCCGACCCGCTGGATCTGGCCGGGATTACCTATGTACCGCTGTTCACTTATGAAGCGATGCTGGCGGTGGCCAACCAGCACCGCCTGGCCGGCAAGGCCTATATCGTCCCCGAAGACTTGCTCCCGGAAACCCTGATCACCTACCCGGTGGAACGGGACCGGCTGGACATCTTCACCCGCTTCCTCGAACCCGCCGACATCGAACCGGCCCAGGTCCGCACCTCGGAGCTGACGGTCATGATGATGCAGCTGGTGGCCAGCGGTCGTGGCGTGTGCGGCATGCCCCATTGGGCGCTGCATGAATACAGTTCGCGGGGTTATGTGAAAGGCAAGCGGCTGGGTGAGAAGGGTTTGTTCGCCACGCTATATGCCGCGATCCGCGCCGACATGCTCGATGCACCGTACATGCGCGACTTCTTGCTGACGGCCAAGGACACGTCGTTTTCTACGTTGGATGGTGTGAGTGCGGTTCGATAGCGGTTGTTTGATCAACACCAAACAAATGTGGGAGCGAGCCTGCTCGCGATAGCGGTCTGTCTGCTGATGAAAGTGTGACTGACCAATCGCCATCGCGAGCAGGCCCGCTCCCACAGGGGATCTGCGGTGACTTCAGAGCTCGCGCCACATGTGGATCTTGTCGAAGTAGTCCTCCCCTACCCGCACGGCCATCGGTTCCAGGCCGAACTGGACGAAACCGCAGCGCCGGTAGAGGTTGAACGCGGCATCGTTGCCGGCGGTGACGGTCAACTGGATCAGGCGCAAACCCGCATGGTGCTGCGCCTCGGTCAGTGCTGCCTGAACCAGTTGATAGCCGAGCCCACGCTGGCGAACCGTTTTCGAGACGTACATGCCAAACAGCGTCACCTTGTGCCGGGCCTTCTCCCGAGGCTCGAAGGCAAGGCCGACAATGCCGGCCAACCGGCCGTCCTCGAATGCCCCGAGCACCACGTCCAGCTTGCTCGTCAGGCGCGACTCCCACCAGCCCAGCGGCATCGCCGCCCGCTCACGCACACTCGAGGTAAAGGCCTGCGGGTGCAGATCGTAGGCTTCGAGCATCAGCGCCCGATAGTCCAGGGCATGGCTGGCATCCAGTCGCTCGATCCACATGCTCAGGCCATCCGTTTTTGCTCAAGCATCAGCCGCAGCGCCAGTGCCGACAACACAAAGCCCATGAAATAGCGCTGCATCGCCAGCCAGGTCGGATTGTTGACGAACCACGAGGCGATACCCGCGGCAAACATGGCGATCAGCAGGTTGACGCAGAAACTGACGCTGATCTGGGTCAGGCCGAGGATGAGGCTCTGACTGAACACCGAGCCATGCTCCGGCGTGATGAACTGCGGAAACACCGACAGATAGAACACCGCGATTTTCGGGTTCAGGGCACTGGTCAGAAAGCCCATGGTGATCAGCTTGCGCGACGAATCCGGGGGTAACTGCCGGGCCTCGAACGGCGAGCGCGCACCGGGTTTGACCGCCTGCCAGGCCAGCCACAACAGGTACAGCGCACCGGCCCACTTCAACACCTCATAGGCCATCGGCACCGCCAGGAACACCGCGGTCAAACCGGCGGCCGCAGCAAACAGGTGCACGAAAAAACCCGCGACCACACCGAGCAAGGAGATTACCCCGGCCTTGCGCCCCTGGCAGATCGAACGGGAGATCAGGTAGATCATGTTCGGCCCCGGCGTCAGTACCATCAGCAACGCGGCAGCGGCAAAAATCAGCAGGTCTTGAAGCGGGATCATGGGCGAGGTCCTTTGCGTGATGATCAGGCGATCGCAGTCAGCGATGCTCGATAAAACGGCAGGATCAGGTCCCTTGTCAATGGCGCAAGAACGACACCACCCTCGGTGGCCGGGTCGATCCAGATCACCTCTTCGATCTCCGCCGCCGGAGTGACATCCGAATCAATGTTCAGTTGGAAGAGCTCGGCGTGTACGACAAAACCCGGCTCGTTGGCCGCCGGTGCCGAGAAGGGACCGAGGTAAACGGCCTGCGCCGGGTCGATGTCCAGACCCAATTCTTCTTCCAGCTCCCGGGCCAGCGCATGAACCGGCAATTCATGGGGTTCGATCTTGCCACCCGGCTGCATGAACGCCGTGGTGCCACGCTTGCGCACCAGCAGCGTGCGGCCATCGGGGCCGATCAACAGGGCTGCGGCGATGTGGATGGTCCGGGAGGCAGGCATGGAAAACGTCGTCATAAACAGAAGGCCTTTAACTCAAAAACGCCAAGGATCACATGTCCGCCAGCCGAGATCAAAAACCTCCTGTAGGAGCTGCCGCAGGCTGCGATCTTTTGATCTTGATCGCAAAAATCAAAAGATCGCAGCCTGCGGCAGCTCCTACACGGGGGTATTACGTGGCTTCCTGAAAATCCATCTCCGGCGGCTGCCGACGGAAACCGCCGGTCAACACCGCCAGGTACACCACGCCAATCGCCAGCCAGCTCAACCCCAGATAAACCGCCAGGTGATCGAGGCTGACCATCAGCCACAAATCCGCTGCCAGGCCGATGAACGGAAACAGCAGGAACAGCACGAATTCGCGCAGGCCTTTTTTGTCGCCACCGATCCAGTAATGGAAGATCACCGACAGGTTGACCAGGCTGAACGCCAGGAACGCACCGAAGTTGATGAACGAGGTCGAGGTGGTGACATCCAGTTTCAGTGCCAGCAACGCCACCACCGCGCACAGCAGGATGCTGTTGATCGGCGTGCCGAAGCGTTCGTGCAGGGTGCCGAAAAACGACTTCGGCAGCACGCCATCGCGGCCCATGGCGTACAGCAACCGTGAACCGCTGGCCTGGGCCGACAGGCCCGAAGCAAACTGGCCGACGATCAGGCCGATCAGGAAAATCGAGACGAACAGGTCACCGCCGATGTTGCGGGCAATTTCATAGGCCGCCGAGTCGACACTCTCGAACTGGAACGACGGATGAGCGATCTGCACGAAGTACGACACGCCGACGAAAATCAGCCCGCCGATCAGGGTGATCAACATGATTGCCCGGGGGATGGTACGGCGTGGATCGCGGGTTTCTTCAGTCAGGGTGCTGACGGCGTCGAAGCCGAGGAACGAGTAGCAGGCGATGGCCGCGCCGCTCATGATCAGCGGCATCTGCATGTCGCCATTGAAGAAGGGCTTGATCGACCACAACGGCGTGCTTGCATCACCACCGACGTAATGCACGCACAGCGCGACGAAGGCGATCAGCACCAGGAACTGCACCAGCATCAGCAGGGCGTTGATGCCGTTGGCCAGTTTCAGGCCAACGATATTGATCGCACTGGTGATGCCGATGAATGCCAGCACCCAGACCCATTGCGGCACCGCCGGGAACGCGGAGTTGAGGTAGGCTGCGCCGATCAGCCAGATCGCCATCGGCAAAAACAGATAATCGAGCAGCACGGCCCAACCGGCGATGAACCCGAGTTTCGGGCTGATGGCCTTGCGCACATAGCTGTAGGCCGAGCCGGCCACCGGGAAGGCCGAGGCCATGCGGCCGTAGCTCATGGCGGTGAAGAACATCGCCACCAGCGCCGCGAGGTACGCGGCCGGCACCATGCCGGCGGTGGATTGAGCGAGGATGCCAAAGGTGCCGAGCACAATGATCGGCGTCATGTAGGCGATGCCAAACAGCACCACCGCCCCCAGTGACAGGGTGCGTTGCAAACGAGCCATGAGCGACTACTCCGAATTTTATTGGATTTATGGCAGAGCCGGGTTTTTCGCGGTTGTTAAAAGATCGCAGCCTGCGGCAGCTCCTACATTGATCGCATTCCCCTGTAGGAGCTGCCGCAGGCTGCGATCTTTTGATCTTCAGCCCTTGGGAATCATCAGCTCGCGCAATCCGCAAGCATGCTCAATCACCTCCCCCGGCAACCTCAGCCGCTGATCATCCAGGTACCGATAATCCTGACGCGCCGCCGTCAACTGCTTCAGGTCCAGCTCAACGGCAAACTGCCCCTCCTCGCGCCCGGCCTCGAACAGCAGCGTGCCCAGCGGATCAACCAGCGCACTGCCACCGGCAAACAACAAACCGCCATCCCCCTCTTCCACCCGGTTGACCATCAGCGCAAACGCCTGGTTTTCCTGGGCGCGGGCCATGATGGCGGTGCGGTGGGTCGAGCCGTAGGGGTCCATGTTGCCGTTGGTGACGATCAACAGCTCAGCGCCCAGTTGCGCCAGGGCGCGGGCGCTTTCGGGGAATTCGATGTCGTAGCAAATCAGCAGGCCCACGCGCACCCCGTTCCACAGACAGGTGGCGTAGCGATCACCCGCCTCGTACACACCGCGATCCGAGGCCCACAAGTGCGTCTTGCGGTACTTCAGCGCGATGCCTTCAGGGGTGATCAGCAGCGTGGTGTTGTAGAAGCGACCGTTGTCTTTTTCGGCCATGCCGATGGCCACGGCGATATTGCGTTCGCGGGCGGCGGCGATTACCGCGCTGACGGACGGACCGTCCAGCGGTTCGGCGACATCGGCCACGGACTCTGCCGAAGGGAAGCCCATCAAATGACCTTCGGGGAACAGGATCAGCTGCGTGTCGGCAGCGCACCTGGCGATGGCCGCCAGGGTGCGTTGGAGGTTGTAGGCCGTGTCGTTGTCACGGCCTGCCAATTGGGCGAGTTCGACCTTCATGGGTATTCCTTGTTGTGGCCCGGGCGGCAGAAAGATTGCCCGGTCGGTGTCTGTGCGCCAGTATGCGCAGCAAGCAACCGGGCGGGGAATCACGCCGCTGGGGTAACACGATAGGGGTAGATGCATGACACTCTCGTTGGACGACATCGCCTGGCACCGCTCGGTGGGGCAACTGATCGACGCCCTGGACAAGCCCAATTTCTGGACCCAGCTGGTACGTTTGCTGGATCAGTACGTGCCCTTCGACAGTTGGGTGGCCCTGCTTTTCAGCGCCGATCAGCGCCCGCAGGTATTTGCCGAATGCCCTGGCGAGGACGGCAGCCCCGATCAGTTGTTCCAGGATTACCTGCGCGGCCTGTACCTGCTCGACCCCTTCTACATCGCCTGCCGCGAGCAGTCGCGCACCGGGCTGTATCGTCTGTCGGAAGTGGCCCCGGAGCACTTCGAGCTGACCGAGTATTACCAGCGCTACTTTCGTCTGAATGTGGTGGCCGACGAAATCCAGTTCAATTGTCAGCTCGAAGGCGACCGCACGCTGTGCCTGTCCCTGGGCAGCACGCAACGCTTCAGCGGCCAGCAGATCGCCTTGTTGTCGCTGATCCAGCCATGGGTGCTCGGCCTGTTGCGCCAGCGTCTACCCTATGAAATCGATGAAGCGGTGGCCTTGGCCCCCGCACCGCCGCAAGCTGACTGGCGGGTGCAACTGGAGGCTTCGGTGCAGCAGCTCAAGGGCGCGCAGTTGACGGCACGGGAGCTGGATGTCGGGCGCCTGATGCTCAGCGGTTGCTCCAGTAAAGAAATCGCCCGTAAGCTGGAAATCTCTGTCGAAACCGTGAAAGTCCACAAGAAACACATGTACAGCAAGCTGGGGATCAAATCCCAGTCCGAGCTGTTTTCGATTTTTCTCCAGGCACAAAATGCCTGAAAAGATCGCAGCCTTCGGCAGCTCCTACATGGATCGCATTCCCCTGTAGGAGCTGCCGAAGGCTGCGATCTTTAAAACTCAAGGAAACCGTATGAGCCTGTCACTCCTGAGCCGCTACGCCTTCTTTGCCGTCTGCGTAATCTTCACCCTCGCCAGCCTGCCCTTTCTTGACTATGACTGGCTCTGGCCGATCAGCGCCGTCACCGGCGTCCTCAGCCTGATCGGCCTGTTCGATCTGCTGCAAAGCCCCCACGCGGTGCGGCGCAATTACCCGATCCTCGGCAATATCCGCTACCTGGTCGAAGGCATCCGCCCGGAAATCCGCCAGTACCTGCTCGAGTCCGACAGCGACGCCCTGCCCTTCTCCCGGGCCCAGCGCTCGCTGGTTTATTCCCGGGCCAAGAACGAAACCGCCGACAAACCCTTCGGCACACTGATCGACGTGTATCAGTCGGGTTTCGAATTCATCGGCCACTCCATGCGCCCGGCACCGTTGAGCGACCCGAGCAGTTTCCGCGTCACCGTCGGCGGCCCGCAGTGCACCCAGCCGTATTCGGCGTCGGTGTTCAACATTTCAGCCATGAGTTTCGGTTCCCTCAGCGCCAACGCCATCCGCGCGTTGAACCAGGGCGCCAGGCTCGGCAATTTCGCCCATGACACCGGCGAAGGCAGCATCAGCCCTTATCATCGGGAACACGGCGGTGACCTGACCTGGGAACTGGGCAGCGGTTACTTCGGCTGCCGCACCAGCGACGGTCGCTTCGACCCGGAACGCTTCGCCGCGCAAGCCCGCACGCCACAGGTGCGGATGATCGAAATCAAGATTGGCAAAAAGTTATATTGTCAATATGGTGACCTTAAATTTCGCGCAATTTTTTTCGCTAAGACCCTTGCTTTCAACCAAAAAAATCGATTTCTCCAATTTTTTGTTAGATTTATCAGATCAACAAAAATTGAAAGAACCTGCTATTACTGTTGACCTCCACCGCCACTTCATTCAACGCATCAGCCCAATCCATTCGCAGGCGGCGCTCCTCACTGCAACACGGTCGGCAGTTTTTCCAAACGAAGAATTCAGAAGCAGGCTCAGATAATCTTAGGCCCATAATTGTCCAACGCTCGGTGCCGCGCCGCTCTTAAAATGACCTGGATTGTTCTAGGCCGTTGAGGAGCGTGAGAGCGAAAGTTTTCGCATGCTGAATTTTTTTGAAAGCTAAGCTATCAAGACTGCTGTATTTTGTCGTCGTAGGGCGTCAAGAAGATTAAGGGCATTCTGTGCGACGCACATGTATCAACGGCTTCACGGGTGGTGGTAAGGCTCAAGCACTTGCTTCCGGAATCGAATCCGCAAAAGCACGGGTCACCGGGCCTATCAATATGATTGCGGATCCGCCAATCCTTGGTCTGAGTCTTTTCTCAGCAAGGAATAGATCGCAAAAAAAAGAAGAACTTCTTTGCAACTCAAGTTATTGAGTATCAGATCGGTGGGGGCGTTGAGTTGGAATTGATTGCTTTTGCCCTTATTTTTTTATCCAGTTTTGGACTTTTTTCACTAAAACTTGACCGAACGCACCAAGTCAGTGCCAAAATGTGAAAAGCCACCTAAGCCCAAGGGCAAGATGGCTTTTTTGCATAAGCGATTTGCATACAACCGCTGAACGGGAGCGCATAAGCTGAATGTTCCGACGTGCAGCCCCCCTACTACGACGGGCACCTCTAATGATGGAACGAGGTTCGATCGATGTGTGAAAAAGAGCGGTGGATTGTCAAATACCACAATACCGCCGACGGCAGTGGCGACGTTATCGTTAATCTCCCGCCCGACCTCCTTGCAAAATTCGGTTTAAATTTGGGGGATGCGCTAACCGTCGAGGTCATCAATGGCGCGATAGTCTTGACGCCCAAGTCCAATACGACTACCTCTGCCTGAAACCATTGTGATCACTGGCGAAGGTGCTCGTTCCACTAGTGCGGCATGAACTTACAGTATTACTCCGAATGATTTTCAACCTTCGCAACAGGTCCGTCCCCGTCCCCATCTGCAGTTCAAAACACACACAATCGCGCTATTGAACGTACCTCGATAAACGGTGCGTAGTAAATCGGCAGTCACTTCAGAAAGACATGTAGTGTGTTCGTCAACGCTAGCGACGAACGGTCAAGCCAGCAAAAATATCTCTATCGCATATATTGTAGAATGTGCACTTAGATTGGTTATCCGCTACTTAGATTCCTGGAGCTATGAGTGATGCTCGTTTACGACCCTATAGAGAAAAAAGTAAGGATCCTTGGTCTCATGCCGAAATCGACGCCCCCTGCTTCGTTGCCACTATAACCTCGCTTCAGACCAGAGAGAGGAACAGGGCTGCATTACTTCGGTGTGCTTATTCGTTGAAGGAGTTCGTATTAACTGTAAAAGGTGTCGAAATTAAACACATCCATATGATGTGCCCGCCGTCACTCAGCGGAAAAAACCATTGGCTTATGGAAGAGCTCATAAGCGTAACGAGTTACACCGGACTGGAGTCATTAGAAGGCTGCGTTGTCTATCGAACGAAAGAATCAGTTTACAAAATTGGCGAATTTGATCTAAGGCAGAAAAAAATATCGCGAATTCTCTACTCCTTGCCGCACCTTCAGGGGCAAAATCCTGAGCCATTGTCCGCCCCTGCAGAGCAGGTGACCACAGAACTCTTCGGCCAGCTCGGATGAGTGCCCAATCAGCCAGAACTGTGGAAACGGATTTTTCCCCGCTCGGCAGTGCCGGCCCGTAAAAATCTCTATAGCGTATAGAGATTTTCTTTCAAGCAAGGCCTTATAGTTCCTTTTGCGGACAAGCAAATGGAACTCAGAGAATCCTTTGGCGAAACGGTCAGATCCATTCGACGGAGCAAAGGCCTTGCCCAAGGAGAAATTGGCACAAATCAAGGCTTTATCAGTGAGCGTGAAAGTGGGCTGAAGGCCCCTACGTTACCAAAAATTGCTGAAATCGCTAAAAAACTGGGCCTTCACCCAATCACACTTCTTACTGCCACATATGAAACTATGGGACCAGAAAATGCCGATGAGCTATTGGCTAAAGTAACTTTGGAACTTGAGCAATTACGACACCAAAAAATTGATACACACAAGTAATATAATCGCTACCACCACAGCAACGCTTGACTGCGCATTCAAACCAAAACACTCAGAAACCTGGATACTCGCAGTATTGATCTTTGCATATGAGTTAGCGCTGTTAGCAGTGCTGCTCTCGACACTTCAAAACTTATTGATAGCGCATCACCTCTTGGAGCTCACCTATTCACGTCTCCCGCCAGCCTACCAATCGGCTCTATAGCAGCACCAGACTGCAGTGCAGCATTCAAAAACCGGTGGGCTTGTTGAGATCTGTTACTCAGCACTTGTTGTGCTTCGGAAATATATTGCTCCTTCAACAACCACTTTGCAGTTTTAACTTTTCGCTTTCCTTTCATACCCGCCTCTCATATTAAGAAGATCGGTAGACCAAGATTTCAGCCCTCCGAAAATTACTCTATTAAACGCCTACCGCCCTCGAAATACATAGTACAATCGCAGCGCAAGCCACTCCTCTGCCTGAAGGTCTGGCGGCGAAAGCAGCCCTTTGGGACTGGTGCGTGTGTTCTGGACGATGGGTTACAAGTCCTCAGGGCCCAGATAGCTGATAGCCAACTCCCTAACATCTTGGCCGGCTTTGACCGACAACAACCCTTTATGCGCGATATTGATTTGGGACTGAAACCGGCTAAGCGGACTACCGTCGCTACTCAGTACCTGAACTTGTCCATTCCAGTGATGTAGCTGCACAGCGGTTCCAGGAAGTGGTGGGATACCCCTCCAAACCACTTCACCACGATAGCTACGATTCGCCCAAACTTGACGTTCTTGCGGCTCGAACCCATCTGTGAATTCAATCCACAGCTGTCTCGTTTCGGGGGTTGGCCAATCTGGGAGTGAGCTGAATAGATCGAGCTCCGCGGAACGGAGCCATTGGCGAAGCCCTTGGCTGTTATCAAAGGTTGCATTTGTATCGGTAACCGCTTTGATTGCCGCCAACCGAGAACTAAATCCCGCCTGGATTAGAAGGGACGCGGCGCGATTTAACGTACCTGTTTCGACGGCAGCGACTGCCAAGCTAAGCTCAAAATCATCCATTGCCAAACCGGATACTGTATCGCCATTAGCTTGAGCCCTGACTCGAATTGCTTCCATGGCCCATGGCAGACGATAAACGAGACCGTTCTCAATGAAACGCATGGTTTCGGCAGCTTGTTCAGCGGTGCCACTGGTCAGCGCTTCGCCTTGAGGCCATTTACGAAGAAGATCCCGCCAATTCGCAGGCAATACATCAGGTTTGAAAGGATAGAAAGTGAAGACGTGTTCGGCTATGGCGGTGAGCGCTAGAACCGCAGCAGCGTCATCTTTTTGAAGTATTTGAGCGTTAGCTGTAATCAGTAGCGGATTGAGCGTATCCGCCCAAGCATCCAGAGTTTGACCAGTAGTCAACCCAATGCCCGCCAAGAAGTAGCCCCGACGCTGCGTGACGGTAGTTTGCCCCCAAATGAGCTCTGCCCGCGATTTGAGGCCAGCTTGCAAAGCTCGCTGTTCATGCTCATTGCGTCGAAGTAATCGACGCTGCCAGAGTGATGATTGCAAAATATCGTCAAGAGCTGACTCGATATTATGATCCTCAACTTCATTCTCCCCGAGTAAGCTCAGGACTGCTGTGTCGAACGTGGCCCCCTAGCAACCATGACCGGCAGTGAACGGCAATAAACGGTCATTGGTCGAATGCTGACTACGTCTCCGTTCCGTCAATCGAACAACGCTTTGCAAGGTGTTGCGTAACTGCGCTAGCTGGGCTTCGAGGGTGTCAGTGCACGCCTGCTCGGCAATGGCACTGCGCAGTGACTCGGCCTGTTCCCCCTCCAACCGCTGCTGACTGTCCTGCAGTGTGTGGCATTGTTCCCCTGCTCCGGCGTGCCTGCTCCAGCTGCTCCACCAGGGCCCTGCGCGTGCATCTGGGCAGCGCTGAGCTGTTCGCGCGCCAGGCCCAATTCTTTTTGCCCGGCTGCCAGTATCTGCTGCAGGGCCTGAAGACGACCGTTGGCCTCCTTGAGTTGGGTCGCCAGGTCCTTACTCTCTTCCTGGGCCCGGTCGATCTCGCGGTACGCCCGGTCCTCGACGTCGCGGGTGTAGCGCTGCTGGTCAATGCGGGCGTGTTCCGCCTGCTACCGACTGTCCTGTAGTTGCAGCCGCGGCGGCGCTCATCGCCGCCGTACCGCAGCCAACGCCATGTGCAGTTACCGCAGCGCCCTCGCGTATTTTGTTCGCGCACCTCTTCGCGCAGCCCGAGAAACTCCGCGCGATGCTGGCGCGGGTCGTCAATCTGCACCTAACGCTGAGCCAGCAGTTGCTCCAGGTCGGCTTCCGGAACTGCACGTGAGCTTGCTCCCCACCGTGTGCAAAGGAGCACTTGGGTTCATTTCTCGCTGCTATGCTGTCAGACGTGATCGCACTCCCTAGTAGTATCCCGGTGTCGTGTTCTTCGCTCGATCACAAATTCACTTTGAAGTTACTTTCAGGGAGACAATGATGAAGCATACGACGAAATACCTTTTTCTCGCGCTCGGTCTAAGTACTGGGGCCGCCTCTGCCCAGCCATGGGGTTGCTATGACCCAAAGCCTGGTCATCCCACTGAAGCAGAGAGATCTCAATACATCCAATTGGTCTCAGGTCTCGCAACTGAAGCCGAGCACAAATACGGGGTACCCGCGGCTGCAATTGCTGCAATGGCGATAGCCGAGTCAGGTTACGGCTGGACACGCACCGCCCTCGAAGCGAACAATTTTTCCGGGTGGAAGTACGTCTCTGCCAGCGCTGCAGCAGGTCGGGGTTACTATGTGTTGGCCTGCCAGCCTTCCGAGGACGTGAACAACAAGTACATCAAATTCAATGGTGCTGCCGATGCCGTCGATTTCGTTGCTGGCAAGCTGGCGGTGTTACCTGCGTACAAGGAAGATACACGCAAGTACCAAGCCGCGAGGCAGGCAGGGGACCCTGCGATTAATGCGAGCCGCGATTGGATCGCTGGCATTGCAAAACCATACAACTGGAAACCGGAGACATACACAAGGACGATCATCCGGATCATGAACAATCCAGTAAGCCCTTCTGACACGATCTCCGATACGTAAAATCTTTATCGTTTATCAAATAATGCGAGTGCGCCAGCTCTATTGGGTGGCAGTGTTGCGGCGGCTCAAACAGATAGTTTCACCATGGCTCAATCAATGTTTGCCTCGAAACTTCCCAGGCAAAGCCGCAAGTGCGGGTGGCGATACAAGATTTCCCCAAATGGCAGGGATACCCTGTGCGGCGATGCGGGTACTCAGACTCAGGGGTTGTTGTCCAAACCTACATGCTCAATCTCTCGGTTGAACTCGCTCACTGGACCGTAACGGCCTGTGTTGATGCAGGCGCCAAAACATACCCAGGCATGCTTGAAAGCCGTTTCACGCCAGATACTATTTGCGTCGTCCGGGGCCTTCCCCGTCGCCGGTTTTATCCCGGAACCGGCAAGCTCGGGTGGCGGCAAGGACGAGCAGATGCTCTGTTTCTTGTTCAGGGATGGCGTAACGGTGAATACAAACGCGACCCCAAAAGCCCCAGCGGCGACTGCGAATAAGTGCCCAACTTACGATGCAAGCGCAGAGGTTGCTCGGGCAAAAAAAATTCTCCAGAGTGGCATCCACCTCGCGCGATGAGTATCGGGCCAGCGGTGGAACCGAACCCGTTGGTACAGACCAAGATGGTGATCCACGCTGGCTCGACGTGGTCCTTACTCTCTACCAAGCCGCCTGGCGCAGCGAGCGGAATTTCCGCCAAAGCCAAAGCCTTGCGTGCCCACCACCTGTTCTCGCATGGGCAATGGTGCGCAAGGGATCAGGCTGGGTCAGTGATGTCTCGGCAACTAGTTCAATTCGGCGTCGACGACAACAGCAGCACCACAGGACTCCATCACTATGGTGCCGGGCTTTAGCCTTGGGACAAACTTAAGAAAGCGGTTGCGATTGAATTTCTTGTGCAGAACATCCTTGCCTTTGGCGTCGCCCCCTATGAGGTGAAAGGTACTTATTGTTCCCAATATCCAGGCCAAGAAACTTCAAGCTGCCCATGAGGGGTTTACTCAAGTCGTTGAGAACCCCGGTAAGTCTAGATTTACCGGTGATTCCGTCTCGGGTTGACCATCTCATTAGGCGGGCCTGTATTGCAGGCCTCATAACCGCGCTGGATAACGCATAAGGGTTCGGCTCGAAATTTCCTTTCGGATTGTGTTCGATTGACAGAGCGTCAAGGAAGGAAGCGCGCACGGCATGGTGAGGACAAGAGAGAATGATCAGCTGTCGTGAAATGCGATGTCGTTTTCTTTTGCAATGAGTCTCGCCCGATCACTTTTCAAGTTCAGGGCGCGGGCAGCTGTGGAAAGTGCTTTACCTGCTTCGGCATATTCACGAAGCTTCGGTGCCAGCGTTGAACGTTGGAATTTCAGAAGTTTTTGCCTCGCGGAAGTGTTGCCTGATGTGTCCAAGCCGCTGAGTCCGGCTGGGATTTTATGGACGGATTTACCTCTGGCAAAAAAATCGGCTTTGCATCTTTCCAATTCATCGACCACAGCTTCTTTTGGGTGAGGCATCTGTTTTCCAATCATTATGCACCTCCGACTTCGGTGAAATTTTGGGATAGTGACTATCAAATTCTTAGCAAAAAAAACCGTGACCATTACGCCCGTATGGTCACGGTGAAAAGTATTACTACCGTGAAATTGATGGTTGGTAGCTGATAAGACCATCCACGTGTACTTATCGCACGACTCCACCAACGATCCGGCGCGGATTAAACACGCTCTATCTGATATTATCTGTAGGGAAAACCTGAAAATTACGCTGACTCTGGGAGCATTAGCATCGTGCGCTTGCATTACGTTGCAGGCAGGACATTCTTTAAATGTACAACATCTTTGAAGTTGACTTTCCGTGTAAGAAAACACCTGACGCCTGACTGGGAGACGCCACTACGCAATCTTGCGACCGCCTTTGAGCATTACCAGGCGAAGTCTTATACATTCAACCCTATATCAGATCACCCCAGTACGCTTCGCCAGCTCAACCAACTCAAGAAAATTATTTACCTGCAACTTTAGGATTAACCTAGACTTGTAGGTGCTAGTAGTTTTCTCGCTGAGCATCAACTCCTCAGCTATGTCCTTTATGCGATGCCCTGATACCAAATGACGCAACACAGTCAACTCCCGATCAGAAAGCGCGCGGATCAACTCCCCCTCAGTGCCCGAAGCTGAAGAACTATCAACGGAAGAAAATTCCGTAGTCGGAAACAATACGTATCCCGCGAGGACAATCTGCACAGCAGCCAGTAACTCGCCAAGATCCCCTTCCTTGGAAACAAAAGCAGAAGCTCCGGCCCTTGAACAGCGAATAGCATATCGATCGGCATCTAGACTGGTAAATATCACGACTTTAAAGCGCTCTCCTCCGGAACGTAGCCGCTGCATTACGCCAAAACCATCAAGCCTTGGCAGATCAATATCTAGAATAGTTAAGTCAGGCTCAAGATCACGCATAAAAGTAATGGCATCTATACCATTACTGACCTCACCAACCACTTCATGCTTGGCTTTTTCAAGTAGCGCTCGCAAAGCCATGCGTACAACCGCATGGTCGTCGGCTATCAATATTTTGGCCAAAAGTCACCTCCAAGCAAATACGCACTCAGCAATCGTGAGCAAAGTAAGCGCGCTCACACCCAATCCGCCCGAGACCAGCCCAAGCCAGTTCCTTGATCCTTGACCTCCAAATGGAGATTTTCCGATGAAAATCCTGCATATACGTCATATTAACCAGTCAAACGCCGACAGCCTGACAGGAAAACCCCTCTTTTGGCGTAGGGTTATCCCCCACCAAAAAGCATAACGACGTACGCAAATGACGAGGAGCATCTCTGTCAGCCAGGACTGAAATTTTTAACCTCGTAAATGCCTCCTATAGCCGCCCATCTACTGAGATAACAGCTCAATAACCCCACTCACTGTCGATGCCGCCAGTCACGCACGTGAATCGTTCAAATAAACCAAACATGAACAAGTCTAGACCAACTATTCATCACTGCCCTTACGAGTCGCCTACAGCCACTCAAAAAATTGAATGCGCAGCTCCGGCGCTTGAAGACATCCAGTTCCAGTTCCGCGATTAAGGGCACCCATCAGATGAGCAACCAAAGTCCTCCTTAACGCTATTGGATATCTCACCTAGGTGATCATGCTTCGTCGACGAGCCCATTGGACACACGCCCCGGTGTCAGAATAGTTGACGCCTCTCCGGATTTTCCTGAAAAAGCATATTGGGGGCGAAAAGAGACTACTCGAGTATTATTCACCTGAACGTAGAGCCGCATTATTGAAGATGCTGCTTCCCCCACTAAACCTATCAATGGCCGAGGTTTCCCCGCGTGAGGGGTCAGCGAAATGTCTTTGTCCAACTGGCGCAATGAGGTCAGCTCTGAAGGAAGTGCAGTGCCCGTAAAACTGGTCAGCTGAAGCTCAGTTCGCTGTCGTTCTTGAAACCGCGGGTCTGTCGCAGCTCGAACGGAGTGAGTATTGCCGACGAAAAGGTCTGTACCCCCGAACACGTCAGTGCTTGGCGCCAAGCCTGTACGGGGCATCAGAACGCTCAGAAGCAACTGAAGGTCGACCGCAAACAATCTCGCAGCGATCAGAAACGTATCCAGTAGCTCGAGAGCGAACCGTTGCGCCAAGACAAGGCACGGACCGAAACAGCGGCGCTGCCTACCCTCGAAAAATCAGGGCGTGTCAGGAAGTGGGACTGTCGCTCAGAATCTTGCAGCACTGGACGCAGACTGAAGATGTTCAAGCCGACGCCCGAACAACCACCGTGCGGCCCACACCTTATATTGCGTTGAGCGAGATTGAGCAGCAAGCCATCGTGACGTTGTGCAACACCCCGGCGTATGCCCATTGCCACCGAGCCAGATCGTCCCGAGGCAGACCTCGGAGGCCCTGTTTTATCGCGTCCTGCGTTCGCAGGTCAGCAAAGGCACCGACGCCGTGGCCAGCGTCCAGACTGCATGCGGCACGACGTATGCCGCCAAAGCGCCCAATCAGATGTGGTCGTTGGACATCACCTATATGGCGTCGCCGATACGAGGCAAGTATGACTACCTGCATTTGATCGAAGGTATTTACAGTCGCAAGGCGGTGGGCTGGGAGGTTTACGAAGAAGAAAGCGGCGATAAAGCCGCTGCACTGGGACAATGCCGCGTCGATGAAATCGGTAACGCTGATGAGCAAGATGTGTGACCTGGGCATTACGCCGTCTCGCGGTCGACCGCGAGTGAGCAATGATAATCCGTACTCGGAGTCGCTGTTTAGAACGCTGAAATATTGTCCGCAATGGCCAGTGGATGGTTTGCCAGTTTGGACACCGCAAGGTTTGGGATGAGGGATTTTATGCGTTGGTATTACAACGCCCATCGGCATAGCCGGATCCGCTTCGTGACACCGGCGGAGCGTCATTGAGGGCTGGACCATCAGCTCCTGACGCGGCGGCATGAACTGTATGAGCGCCCCCGGGAGAAAAGCCCGGAATGCGGGTCAGCGTCAGAGGCATAACTGGGAACCGATAGGAACGGTGCTGCAGAACCCGGATCGGGAGCAGCAGTACGAGAAAAAAGCCGTATAGTTGGACGGTTGACGCGACAACCACCTTGAAAAACGACGTTCCGCGCCGATCAAATTACTGGGTCGATTTAGGCTGGGCGAGCGCCTGCTTAATGCATCTGTGTACGACTTTTCCGAATGCGTATATAGCGTGTACTTTTACTATCGTAAAGGTCTAGTTTTGTTGAAATTAGATTTTACGGCTCATCTGGGCTTTTACAGCCTCCTGTAATTGCAGTGCGGCCGCGCGCACAGTAGATGCGTTGCGCAATTTTTCGTCATCAGTTAATCCTTGATCCAGGCATTTTTCGTACCCTCTCACTGCCTCGATTAGTACTTTCGCCCCGACCATCTGAGCGGCGCCCTTGATTCGATGCATCACTCCAGCAAGATCGCGCCAACATCCTGCAGATAATAATTCGTCGAACCTATGCAAGTCTATACGATTACTGTTGTATAACTCATTTAGTAATTTGTGAGCCAAATGATCGTCATAGCCTGTTAGCGAGCTAAACATACTTAAATCAAGCACGCCGGTCTGATCTTGGATTACTAAAGGGACGGATGTATATGTGGGATTTTTGGCAATGTCCTTTCGCTGGGACAATTTGTCTAGGCAGGTTCTGATCATATCCAAGCTTATCGGTTTGAAAAGACAATCATCCATTCCGACAGCTAGGCAGCGCTCACGCTCAGCCACTTGGGCGTTTGCCGTGAAACCAATAATTGGACAGGGTTGCCGTCCCGAATCTCGCTCATCTCTACGCGTTCGTCGGGTCAGTTCATAGCCATCCATTACGGGCATATTACAATCTGTGAACACCACATCGAAGGGCTTGGATTGGATCAAATCGAGCGCTTGCTGACCATCTTCTGACTCACACACAATATGATCGAGAAACTTCAATTGCTGCCCGAGCAACAAGCGATTAGCCGGATGATCATCCACGAGCAGCACGCGCAGGCGCTGCTCCTGATATTTCTTGGTTTCCGTTGCTTGTTTTAGATGTTGTTTTTCTAAAGCCGGCACCCTTAGCTCAACTTTCACTCGTGTGCCGCACCCTAGCTCACTATCAAGTTGAAGGTTGCCGTCCATCATTTCGACTAGCTGTTGGCAGATTACCAGTCCCAGTCCGGTCCCCCCCCGCTGCATTGATTCTCCGCCAGCCTGACTAAATGGCTTGAATAGCAGCGTTTGGTCGGCAGAGGAAATGCCAACTCCGCTGTCCTCTATCACAAACGTCATGTTCAAGTCGACACCATCTTTATATACGCGCAAGAATAACTTGATCCCACCATGATCAGTAAACTTTATAGCATTGCTGAGTAAATTAGAGAGCACCTGTTTTAACCGCCCGCCATCCACCAACGCATCACTATCTGACTCAAGTTGTAGGTTTATTAGAAGGTACAGTCCTTTTTGTCGGGCTAGGCCATGGAACACCCTCTGCACGGCCTCAAGTATCTCTTGTGGGCTATTGCGTTGTGGTGCCAGGGTTAATTTGCCGGACTCAATTTTTGACAAATCGAGAATATCGCCAATAAGGAGCATAAGCGAGTTGGATGACGAGTGCGCCACCTCAATTGCCGAGCGATCCCAGTTCTCTCCATTGTCTACACGCGCCATGGTTATCTCCAGCAAACCAATGATCGCATTTAGCGGTGTGCGGATTTCATGGCTCATTACTGCCAGGAACCTGCTTTTTGCCTCGCTCGCCAGCACAGCCTGATCTCGCATGTTTTGCAACTGAAGCATTAATCGTTCGGTTTCAGATAAGTCGATCCATCCCATGAGCAATCCTATGCATCGCCCATTGATATCTTTGTGCGGAACCGCCCACTGACGAAAACTATATACCTCGCCGCGGATATTCAGCTTGATCTGCTGGATGTCAACCTCGGTATGCTTTAATAGCGCATTGTAGGCCGACTCTTGGGTCTGTGGTGGAGTTCCATCCAGCCCGGCGACTTCGAACCAGTTACGGCCAATTACTTCAGAGGGCTGAAGGCCAAATACCTCATAAAATGCACTGTTACATAGCACAAAGCGTCCCTGTAGATCGCGCATTACTACCGATTGAGGTACTGCGTCCAAAAGGGTGCTGCGAAACGCCAAGCGCTGTTCTTCTGCTCGATTTTTAGCCCGACGGAATAGGGAATAGGCTTGCCAGGCAAGCAACAAGCTTAGAGCAACGCCCCCGATTATGGAGAGCCATCTCAGGCGTCGCTCGTATCGGCCCCATATGCTTCCCTCCGCTGGCCGGCTGTTTTGCCAGCGCTCTGACAGCTTACTGATCAGTAGTGGCTCAAGCTGATCGAGAGTCGTTTCCATGACTTCAAATAGTGACGGCTGATCTTTAGCCACGGCGAAGGTAAGACCTATTTGGAACTGTGGTAAAGAGGTCGCCACACGCAATTTTTTTGAAAAGTATTGATTAATCAAGTATCGGGCGATAGGCAGCAATACTACAGTAGCATCCGAGCGCCCATCGACAGTGGTAACTAGACTCTCCAGAGGGCTATCAGTTTCAACTATTTGTATGCTCGGGTAATGCCTTTTTAAGAAACCGATCATCGGCGAGCCATTTACCAAGGATATTCTGCGATTCTGTAGGTCCTCCAGATTTTCTATGCTCTCCTCACGCTTCGTGACCAAAGCAAAACTGCTGGTGCCAAATGGTTTGGTGAAATTTAGCGAGGTCTGACGTTCGGGTGTAATCATCACCGTCGGCGACATCTCTGCTTCACCATTATCAATGGCTTTCGCGATCTCGTTTACGGTTGTGCGCTCGAAAACTTTGAAGCGTAAACCACTGCGCAGGCTTATTTCATGCAAAAAATCAGCTATTAGACCACTGAAGTTGCCATCATCGTCGAAAAAGCTATATGGCGGTATAGCCCCACTTACTACAACTCGCACTTCTGGGCGCTCAGCCAGCCATCTAAGTGTTTCAGGGCTGTAACTTAGATTTTTCAGCGAGTCATAACGCGCCTCGCCTCCCCAGTAAGACAGGATGTTTGCCTGTGTCAGTACAGGGATGTTATCCAGAACCTTATTAAAATAATCGGCAAGTGTAGAGTCGGTGTTTCGAAATACAAAGCTGTAGCCAGGCTCGCGCCAACCGCTAAGAGGTCGCATTCGTAAGGTGGGCAATTCGCCTAAGGTCATTTGATAGGATGCAGTCACTGCGTCACAAACAACCCAATCAGCATGATTGTATTCCACTGCATGCAGTGCTTCGCGTACTGTTGCATAGGTCTTTAATTGTGCATCAGGGAAGAGTGAGCGCAACTCTATTTCCGTTGCATACCCTTCGATTACAGCCAGTTTTCCACTCAACGATAACGGTACAAGCTCAAATTCGCTGCCACGCCCCACTATTACTGGCTGGTTCATTGTATAGGCGTTGGAAAGTAGCAATCCGGGTAAATCGGCTTCATAAGACGATCCTCGTCCTAATACGTCTACCTCGCCAGATCTTAAGGCCTCCAGTGCGGCGGGCCAGTCAGTATACGTGTGCACTTCTACCCTCAACCCCAAGCTTGCACTAATAATTGATAGGTAATCTGGCATGATTCCTTTTACTGAGTGCCCTCGAACCAACGATAGCGGTTCGTACCCCTTTTCGCCGATACCAAGACGTACCACTTGGCGGGTCTGTAGCCACCTTAGCTCAAGCGGATCGAGTTCTAGCTTGATTTGAGGTAAATCTGGTTTCGACTCCAAGTACATCGTCTGATTTGCTTGCGCCCAATTACTTGACAGGCCAAATATTAACATTATGAGTAGCGGTGCAACGCCCCAACACTTGTTAAGACCAAGGAAAACGGTGGGGAAGGCGCTCGGCGGTATAGAGATTTTTCGGCTCGGCATATTGATTCCAAACCTGTGTGAGGAGAGAGGTGCTTATAGCAATTGGTTCCGATGCAAACATTGACCGAAGCTGATGAGTTTTCACTAGGGCGCATGTCGAGTTTAGCTTGTGACTTCGGGCGTGGTTGCGTTATTCGACCATGTCGGCCCCTAAAAATGGCTGTTGAGTCAGGGATAATCGGACCGCGCCTCCTATTATAGATGACGGCAATTGGCCTTTTTGTCCACATCGGGTAAATACGATGGATAGAAATCGGCGTTTTTCAATGTGGCTGGCGCGTCAACCGCCCAACTATGCGATTTTTTCTCGTACTGCTGCTCCCGATCCGGGTTCAGCAGCACCGTAGCTATCGCTTCCCAGTAACGCTTTCGGCCTAAGCAGCACTCTGGTTTTGTTCCTGTATGCGCTTGCACACATCGTCTCGACGAATCAGAACTTGGAGATCCGCTCCACGATGGCGCTCAGCGGGTATGGCAAAACGGGTTCGGCGATCGCGATGTTCGTTTTTTTGCCGAGGAGATCGGTGGCCAGTTTTCTGCCAGAACCGGTAGGCTGACCAGCAACACAAACAGCAGAAGCAGGCACATAAACCTTTTCCTGAAAGTTGAGGTTCGTTTGGACTCTCCTACTTTTCAATGCAGGTAAGCCTCGGCCGACTTTTAGGCCTAGCCTGCGGTTAGTGCTCTGAGACGTCGAATATAGTTAAGCAAACCACCCACCTCACTTGTTGAACAATATTGCAAAAATGAGGGGCGCATGGGTTTCAGAGCTCCATGAGGCAATCACGTTACCTCATGCCAAGGTGAATGAAGAAGTCCCATCAACAGTATGGCGTAGCCCCATCAACTCACTCGACCGTATCGAAAATTCGAGCACGTACGCCAGGCAAGGGCTAGTGATCAGCGTTTGGTATTGACCCGCGAACTCCAGATGTTCGCTACAGGTAAAAGGCTTCCCTTTAGTCTTCCTGCAACCGCGCCGGCAACAATTGCTGTAGCCGAGACTGCCAACGGCACAAGGCTTTCACCGCCTGCATCGGGGGCAACTCGGAAACAGGCCAGTCGAGAACCTCATAGAGGACCTCACGTAAATGCCCCTCTAAAAATTTGTGACTGTCTTTCTTTGAGTGCCAACTAGGATCTGGCAAATGCAGCACATACTGCTCCAGCCAAACCTTTTCACTGGCCAAACAGCGCGGCTGGTGTAACGTAACTCGCCACCCCCGATTCAGTGGCTCGACCTCCAGCCCCATTTCACACAACCAAGGCAGAAGCACGCCTTCAGTTAAATCGCAAAACAATACTCGTCCAAGCGGCAGGGACTTTTGCTCGCGACACGTCAAACGCACTGGCAGTCCATTCTCCAGCGCCCAATACAGTGCCCCTTCGTACAAACGCAATTTTTTGCCTTCACGAAAAAAATATACTTGCGTTGGTGCTTCATCACTGAGCTTCAATTTGTTTCTGATGTCCATAGCTACCTTTTTACTTACTGACACCCACTACTTAATAGTCGCCTCTACAGCTACGGCACAGTCCAAAAACTGGCATGCCACAGGTTAGTGTACGGAGTAGGTCACAAAAACAATCGATGTTTATGCAGGGATCATCTGCGGACTGCACCTCCACCAAACAAACGACTTAATAACGCTCACCAATTTGAGACATCACCGGGCGCACAGCTTTAAATGAGCTTTCCCACTGTTTTCGTCGCATAAAGAACACTCAGTAAATATTCAGCTTTTGAGCGTACTGGATCAATTCCTTATCGGTAGATATCTCAAGCCTGACCTATAAGCCTTTTTCCTTTGGCTCGCCTTACTTGGACTGACTATCAGTGCTGCGGCAAACGCGCACTTGCCGCTACCGCGGACCAAACAGCGCAACATGATTGATTCATGGTCAAATAGATCGTTTTTTTTGGTGGGCATCTAACGTCATTGGGAATAACCTATGCCCTTGCATAATTTGCTCTATCGCGTGGGAAATTAAGGTGATACACACACCCTTTTTTAGAAAGCCTTTGGCCCCGAGACGCATGCAGCGGGAAGCATAGACATCGGCATCCAGCCGCGTAAACACCAAGACCGACAAATCAGAAAAATCCCGCTTCAATTCGCGTAATAACCTCACCCCCCTAATCAAATCAAAGTCTAAATCAATGATAAGTAAATCTGGCTGACAATACTTGATGTATCTCATCGTCTGAATACCATCGTTGACTGACGCGACGAAGCACCCGCGGGCTCTCAAGGCGGTCGATAGTAGTTCGTACTCGGATAGATCATTGTCCGTAATCAGAACGTGATAACTTAGCGCCTCAGCTTCGCAATCCGCCTGCAAATTTAAAGACGACTTACATGTAGAGCCCTGCTCCCATTTACGCATCACATCTCCCTCCATCTTCAAGACAGCATTTTATTGGCTCCCTGCAACATTACCCGCCTGCGCGCAGTAGCTACGCTCTTCCGCCTCACGCGCCTGGAGAATCGCCGCATTGTCATCCACGGCTTTCACCTCAAAGCCTTCCGTGTCAAAAGCTTTAACAGTTGCCAACCGGTAGCGATGAAAATCTTCTGTCACAGGGACGCGAAAACTGTATGTTTGTCCTGCGGGGATCGACTCAAAGCTTTGCAACATGCTTTTCAGCGGATGACATTGCGCATCTAGCAAAGTCACCACCACATAACTGTGTGCCACTGGCGCATCACCTTCATTGATTAGCGTGCCGCCGATAAAGCTTTGATTCTCGCCCGAGGCCGCCATATGAAAATTCAAATGTAACTCCCCGGCGGCCCAACTGTTCATGGACGCACTTATCATCGCCATAGCCAACAGGCCGCTCCAACTTCTCATACGCATCACTTTTTTCCTCTCACCTGTCGTGTTTGTCTGCACACACTTCAACCCCGGCTAACTTCCACAGAGAAAGTGTACGAAATGCATACAACTCAATAGTCCTAGACCTGCCAGAGCCGCACCTAAATATTAAAAAAACCGTCATGGATATCATGGAACTACATGTGTAGGTGGCTAAAGCCGGAAGCAGAATGATTATCTGTCGAAATGTTGAGCACGCTATGCCAGTTGGAGCCTCATTTTACGTAGGAATTTACCACCACCCCCTCGCGGCCCATCTGATCACAACCTCACTCCAAGCCCTTGCCTGTCCAGTGCGAATCCAGAACGGGGTTGTTCCCTATAAAAAACGGCGGTTACCCTAGGGACAACCGCCGGTTAAAACACTCAAGAAGCGGTAACGTTAGTTGGCCACGACCTGGATCATGCGTTTCTGATCATCTTTGACCGGCATGTAGGTAGCGCTAGTTGCACCGGCGATGTCGGTGTAGGTACCACTACCTGGCGCATCTTCAATCTGCCACTGATAGGTCACAGTGCCACACGTGGCCACACAAGTTGGAGTTGCAGTCAGCAGGGTATCAACTTGCGGGTTACCGCCCACGTAGCCGGAGATAGCCACCGAGACCAAGGTATTATCTGGTGCTACATCAGTCGGAACAGCGACGGCCACTTCAACACTATCCGCCGGCTCAGTGATGGCAGGGTCAGTATGCGCCACGGCAAACAGGGTAATGGTCTCGCCATGGTCGGCCGTGTCGATGGTGTAAGCCCCGTTAGTAGACAGATCGGTCGTGCCATTGCTCCAGCGGTAGGTAGAAGCGATTGGGGTGTCCAGATCCGCGTCGGTGATCGTGCCATCCACGGCGGTCAAGGTATCGCCGGCATCCACGACGCCGTTGCCGTTCACGTCCACATAGGTGACCGTTGGGGCAAGCATGACCGGTGCACGACCCATAACAGTCGAGGTTGGAGCAGAAGTCACGGCTGCGAAGGTTGAGGCACTGACAACAAAACCAAGTGTAAGAGCAAAAACTTGAGCGCCTAGACGTGATTTTTTGAAGTTGAAGCTGTTCATTTACTTTCCTCTAGCTACATCGACAGAGCCTATTCATAGGCGCCATTTTATTGAATTCGGTCGCTGCCTTTTTAGTCCTTATCCGACCCTGACGGGTCGACAAGGCAGCACGCCTACATCCCTAGTAGTTGGTCCGATTGATTCTCCAGACTTGCACCCGAGGAAAGAACGATCAAAACCTTATTCGAACGTAAGGAAAACCCTCTTATTCGCGTGCCTTTATGCGGACGGATGCAGGCACACCAAAACAGTGCAATTGCACAAAGGACGGAAAGTGTAATAACGAGCAAAAACAGGGATCACACAGCAGGGAAAGATGAACGGATTCTTCGACACGAAACTGCCATCGCAAATGAAAGCGCGACTGATGGCGCACGATGCTTTAGCCGCTACCAGTACTGGCCGACTCCAGCGCTTGTGCAATTCAAACCACGTGGCCAGAGCCTCCATGCACACCACACCGACGATCGCACTGAACAGTTGCACCGCTAAAGGTCGCGGTAGGGATGGCAGTTATGAGCCTGCCGGATAGTCTATTTCAGCAGAACGCCACACCTACCGCGCCGGAGTTGCCGCGCTGGTTATGACTTTTGGAGCTGGTGAGCGGCCGCGTGGTGCAGATGACGTGTAGTCCTATCGCTGAGCGCAGCCAAGTAGAGTGCACCGCCAGGGCGAGCCATTGCGCCGACCTCGTGCGTGTGGTGCCAGTGCCGAGGGCTGACCGGGTGCTACGCCCTGCCGAAATCCGCTGGTCATTGGCCGGCCGTGGCCTGGGCCGGTCGACGGTATGCCGCCAAGTCGCTAGCGCCCCCTGTGGCCTGGCTCCACGATCTGCATTGCGCACCGGTTACACAATCCCACGCATTGCGAACAAAGCACCACGTTGAGCTTGGTATATGACGGGGTTAGCTGATTGGAGACGCGCCGTTGCGGTTTGGCTGAATCAGCAAGTCTCCCCAGACTGCACAACGTCCGAAACGACAAACCAGAGAGCAACTCATGACAGCAACCAGAACAATATCATCGCTTGTCGAATACATGACTTGGGTAGGCGAAATAGACCAGCAAGCAAAAAAACAGGGCAACGACACACTGCTCTACCGAGGGCACTCCGATGCCTGCTACACATTATCCCCGACCGTGTACAGGACGGACCCAACAGGGGCAAGCTTTCGCGCTGTAGA
Source organism: Pseudomonas sp. GW821-FHT07G06 (assembly GCF_058986625.1). Lineage (NCBI taxonomy): Bacteria > Pseudomonadati > Pseudomonadota > Gammaproteobacteria > Pseudomonadales > Pseudomonadaceae > Pseudomonas > Pseudomonas sp. GW821-FHT07G06. Next base: position 221,635 of record NZ_JBYSVW010000010.1, read on the forward strand.
GCATCAGTTGTACGAAGATATGCTACGCCGCGATCCGGCAGCCTTCGTCAACGATAGGTCAGTGTTTGAAAGGGTGATACGCATGCAGCACCACGGCCTGCCAAGCCGATTGCTCGATCTCACCCATAGCCCGCTGATAGCCTTATTTTTCGCGTGTGAAAGCCGCAGTAAAGCTACCGGCGAGGTTCTGCTATTTCCGCGAAAAACCATGGAAGTTTGGTTTCCATCAGATATTCCCGAAGCAGCACTTGTAGGGATAGAAAGCGCCTGTTCTGTTGTAAATGTCGCGACGGCAGGCATCGCTTCGCTGTTGGAATTTTTCGAAAGCGCAAAATCATTAAATTCAGAACACGCTGAATTCAACTCCGCCTATCAAACCTGTCTGCAAAGCTGTCTCAAAATACTGGAAATAGCGCAACATCAAGAAGACCTGCTCATTCAAACATCCCTGCTAAGCAAGGTCGAAGCAGAGCTTGTTCCCAGCTTTGTGGACGAGTGGATAACAGTGTTCAAAGAATCTCCAAAAAACCCAACGCCCGAGCACTCAACCGTACTAAGCACTCACCTGCTGTTGCAAATATTCAGCAACCAACTTACCCAGCGCACAGCATCAATTATCGAACGGTTATGCGAGGTAATCCGCATAAAAAAACTCGCCGAACGAAGTGAGCTTGGCAAATTCATGCAGCAATTCACGTTCTTTCACTTTGTCTTCCCTCCCATCAACAACGAGCGAATCAGACGACAACAAGGCGCATTTATCATTTTCCCTCCTGGGCAAACCGATCACTGGAAGCTAGAGAGCTTCATCAATCCGCACCGCATCCAAATAGATGCCGAGGCAAAGGCAAAAATCCTTCAAGAGCTTTCGCTCCTCGGAATGAGCCGCAGCTATATATTCCCCGAGCTGTCAGAGCTGGCGGCAGATGTGAAGTTACGATATCCCGCAAGCACTAACTAAAACGCTTAGTGGTAGTGACGGCCTGTGTGACTGCCGTTAGGATGCCCATTGCTGAGGGGCTGCCTGCGACCCAAGGGTTCTAAACTCCATGGGCAACCATGGGGGTAAATTGACTGAGGCGGGAGCCAGTCACGCATTGTCCACGGGGCTAGCAGGCGCAGCCCCAGCTTTTCAGAATCACCGTCCACCACCTATGCTGCCCACCTGGCGGACGTGACACGGTGACATTCTCCCTGCCGTACGACGCAGCTTGCTGGGGATGGCCATGTGGGTTTCCCGACTTCGGTCGGACTGGGAGGCCCCACCGAGCGCCCCGGCCAGCGGCTGACATCCCGGATCTAGTTTGAGTCGAAATCGCGGTGCAAAGAGAGACTAGCCGAACACTGCCGCCAGAAAACTAACAAGTTAAACCGGGTCAATGCGGGTCTATTCGGGTTAATGGCGCGCCTATTTCGGGCTGGTTGGCGGCCTATGGTCCCCCCCTGAGAGGCCAAGCAAAAAACATTGAGTACCCTGTTGAGTACCCATTTTGTTTTTGCTTGCCACCAAGCTCAGGCAATACAAGGGCCAGAGGCGTTAGAGTTGATTCCTGGTGCCTCGGCGTTTCGCAGTCATCGCAGAAACGTGGCGGTGGTCGTGAAATTACGCAGGGGATTACGCACGATGTTATGCACGGCGGCGTACGTAATTTGGGACAGCTGCGCATTGAGCTGCGCAAGAACCTGCGCAAAATGGTCTGCGCAGTTTTGGCCGTTGGCTCCCTCCGTTGCACGCAAGCTCGGGCCAGTCGAAAAACTACGCAAGAAACTACGCAGCTTTCTACGCAAGGCTCCGTGCGTAGTTTTTGGCTGGTCAGGTTCACCCCGCCGACCAATCCGCGCAGGTTCCACGCAAACTTCCGCGCATGACTAGGTGCGCGGAAACGCCCATTGCTCAAGGCCAAGACCGGTACGCAAAACTAAAGTACGTAAGATGGTACGCAGGAAAGTGGCACCTCCCACGGCATGCTCTACCATGATCTGTAGGGAGCCCCGGCCAGCTTGCAGGCATGTCCTGCCGTTGGTGCCCTGTCGTCAGAAACCCTCAGCCCCCCGACTATACTGAGGCCCCCAAGCTGACGGCAGGGCGCTCCCCACTACCGGAATCCTGAACGCTCCGGTTTCCACCACCAAAACCTCATATCAGAATCACAGCCAGATAGGCGCCGCCGCCGACCAGCGCCGTCACCAGAAAGCCAAGTGCTATCGGGATTATGTCGCGTCCTTTCATCCCACCCTCGCCGATTGCAACCAGAAGTTTGCATCGATGACTTGTCAGCATAGTTCGGGATTGACTTGATTCAGCGCCAGCAATTCGCCCGGGTCATGTCGAGTGCCAGACGATGGCGCTTGGTACATACGGGGGAAACCCGCATGTCGTAGCCGCTCCTGATCGCGGGCGGCGCGGGCTGCCTGCGCCACCATATTCAATCAATCCGCTCTACCATCTGCTTTATTTTTACTGCCTTTTCAAAATGGTCGAGTTTGTGTTCCATAATCCACCATCGGGCGGCTTCCATTAATAGCTCTGGATCATCATTCCTATTTGCAAAGAAGGCATAAAACGAAAGGCCAACCGATGGCCCCTTATGCTCTATTTTCCTCTCGCATACCTCGATTACCTTTCGCCGTAAGCTCTCTCGCATGTTTCTCTCTCGATCAATTAATGGCGTCGGTCGCGGCATCGCCTTCGCTTCAGGCCGGGCGGAAGATTAGCACTTGACCAGGGAACGGCTATCCCTGATCGAACAGAACCAGGCATGACACCATGCCGGAACAGGATCTGGAGACAATCACTGCGCCCGATCTGAATCATCTGAAATACCTCAGTTTGAAACAGGAGAAATTCGCGGTCTGGGGTTTTGGCATTTGAAATCGCGAAACCCCGCCCGATCAATGAACCATCTGCCATTTCAAATGGAGGATGGCTCGCGCCCCCTTCCGCGCTTCAAACGCGAAGGCTGGGCGCCTGACCATGGTTAAGGTTTTCTGTCTCGTCTGGTTTGACCTAGCCCTTGCCAGTAGAAGGTTCGTCGCTCACTCTCAGCCCTCATCACTTTCAAGAGATTACTGGAAGATGCCACCCAGCCGTTGCCCGATGTGTTGGGCGAACCGGTCGCCGAACTGCTGGGCGAATGGCGCCAACTGGCCGAACGCATCACGTGCTGACCAATCGACTGGAAAGGGCCGCGCAGGAGGACGAGACGGCGAAGCGGCTAATGAGGGGGCGCGGTGTTGGCCCAATCATCGCCACGGTGCTGCTGGCCAAGCAGACCGAGCCTGAACGCTTCGCCAACGCCCGCTTGCTCACCGTCTACCTCGGGTTGGTGTGTAGCCAGCACAGATCTGGTGAGAAGGTCCGATTGGGCAGGATGAGCAAGCATGACGATGCAGTACAAATCGTGATTTGTAGAGGGTCAAAGTGTTTAGGACTGAGATAAATACAGGAGTAGGTGTGAGGTAAACCCGAGACAATCCGGGATTCGATGGTACAGGGTGGTATGGGGATTGTAATTGAGTTGCGGCAGCTGCAATTAGATTGAGCCCCGGTCAGCGCCTGGCGACCGGGGTGGTAGGTGTAGGGAGGTTGCCCTTTTCTGTTGGTAGCTACTCCTCGTCATACGACGCGAACAGGTCACCTTGGTCGCGAGCGACTACCGCCAGCCGCATTCTTTTGATCACCTTGTAGATACATGACCTGCCGTATCTGCGTGCGTTTGGATGACTGTGACGGTGTTGAGAGCTACTGGCTCAACGTGCCGCAGCGCAACACCTAGGGCACGCAGCGCCGACCGTTGATGCCCGAGTTGAATGAACAGGTCGCGGTGCTGTTGGATTCTGACGGTGTGGGTGGCGTTTACCTGGGCGGAGTCTATTCGACTGCCGAGCCGCCGCCAGTCGTCGACCTGGACACGGACTATGTGCGTTTCAGTGACGGGACGGTCTCCACCTACAACCATGCGGCCGGGGTGATGACGTTGGATTGCGTGGGGGCGCCTTCAGCGACTTTGGACATCCCGCAGGTCACCCTGAATGGCAACCTGCAGGTGAATGGTAATGTCAACGTAACAGGGGTTGTCATGGATGTGGGTGGAAACTCGAATCATCACAGCCATTAAAAAGGCCCCGATTGGGACCTCGACTATGGATTTTTTGGCGGTGGCGCACTCGGTCTGGTTACCTGTTGCACTTTAGGTCGTTCGGGGATGTAGCCGTTGGTTTGTAAACCCTCTTGGCCAATGCCAGGTCGAGCTGGCTTGTTTGTTTCGCTCTTCCGATCCGTCATGCTCTCTTTCACTCTAAAATAAACAAAATCTCGTTAGCTTATGGGTTTTTAGGTGGAGGAGCTGGTGCCCGCTCACTGGTAGGGCTGGGGGAATAGCCATCTTTCACTGGGGTTTTATCTTGCTTGCTTGGCTGGTAGCCAAACTTATCTGAACCGTCATTCCTTTTCGTCATTTTCAGTTTCCTGTTGGTCTTTGATGTGGAACAGCTCAAGTGTTGCGATCTCTTTCGCGAGGATGATAATGCCGGCGGTGTCGGTTCTGGGGCGTTCAAATCCGCCACCTTCACTCAGCACCCAGGCCTCCTCGAGATAAATTTGCTCCGGGGCGGGACTACTGGAGGCGAATGATTTTGCCTGGTAAAGCCCGGCAATCTGACGTCCATCATTCAGTGTGGCTATCACCCAATAGGGTGTTCGTTGATTGAAGACAAAATCCCATGGTTTACCAGTTGGGTGGGCAATTGAGCGCTGAAGAAACTGTGTCTTTCTTGCCCACAGGAACGCCCAAGCCCATCCTATTGGGGCTACCAGCAGCACTACAACGTAAAAAAGGACGTACCACGTTGGATGGGTTGACCTTAGGTCGATGTGTTCGACAGCGTAAATTGGGCCCATCAGCAACGCGTAATTGATAGAGCTGTAGGCAACCGCATCTACCAATTGTTGGGAGGTGTCTTTGTACTGCGTTGGCTGCAGCAATGCGTACGTCTTCAGGCTAATGAATCCTGGGACCACGAAAGCGATGAATATAAACAGCTTGTTGACTTCCCAAATGTCCATATCTGTCCTTAGCGTCATTTTAGCCGATGTTGCACGTCTTTAAACTCGATTAAAAGCCCGCGCCAGCTGGTTCTCGCACTATTGGTGAATGACAACGCCCACTCCTTACACCGCCATCACCGCCAACCATTGGCAACCCGCCCTCGGTACACCCGGGGAGGTTGTCGAGGGCCTGCGCGATATCGACCAATCCATTCGCATCATCCTCACCACGCCCAAGGGCGTCGATGCTCATCGGCCGGACTTCGGCAGTGACCTACATCTGTACCTCGACTGGTCTGTCAACCGTGTAACCCCGCACCTGGTGCGAGAAACCGTCGACGCCCTTCGTCGCTGGGAAACCCGGCTTTCAGTCGTGCAGGTGCAAGTGCTTATTGATGGGGCACAGGTCACGGTGCGGGTGCAGTGGCGTATTGCGGATGGTGTCGCCCAGTTGACGGAGGTGTCCTATGCGTGAACTGCCTAAACCCGTTTTTGTCGACATTGACCCAGCTGCGACCGAGGCCGATCTGATTGCCCGCTATGAGCGGTAAATCGGGGAAACCCTTTATCCCGCTCAAATTGAGCGGCTTTTTATCGACCTGATCGCCTATACCAAGCCTCGTCTCGGACATGGCCATTCAAAATGCCGGCGAGCAGCTCCTAGTGCGTTTCGCAGATTCCCCCATTCTGGATTACCTGGGGGGAGTTAGTCGCGCCCCCGGCTGTTGGCCTGCCCAGCTCGTTGCCCGATTCGCTTCTGGTTTAGGAATTCTGTTGCGGATGGTGCAAAAAAATCCGAGACCATTTATCTCAAATTAGAGCGCGGATTTTCCGCGCTCGGCATCATCAAAGCGTGTAAATACAAGGGGAGTTAGCCCCCCCCTGCTACCCCTCTCCTTTGCCTCAATGGCACAAAAACTGGCCCAGACCCCACCTCTCTAACGCCCACGAAACCAAAATAAATTTCAGAATTTCCCTACATAAAAACATTGCCGATCAGTCTTTAATTTCTCCGGCCAGAACCAAGGGCGGCTCAACTAGATGACTCATCTGGCAGGTGACCCTCTACTGACTCGTCCAACTCTCTGGCTACGGTGATACACAACGCGGAACTTTGCCCCGCACCTCTACTCCAGGCGGTCGCGGGGAATTTTTTGTCTTTAATTCTCTCCAGCCACTTCAGAGTGGAAGGTCTTAAGCAGCCCACCATCGACTATGGAAGAAGCTCTAACTATGATTAACCCCCCTGAAAAATCGAAAGGCCCGGTTGATCTTTTTAATAAAGGTATGATTGCAAAAGTATCGTCTATTATTGTTTTTTTTCAGTGCCTATTGCTTCCTCTGCTATGCAGGGCAGACCAAACTACTGACCTAATTAAGTCTTATGCAATTAGCCGCAACCTTCCAATAGCGGATGCGGCTCGAGAGTTCATTCATGAAAACTCTGACCATGGCGATGGCACATGGAACAAAAAGCATGGAAACAATAACACCTACGTACTAGATCACTTATTCCGGACAGCAATAGGTGATCCCACATCCGAACGACCCGAACTGCTTTGTGGTAATCGCTCCACAGCGATGCAGGCAATCCTACACAAGCTAGATATCCGCGCTCGCACAATTTATCTTTACTCCAATTATTCCAGCACATTGATGGGGCACGTATTCGTAGAAGTGATGAATCCAGCCACCGGAGCTTGGGAAATTCAGGACGCAGATTATAATGTAGCGTACGAAACCCCTGAAGGCCGGCGACTGAACATCGCAGCCTTAATCGCAGCGCCTGACTTCTCAAAAATAATTCCTGTAAACGCACAAGCAAGAGGATGGAAGGCGGTTAATGCTGAAGGCTTAATGAACGGTCAGTTTTTCAATATTGCGTTCAGCCCAGCCTCGGGAATGCTTTACTACAATCAGCCAGCACTCGATACAAATTTGGTTTCAGAAGTTACTTATTACATACAAGAAAATCATCGAGAGGTTAATTACATATCCGCACGCTTAGGTGAATACGCAATCCGACCCATCCTCGAAAAGCTCTGAAGACGACCTCCTATTTTTGGCAAAACGGCCGGATTCCACCCGACGAGCCCTCTGATAAGCAGAAGACTCTCGCTAATGCCAAGTACGCTGGTAAGCGTAAGGAAACCCGCAAAGAGCCGCTCTTGGTCGAGATGGATTCGGTGGCGGTCTATGTAGCGGGTAATGGAATCCTCCCTCCTGCCGAAAAAGTTTTCTTCAAGGATTTCCCTACACTACTGGACTCACTTGTGCAACGGAATGCGTTCGCCTGCATTGGGCCGGATTTCATGTAAATAAAAGGAACTTAAATGGCCTTTCAATCCTGTATTGAATGCAACAGCATCGTAAGCGATACCGCAACAACATGCACTCATTGCGGCGCTTTTCAGAGGCCTTTACGAATGCGCAAAAAAGAACATGAAAAACATAAAAAAGGAGTCAAGCCACTGAAGAAATTCGCAAAATTTTTTCTCTACTAGTGGATTCGTTTCAGCCATCCTACGGCGTCCTGCCGACGATACAAGCCTCCTGTCAAATTTCAGGTATTCCCTACATACGATGACGGACGGTCGTGGCAGGCTTTCGCGGACTAACATTAGGTCAGCATTCATGCACGTGAAAAAAACTGTAACGTATCAACTATCAAGATGAAAAACGAACAAACCGGTCAATATAAAGAGACTGTCAGATCTAGGCCTCCCAAGGCGCGCCATAATGATTAGCTGTGCCAACTACGAGTTACTTGAAAGGCCATGTGCGATGATCATGACAAGCTGAATTAATAGTCACCCTGTTAAAACGAGAAAACAGTGATCGATTGCAAGGCTAGTTCTATCGACTCAAGTACGAAATGTCAACGAAATGAAATTGGAGAAAAACGAAACCCTACTGACGACGAAGAACCGCCAACCGGGAATACCATGGAAACGCGAGTAGTTACACTGGAGAAAACATCCCAAGAAATCCTGAAAGAATTTGTCAGCATCCGAGCTACGCTCAGTATTCTAGACAAACATGACCTCTCCCTAAAATTCGCGACAAAATTTGAGCTTGAAGTATTACGTGGCTCGCTTTCAGCAGATATTGAAAAACATCATAGCTCGCGATCAGCTCAAATTCACATAAAGTTTATCGAGGTAACGGCGTTGTGCTTCATTATAGCATTATCGGCTGTCACCGGGATATTATATGCTGCAGCGTAATTCATCCTCTAAAACACCTAGAAAAGCATCAACTGGTATCAGCTCTCCTACGGCTTACTGCCGACGACACAGCCCTCCAGACCAAATTAAGGTATTCCCTACATACAACGATGGACGGTCGTTGCAGGCTTTCGCACGCCGACATTGGATCGGCTTTCACGCGCATGAAAAAGGAATAACACTTGAAACGAATTATCGCTCTCATATCTGTTGTTGCAGTACTGTCCGGTTGCCAAGCTACAGGGGATCTGTATCAGGCTGATGTATTTGATGCCAGTCAAGTCAATAGCCAGCAGGAAGCCAAGACCGTAAGGATAATTACGGTGACTCCCACCAGAATTAAAGTAAATAACGAACAGAATAAACAAGCTGCACAAATCGCCGGGGGAATACTAGGCGCCCTGGCTGGCGGTGCACTCGGCAATACAAAAAACAAAGACACTGCGATCATCGGTGCAGTTGGCGGCGCAGCAGCTGGAGCCACCGCTGGATCACTAGTCAACTCGGAAACGTTAGTACCCGGCGTCCTGCTTAGCTATTCCGAAGGCGACAAAATTTTCACATCTGCTCAGGTCGGAATGGTATGTCAGTTCGCAGCCGGCCAGGTTTCGCTCATGGTAAAAACTGTTACGAATGAAACGCGCATTCAGCCCAATGCTACATGCCCAGTAGAAACTGCAAAGATTTAAGGGGCATCATGAAGCGAATTATTCTATTGCCAATGCTGCTCATCTTTGCTGGCTCCAATGCGATAGCAAATCCGTTTGATCAAGTTCATCAAATACAAACTCAGAATGAGCAAGCACGCGCCGCAGCGGACGCTGAAAGGCGCAAAGCTGCTGAAGCCGAAAGAGCTCAAGCTCAAGCACGGGCAGATGAAAGGCAACGCCAGAAAATCGCAGCGGATCAGAGCATAAGGCGCAAGGAGGGGGAAGCTGCCGCGGCTAAAAATGCGGAAGCCTCCCGCAAGCGTATGCGCGAAGAGAAATTTGAGGATGAAGATCGTGCGTTAGCGCTGGAAGAGAAGAAGTTGGAGCTTGAAGCAAAAAAAGCCAAAGTGGCACGGACCAATGAATTCATCGACGCTGAACTTCGTGAACGTGCAGCCAGTGCTGATGTTGTTCAATCCGAAGCCGACGCAAACCGAAATGTATCCACTGGAGTCAAAGCGAAGCTAGAGAGTGCAGGAGAGGCTGACGTCAATCGCTCTAAAAAGTGGTTTGAGTAATGCTCAACGAAGTCCCGCCAAGTGCGGGGCTTTTTCATTCCCCTTGACGCCCCCGGCGTTCTACCGACAAGAATCAATCTTTAAGGTTTTTCCTACAGAATCAAGATGAAAATTGACGTTTAATTCACTCCAGAGCGCTGGTTGCTACAGGGATGTGTCGCGTGTTGGCGAAGTTGTCAAGCGACCAGCGCTCTACCTCTTGAAAAAACAACCAATCTTACGCGCAAATGCATGGCATGCGTGGCGTGTTTTTTGGCATTTATTCTTCTTTCGGCACCTTAAAGACCTCCGGTAGCTCCACATACGACCGGAAAGCCTTGACCAACAATCCCCACGCATCGCATCCATCGGGCCACTCGAGAAAACTCTGCACCTTGCCCTGATGCTGCTCGCACAACTCTCGATCCTCCTCAAAAATGAACTCAGCACCTGCGGAAATTCCTGCCGTCTGAACTCGGCCCGCACCAGGCGCCGGATCATTTCCACATTGCTGACTGGTACCGGCATTGAGTATTACCGTCACCATTGATCATCTCTACTTCCATTTTTAAGGGGGCGACATTGCGCCCCCCTACTCATCAGGATTCTCTCGCGAGATATCAGCATTGGCTGGAAGGCTGGGCGGCGATATGTTTCGGAAGACCGCAGGTTCCGATCCGAAATACTTGATCTCGTAAGCGGCCAAAAAATCACCCCGCATCAGTGATGCGGATGATGATTTTTCGGTCTGAGTTGATGGCTTTGCGGATTGCGCGGGGCGATAAATGAACGTAAGACGCCGCGAATTTCTGCGTCACTTTTTCAGCAAATTCAGTCAACGTAATTTCAATCATGAGCATCGGAACTCATAAAAATTCAATATTTCAGGCTTTCCCTACAGAGAAGAGCAGCGACCTAACATTTAATTCGTTCCAGGACGCTGGCAGATGCATGGGGATGCATGGGATAAACCCTTTCGGGAAAATCGGGCTTATCCATTTGCCAGCGTCCGTTTTCGTGGTTGTAACTCATCAACAGGCTTTACCGCGACCAGTGTTGGCAATCTCTGGTCGCGTTTTTTTTTGCTTGATTTCAGCCGTTCCAACCCGATTCAAGATCCCTTTTTATCGCTGTATTTGAAGGTGGCGTTACCTGCGCCATGGCCCGATATAGGTCCACTGATCCGGCGATAGCTGCTCGCTCCTGCAGCGTGCTACCAAGGACGTCCAACGCGAAATACAGCAAGGCATCACAGCGTGCGCGGTCAATATTCTGCGGTGCCCCATCGACAGTGATGGATAAGTACTCACAGGGCTGATCGTGCATACATAGCCCTGGCCAAGCTTGCCCCATGGCGTAACCAGGCTTAGCACTCCCCGCGGAATGGTACCGCCATCGGTCAAAATTCCAGCGGGTACTGCCCCGCGAAAGATGGCGCGGAGATAGTTATGTCTACGAATATGCGAGTTTGGGAAAAGGGTCGAAACGACGGAAAACCGGTTTACGAAACCTGCCACCGTCAACGGTCAGGACATTACCAGCCTAAACGACACGGTAATGATCATGAAGGCAACCGAGATTTTCGGACCTGTTGGCATGGGCTTTGGTTGGACGGTGATGGAGGAGCGCTTCGATAAAGGCGCTGAGATGTTCAGTGGCGACGGCGACAAGCGTTACAGCCTAGGTCATGAACTGAACCACACCTTGAAGAGTTCTGTTTTGTATTGGATGGCCACCGGTGCGAGCTGGAGCAATACGGCTGGCCACTTGCGGCCGGCATCTGCTGGACCAGATCAACAAGGTGCTGGGTCACTACGGCTACGCCGTCGCCGAAACCACGCACGACTGCGGCGTCATCGGCGGCCTGGCCCAGAGCCGCAACCGCTTCTTACTGGTGGCCCGCCATATCGAAAAGGTGCCCCCATTCCTGTACGAGCCGGAAAAGAAGACGCTCAAGTCGGTTGGGTCAATCCTCGGCCGCATTCCGCTCGCCGGCGACGTCGAATCCGCGAGCCCGATGCACCGGGTACCGGCGCTGCAATGGAAAACATGGGTTCGCCTCGCCCTGGTACAAGCAGGCAAAGACTGGCGCAGCCTGAACGATCTGGCGATCAAGGACGGTTATCTGCGCGACCTGGTGATTGTTCCGGAACACCGTGGTGGTTTCCTTGGTGTGCACGGCTGGAACGAAACAGCCGGTACCCTTGCTGGTCGCAACAGACCAACCAACGGTGCGTTCTCGGTAGCGGATCCACGCGCCAAGGCTGGCACCCTTCAATACCAGCATACGGTGTTCGTCGTTGGGACGAAACCAGCGGTACGGTCATCGGCGTGAAGTCGCCCGGGCAAGGGACGTTAAGTGTTGCTGCCCCTCCCGTTACCCAGGTATCGGTCATGCGAAATACAACGTTGCCGATTGGGGGCGGAACCTCTCGCACGGTGATTTCAGGCAGCGCCACAGGGTAAGGCGCGTTTACCGTGTCCGATCCTCGTTACACGAACTGGCACCCTAGCACCAGCACGCGAAAGCTTCGGGTTGCCCACAGGACAAGACAGCCGGCACGGTAACTTACTCGCAAGAGGTGACCAGCGGCGCCCTATCAATCGCCGATCCGCGTCCAGGCATGAAGCGTACGAAGGGCGATGCCTACCTGACTGGCGGCCATTACGGTGTTGTCGGCCGGAATGAGCAATGCGGCGCCGTTTCGGCAAGCGAACATCAGGACAACGGCCGGTGGTCTTTCGCTGATCCACGCATGCCGGAGGCCAACGACCAGTTGCCCTGCGTTATCGAAAGCCTCGACGGCACCTGGCACCGGCCTTTCACCACGCTGGAGTTAGCCGCGCTTGAAAGTCTGGTTGAGCCGAAGGAACAGTTCGAGCTGGACGGCCTGAGTGATCAGGCTTGGCGGGAACGGATCGGCAACGTGGTACCACCAGCGGCCGCCGAAGCAATCGCCCACGTAATGGGTACTATCCTACTGCTGGCCGCCGCCGGTGAAACCTTCATGCTCAACAGCATGCCGATCTGGGTTCGACCAGTAGCGGTTGGATTGAGCATTGAACACCACGAGACTCAATCCTGACTATCGCGACTAACTTCGCCATAAAGGGTGAGCTTCCAGCCGCAATACGACGGTACAAGTCAGCGTTTGGGTGAGCGCTAGTTTGCTCAGAATATGCTCAGGCGTTCTGATTGCAAAAGTTAGAACCCACCCTCCTTGCATCGCCAGCGCCCTAGAGTGAACGACATACCTTCGAACCTCATCCGCGCTGATGCCCAAGACATCAGCAAACTGCTGATTAGTCGGAACGCTATTCACTCCTGCACTCCCTGTTAGGTATCACGCCGAATATTCAATCAATAGACCACAAATCAGGTGCACGCCACCAAACGACAGACATGGGGCATTCAACCTGAACAGCAAGCCGATCTGGTTACACCAGATCGCGATAGGATCAACAGTTTTGAGTCAATCAAAGTCTGTATTTGAACGTGTGCGATTGTCACTCTCCGGCGCCATTGTTGGAGACCCTGATCGCCGGTTCGATGGAGTACGAGCAAGGCGGCAACACCAGGATGATTGCGGTGCTGATTGAGTCAGCTGTCGGGTTGTGGGCGACGTGCGCAAGCAAATAAAAAAACCGCATTTGGGGGGCTTTTAGCGATACTGAATTTACATACGCTGTTCTTCGCGAGCGACTTCACGTAGCGCCTTGATAAATTCGATCTGCTCTTGATCCGACCATTCACGGGCAGGCAAGCCGGTAGGCGCAGAAACAGGGAGCGCATGCCATGACAGACGAACCGAAGCCTAGGCCAGCTGCTGGACGGTTCGTGTCGTTCTTTAACTGACAAGCATGAAGGGATAGCCCCGCATCAAAAACCATCACCACTCAAGGAAGAGCGGTGATGGCTATCACGTCGTCGGAAATCTGGCGCTAGGTGTAGACGGCTGAGCCACTGAAAGCGGTTATTTTCATGACCTCTGTTTATTACGTCCGGGAGGCATCTATTAAACCGTTACGTTTTGGTCTTAATCAGCGCCGACCGACTCCAGCGCTTGCTCAGCTCCAGCCACATCGCGAGCGCCGCCATCAGTACCACCCCCAAAATGGCACTCAGAAACTGCATCGACAAGGCGTCGGCGGCTAACGAGTTACTCATGTCGGCCAAGGGCGCCAGAAGAACACCGAAACAAAACACCTCCAGTGAATACCGCCCCATTCGACAGCACTGCTGCGCCAACCAATTATTGGTCCACCCATCGGCGGGCAAAATGACTGCCGCGACATAGGCCAGAGCAAGAAAATGGAGCAGGCGGGCCGGTGACAAATTAGTTTTGCTCATGGGGTATAACCAGTCATTCAGAATGACTGGCATGTAAGCCTCAAGCACTGCGGGCCAATTACCGGCCAGCGTTATTAAGCCTGCTATCAGTAGGTAAGTCGTCGCCGCTATAAACAGGACCTGGCACAACAATCCTCCCCGCTCAGAGGGGCGAGGATTCTGCTGATAGCACGCGGCCGCACCTCCCAACACAAACAGCAGTTGCCAAGCCAGTGGATTGAAGTACCACATCCCCCCATCATGGTTTGGTAAATTCCACTCAAACCAGCGCGCCAGCAAATAAAACAGGATCGACAGCCCCACCATGTACAGGGGGCGCTGCAAGAGCACTGGCAAGATGAGTGGCAGAATGGCCAAGAGCATAATGTACAGCGGGAGTGGATCCATCAGGTACGGCTTGAAGCGCAGCAACAACCCGTCAATGAGGGCCAGTTGCGGATTGCTCAGGAAATACTGCAAGCCCATCTCCTGGGCCAAGTCGCGGGTTTCCACTTGGTTATTGGCATAAAACACCAAGCCCATCAATAACGTCGCCAGGAAAATATGCACGACATACAACACCCAGGCGCGACGCAGAATTTTCAGGCTTGCGGCAAGGTAGCCATCGCGCCGAGCAATTTTTCCATAAGCCAGAACGGCCGCGTACCCTGCCAGGAATACAAAAATCTCGGTCGCATCACTGAAGCCAAAATTACGCACCGTCAGCAGCGCAAGTGGATTATGTGGGACATGATCCCAGAAAATAAATATCAAGGCCAAACCACGAAAAAAATCAATGCGCGGATCGCGAGTAGTCAGCATGAGTATGTGCTCTTGCACCAAGTGCAGTTCGATATCGCAGGTTACGTGATTAGTGATTACGTGCCTGCGCCAAGCTCAGTCTAGTCAATTTCCAAGGGAGTTTCGGATAGGTTGGGTCGCTTCGCAGGCAGTACCGACACCTTTCGAGAGCTGGCCCTATTGTAATGAGCAAAAAAACTGACCAACGCGATCAGGCGTTGGCCAGCGTAAAGTGGCCGTGAAGCCTTCTCCATGAAAAGAGGGCCTAATAATAACTTTGACAGTACACGGCGAACTGTAGGGGATTCCTGAACCTTCCGTGATCCAAAGGGGCGGTGGCGAGCCAGATCGAGTCGATGCGGATCATCGTGTCAGCTCCCGGACAAATCGGGCGCAACCGCATGGATCGCGGCTGGGCCAGTGCACCGTCAGCTTTCCTTTCCCGGACGGCACATCGATGCTGATGGATGCCTCAGGACTGGCTTGAGTTTTCGGCTCCAGTTTTAAGGGAATGAACGAGGGTAAGTGTTGTGAGGCCACGTTGCGATCAACCGAGTTCCATCTGCGCACCACATTGGCATTGATCCCGTGACTGAGCGCGACACCGGCGATGGAGATACCGGGCTGCTGACGCTCTTGTATAACTTGGGTTTTGAAGGATTTTGAATAGGTGTTTCATTGGCGCATGGTGATCCTCGCGTTAAGGGAAACTGCATGTAAGCGTCCGGTGAACACGCCCTGCGTAGTTAAACGGACACCCACTTGTGCGGCAGCAACTCCGTAATCTCACTCGCCCGCTGCGTCGGCAGGCGAGTTAAAACGCCCTTCAAATAAGCATATGGATCATGCCTGTTCATGCGCGCGGACTGGATCAAGCTCATGATCGCCGCCGCCCGTTTTCCGCTGCGTAGCGATCCGGCAAACAACCAGTTCGAACGCCCAAGTGCCCACGATCGGATCTGGTTCTCGACCGATTGTTGTCGATGGGCACAGCCCCATCGTCGAGGTAGCGCGTGAGCGCTACCCAGCGTTTAAGGTTGTAGTCCAGGGCTTTGGCCGTCGCTGATCCATTGGGCACCAGATCTCTCTGGGCTAACATCCAGCAATGCAGCGTTTTGATGTTCGGTGCTGCTTTTTCCTGGCGTATTCGCCAGCGATCCTCATCGCTCATGTCCCGCACCTGACGCTCAACTTCGTACAGGCCGCCAATCGAGTGCAATGCTTGTTCGGCCAACTGACTTTTGTTTGCCACGTGCAGATCAAAAAACTTGCGGTGGGTATGGGCCATGCAGCCAATTTCGGTGATGCCTTTCTCGAAGCCTGCTTTGTAACCGGCGAAGTCGTCGCACACCAACTTGCCATTCCAGGAGCCGAGGAAGTTGCGCGCATGCTCGCCCGCCCGGCTCGGGCTGAAGTCGTAAACCACGGCTTTGTGTGCCGAAAACGGCGTGGTGCTGTAGGCCCAGACATACGCTCGGTGGGTTTTCTTCTCACCCGGTGCAAGCATTTGAACCGGGGTTTCATCGGCATGGATCACGCCTTGGGCGAGCACCGAGTCACGCAGCGCATCGACCAAAGGCTGAAGCTGCACGCCGGTTTGCCCACTGCGCCAGTGTCGAGCGAGCAATCGTCAGTCCGGCGCGGTCAAAGATTTTCTCGCCGGTACAGCGGCAGGTGGTCAGCGAACTTTGCCACCATCACATGAGCCAGGAGGCCTGCGGTCGGGATGCCCTTGTCGATTACCTGGGCTGGGACCAGTACCCGGATCAGCATTTCGCACTGGCGGCAGGCCCATTTTCCACGTACATGTTGTTCGACGGCGAACACGCCGGGCGTGTAATCGAGCTTCTCGCTGACGTCTTCGCCGATGCGCTGAAGTTGGCAGCCGCAGGCGCACTGGGTGTTTTCCGGTTCGTGATGGATCACGGTGCGTGGAAATTGCGGTGGCAGCGGCGCACGTTTGGGTTTCTGGCGTGGCTCGGCCTGTGCCGGCGCCAGTGCCGGATTGACTGCCTTCAACTCGGCTTCGATGGCCGCGATGTCAGTGTCGAGCAAGCGGCCTTGGTCAGGACTCAGTTCTTCGCTGCGCAGGCGAACTTGTGCCGCTTGAGGATGACGATCTCATGAGCGAGTTGCTCGTTGACCGTTTCGAGGCGTTGGATTTCTGGCCCATCGAGTCGACCTGGGACAGCATCTGCATGGCCTGCTCGGCCAAGGCGCGCAGCTGTTCCGGTGTCATCTGGTCGAGGTTGGGCGAGGAGGTCATGCCGCTGATTGTGCCAGAGCAGGCCCACAGCGGCGATAAACCGATAGGCTAATAGCAGGTGCTACAGCACTGTAATCGAGCCGCCCGCGCCGACCCGCTGCCATAGCAAACCCAGTACCAAGGCTTGAAGCTACTCGTTATCAAGTTCAACTTCTGATCCGCGACGGATGCCGGGCCAGTGAAATCTGCCTTGGTTTAGTCGTCGCGCTGCAAGCCAGATCCCAACACCGTCGTGCACCAGAACTTTCATCCGGTTGGCCCGGCGATTGGCGAAGAGATAAGCGCTGTGCGGCTTCGCCGCACCGAATACTGCAATGACTCCGGCCTACGCCGCCTCGGTACCGGCGCGCATATCCATCGGCTCGGTGGCAATCCAGATGGCGTCAATGTGAGTCACTGGGCAAGCTCACGGATAAAGCGTGCGCATCCTTCAGAGTCGGAGATCGGCCACTTCACGGTGAGTTTTTGTTGGCCGAAAGGGATCTCGATGCTGACAGCCATTTGCTGATCGGGCTGGGGTCGGGGCTCTAGTTTCATCGGGACGAAAGCGGGCAACGCTGGTGACTGATGGTCACGATAAGCAGTATCCACTTTCGAACCAGGTTGGCGTTGATGCCGTGGCGCAACGCTACACTGGCCATCGAGACGCCTGGTTGCAGGCACTATTGGACGACTTGGGCTTTAAAGGGTTTGGGATAAGAGATTCTTTGGCGCATGGCAATCCTGACGGTAAGGGCGGTGGTGTCCACGTATTTTTTAAGTGGACACTATCGCCATTATGGCTGGGATCGAGAAGGTGTGTTCGCCGGCCCCTTACATTGCGTATGCGTTACCTCTGTAAGGTCTGAATCGCAGTTACGAAAAAACCGCACATTTGCGCGGTTTTTTGGTAGGAAAATTTGAGTTTGGGGCTACGGTGCGCACCACCCTGCGGCGGTAAACAGGCCCAATAAACAACGTGGTAAACAAGGAAAACGGCCAAAGCCGCCTGGCGCATCCAGTACAACAACCGCCGTGCACAAAAAAGTGCACGGCGGAAAGGATCTTGACGCTGGTTACCACGCCACTGGTTACCAGCAATCACGGCGCAGCAGTCTAACAAGGGCGCAACTCGTTCGTACCAGTCCCCCAGGGAATGTTACGGGATGATGTCAGCGGTTGTTTGGAACGCTCCATACTGCATCCCCCTGTTCAAGGGACCTGTCGCGGATACGGGGGTAATGTAAACCTCTATACGCTTACCGATGTCGGTGGTGCGCAGTAAGTAAGTCCTTGCCGTCCCCTTACCGCAAGCCTCACCACTCCAGCACCAGTTAAATTCGGTGGCGCCCTGCAAGTCACCATTGGCATCAGCATAAGTATAGTTCGCGGTCAGCGTCTGGCCAACCTTAAGTATGCCTGAGATCGAACCATTGGTAAGCGTGGGCGCTGCAGGAACAGTTATCGGCCCCGAATGAACGTCCAGTGTGGCGGCTCCAGTAGTGGGGGTTCCCGTCGCGGCTACCGGTATTACGACCACAGTGATTTCCTTACCCGCGTCGGCCGAGGTTAAAACGCGAGTTCGACTTGTATTCGTGACACAGCTTGCTCCCTCACCACGCCAACACCACTTCACCTGGGTTGCCCCTTCTAGATCCCCATCAACATCCGAATAGTTATACCTGACCGTTAATGTTTGACCGACCTGCCTGATGCCATCGAGTATCACGTCTCTGGCCACGGGAGCTACGCCTGGTCTCGCCGCAACGACTGTCGAAGCGCCAAAAGTGGCCTGCGCGCCCAGCTGTGGCGTACCCGTCAGGGCCCTTGGCGTTACGTGAACGCCCATGTTGGCGCCTTGCTCAGCAGCCGTCAGTCTATAGGTCCTAGCGGTCGCTCCTGTAATTGGAGTCCAGGCACCACTACCAAACTTCCGCAACCACGAATAGACACTTGCGCCTTCCAAGTCCCCATCGGCATCAACATACGTGTAGTCAGCCGTTATGGTCTCCCCAACTCTTTGCGTGCCGGTGATACCCCGAATATTGGCCACGGGAGCCGAGCCAGGTCTCGCCGCAACGACTGTCGTACCGGTGTTAAAGTTGACCTCCGCGCCCAGCACTGGCGTACCCGTCAGGGCCCTCGGCGTTACGCGGAAGCCCATGATGACGCCTTCTTCAGCAGCCTTCAGTATATAGGTCCTAGCGGTCGCTCCGGCAATTGGAGTCGTTTGCCATACACCACCGACCTTGCGCCACCACGAATAGACACTTGCGCCCTCCAAGTCCCCATCGGCATCTGAATACGTGTAGTCAGCCGTTATGGTCTCCCCAACTCTTTGCGTGCCAGTAATACTCCGAGTAGTGGCCACGGGAGCAGAGCCTGGTCGCGCTGCAATCGTCCCCGAATGTACGTCCGCTGTCTGACTCCCATTAGTAGGAAGACCTGTCGCGGAGACGGGGGTGACTCGAACGGTCATCTCGCGCCCCTGATCAGCGGGGGTCAGGGTGATGCTTTTCCCCCGGTCAGAGCAGGACGTTCCAACGCCGCGCCAACACCAGTTATATTTGCTAGCCCCTTGTGCATCACCGTCTATGTCTGTGAAGGTGTGATCTACGGTTAGAGTTTCGCCGACCATCCGGTTACCGACAATAACCACCGAGCCAGCCACAGGAGACGAGCCTGGTCTCGGCGCAATGGTGTTCTCGCCTAAAACCCCACCATCACCAGTCGTCTGGTTGATTGGCACACCCGTTGTTGGCAAGCCTGTTCGAGCAATCGGTGTGACAACTGCGTTCAACGACTTCCCTTCGTCTGCCGCCACTGGGGTGTAGGTACGGGCAGTTGCGCCCGAAATGTTGGACCACCCTCCTAGACCCGTGCGACGTTTCCATTGGAACGTGGTAGCCCCTTCATTATCACCATCAGCATCGGAGTAGACGTAATTCGTCTCCAAGCGCTCGCCGACCATACGAGTCCCCACGACGGCGGGACTGCCATGAGTGGCCACAGGCGGCACGCCTAGTTTCGGGGCTATCGGACCCGAGTGAAGATCCACCGTTTTCACGCCGGTGGTAGGTGTACCTGTCGCAGCAACAGGCGTCACCCAAACCGTCACGTCGCGCCCCTCATGCGCGGTGGTCAGCACAAACGTCCTACTATTGTTAGTAATGCATGAGCTCGAGACACCACGTGTGCACCAGGTAATTCTGGTCCCCGCCTCAAGATCATCGTCCACATCCGAATAGAGGTAATCCACAGTCAGGGCTTGGCCCACCTCTCGGATACCTGTCAGTGTCACACCGCTGGCGACCGGAGCCGAACCCGAAGCCGCCGCGATGGTCACTTCAGGTGTCGTATGGGGCGCACCGTTCACCGGGAGACCTGTCAGCGCTACGGGCGTAATGACCGCGCGGATCTGAAATCCTTCATCATCCAATGTGGCGACGTAACTGGAGCCTGTCTCTCCCGAAATGTCCGCCCAGGCTCCTGATCGATTTGTACGCCACTGGAAGGTGGTCTCACCCTCGAGGTCGCCATCGCCGTCGCTGTAAGTATATTCAGCAGTCAAGGTGCCGCCCACTATAGCCTCACCAATGAGAGCGCCGCCATTAGCGGTCGGTGGCAAGCCGGCACTCGCTGCAATCACGTTGGTATCAGGGGAGCGCACCGTCAAGCCGATTTTATCCGTGCCCGTCAACGACACTGGCGTGACCTCAACGGCCACGACGTGTCCTTCGTCCATATTCTCTAGTTGATAAGTGCGATCAATTGCACCGGGGATGACCGCGGTATCCCGAAACCATTGAAACGTACTGGCAGCCTCAATATCACCATTACCATCCTCATAGGTATATTCCGCTCGCAGCACCTCATGAACGGTAGGGATGCCCGAAATAGAGACGGCAGAGACTACCGGCTCTAGGCTTTCCGCGACAATTTGCGCAGTTTGCACAATACCAACCTCCGGATCGGCAGGTGCGGCTGACGCTGGGGTAACCTCTAAACCGACCCAAGCCCCATTATCAGCAGATTGAACGGTGTAGGAAGATGTCGTTGCCCCCACAATGACCGTTCCATCACGTGTCCACTGCAAACGCGACTCGTTGCTATCACCATCGGCGTCGCTGTAGTTATAAGCACCACGCAATTCAGCGCCTACGTCTGGTATGCGGCCAGGACGAGAAAAGTTGGTAATCGTCACGCTGTCGACCTCGGGCGCACGACCTTTGACCGGGGTCGTCAAATCGCTAATATTCGCGAATGCACTAACGGCTCCCACTGTCAGCACTAAACCGAACAGCATCCTGCCAAAAAAATATGATGATTTCATTTTAACCTTCATTAAGCCTGATGCGATTACGTGCCCCTCCTTTCACGGGGCACACTCAAACGACATGGCAGTAGCCAGTAGCCAGTAGCCAGTAGCCAGTAGCCAGTAGCCAGTAGCCAAAAATTGGCTGTTTACAAGCCAAATAGTTGCTAGGAACTCCTTCAGCATTCCGCACCATCAAACTCACGACATTTCAAAATATGTCCAGTTTGTGCTGCGCTAATTGAGTACGTCTCAATCGCTACTTCGCGCTTTCGCAAGCTGCAAGAACGCTAGAACGCTAGAACGCAAAAAGCACCAGCCATCAACGCACACACGCCACCTGAAAGGTGCCGCTGTCATCGTTGCTGCTTGTATTCCCATAGCGCAGGCCGACGGCATAGTGCAGACCTTTACTTTGAGAGGTGCTGGACCAGTAACTATCATTTCGTCCTCCGCAACGGCCAAAGAGCGGCCATCCATGTACTGAACACATATCTGTATTGCTGATATAGCCTAAATTTGGGTAGGCCACTGGCGAAGAAGTCGCCCCAATAAACAGGTCTTTCAACTCGGCTTGCGTGGGCAACCGAGCACCGCTCGCGAGACTAGCGCAATAAGCATTCGCTTGAGACCAGTCCCGAAGCGTCGTATCCGGCTTCAAGTACAACCCGAGAGGGGATGCTGTTACAGTCATTGCTGGCGTCGCCGAGAGGCCCGCCGCCAGTCTAGATTTTGGCGATACCGACAGAGATAAGGTATCCCTGGTATCCGCTGCCTGAACAACCACAGCTTGCATCAATAACAGCACTCCACTAGCCAGACCGAATAGGAAGCATGCACTCATTCTTTTTACCCAAAAATTCAAACGAGTTGCAGAGACCTCCCTCTTCATCACAACAACCTAACTAGGTGCTCGACGAACCGGATCGTTCACTGCCTCTCGTCTTCTCAACGCTGCTTAACCATGGCCACAAGAGCATAGCTCTGTTATGTCGCGTGACCCGAAGAACAAATGTCACGACTCAAGATGCCCTCCTACCCCTCATGACGAAATCACAATCGATCCCGCCCCGGTCGACGACAGATTGGGCTCGGACAGTGGGCGAGCCACTGTCCTAGTCCCTTAAGGCATACTCACTTCCACCCGCACCCGACGTCTCTGATCCCCCCCGACCGGCATATAGCTTTCGCTGTTCGTGCCGACATTGACGTAGGTATCACTGGCCACCGCCGTTTCAATCTTCCACTGATAGTTGAAGCTTGCTGCGCAGGTCGTCGCGCAGGAGACCTGAGCGGTCAGTAGCGTGCCCACTTGTGGATAACCACCCACCTCACCACTGACGATCACAGTGCTTGGCGCTACCGGATCGATGACTTCGCCGCCGGCACCGCCACCGCTCACGCCAGGGGCGGTCGCGGTGCTCAGCCGGCTTGGCACGCCGGTCACACCCAGGGCGTTTTTCGGTGTCACTTCGAAGGTCAGCACGCTGCCCACGTCGCTCACCGCCAGGACGTATTGCCCGGTGGTTTCAGCGTGACCACCGCCCGACCATGCCAGGGTCGAGGCGTCAGTGGTGTTGCCGCCGTTGGCGTCAAAACTGTACACGCCGCTCAGGGTCGAGCCCACGTGCAGGACACCGGTGATGTCGGTCACAGTCGCGATCGGCACACCGGCCGCGTCGATGACTTCGCCGCCGGCACCGCCACCGCTCACGCCAGGGGCGGTCGCGGTGCTCAGCCGGCTTGGCACGCCGGTCT
>NZ_JBYSVW010000010.1:244661-261980 GCF_058986625.1 Pseudomonas sp. GW821-FHT07G06
GTCGCGATCGGCACACCGGCCGCGTCGATGACTTCGCCGCCGGCACCGCCACCGCTCACGCCAGGGGCGGTCGCGGTGGTCAGGCTGGAAGTGTTACCCAACACGCCGAAACCGTTCTTCGCAGTGACTTCGAAAGTCAATACGCGCCCAACGTCGCTGGCATCCAACTGATACAGTTCATCGCTGTCGGAATGACCACCGTTGAGCCATTGCAGAGTCGAGGCGTTGATCGCATCACCGCCGTTGGCGCTGAAGCTGTACACACCCGTCAGGGTCGAGCCCACGTGCAGGACACCGGTGATGTCGGTCACACTGACGATCGGGGTAGCCCCCGCATCAATGACTTGACCGCCACCAACGCCGCCGCCGCCACTCACACCCGGCGCAATCATGGTGCTGATGCTGGCGGTGTTACCCACGGTCCCCGCGGAGTCAATTGCGGTGACTTCGAAGGTCAGCACACGCCCCACGTCATCTAGCCCCAGATCGTACACGTTATCGTTATCGGTATGGCCGCCGCCTAACCATTGCATGGTCGAGGCATCATCAGATGACGTAATGCCTCCCCTGTCTCTACCGCTACGGGTCGAAATGAAGCTATACACCCCAACTAGGGTTTGACCTACGTGCAGTATCCCCGTGATGTCGGAGACGTTCACCACAGGCCCCACCGCATCGATGACTTCACCACCACCGAGTCCACCACCACCACTCACGCCCGTGGCATTGGTCGTGTTGACTCTGGCGATGTTACCCAGCACATTGGCGCCGTTCTTCGCGGTGACCTCAAAAGTCAACACACGCCCCACATCGCCAGCATCCAATAGGTACTGGGCGTCGGTATCAGTATGACCACCGTCGAGCCATTGCATCGTAGAGGCATCGGTAGTCTCACCACCGTTAGCGTTGAAACTGTACACACCGGTCAGGGTCTGACCAACGCGCAGCGATCCATTGATATTGACCGCCTCAACGACTGGCATAGCATTTATGTCAAAAGCCGTTGCCTCAACAACCAATTGGTAGCTGGCACTGTTGACATGCAGACCATTCACAAATTGCTGGACAAGCACCACGCCCGAGCGCGCTGCTGCGCCCGGATGAACGATAATCTCACCGCTTGTCTTATCAACAATCACTGCCCCCGCAGCAAGGGGGACGGAGGCATCAAAAGAGAACTCCAACACACTTCCCGGGTGTCGGTTTTGCAGAGCCGGGCCCGGATTGATGAGCGGAGCAGTTGCACTAGAATGCGGCGCAATCACCGTCAAGCTGGCCGCTTCGAAGGTAATAGGCGCCACCTGCGGGATTGGCTTCTCTTTTTCTTTGTAATTGAGCACCACGTTGTAATCGCGCTGGACGAAGTCCTTACGCGCCTGGTCCAGGGGTTTAAGGGCCGTGCCCTTCCCTGGATTGAGTTGCTGCGCCAAGTCGGTATCAAAGGCCCAGCTCAAGCTCATCCCCGCCGACCACTGACCTTCGCCACCTTGAATTTTCTGGTGTTCGGCAGTGAAACCGATCAAGGGAATTGGCTGCCACTTCATACCAACACTGTAGCCTTTGGGGTTACGCTCCAACTGACCACTGCCCAAGGCATCAACACCGTCGCCACTCCACTGGAAGTACTTGGCGGTACCCGCCAGCTTTGGTGCACCCGGCAAGGCGATTTCCGCCCGAGCATCCCAACCCGCGGCTGCGCGTTCGAACAAATCGTAACGTGTTGGATCGGAATTCAAACGATCCCGATCGGACGCCTTCCAACCACTCAAGGGGGCATAGGCGTTAGCCGCCAGCCGCATTTCCTCGGTCCAGGTCTCGACCCCAACGCCGCCTCGGGTATGGTTGTTAGTGAAATCCTGGTCAATGAAGGCGTTCACGCCCAGCATCAAGTCTGCCGCGACTTGCTGGCGATAACCCAGCCCGATATTGCCGATGCTGCGCTCGTCGAACGAGCGAGCACCTATTTGCCCGAACAAAATGTTGTCTGTGCCTTCTAGCAGGGGCTGCAGGTAGTCAAGTTCGAGATCGACATCCTTGGTATTGGTGTTGGCGCGCACCCCAATTTTGGCACGACCATAAGGATTAAGAAGCTCTTCAGCCCCTTGCGACAATGCACTGCTCACGCTGCCAGCGGCCTGCTGCGACAGCAAATCGCCCACGCCTTGCCCACTCTCAGACTTGCGTGCCGATTCATAGCTTTTTGCCGTCTGCGAAACGGTTTGGGCCACTTTCTGCCCAAAGCTCCCCGTCTTAGTCTCGACCTGAGGGGCCGCCTGAACGCCTTTCTTAGGCGACGCTGGCAACAAGATCGAATCTCCAGCCTTCAGCTTTGCAATCTTTGCCTCGCTCATCACCATGCCATTAAGGCGGGCTAATTCACGCACCGAACGGTTATGACCCAGAGCCAGCGAAGCCAGGCTTTCGCCTTTTTTTACTTGATACAGTACATACGCAGGATAAAGAGCAGACTCGCCTTCTGGCTGCTTGGGTACCAGCCATGTGCGATCGGACCAGCCGTAACCACGGACCTGAGTACGCAGGGAGGTCAGCACGGACTCGCTCACCGAAAAACGCTGCGCCACTTCAGTAAGGCTTTCACCCGACTGCGGGACATACAATGCATATTCCTGCTCGTCGGCAATCTTCACACCCTGCGGCGTGGAGCTAGCAATTTTCGTAGCAGCCGTTGCTAGTGGCATGGCAAGGACTTCGTAACCATACAACGCAAGAACGATGCTTGCAGTCAACGACCGCCGACTCTTACTCTTTGAAAAGCCAGAAAGCTCTGGATGGGACTCGCCTCGGGCCGAACACGATTGCTTTTTCACTGGGCATTACCGCCTTTAAAATTCTGCAGCCGTAATAGTGACCAGTCACAACAAAAAAAAAGGCAGGCAAGCTCCGACCATCGCGTAGGGTTTTCCCTCAAAATATTTCGAAACACCCTTCCTTTCGGGGGTGACACCAAATGCTGGCTTTCCCTACATGAAAATGGTGCCCCGACTACATGGTGCCCCCCCAAAATGCTGAGAATCTAGGAGTTGTATCCCTCCGAGCCAGATCAATGAACAGCATCAAAATCCTCGTCCTTGAAGACCATCCTCTAACCCGCCGAGCGCTGATGCTTGTGCTACAACGACTGGGCTACCAGAACCTGTATTCCGCCGATAGCGGCGAGCAGGCCCTCGCCCAACTCAAGACCGAAGGCGCTTTTGATGTACTGATCTGCGACATCGAGATGCCTGGCATGGATGGCTTGTCTTTCCTGCGCCAAGCCGCCAAGACAGGTCATCTCGGTGCACTGATCATCTCTAGCTCGATAGCGCCTGACCTGCGTCAAACCATTCAACACCTTGCGCGACTAGCGGGTTACCAGATATTGGGTGATCTGGAGAAGCCCTTCTGCCGTGACAAGCTGAAAATACTCATGATGCGCTATCAGTCCTGCACCGCACGCCAAATTCCTCGCGCACACCACCAAACACCCACCGCCGCCGAGGTTCAGATCGGGTTGCTTGAAGGAGAGTTCATTCCCTTCTATCAGCCGAAGCTCAACCTTCAGACAATGAGTGTGATCGGCGCAGAAGTCCTCGTTCGCTGGCAACACCCACAGCACGGACTGCTCCCTCCTGGCGTGTTTCTAAAACACGTACAGCAGTTTGGGCTCTTAAACGCCATGACACAGTCCATCACCCAGCAAGCCTTGCGCTTCTGGCGAAAACAGCAGTTAGTCGGCAAACTCCACCTTTCCATCAATCTGGAGGCTGAGCAACTGGCATGGCCTCACTTGCTCGAAGTAATCCAACAGACTCTCGACGCAGAAAAGGTACCCGCTCAAAGCCTCATATTGGAAATTACCGAAACCGGATTGATGCAGGCGCCGATCGCCAGTCTCGAAAACCTCGTGCGCCTACGCCTACTTGGCTGCGGCGTGTCAATCGATGACTTCGGGACGCGTTACTCTTCCTTGCAGCGCGTCTGTGAAATGCCTTGCACTGAACTAAAGCTGGATGCCAGCTTCGTGCGCAACATGAGGGACAACTTTCGCAGCCGGGCCGTGGTGAAGAGCCTCCCGCACCTTGCAATCGGCCTTGGAGTCCCTTTAGTGGCCGAGGGTATCGAAACTCCCGAAGAACTCGCTCTCCTGCAGCGTCTGGGCTATTCAGTGGGGCAAGGCTATCTATTCTCCCGCCCACTTCCTGAAACAGGCTTCCTCCACTGGCTACAACAACACAAACAAATAGAAGCCGAAGCCGAACAAAAGGAAGCTTGAAACATGAGTCAATATCATCCACTCACAGGCCCCAGCAACATCCTAATTGAGGATCACGCCTTCCAGTTGATCGGCCAGGCAATACAGTTAAACCGCCTGGTTTTTTTTCACTTATCTGATCCGCATCCAGACTTTCCAGCAGCTTGATAGGAAAATAATCTTCACTGCACTGACGTGCAGCAACTTCGGCATTGTCGATAGCATCAATGAAAAACGCTAGTTGCCAGCCTGGAGTCGCTCTAGCGAGTGTAGCGACCGCTTGCACAAATCGACGCAGGTAAGTACTTAATAAAAACTGCAAATTTGGGCTGTCGGGCAATACCGGATCACAGAGGCCACGAAAGGCAAGGGTATTTGCGATATGGATTAGACCGCGTTTGGGTTGATGCCGGATATCTTCAGGCAAGCGGTGCGCACCACCGCCAAAGCAGGCAAAGAAAACAATTTCGTATGTGGCTGAAGTCCGGCGGGCCGAGCCCTAGGTCTATCTACGCGCCGAGGTGGGACAGGGGCAAGACTCGTAACGTGTACTTGACCCCTGTCCGATGGTGTGCCGCGCTGGATGCATGGTTTGTGGTTCGTACCCAGCGCCGCTGCGGGCTCCCCGCGCGCGGCTCATCAGACATATTTTCTAATAAATTAACGCAGATTTTTACTGCAATATGACTAGTCTGCGCCTTCAAGTCATTATACTGTATGTCTATACAGTAATATTTACGACAGACACCTCTAGCAAAAGCTCTCCAGCAATCAAGTGCGTCCTTACGCTGGCAGGCCGTTGGCGTCGGTATTTGTTACGCGAAGAAATATTTTCGGAGAGGCAATGCCATCCATCGTTCGAAGTGACGAGTTGAAAATAGCGCTCTGGTTTATTCCTAGCCTGACGACTGAATAAATCAGCGCTTACGAGTTCGTAAAATTTCAGTTCAGTACGTTAAGTACTGAAAACAAGTTGATTAGATAAATTAACTATCAACTTAATCTCGAAACATTATGAGTGTTTTCGCCGCATAACCTTTTTTACAGACTAGCCTTGGATCCAAAGATTCTTTGTCGCATTTCCTTTTACGTTACACATACTTCTTCCACAGCCTGAATTTTAAGGGATTTATCCATGAATGACGTACTGCTGCAATCATTGCGTATTTCAGTTAAAGATGAAGATGCTATCAATGTATTGAAGGATAACGGATTCACATCAATTTTCGATATTTCTCGGGAATCACCACTCGGATTCTGTACGCAGATGACGGCGTTGCCCACTGAGCAGGCGATGACGATTCACCAAGCCGCAAGCCAACGTGTCCAAGTGCTGGAAAGCTTGTACCGCACGTACCTGTCACGCAATGAACCAGTAATGCAAGGCATTCCTAAAATGGGCATTGCGCCTTTCCCAAAGGGACTTGAGGACGCCATGCAGCGCTCATTAGGCGGCGCGCCGGACTTTGATGATCTGTTTCCTGAGCGATCGACCGATGGCTATGCCGAGGCCACGTCGATTCAGTCGTTATTTTCGCCCGGGCGCTATCTGGTAGAACTGTACAAAATTTCCAAAGGATTGCACCTACCCGCTAGCCCGCTGAACATTGACCAACGACGCCCGGATATCAAGGCACTGGTCATGGACGAAAGCGCGTTTCTCAAGGAGGTATCAACCCTCGATATCTTGATTGATGTGTTGCAGCAGGGCATGGCGAATTTGACCCCGCCGGCCCCCATGGTCTCCCTGGAAAACGTTTACTACCCCATGACCCTGCCGTATCACGATAATTTGGTGCAGATACGCAGTGTACTGTCCGCTGATAAGCTGTCGTTGGAACTGATCTGGGATTCCTTGCGCGATATGCAAGCGCTGGCGTTTGAACCCATCCTCACCAGTCGCGCGAGAAAATCGACCAAAGCCGACGTTTTGCCTTCGCCCACCACGCGGGAACAACTGCAACTGACCCCGGCGCTTTACTCATTGCTAGTCGCAGCCCCCGCCAACGCGGCGACAATTCAAAATCATTACAACTTACCCACCGCGACAGATATTGCCGGTCAGTTGAAGGCCGTTGAGGTATTTACCGAGCGAACCGGCCTCGCCTTCAATGAGTTGATCGCCATGACGGCGCAGGTCAATTATCAGGCCTCAACCGAGGCTGATCGATTGATTGGTCAGTACTGGCAATACGGCGCCACGAATGCGGCATCAGTCAATGTATATGGTCAAATCTATATCTCTAGCCAAGGCCCGAGCCCGTTCGCTCTCCTAGTCGGCCCCGCGAAGGATTCAACGACTCGCTTTGAACTCGCGCTAACTGCAAGCAATGCCGTCCACTATGCGGATCGCGCGGAACGGCTTATCCGCTTGAAACGACACCTCAACCTTGAGTTTCACCAACTCGACTGGCTCATTTTTAATGCCAATTTGGGCCGAGGAGAGACTGGGGCTTTTTCTTTGGATACACCGGTCTTGCAAGCCATCGCGGAGTTCAGTCGCCTCTCGAAGACCTATGGCCTCAGCTGCGACGAATTCTGCTGCTTCATCGGTGAGATGAACACCTACGCGTTGCAGCATGAACAAAGTCAATATCAACGACTATTTACCTCTACGACAACGAGCGTCACCGTCCCGCTTTACGCCACTCTCGACTTTGAACCGAATGCCAACGATCCCTATACCCCTATTGTATGCGGCGCCTTGCAAGTGTCTGCCGATGAGTTGTACCGGATGGCGCAACTGGCGTTCGACACGCCTGAAACAGTGACGATGGATTATAAAAAATACGCCCAACTTTATCGCTTGGCGATGATCCCGCGGTTGCTGGGCTTGACGTTTACCGAGGCCAGCATCCTGTGGGAACTGCTCAGTCCTGGACAGGACATCGCCAAATTGATCGCCGGCGTGCCGACGTTGAAAACCTTGGACATCATTCGGCAAACCGAGGCGGTGGTGGCCTGGATGACCAACCATGAGCTGGACGTGCGTACGGTATTTAACCTGACAACGAACGTCTACAGCAGCACGCTCACCCCTGAGCTGTACAACTTTTCCAACAACATCTACACCACCCTTAGCAGCGACACGCTCGCGTTGACCTACCAACCCAATGCGCCGTTGCCGGCGCAGTTGCAGCAAAAGCTCTATCAACTGATCGCTCCGGTATTCAAAACCAAACCCAACGTGATGAGCCGCTTGCTGAGCTGGCAGGATACGAACTTTGAGGCGTTGCCCATGTCCGGTAAAGGCAAGGCTCAAGCTTACGGGCTGGGCAACTATTGGACTGACATCAACACGCTGCACTCCGCCCCAGAAGAACCTCGTAAGGCCAACGTGATTGGGGCTTCAGCCAACGTCGCCCGCTACACCCAAGGCATGGCGCAGTTCGGTCTTATTGCCCAATGGGCGGACCTTTCCGAACAAGATCTGACCCTGATCGTCAACACCCCGAGCTGGTTTATTCAGGGCCTCAATATCGTGGCCAGTCCTTCGTTGCCTTTGCTGTTACGCATTGCTCGGCTCAAACAATGGCTACTGCGCGTAGTGGTACCCATGGCCGAAGCCTTGAGTTATTTCGAGGAAGCCAATCAACCGGACCAATACTATGCAAATGCCCTCAGCAAGCTGGCCTATATCCAGGGTTGGGACATCGAAGCGGCCTTGCTGACCAACAGCTACTTGGTGGCGCAAGGCATCTACAACGAATTTCCGAAATGTTTCGACGATGTCTATCGCTTGGAAACCTGGATGCAAGCTGGGACCCAATTGAACGTCGGCAGCCAGTGCATGAATAACTTGTTTGATATGTCCAAACCTACTGTAGCCGCCGAAAGTTCGGACCTAATCCGCCAAGTCGCCGAGCGACTGGTCACGGCCATTCAGCAGTAGTGGATTTTTCCCAATTGGGTTTTAAGGAGCACATCATGAGCCAACAAACCGCTACCGCTATGAATGCCATCCAGGTTGCCCGGCGTAATGCCTTGGTGGACTATTTCATTGCCTATTGCGTACCCGCAACCCCAATCGAACCCGGTGGCCCCCCGCTAAGCGATCGCGTCACCACCGCCGATGATCTCTACGAATACCTGTTACTCGACACCAAAATCGGCCCGGACGTACCCACCAGTTGGATTGCAGAGGCGATTGCCAGCGTGCAGCTGTACATCAACCGCTGCCTCGGCGGCTATGACCCCGATGTGGATAACAGCGTGACATCGACCATGGTCAAAGAATCGCGCCCAGGCGGGTTTTTATACGACTGGCCTGATTACAATCAGGTGTACTCAACCTGGGCAGGCAAAGAGCGTCTGCAGTATTACCCCTCGGTGTATGTGGATCCGAGTCTGCGTTACAACAAAACAGAATTGTTTAATGCGCTGGAAGAGACCATTAATCAGGGGCGGATTTCCGACAGTCGGGTGCAAACCGGATTTCAGCAATATATGCTGGGGTTTGAGACATTGGCAAACCTAGAAACTATTAGTGGTTACTTAGGTGGCGTCTACGCTTCAGCGAGCAATCGAGACATAATCTATTATGTCGGCCGAACTAAAAACGCACCTTACGATTTTTATTGGCGCAGTTGTAACATGGCCGTTCGCACGGACGCCAATAAAATTTCGGGCGGCGCTTGGTCGCAGTGGCTGAAAATCGATGCCCCGACTGCCAACGCTATAGATGGTATGGTAAAGCCATGTTGGTACAACAAGCGGCTATATATTTGCTGGATTAGTGAGGAGCAGAACGGGGCAACTGGCTCATCGAATGTAACTCCAACGTACAATTATTTCTGCAATACGTGGTATCTTCCAGAGGATGGTCAGTGGGTTTCCTATAAAAAAACACTTATGCCAAAAAAGCCTAATAGATATGAAGTGGTTAATGTAGCCGCTCTAGGCGAGCTGAGGGTGTACTTGGGGGATTCAAGTTGGGATGCGCGTAAATTTATTTGCGCAGATCTGTTTGAGCCTGCCAATAAGGTCAAGGCGGGGCACTTGATGAATTTAGGATATGGGCACTGGTATTATGTCACCAAAATTGATAGCACAACAATTACAATAACGCATGCAGGCACAGCGTCTATAACTGCAACTGTTACGCCATACAAATACAACGGCCTAGCGCAGGCCAGTACGAAATATACATTTCACCCACATACCCCGGTAAAAATTGATATATCGTACGCTGAAAAGCTCTACTTTAGGGACGACTATGGTAGTTATGGACAAATGCTATACTGTTACGGACTTTACTTTTACAATCGTACGGCCCCTATTAATAATCCTCCTTTCTATTTGGAAACTGACTACCTCGAGTTTGATCCTGGGTTCCCTTTGCCAGAGAACAGTCCAAATGGACAGTCCATTGTAATTGACCGCGATGACTTTTCTGCATCATTGAGTGTCAAGCAGAGTGTTGCGCTTTTTGAAGCCAGTGTTCATCCAATAACAGATGATTCTGAAGTTGTTCCGTTATCAAGTCGCATACAAGATAATGGAATGGAGATGGATAAAACTCATGAAATTGCTAGTTTTCCGGAAACTTTGAGTGATGGTGAGGTTGCATCTACTGGGGCCATACAGCAGATTGCGTACTTGACAACTAGTTCTGCAGCATTTTTTACTGCCATGTTGCAGGAAAATAGTATTTCTGGTCTTTTAAGTTATTCTACTCAAACGGCCGAAATCGAACATCACAATACCGCTCCCATCGACTTCAAC
The DNA here is from genome assembly GCF_058986625.1 of Pseudomonas sp. GW821-FHT07G06. Classification (NCBI taxonomy): domain Bacteria; kingdom Pseudomonadati; phylum Pseudomonadota; class Gammaproteobacteria; order Pseudomonadales; family Pseudomonadaceae; genus Pseudomonas; species Pseudomonas sp. GW821-FHT07G06. The sequence goes on from NZ_JBYSVW010000010.1 coordinate 254,638, forward strand.
GGTTCATACGGCTTGTATTTTTGGGAGATTTTTTTCCATAGCAGCTTCCTCATCGCCGACCGTTACCTCACCGAACAAAACTACGCCAGTGCCGAGGAGTGGTACAAGTACATCTTCACCCCCACCGGTTATCGCAATAAATACGGCCAGCAGGAAAAAATCGGCACCGAGGTGCGTTACTGGAACGTGGTGCCCCTGCAAGAGGACCATACCTGGAACGCGGCGATCCCACCGACGGTCGATCCCGACGTCATCGCCATGAACGACCCCATGCATTACAAGATGGCGATTTTCCTCAACTGCATTAACGCACTGATCGAGCGCGGCGACAGTTGCTACCGCATGCAGCAACGCGATTATCTGGCGCAGGCCAAGCTGTATTACCTGGAAGCTTCGCAGATGCTGGGGCCGCGGCCGGTGATTGATTACACCAACAGCTGGCCCAATCCAACGGTAGGCGCCGAAGCAGCGCAGATCGCCGTGGTGGATTTTGATGACCCGGACGCCCCCGCACCAACGGTGCTGACCACCCTGCTACGCGCTTACCTGAGCGGCCAGAACGGTAGTTTCTTGCCGCCCTACAATACAGATCTGTTGATTTACTGGGACAAGCTTGAGGTACGCCTCTACAACCTGCGTCACGGCCTGACGTTGGACGGTCAACCGATGATGCTGCCGTTGTACGCCACCCCCGCCAATCCGCGCGATCTGCAGATTCAGCACGGGGCCGGTAACGGTGTTGGAGGCAATTCGGTGCCGGCCAACCAGACCGTCAGCGAATACCGCTTTGCCGTCTTGGCGGACAAAGCCCGTACCGCCGTGAGCAACGTCATTCAGTTTGGCGCCAGTTTGCAGGGGGCCCTGCTGCAACGCGATAACGAATACATGACCTTGTTGGTGCAAACCCAACAGCAACAAATCGCGACGCTGACCCAAGAGATTCAAGTCAACAACATCGCCTCCCTAACGTCGGCCATTGCGGCTTCTCAGGAGGCGCTCAACGGCGCCAAGGTCCGGCTGGGCCATTACACCGGCCTGTATAACAACTGGATCACTTCCAGTGAGCAATCGGCAATGGATTTGCGAGTCTCCGCCGGGGCGTTGAATACCGCCGCCATGATTCCGATGGCGGTGGGGGCCGGGGTGGAGATGGCACCCAATACCTTTGGTTTCGCCTTTGGCGGATCCCAGTGGGGCGGGGTCGCGAGGGCAGTCGCGTTTGGTCTACAAGGCGGCGCGATGGTGCTGGAAACCTCCGCGCAGCGTCTGGATATCAGTGAGCAATACCGCCGCCGGCGCGAAGACTGGCAGATTCAGCGCGACAATGCGGCCAGCGAAGTGGCGCAGTTGAATGCGCAGATTCAGTCGCAGACCCAGCAACTGGCCATGGCGCAGAAGCAAAGCGCATTGTACGCCCAAGAACTGGATAACCTGCGCGCCCAGTACACGATGCAAACCACCCGCTTTACCGGTCTGGAGCTGTTCAACTGGATGAGCGCACGCCTGTCCTCGCTGTATTACCAGCTCTACGACAGCGCCTTAGCCTTGTGCCTGACCACCAAAGGCGCGCTGGTCCGTGAAGTCGGTACCGCCCAGGCGGTCAACCTGTTCAGCGCGCCTATGTGGAATGACCTGTATCAAGGTTTACTGGCCGGTGAAGGTTTGATGCTGGAGTTGCAGAAGATGGAAAGCACTTACCTGCGCGTGGACAAGCGCGGCTTGGAAATCCTTAAGACCGTATCGCTCAATGCCCAGATGACCCAGGTGGATCCTGCATGGACTTTCAGTCTGTTGGTCAAATTGACGCTGGAAGGAACCAACGCCGGTCACCCAGACGACGGGGTTACTGTGAGCCTGGTCGATGACAACAAACTGGTCGTCATGTTTGACGTTGCCACCTTGGACCTGAGCAACACCTACGGCACTCACAACAAGACGGGGCGATTCAAAAATATCAGCGTCACCCTCCCAGCCTTGCTCGGCCCGTATCAGGACGTTGAGGCGACACTCCAATTACAAACGCTGGCGGGCCCTTCCACTTACGTGGCCTTGTCCCGCGGTCTGGATGATTCGGGGCTGTTTGTGGCCGACTTCAATGATCCCAAATACCTGCCCTTCGAAGGCGATCCGATTGACAGCGGCACATTGATCCTGACGTTCTTTAATGCCGGCCCGTTAGGCAGCCAGCGCGCCCTGGTAGAAAGCCTGGTCGATGTTATTTACCAGCTACGTTACACCCTCAAAGACAACTGACTGAGGGAATTTCTCGGGGGCGTGGCCCCCGGGTCTACGGTAAATAAATACGATCTGAGGACAGGGTATGAACACCAGTCAGGCTTCTACTATGCAAGTAACACCGCCTTCTTTGCCCAAAGGCGGCGGAGCGATTCAAGGGATGGGTGAAGCGTTGGGCAATGTCGGCATGAGCGGCATGGCCAGCCTAAGCCTGCCTCTGCCGATGTCTCCCGGCCGCGGCGATGCACCGACCTTGTCGTTGGGCTACAGCAGCGGGGCTGGCAACGGCGCGTTCGGCATCGGCTGGGGGTTGTCGGAGATGGCTATCCGCCGTCGTACCAGCACCGGCGTCCCGCTGTATCAGGACGACGATACGTACCTAGCCCCCGATGGCGAAATCCTGGTTGCAGAGCGGGATGAGAACCAACAAATCATTACCACTCAACGTTCCCGTTATGGGGACCTGGATTTGGGGCAGAGTTACAGCGTCACTCGTTATTATCCGTGCATCGAGGGCACTTTTACCCTGATCGAGCGCTGGACCCCGGACGCGCCAGAAGAGGATTTTTGGCTGGTGCGCACACCGAACGGTCAGCTCTACTGCCTGGGCAAATCGGCGGACGCACGGATCGCCGATCCGGCGCAGCCCAGTCATATCGGTGTGTGGCTGCTGGAGGAATCAGTCACACCGACAGGAGAGCACATTTGCTACCGTTACAAACGTGAAAACGCTGAAAACTGCACCACCGTAGGTGCAGAGGCGACGCGCGCGCAGACAGCCAACCGTTATTTGCAGTACGTCGAGTATGGCAACGTCAGCGGTTATGCCCCTCTATACGCCTGGGGCCAGTACAGCGCCACGCAAGCCCCTGCGTGGCTGTTCACCCTGGTATTTGACTACGGTGAGCGTACCGTAGACCCGTTGGTCGTGCCGCCACTGCTGCCGACGAACACGTGGCCATGCCGTGAGGACTCCTTCTCCGATTACGCGTTCGGTTTTGAGGTTCGTACCCACCGTCTTTGCCACCAGGTCCTGATGTTCAATCATTTTCCACTGGAACTGGGCCAGGCGGACACGCTGGTCTCGCGTCTGCTGTTGGAATATCAACAATCGCCACAGCTGTCGCAATTACTCGGCGCACAAATGCTTGCCTATGACAGCGACGGTACGGTGCAGGCACAGCCCCCGGCTGACTGGTCGTACAGTACCTTTTCAACTGCTTTTGAGGCGGACCAATACACCCAGTTACCGGCCTTCCCGGGGCTGGATGGCGGTGGGCAATATCAGTTAGTAGATCTGTATGGGGAGGGCTTGCCGGGCATCCTGTACCAGGTCGGTAACGACTGGCGTTATCAGGCTCCGATCCGGGGCACCGGGGGACCCGACGCGGTAAGCTATGCCCCATGGCAATCACTGCCTAAAATTCCCTCCTTATTGCCAGTCGAAGGCGAGCGCAAGGCGCTGATAGACCTCACCGGCATGGGGCGCCTCAACTGGCTAATCGCGCAACCGGGTCTTGCCGGTTATTTCACTTTAAACTCCGACCAAAGCTGGTCAAATTTTGTGCCCTTTCCAGCCTTTCCCTGTGAGTTTTTACAGTCCTCGGCGCAAATGGCTGATCTGGTGGGGGCCGGGCTGCCCGATCTAGCGCTGATCGGTCCGAAAAGTGTGCGGATCTACGACAACAACCGCCAGCAAGGCTATGGCGCCCCGCAAGACGTGGCGCACAACAGTCCAGACCGCTTACCACTGCAAGCCGGCGACCCAGCGTCCCTGGTGGCCTTCAGTGATGTGTTGGGTTCCGGTCAGCAGCATCTGGTGCAGATTCGATACGACCAGCTGACTTGCTGGCCCAACCTGGGCCGCGGGTCCTTCGGTGAACCGTTGGTCTTGGCGCAGTTGCCCTTTGATGTCCTCACGTTTAACCCATCACGGGTGTTTCTCGCCGATCTGGACGGTTCCGGGGCTACCGACCTAATTTATGCCGAATCGGAACGTTTCCTGATTTTCATGAACCAGTCGGGCAATGCTTTCAGCACGACCCCGCTGATTCTGCCGATGCCCTTGGGCGTGCGTTTTGACCAGTTGGACCAGATCAACTTTGCCGATGTCGACGGCACTGGCACCGCAACCCTGGTCCTGACCGTCTCGCACATGCAACCCAAGCATTGGTGTTACACCTTTGCCACCACTAAACCCTACTTGCTTGAATCGTCCAACAACAACATGGGCAGCCACACGGCGATCACCTACCGCAGTTCAGCGCAGGAATGGCTGGATGAAAAACTGGCGCTGCCGGCCAGCGTGTGTGATCTGCCCTTTGCCTTACAAGTGGTCTCCACGCAAAGTTCGCTTGATGAAGTGAGTGGTAATCGGCTCACCCAGCACTACCTTTACCGCCGCGGTGTATACGCCGGAATCGACCGCGAATTTCGTGGCTTCGGCTTCGTGCAGCATCTTGACACTCAGTTGCTGGCGGCCGCCACGGCGGTGAATCTGCCACTGGCCGCACCGACACTGACCAAGGTTTGGTACAACACCGGCCAGGAAGGCGATGAACTGCGCCCAGGCGCCTTGCCCTACGCCAACCCCATGCTCTTCAGCCTCGGCGCTCCGCGGTTTACCCGATTTAATCGCGCTATTGGGGATGATGAGCTGTTGTCGGGTGTGGACAGTTCGACGCAGTACCAACTGTTCCGTGCCCTTAAAGGCAGTGTTGATCGCACAGAGGTGTATGGGGTTGACGGCAGTGGACTGGAGGATGTGCCCTACAGCGTCGAGACCAGTCGCTCACAGGTACGGCTGCTGCAAGGTACTGCCTCCGCCAACGGCTACTGCGTGGCCCTTCCCATGGCCCTGGAATCACTAAGTGTCGGTTACGAGCGCATTGCTGAAGACCCGATTGTGCAGCAGCAAATTACTCTGCAGACCAATGAGTTTGGCCTGGTGCTGTGGAGCGTGGCAATCAATTACGCCCGCCAGCCACAGCCCGGAAACAATCCTTATCCGCCTAACGTACCCGATGAACTGTGGCGCACTACCTACGATGACGGACAAGTGCCGCTGCGCCTCACCGAAAGTCGCAGCCGGGTGTACAACCTGCGCGAGCCGGACGTGTGGACCTTGGGTTTGCCGTTTCAGCAGCGTCAGAATGTCCTCACCTACCTCGACGACTACGGTTGTTACCCGCTGACGCCCGATGGACTGAGTTACGAGGCATTGACGGCCCCGAACAGCCTGATCGCGCCAGCCCAACCACGGACTTACGCCGGGCAAGCGGTAACGTTTTATTTTAATGCCGCCGGCACGGCGGTCGTGACTTCGGGTAACCCACCCCCCTTAGCCTTGGTGCACCACCAGGAAGTGGCGGAATTTGACGCTGAATCGTTGATCGCATATGCCGGCGTTCCAGGACTGGATCTAGAGACCGCCTTGCCCGTCGCTGGCTATCTCAAGCGGAGCAAAGTGTTGTCCACCGGCTTCACCGAAACGGTTCCCGACGTGTGGGTGCTTCCCAGCGGCTACAGCACTTACGTCGAGGGGGGGCAATGGCTACCTTTCTACCGTGCACGCACCACCCAAAGCACACCCATAGTGGGGCCGAAAACTTACACTTACGATACGCATAGCTGCGTCGTGACTTCGGTGACCGACGCACTGGGCAACCGCGTGCAAGCCGTTTATGACTACCGGTTTCTCAGTCCCATGCGGACCATTGACGCCAACGAGAACACCGAAGAAGTGTTGTTTGACGCGTTCGGGCGTGGGGTTGCGACCTCCCGTTACGGCACCGAGCTGGATGTGCTGAATGTCCCGGTCGCAGTCGGCTTTGCCCCACTGGATATTTTTGATCCCCATGCGCCAGCCTTGCGCAGCATTGAGACGGCGTTGGCCGCGCCTGCAGCCGCGATTCAGGAGGCGGCGAACGTCTTTCTGTACGATCTGTACAACTGGATGGGACTACCTTTCGAAGCTGAGCTGTTAGAGGGCATCTCAGAAGAAGAAGGCCTTGCACTACAGCACTTTTTGCAACGACAACAGTGGTTGAGTTTCAACGGTCACTGGCGCTCACGGGCATATGCCTGGGCGCGGTCGGCGGCGCCATTGGAACAGGTGCCGACGGTTGTGCAAGACGCGTTGCGGCAGGCTGTTCGGCGTCCGGTCGAAGTCGCCACCATGGTGTCCGATCAGTATCCGGGCAGTGTGCCTGCGCCACAAATCAGGATCGGTCTGTCCTTTATTGACGGCTTTGGGCGCACGCTGCAAGCGAAGCAAAAATGCCCGCCGGGGCTGGCGTATGTGGTGAGCGCGGACGGTCAATTGGAACTGCAGGATGGCCAGCCGGTGCAGCGCGATACGGGAGCGGCTGACCGCTGGGCCGTGTCCGGGCGCACCGAGTATGACAACAAAGGGCAAGCTATTCGCACTTACCAACCCTACTTCATCGATCAGCCGGTGTACGTCAATGACGTCGATGCTCGTGTATGGGGATATGCCGACACCCACTATTACGATCCGGTGGGACGCGAATACGCCGTCGTTACTGCCTTGGGATACGTGCGACGCTCCACAGTCTATCCATGGTTCAGCGTGAACGAAGATGAAAACGACACCTTGAAAGAGGTGATGTCGTATCAGCGCGAATCTGGAGGCATCTCAACATGACGACTATATCCACGATCAGTACTGCTGACGTTTGCGTGGCCACCCCCATGGTCGCGGTGACCGACAATCGCGGCCTGCCCGTGCGCGCGCTGCAGTGCAACCGCAGTGCCCCCGGCGCCGCCGCGACGCAACTGATCAGCCAGCAGCGCTACGGCGTGCTGGGTGAGTTGCTGAGCAGCATCGATCCACGGTTGTTCAATGAACAGCTACTGGATCCGCAGGTGGTGCCGAACGTTCGTTACCAGTCCTCCTTGTCCGGCCAGGTCCTGCGCAGTCAGAGTCAGGATGCTGGCGAACAGGTAACGCTATATGACACCGAGCAAGGACTTTGTTGGCAGCACGATAGCCGCGCACAAACCCGGCTGTTTGCCTATGACACCCTGCACCGCTTGAGCTCGATCACGGAACAGAACGATGTCGCAGCCACACCGCGGATCAGTGA